>DATESN010000104.1:0-54578 GCA_035270785.1 Lachnospiraceae bacterium | reverse complement strand
GGTCAAAATGCAAAGATCGAATTAAATGGTGCGGAATTTGAATCGGCTTCCAACAGTTTTACGGTGAATGGACTGACTATTACAGCAAAGCAAGTAAGTGATATCACAGGATATACTGATGGAACAAATGAGTTAGGTGATGCAATTAAGATACCTACTTATGCACAAACATCAATTAATACAGAACAAGATATTAGTGGCGTTTATGATATGATTAAAAAGTTTTTCACAGAATATAATTCACTCGTTAATGAAATGGATTCCTTATACAATTCCTCTTCTGCAAAGAATTATGAACCTTTGATAGCTGATGAAAAGGAAACGATGACAGATTCAGAAATTGAGGATTGGGAGAAAAAGATAAAAGAGTCGTTACTACGAAAAGATTCAACCTTGGGTGGAGTTGTAAATACCCTTAAGCAATCTATGCTGTCTAGTATTAATGTAAATGGATCTAATTACACACTATCTAGCTTTGGTATTGAGACGCTTGGTTATTTTAGCTCAGCAGATAACGAAAGGGGAGCGTATCATATTGATGGTGATTCATCAGATGCCAGCTCTTCGGGAAACGCTGATAAATTAAAATCCTTAATATCAAGTGATCCTAAGCTAGTAACAGATTTTTTCTCAAAGCTTTCTGAAAATTTATATACAAAGTTGAACGCTCAAATGAAGTCAACAGAATACCGCAGCGTTTATAGTGTTTATGATGATAAAAAGATGAAAGCAGATTATGCAAGTTATTCCAAGAAGATTACCAGTGCGGAAGCAAAACTAAAAGCAATGGAAGATCACTATTATAGCCAGTTTTCTGCTATGGAAGTTGCTCTATCGAAACTGACCTCTAGCCAAAGTGCAATTAGTAGTCTGTTAGGAAACTGACAGTAAGAATTTACAAAATAGGAACACGGAGGGGCCTATCATGCCTATAAAGAATGCATACGCTCAATATAATAACAATAAAATTTTAACAGCGTCACCAGCGGAACTCACCTTAATGTTATATGAGGGTGCAATCAAATTTTGTAATATTGCGATCATGGGGATTGAACAGGGTAACATTCAAAAAACACATGATAATATTAGGAAGACACAACTTATTATTCAGGAATTTCAAATAACCCTAAATTATGATTACCCAGTTGCAAAGGATTTTGATGCAGTATATACTTATCTTATTGGAAAGTTACATGAGTCAAATGTAAAAAAGGATAAGGAAGGTCTAGAAGAAGTATTAGGACACCTTCGAACAATGCGTGATACTTGGAAAGAAGTTATGAAGTTGTCCAAAGTACCAGTATAGCAGAAAGGCAAAGTATGGCAGACAGTACCCAATACATTTCAATATTATTAGAAAGCTTATATAAAAAAGAAGAGGTTCTTGAACAACTACTTGTCTTAAATGAAAAGCAAGGAGATATTATTAAGAACAATATGAAGATAGAAGACTTTGAGGAAAATGTAGAAAAAAAGGCATTTTTCATCAAAGAGCTAGAGCATTTAGATGCAGGATTTCAAACGGTCTATCTTAGAGTGAAAGAAGAATTAATAGATCAAAAATTATCGTTTACCAGTGAAATTCATTCTTTGCAAAGGATGATCACAAGTATTACAGATAAAAGCGTAGCTCTAGAAACTTCGGAAAAAAGAAATAAGCAAGCGGTAGAACAATATTTTTCATTTACAAGAAATAATTTTCAAAAGGCAAGAAAAAACGTAAAAGCTGCTAGTGATTATTATAAAAGTATGAGCCAGGTAAACTACATTGACCCACAATTAATGGATCAAAAAAAATAATTTAAAAATAATTTAAAAAAGTAATAATTAGGTATAAAGTTATTTTAATTCATACCGATATATTATATAAGTAAAGAACTTACTTAACTTAATATTATGAGGCAGAAGGAACGTACGGCCTGATGTTTCATAGTAAAACAAACAAACGAGTGGCAAGGATGCCACCGCACATTCAAGGAGGAAAATACTATGGTAGTACAACACAATTTAACAGCAATGAACTCTAACAGACAATTAAACGTTACAACATCAGCTCAGGCAAAAGTTACAGAAAAATTATCTTCAGGTTACAAAATCAATCGTGCAGCTGATGATGCTGCTGGATTAACAATTAGTGAAAAAATGAGAAGTCAGATCAGAGGACTTAGCCAAGCTTCATCAAACGCAGAAGATGGCGTATCTGCTGTTCAAACAGCAGAAGGTGCATTGTCAGAAGTACACGATATGTTACAACGTATGAATGAATTAGCAGTTAAATCTTCAAACGGTACTAACACAAGTGCAGATAGAATTGCCGTTCAAAAAGAAATTACCGCTCTTGTTTCTGAAATTGATAGGGTTTCTCAATCTACTCAGTTTAATACATTAAACTTATTGGATGGTACATTCAGCGCTGGTAAAACACTTCAAGTTGGTGCTGCTAATGAAACTGCACAAACTATCGCTATTACCATTTCTGCAATGAACTCTACTGGTCTTGGAATTAGTTCATTAAGAACTACGGACTCATTAGCAACTCAAGGTGGTGCTAAATCAGCAATTAGTAAGATTACACAAGCTATTGCTAAGGTATCTTCTCAACGTTCATCTCTTGGTGCTGTTCAAAACAGACTAGAGCATACTATCAAGAACTTAGATAACATCGTTGAAAACACAACAGCTGCTGAATCTGCTATCCGTGATACAGATATGGCGCAAACAATGGTTGAATTCAGTAAGAATAATATTCTTTCTCAAGCTGGTCAATCAATGCTTGCACAAGCTAACCAATCAAACCAAGGTGTTCTTTCATTACTCGGATAATCACTACAGTAAAAGCAAGGGATTGGCGTACGCCAGTCCCTTTTTTCTTAAAAGAAATGGAGTAATTAATATGGACAATCAACAAAATAAAATTACCACAAAAGGGAAAATAGCATCAATAATTGTATTATTAGATCAATATGCAATCCTTCTTATGAGGGATAAGAAAAAATTGGCAAACAATTTAATGCCTGAAATAACAGGGCTTTTATCAGAAATAATTCCAGCGATTGTGATGTCTTATGAATTAGAAGCATTAAAACATATGCAGCAAGACATGGAGTACTGGCTCAATCAAATTTCGAGAATTACAGAAGCGATCCAAGGAAAGGATGCTTTTTTAAAAATAGATGTACTATATTTTGAAACAAGAGAAAACCTAATTCTATATATGGACATGATTGAAGAACTGGGGGTTACATTATGAGTAAGACTATCTGGGAAAAGAATATAGATGCATTGGATGAAAGATATGATTTATTAAAGGAAGAATTGATAAAATATAAAGAGGAAGTGAAATCAAAACTAGATAAAGGCATAGAAAATGCACAATCGATATATGGCGTTACAGAAGTGGCCAATAAGAAAGTTCTTTATGCTCTAGATGAGGATCGTATGATTCAATTGGATTCTCTTTATGATACCGAAAAATTAATTGCCCTTTGGATGAGAAATCAGCCAACATTAGGTTATATGGCGAAGTACATATTTTTCGGCTTTGGAAACGGAATGTACGTTCGTAAAGTTTTGGAATCCCCGGAGAATACAGTGCGCATATTAGTATATGAACCATCCCTAGATTTATTTATCAAGGTAATGGAAGCATTTGAAATAGATGAAATTTTAACAAGTGAAAGAGTTACATTGATTGTAGAAGATTATTTTCCCGTAACAATTAAAGAATACTTATATAAATTTGTAGATTATAGAGATTTAGAAAAGTTAACATATCAGCCTTACCCTAATTATGAAAAAATAATGTTTGAGGAATTAAAGGACATGGATAGTGAAATTCAACTTATGTATAACACTATAAGGGCTACGCAAGAAGTTATGGCTAGGTATGGAAGAATGTATTTTTATAATTCGTTAATTAATATTCCATGGTTTATTCATTCAAAATCTATTATCAGTTTATTTTATAAATGTCCTAAAGATATTCCTGTCTTTATAGTGGCTTCTGGCCCTTCTTTAGATAAAAATATAAATGAATTAAAGAATGTAAAAGGAAAAGGATTTATCATTGCAGCTGATTCATCTGTAAAAGCACTTTTAAACCATCATATTGTGCCAGACGTCTATATCACCATTGACGCTGCCAAGCAAGCCGCACATTTTGAGGATTCGAGAGTTGCTGATATACCCGTTATTTGTGAATTAAGCAGTAATGGAAATGTAATTCGCAAACATAAGGGTGATATATTTTTCATTAATGATTTAAATACATATGTGAATGATTATTTAACAAAGGAAGAACTATTATTACCTGTTTTTTCTAGTGGAGGTTCCGTGACAAATACGGCTTTTGCAATTGCAACTTCTATGGGATTTGAAAATATAGTTCTAGTTGGACAAGATTTAGCCTATACAGATAATAAAACACATTCTCATGATACGGTAAGAGGGGCTCAAAATATTGATGCATCTACCTTAGATGGACTACTAATCGAAGGATATGATGGTACACCGGTAAGATCTTCCTATGAATTCCAGATGTACTTAAGATGGTTTGAAGAACAAATTCCACAATATCCCGCTATTAATATTATTAATGCTACAGAAGGCGGTGCGATGATTCGTGGGGCAAAAAATGAGAAACTGAAGGATGTTATAGCTTTGTTATGTAAAAAAGAAATAAATATAGCAGATATTATAAGAAGTACGGACTATTTTTTTACAGATAATCAAAAGGAACATACAAAAAAGAAAATGTATCAATTAATGGAGGAAATGAAAGAATTATTAGATATTACAAAAAAAGGTATTAGAGATTATGGTAAAATGGAAGAGCTAGCCTATGCAGACAAGATGAGTAGCAAAGAAATGTTAAGAATGCTCAAAAGCACCAATGAAATAACGAACCAACTAGAGCAAGCTCCTGCTATGTATTATATTCAAAATCTCATGCAAAGATCCACCCAATCTTTCTTACAGGAAGCATATCGTTCAGAAGAAGATCCAAAAAAAGAGATTATAAGTGCTTCACAAAAAGGGAAAGAGTATTTAATAATAATACAAAACAGCCTTGTGGAAGCAATTCCCACAATAGAAACTACGCTTAATAAAGTATTTGATGAATATGAGGTTATAAAAAGTCAGACTGTTTTATAAATATGCATTAAAAATAGGGAGGTAACAATATGACAGATAATCTATTTGAAAATTTATTTATATTTGAAATGGCCAACAGCCACCAAGGCAGCGTAGAACACGGAATTGACATTATAAAAAGAATGGGAAAAATAGCTAGAAAAAACAATATTAAAGCCGCTGTCAAATTACAATATCGTGATTTAGATACATTTGTTCATCCGGAATTTAAAAAAAGGGAAGATGTAAATCATATTCCGAGATTTATGAGTACAAAACTCAATTACGATCAGTTCACACAATTAGTTGATGCAATCCGAGAAGAAGGAATGATTACCATGAGCACGCCCTTTGATGAAACATCCGTAGATTGGTGTATGGATCAAGGGATTGATATTATTAAAGTAGCAAGTTGCAGCTCCCTAGATTGGCCATTACTTACAAAAGTAGCAACAACGAGAAAACCTATCATAATATCAACGGGTGGAAAAAAGCTTTCTGATATTGATAAACTATATAACTTTTTCACTCATAAGGGCTGTCAGTTTGCTTTTTTGCATTGTATTGCTGAGTATCCAGCACCTTTAGAAAACCTTCAACTAGATTTTATTGATCGCATGAATCGTAGATATCGAGATATTACCATAGGATATTCTGGACATGAAGATCCCAATGATAATATGGTACCAATGTTAGCAATTGCAAAAGGAGCTAAAATATTAGAACGTCACGTGGGATTACCTACAGAGACAATTCAATTAAACGCCTACTCCATGAGTCCTGAACAAGCGGAGAAGTGGGTAAAGGCTGCTGTTTTAGCAAAATCAATTTGTACGATGAAAAAAGGTAATGAGAAATATGTAAGTCAGGAGGAGGTGGATTCCCTTCGCTCCCTTATGAGGGGTGTTTATGCAAAAAAGGAAATCAATGAAGGGGAAGTATTGCTAGAATCCGATGTATTTTTTGCCATGCCTTGTCACGAAAAACAACTGACTAGCGGTGAGTTTAAGGATGGAATGGTGGCAAGCACAAATTATAAAATCAATGAGAAGATTATTGAAAAGCCAAGAATAACAGGCATTGGAGTTGTTAGAAATGCAGTTCATGATGCGAAGGGTATGCTGTACGAAGCTGGAATCGCACTGGGAAATGATTTTGAGGTGGAGTTATCTCATCATTATGGAATGAAACACTTTAAACAATATGGAGCCATTATCATCAATATTATTAACCGTGAATATTGTAAAAAATACATTATTGTTTTGCCAGGTCAATTTCACCCATTTCATGCACATCGTATTAAAGAAGAAACCTTTCAAGTACTTTATGGAAACTTAGACGTTCAAATAGAAGGTCGGGAAATGAAGAAATTGAACCCCGGAGACATGTTGACAGTACTTCGTGGTGAATATCATTCCTTTGCATCTTCCACAGGAGCAATTTTTGAGGAAGTATCAACACAACATATGAAGAGTGATTCCTTTTATAAAGATCCAGAGATTTCCAAGCTGGATCCAATGGAACGTAAAACGTTCCTTAAGAAATGGTAAAAGAAGATGCTTTAAACGGCAACTTTTGGAAAACCGGGTTATGCATAATTATATGAAACTTTATAAAGAAGGGCGAGATAAAATACTTGATCTTATGAGTGATTTACGACAGATTGAAAAGTATAATGTCTGAGGTGTAGCGTGAGAGATATAAAAGAGAAATGGAAGTATTGGTTACAAATTTTCTTAATACCAGTATATTGGCTTTCTTTTTTAGTATTTAGGGACAAAAAGGTTTGGGTATTTGGTAGCACGTTTGGAAGAAGATTTGCAGAGAATCCAAGATATTTATATCTATATATTAATCAATCAAAACAAATCAATATCAGACCTATTTGGATATCCAAAAATAAAGAGATTGTGAAGAGTTTGGGTTCTGAAGATTGTGAAGCCTATTATTATCGATCTATAAAAGGTATCTGGTTTTGCCTAAGAAGTGGCGCATATATCTATGATAATTACACGAAAGATATTAATTTTTGGCTTTCAGGCGGAGCTAAAAAGATTAACCTTTGGCATGGAGTTGGTAACAAAAAGATAAATTATGACAATAAGTTTGATCAAGTGAGACATCCTAAAAACAAATGGGAAAAGTTTAAAACTTATTTACGTAGAATGTCTGATGAAAAACCTTGTCATTATATATTGGCGACATCCCCCATAATGGCTAATATATTTATGAGCGCTTTCCAGACGAATTCCAAACATATTATAGAAGAAGGCTATCCTAGAAATGATACTTTATTCCCTAATACATTTACTCTTGTCGCGCAAAATGTAATTGAAAAAAGTTTCATTGCAATCCTAGAAAGGGGATGTAAAGAAAATAAAATATTTTTTTATATGCCTACCTTTCGCGATTCGGAAATAAAATTTTTTTCTGTGATGAATTTAGAAAGGTTCAACGATTTTTTAGTCAATAAAAATTATTTATATGTTACAAAGCTACATCCAAAGTCTAAAATAAGAAAAGAGTTTGAGCAATTTCAATATTCTAATATTATTAATGTTAATGCAGATGTAGATCCTTATACATTATTAAAGTATGCAGATGTTTTAATTACCGATTATTCCTCCATCTATTCGGATTTTATGCTTCTAAATAGACCTGTGATTGGTTTTTATTATGATTATGAAGAATATTCCACATATACTAGAGATGGTTATTTTGATTTTGCTGAATATATGCCCGAAATAAAGGTAAGAACAATGAATGAACTTCAAGTAGCAATGGAACAAGTTATAGTAGAAGACAAATGTAAGCAAGAAAGAATGAAGTCTAGGGATAGGATGTTTTCTAATTGTGATGGGAATTCTAGCATGCGTTTGACAGAGAAGATATTAAAACTTATGAAAAATTAGTGGTGACGAAAAGGTTGAAAAAGATGAAAAAAACTCAATTAATTATTTTAGCAGGCGGATCAGGTGAGCGATTTGGTGGCGAATTACCAAAGCAATTTATAAAAATTGCAGGTAAAACGATTATAGAACATACCATTGAAAAAATGGAACACAGTCTTGTTATTGACTCTTTAATAATCGTTGTGAATGAAAAATACTATGAATACATGAATGAAATAGTACTAAGAAATCACTTTAAGAAAGTAAAAAAGATAATTTTGGGTGGAAACAGCAGACAGGAATCTTCCTATGCTGGGATTCACGCATGTGATTGTGATACAGATAATCTTCTTTTTCATGATGCGATTAGACCTTTTATATCCGAAAAGATTTTAAATGATGTTGTGGAGGCCCTAAATACATATGAAGCCGTTGATGTTGCTATTCCCTGTGCAGATACCATTGTAAAAGTGAATGATAATATGGTGATTGAGGATATTCCCAATCGAAAATATCTGATGCGTGGACAAACCCCACAAGGATTTCGACTGTCGCTCATAAAAAGGGCCTATGAGAGATACATAAAAGATAAGGAAATTGCAGTTACCGATGATTGCGGTATTATTGCATACTATAAAATGGCGGATATTTATGTAGTTGAAGGAGAAGAGCAAAATATTAAGATCACTTATCGGGAAGACGCCTATTTAGCAGATAAACTGTTTCAAATTAACTCAATGAAGATGGTAGAAAATATTGAAGAACAACAACTTGTTGATCAATTAAAAGATCAGGTTGGTGTTATTTTTGGACACACTAGTGGAATTGGTAAAGATATCTATGATTTAATGAAGCTTTCCGGAGGAAAAGTTTATGGGTTTTCAAGAAGTAATTTAATAGATGTTGCAAACTATGAAGAAGTAGAAGGTGCGCTACATTCCGTATGGGAAAAAGAAGGTAACATAGATTATGTAATAAATACATCAGGACAATTATCTATTCAAAAACTTGAAACTATGAAATCGAATGAAATAGGGCAAATGACCATGACTAATTATCTTGGTTCTGTATATATTACAAAAGCATCCATTCCGTATTTAAAACATTCAAAAGGAAGTGTTATCTTATTTACTTCCAGTTCCTATACAAGGGGACGGGCAATGTATAGCATTTATTCTTCTACAAAGGCAGCCATTGTTAATTTTGCGCAAGCAATATCAGAAGAGATATACGAGGATGGTATTCGTATTAATGTTATGAATCCAGAAAGAACGAATACACCTATGCGAAGAAAAAACTTTGGTATTGAGCCAGAAGGAACCTTACTAGATAGTAAAAAGGTTGCAATTGAAACAATGAAAACAGTATGCTCTAGTATTACAGGTCAGGTTGTCGATGTAAGAAAATAATTAGAAATAAATCTTTTGAAGATTGAAAAAAACAGATAACTATAAGCAAAAAAGAAAAAGTGAGAAACTGATGATTAAAGGGTTAGTTAGTATTATAATTTTGTCATATAATCAAGTGGAATATACAAAACAATGTTTAGACAGCATAAAGTGTTATACACAAGATGTACCACATGAAATTATTATTGTAGATAATGCATCAGAGAAAGAAACGTTACTATTTCTAAAAAGCCTTAAAGATGTGAAGCTGATTATGAATACCCAAAACAAAGGATTTGCTGGTGGTTGTAATCAAGGTATCGAAGCGGCAAATGGGCAGTTTATTATGCTATTAAATAATGATACAATTGTAACTGAAAAATGGTTATTTAATATGGTAAACTGTTTAGAGGAGAAACCTGAGATCTCCATGGTAGGCCCCCTTACTAATGCAACGGTAGGAAAGCAAATGATAGATGTTCCTTACGGAGATGATCTGATACTGATGCAACAGTTTGCAAAAGAGATTGCTAATGGTCCTGCTAAAAAGTGGCGCACGTTAAGACTGGTAGCTTTTTGTATATTAATTAGGAGAAGCTTGATTGATGAAATAGGCTTGTTGGATACGAGATTTGAAATTGGGAATTATGAGGACGATGATTTTAACATTAGGGCACTAAATGCTGGTAAGAAGTCATATATATGTAAAAATTCATTCATTCATCACTTTATGAATATCTCATTTAAACAAAAAGATATTCAACGGGAACAAATCATGATGAATAATAAAGTTAAATTAGAGGATAAGTGGGATAATCTAGACTGGAATCATCATGCAGTCTACAATAAAAATATGCTTAATCGTGTTTTGGAGCAAAAAGGGAAAACGATACTGCATTTAGGATGTGGACTTGGAGCTTTGGCAATGGAACTAAAAGAAAATAATCCGGATTGTAGAATAGTAGGAGTTGAAAACCATCAAATTCGCAAGAAAGTTTCTAGTATGTTTTTAAATGAAGTATATCCTTGGGATATAAATTTTGAATTTTTAAAGAGATTTAATCATTTGGAATTTGATAGTATTATTATTGAGGGTATGCTGGAACTATCTGGTATGGAACTGCTAAAAAAGGCAATGCCTTTTCTTAAAGATAATGGATTGATGATACTTCGGGTTCTTAATGCTCGTCATGTAACAACGCTAGAAAGGACAATGGTAGGTAAAGTGGGAGGCAACCTTTTATGCGCTTCATCACCAGGTTTTCATCATTTTTTTTATGGAGATATTAGCAAAGATTTAGAGAAACTTGGATATTGGGTTAACGAAGAAATAAAGGTTAGAAAATCGTTGTCAACTTTTCAAGAAGAATTACTGCAACAATTAAAAAAACATTCAGCCGATTGTGAGGAAGCAAGTATCTATAATAGAATTTATGTTATGAAAAAAATGAACCGATATAAGCGAGGGTAATATGAACAAGGAAAAAGTGATCATTTTTGGTACGGGTAAGGGTGGAATTAGAGCATACCATAATTTGAAAGAGATATTTGATATTGTGGAGTTTTGGGATAATAATAAAGAAAAAGACGGTACGTTTATATTTGAAATTCCAGTCACATTGCCACGAAGTACTATAATGAACATAGATAAGATTATAATATGCAGTGTATATTATAAAGAAATTCATCATCAGCTGACGGCGAATATGAAAATAGATTATTCTAAAATAGATAATGAATTTTATTATTATAAAAAACAAATTCAGAGTTATTATAGATCTGAAGAAAATAATGAAATCAAAGAAGTTATGGATTACCTTTCAAATCACGAGTTAGATGTTTTTAATTACAAATTCAGAGAAAAATATATGGATTTAGAAATAGAAGTTTTCTTTGATGAGGAATCAGGATTTCATTATGTTCTGTATAATGAAAAAAGAATGTATTTTAAAAAGTCTATGACAGAGGATGAAATAAAAAACTATTATAAATCCATTAGCAAGGAACAGGATATAGAATCTCCACATAGATATTTATTGGATAAATGGCATGTAAAAAAAGGGGATGTAGTCATTGACGCTGGCGTGGCAGAAGGAAATTTTGCACTTAGTATTATAGATAAGGCTGAGAAGGTGTTTTTAGTCGAAAGTGATATAGAATGGATTGAGGCTTTGGAAAAAACATTTTCAAAATGGAAAGAAAAAGTAGTTATTATACCAAAGTTTTTAAGTGATATAGTGGATGAAGAAAATATTACGATTGATGAAATAGGGAAGAACCAACCAATTAATTATATTAAACTTGATATTGAAGGAGCTGAAGTGAAGGCGCTACTTGGAGGAGAAAAAAGCATCAAAGGTGCAAAAGATTTAAAGATGGCGGTTTGTGCGTATCATAACCAGGAAGATGAATTAATGATAAGTGACATATTATATTCCTATGGGGTCGAAACAGAACCTTCAAAAGGATATATGTATTTTTCTAATAAGGATGGTGGTACATTGTGTAGCAGAACCCTGCAATTGAGAAGGGGACTTGTTCGAGGAATGAAAGAAGGGGTTATGTTATAGTTTATGTAAAATTATATCTACATAATAGGAAGCATAAGGAGGCAAAAATGAGTGATAGGGTAAAAATTTTGCGATGGAAGAATATAATTAATCCAGAAGATGATTATAGCTATATTATGTGGAAAGATGTAATCAATTTAAAAGGTGTTACTTTAAGCAACGCACCCAAATGGTGCCGTAAGGATAGTGTTATTGAATTTCATAAGAATAACTGTAAAAAAAGTATATGGAACTATTTTTGGTATCGTATTTATTTAAATAATTCCGGAATAAGAAAACAAGATCACAATATTGTTATTATTAATGATGCGCATCCCTGTTTAAATAACTTAGAGTTTGTTGATTATTTAAAAAAAAAATATCAAGCAACGGTCATTTTATGCTGTATTAATCAAATAAAAAATAAGAGAAAACCTAAAGTTTTTGGAATTGATTTAAAAGATTTAGAAAATAAATTTGATTATATTTACTCATCGGATAATGAGGATGCAAAAAGGTACAATTTGAAATCTTTTACGGAAATATATTCTAAAATAAAAATAGAGAATAACAAAATATTTACAAATGATTTATTTTATATGGGATTTGATAAAGGAAGAACGACCTTATTAAAAGAAATCAGTATATTAGCGGAACGAAATAATATAAAAACGGATTTTAATCTTGTGAGAAACGGATATAATACAGGAGCGATTAAAGAAATTAAATATTCAAAATGGAAACCATATCCGGAGATATTAAGGGAAGTTATGAAATCCAACTGTATATTAGAAATCGTAGAGCCAGGGCAAAGTTCGGCTACATTAAGATATGTTGAGGCTTTATGTTATAATAAAAAGTTGCTGACGAATAATCAAAGCATTCGTAATTTTGAATTTTATGATGAACGTTATATGAAAGTATTTGAGAACTTAGAAGATATAGATGTGGAGTTTATTAAAGATAGAGAATTAGTCAATTACCATTATAAAGGAGAATATTCTCCTAAACATTTTATTAAAGATGTATTGTTTACAATAAAAAATGAAAAAAGTAATAAATAGATTTACGAATGGAGGAAAAGAGATGGGAATACAATTATTTGTACCAAAGTTTGAGGTAGAAGAATGTATGATTGAAATCCGGGAATGTCTGGAAAAAGGTTGGACAGGCCTTGGTTATAAAACGGTAGAATTTGAAGAACAGTGGAAAAAATATACGGGATTACCTTTTGCACATTATTTAAATTCTGCAACAGCAGGGTTATATTTAGCTGTTGAAATTTTAAAGGAACAATATGGATGGGAAGAGGATGATGAAATAATAACGACTCCTATCACATTTGTATCAACGAATCATGCTATTCCCAAATCAGGTATGAGAGCAGTTTTTGCAGATATTGATGATACTATGTGCTTAAATCCCAAATCGGTTGAAGAGAGAATTACAGAAAAGACACGAGCGGTTATGTTTGTTGGTATAGGTGGAAATACGGGTGCTTATGATGAGATAGTGGAACTGTGTACGAAATACAATTTAAAATTAATTTTAGATGCGGCACATATGGCAGGAACTCGCATAAATGGTCACATTCCAGGAAAAGAAGCAGAGGTTGTAGTATATTCTTTCCAGGCAGTTAAAAATTTGCCAACTGCAGATAGTGGTATGATTTGCTTTAAAAAGGGTGAGTTTGATGAAATTGTCAGAAAAAAATCATGGCTAGGAATCGATAAGGATACCTATACAAGAACAACGAATTTTGGTAATTATAAATGGAAATATGATGTAGAGTATATTGGGGAAAAAGCACATGGCAATTCACTCACTGCGTCAGTTGCATTAGTGCAATTAAGATATCTTGATAGAGATAATGCATATAGAAGACAATTAGCTTGTTGGTATCGGGAGCGTTTAGAAAAGTATTCTGATTACATTAAACAGGTTCAATTTCCAAAGGAATGCTGTACCTCTGGACATCTGTACCAAATTATAGTGGAGAACCGAGATGAATTGATGCTTGCTTTAAATTCTGCTGATATCTATCCGGGTGTTCATTATTCAGATAATACATTATATAAAATGTACGCATACGCACAAGGAACATGCCCTCATGCCGAATATGTAAGTAATCATGTAATTTCTTTACCAATGCATTTACGACTGACATTTGATGATATTCAGTATATATGTGATGAAGTCATTAAAAATATTCAACAATTATAATTTGAGATACGGAATATGAAAAAACAAGTAAAGTTTGAAAGTCATGAAATAATATTGAAGCTTATGACAGAAAATGAGAATCAAAAATACTGTGCAATAAGAAACAGAGTGGAAAATAGAAAATGGTTTACAGATAGAAATGTTCTGTCAGAACAGGAACAAGAGAACTGGTTCAAACAGTATTTAGTAAAGGAATCTGATTATATGTTTTCAATATACAATATGCAAGGGGACTTTTTAGGTGGAAATGCTATTTATCATATAGATTTTGTGCAAGGAATTGCAGAATATGGAAGGCTACTAAAAGATACTGCGGTTATGTATACTAAGGGGACCGGATATCTTGCGACAATGGCGGCAATTGCAATTGCGAAGGAACAATTACAGTTACAACAGTTATATCTAGAAGTATATCAAGATAATCTGGTTGCGGTCAAAATTTATGAACGAGCAGGATTTGAAATAAAAGATAGAACTCAAGATTCAAGTGGCAGAGAGATGTATAAGATGATAATTAAACTATAAAAGGAGAAAGAGTGATGAAAAAAGGAATAGTTGCAGTACTTGCTGGAAGCATTGGAATAATAATTGGGATAGGAATTGCAGTTGTAACTGTTGGAAAAAATTTTAATAAATATAATGGAAAAGTAGATAAGTTTAAATCTTACTATTATATGCTTAATCATTGGCTGCAATTGAAGCAAAAAGGAAAATGTATGGAATCCTATTTTGTAGAGAATGGTTACAAAGAAATTGCCATATATGGAATGGGCGAATTGGGAAAGCGCTTATATAGTGAATTGGAAAACACTGATATTAAAATTAAATATGCAGTTGATAAGATGGCTAATTGTGAAATTACGGGTTTGGAAATTTTCGATCTTGACGAAACACTGGATGAGGTTGATGCGATTATTGTGACTGCAACTTTTGATTTTGAGGATATTTATGAAAAGCTTCAGGAAAAGGTAAGTTTCCCCATTGTTTCATTGGAAGATATTATATATGAAATTTAATTATTATTAATAGGAGATATGTTATGAAGCTTGCAGGAAGTATCATTCTTTATAATCCAGGGATGGATGTTTGGGACAATATTTGTTCTTATATAGATGCAGTTGATAGATTATATGTGATAGATAATTCTGAAAAGTATAATAAGTCTTTAATTCGTCTAATTTGTAGAAATAATAAATGCAGATATATTAGTTTGAATGGAAATAGGGGAATTGCATATGCGTTAAATGTTGGGGTAAATTATTCTGTTCGAGATGGATACACATGGCTTTTAACAATGGATCAAGACAGTAAAATTGCAAGTGAACAAGTTAAAATTATGATTCATTATATTGAAGATGTACATAACCATTTGGTGAAAATAGTATGCCCTAATTATAGACACAATGGGAAGAGATGGAATTCGTCTGATTCAGTTGAGTTTGTTAGACAGGCAATTACATCGGGAAGTATAATAGATGTTAATGTCTGTAAGGAGCTTGGAGGTTTTTTAAACAAGCTTTTTATAGGTGAAGTGGATCATGAATATTGCATTCGTTTGATACTAAAGGGATATAAGATTGCAAGGTTGAATGATGTTTATATGGAACATCAACTGGGAAGTCCTACAAAGCATGGTAATTTAATATCCTATAATTATCCACCTATTCGATATTACTATGCCGTTCGCAATAATTTGTACGTCTATTTCAAATATAAAAAGTATAAATTTGTAGAAGATATTTGCAGAGAAAAACCGAAGAATATAAAGAATCTTCTATTTACCATCTTCTATGAAACCAGAAGCTTGAAGAAATATGCATATATGATATTAGGTGCAAAGGATTTTTTAGTTGGTAAAATGGGCAAGAAGGGGTGTGGGAGGAAATATGGGTGTTATTATTTATGGAAGCGGTTCCACTGCAAAAAAAGTCATCGGGAAATTGAAAATTTTAGATAAGATGAAAATTATCTGTTGTTTAGACAGTAATATAGAAAAACAAGGTAGCGATTGTTTAGGATATTTAGTGGATCATTCGGATAATATAAAAAATTATCAATTTGATAAAATACTAATCGCTAGTGTTTACTCAGAAGAAATAAAGGAAAAATTGATAAAGCTGTATGGGGTAGAGGCTGAAAAGATTATAGTGGATGGAAACGACTTTACTACAAAAGAAGTTTTGAAGCAAGAATATGGAAAGCACTATAAAAAGGAAGAGAAAGAAAGAACATTATTAAAAGAAAATAAAATTGTAATTTACACAGCCATATTTGGAAATTACGATGAATTGAAGGAACCGGAGTTTATAGATAAAGAAGCAGATTATATATGTTTTACTGATAACAAAAATCTAAAATCATCAACATGGAGCATTATTACAATAGATGCGATGTATGAGGATGACCCCCTAAGAAAAGCTAAAATATACAAGATATTGCCACATAAATATCTACCGGAATATAACTGGAGTATTTGGGTTGATGCGTCTGTAAGAATAAAAAAAAGTTTGGTGCAGTTGTTATTCAATCAAGTTGGTAAAGAAAATTGCCTATTTATTATTCATGGAATCAGAATATGTGCATATGAAGAAGCAAAAGTGTGTATGGAAGGAAAATTAGATAGTGTTTCTACTATAGAAAGGCAAATGAACGAATACAAAAAAAATGGTTTTCCAAAAGATTTCGGTCTTATAGCATGTGGGCTTCTGTGGAGGAATCACAATGATAAAGAAGTGATAGAACTAATGGAACAATGGTGGTCAGAAATTGAAAGAGGTAGTAGAAGGGATCAATTAAGTCTTCCCTACTGTTTGTGGAAATCGAAATTTAAATTTGATTATATGGATATCAATCTTTATAATAATTCCTATTTCGAGGTAGAAAAACACAATATAAGTCGAAGACTATACTTATGACCGTTAATTCTATAGCTTTTTATTAGTTTTAAATATGGTATTATAAATTAAATTGGTGACTTTAAATATACATATTTTTACAAATATAACTTTGTTTGTTATGATTACAATGCTTTTTGGAGAAAATATTGAAGTAAGGAAAACATAAGATGAATCTATTAATCATATATTCACCGGAAGCTCATGTATCAGATATTTCGTGGGCGTTTGCAGAAAAAGGACATCATGTGGTACCGTTTGATGAATGGGTTACTTATATCATTTTAGATCAATCCGAGAAACAACGCCTATATGAAAAAATAAAAAGAAATATAAAAAGTAATGACATAGAGGTCTGCTTTACTTGGAATTACATGCCACTTCTCTCAGATGTATGTGAGGAGATGGGGATACCATATCTTTCCTGGAGCTTTGATAGTCCCATTTTACATATCTTTGCAAAGAATATGTATAATAAGTGTAATCATTTTTTTGTTTTTGACAAACGGTTTTATGAAGAACTTCATTCCTATCATTTACCTCATGTGTATTATTTGCCACTAGCAATTAATTCTTTAAGATTAAGAAATTTAGTTATTACAGAGGAAGAGATAGCCCATTATAAAAGAGATGTATCTTTTGTTGGCAATCTTTATCATAATAATCTTTATGATGAATGGTTAAAAATCTTACCCAAAGACGTCACCGATCAGGTGGAGGATGTTTTTTACAGGCAATTTAATAATTGGGAAGAAATATATGATTACTTCGAGCCAAACAAGGACATTGTTGTTTATCATAGTATAGAAGAACTAAAAGATCAGATCGCCTATTATCTATCTCATGAAAAGGAAAGAGTTACTATCTTAGCAAATGGCTACAAAAAAGTACATGCAGAGCATACCTACATTCAAAGAGTGGAAAAAATGATGGAAACCTTAAAGTAGTTAATAAACGGGAGAGTTTGATAAATGAAGAAAATACTGTTATATAAATGGGGCGCTTTATCGGAAGATTCCTTGCATAGGGGGCTTCAGTCAGTTGGTTTTGAGGTCATCCCCTTTTCCGCAAAACGAAAAGATTATGACATAGATGGAAAATTCTCCATAGAACTATTAACGAAGTTACATGACCAAAGGTTTGACTATGTGTTTAGTTATGATTATTTTCCCATTGTTTCTTCCATTTGTGAAACGGTTAAAATTAACTATATTTCATGGATCTATGATTCCCCCCATAATACTCTTTACTCAAATAAAATAAATTCACCATATAATTCAATTTTTGTATTTGATAAAAAGCAGCTTGAAGATTTAGTGAAATTGGGAGTGAAATGTGCTTACTATTTATCCCTTGCCACGGATACTAACTATTTTAAAGAAGTGATAGAACAGAACATCGCTAATCAAAAATATAAATCCGATATTTCCTTTGTGGGAAGCTTATATTCAGATCAATACAACTATTTTGATGAGTTAGGAACATTGTCTAAAGAGCAAGAAGAATTATTACAAGAAATTATAGAAAGTCAAGTTTTTTTATATGGCGAAAACAATATTCGAGATAATTTGAATGAAGAATTAACAAAATTACTTATGGAAAGAGCGGATTTAGAATTAGGTCCTAATTATTGCGCACCACAAAAATGGATGGCGGCATCTGTTTTAAATAAAAAGGTTACAGTAGAGGAACGGAAACGTCTTTTACAAAACATTGCGCTACATTATTCGGTAGATATCTATACGGGGTCAGAAGACGCTTTTATAGCTAAGGCAAAAATGCATGAATATATTGATTACAATACAAAGATGCCTTTGGTATTTCACAATAGTAAGATCAATATCAATATTACACTTCGCTCCATTGAGTCAGGCATCCCCCTTAGGGCTCTTGACATTATGGCATGTGGTGGTTTTTTACTTTCTAATTATCAACCAGAGCTGGCAGAATATTTTGTGGATGGAGAAGAACTTGTATTATTCCGTAATGAAAAGGATTTTATGGAAAAAGTGGAGTATTATTTAACCCATGAAGAGGAGCGCCAAGCAATTGCCCATCGTGGTAATGAAAAGGTAAAGCGTATTTTTACCTTTGAGAATAAACTATGTAGTCTTTTTCATGTGGTTGAGCAGGGAAGTAATCATTATATGAAGGATTATATAAATTCTTTATTAGGACTTGGGGATAGTGCTTCTATAGATAAGCTTGTGCAATATATTACAAGTCCCAACGTATTGAAATGTACAGAAAGTGATAACCAACTGGCTCAAATGAAAATATTGTGTGATGCCTATTTATTGGAAAAAAGATTTAAAGTACCAACTGTATTTTCTTATGTACACTCATTGGAACAAGCAATGAATGTATTTGTAAAAGTTAAGTTTTTCCTTCGAAGAATCGAACTCGACCTTCCAAAAGATCTGCAGGAAGAATTAATAGCCTTTATGGAGGAATATCCCATATCAAGATTTCTTCTTATGATGATTGGAGATAATGCGATTTACAACAAAGAAAAAGTCTGTATTGAGCTAGCAAAGATGTTTGAAAAGTGCGGAAAAGTCGAAAATGTGAAGCCGATTCTGTTTTGGGGATTACCAAAAGAAGAAAAAGAGATGCTAAAGGGTCAATTGAAATGATAGAGGCAGATATGGACAATCATAAGTTTTGTTTTATCATGTGTACCAATGACGAATTGTATATGGAAGAAAGTTTACTTTATATTAGCTTACTAGAAATACCTGAGGAATATTCGATTGATGTCTTAACAGTAACTAAAGCGACATCTATGGCAGCAGGATACAACGAAGGGATGCAGGCAAGTGATGCAAAATATAAAATTTACATGCACCAGGATGTATTTATATACAATAAGAAGTTTTTATTTGAGGTATTAGAGATTTTCAAATCAGATGACCAAATAGGAATGATAGGAACGGTAGGAACACCACAACTAGCAAATGATGGCATTATGTGGCATGGAATTAGATATGGCAGTCTTTATGGGCAGGATAGTCAAAAAAAGAGACAACGTAGTGATGCCTTTACGAAGGTTGAAATAGGTTATATGGAAATGCAAGGAATTGATGGGCTCCTAATGATTACGCAATATGACCTTTTTTGGCGAGAAGACTTGTTTCAAAGATGGGATTTTTACGATGTGTCTCAGAGTATGGAATTTCTACGAAGTGGTAAGAAGGTAGTGGTTCCAGCATTAAAAGAACCCTGGTGTGCTCATGACTGTGGATTTATAAATTTAAATGATTATCATAGCCAAAGAGATGTTTTCTTAAATGAATATGGAAAGGATCTATATGAAAATACTAATCTATGAGTGGGGTGCCTATACACAGAAAGACGTGAATACAACCCTTAAAGAAAATAATATTAGCTTTAAAAGTGTTTCCTATAAATTCAAAGATAAAAATCAAGATGATTTTTTTATGAATCGATTTGAAAAGTATCTACAAGAGGATCAGTATGATGCAGTATTTAGCATTAATTATTTTCCTCTAGTAGCTCAAGCTTGCTTCCATCATTCCATAAAATATATATCATGGAGCTATGACAATCCCTTGGATGTAAGACAAATTGAGGACACGTTAGGGTATTTCACCAATTATGTATTTTTGTTTGATCAGGTGCAAGTCCAAACATATATTAAAAAAGGGTATCAGAATATTTTTCATATGCCATTAGCCGTAAATACAAACCGGTTGGATCAATTGAAAATAACAGCGGTTGATCATCAAAAATATGATGCGGAAATTTCTTTTGTAGGAAAGTTATATCCCTCACCGATGCTAGAATTACTACAGCCATTGCCAGATTATTCAAAGGGGTATTTGGATGCGATGATGGAAGCGCAGTTGAAAGTGTATGGATATTATATGATTGATGAATTACTAACAGATGATTTTATGAAGAACTTAAATCAGCAGTATGTAAAATCTTTAGGACATTCTAATTTCAAACTATCAAGGGAAGAATTATCTTATGCCATGGCAACTAATATTACAAGAAAAGAGCGACTTACGATATTGGCCTTACTGTCTAATTATCATCAAGTAAAATTATATTCAAGAGAGCAGCATCAAGCCCTATCTAAGGTTATCCATATGGGAAGTGCTAAATATGATGAGGAAATGCCGAAAATTTTCAAAAGTACAAAGATTAATTTAAATATCACGTTAAAAATATTACAAACAGGAATTCCATTACGGGTTCTAGATATATTAGGTGCTGGAGGATTTCTGTTAACGAACTATCAAGAAGAAATATTTCAATATTTTGAAAATGAACGAGATCTTGTCATGTATCAAAGCATAGAAGACGCATACGAAAAAGTAAATTTTTACTTGAAACACGATGATATACGTGAAAAGATTGCAATTAGTGGATATGAAAAGGTAAAAGAAAATTTTAGTTATAAAAAACAATTAAATGCTATTTTCAAAGCTGCAGATATTAGTTAAAGATATTAGATAAAGATATTAGATAAAGATATTAAATACAAATATCCATGATGATTTTATGTACCAGTAAAGTTAATTTAGCCAAATTTTCACGATCAATGAAATCACTTTGTTCCATTAACTCTAATTGATCCATGTTACAAATATTGGGAACATTCGTATATTTTCTTAAAACAGTATCCCGGTCATCTTGATTACGACAATATAAAAAGGTGGAAAAATTCATACGTTCCCCTAAGGATGAATGATATAGGCTAGCTTTATTAAATAAAAGAACGGCAATTCGACATGGCAAGGTTGTATAGGAGGACTCATTACCTTCTGTTTGAAAACGAAACCCCACCATATCAAAATCAATAATAAAATCCACATTAGCATCTTGAAGAAAGAAAAAGTATTCATGATCTTCTTTGCCTGATGAAATGTCTAAAATTTGTGAATTGATTTGATTCTTCAGTAATACGGTGGTTAGTAAATGAGAAACCCTTTTATGATATTTAAATTCTTTTGTATGTATTACTATAATTGATTCCATTGTTTATCCTTTCTAAATTAGTTTCCAGTTTGGTTTCTATCTTAGTTTCTATCTTAGTTTCTATCTTAGTTTCCAGTTTGGTTTCTATCTTAGTTTCTATCTTAGTTTCTATTTTATTTTTTTCATATATCTTTTTCTAGGGATGGTTCTATAGTTATAATACATGATGGGGAAAGGATGTCAATCATTGGAAAATTAATAACTATATATATTAGCAGAATGATATCCATCCATATTGGCAGAAACATCTCTATTCATATTGCTATACTTCATAAAAATGAATATAATAGGAATAGTATGATTGATTATAAAATAATACAGTAGCATTATAAAAACAAGAAAAGGATGGAGATAAAGGATGAGCTGGAAAATAAATGCGAATAAGAAAACGCATAATAGGGGAATCAAAACATTCCCTAAGTGGTTACTTCGAACCGTCATTTCTATTTATGTTTTCATCATATTATCCATATATCCACTTGCAACTCGTAACAAGTATTATGATATTGGTGACTTTAAATATGAATTCTTTAAAAATGTAACGTTGGTGGCTATGATTACGATGCTTGTTTTACTGCCAATTCATCTGCTCTGTGAAAAAGACAGGATTACTTGGAAATTACGGAAAGCAACAATTTCACTAACAGACTTGTTTGTTTTTGGATATTTAGTTGCATCTATATTATCCTTTATCCTTAGCAATTATAAAGATAGCGCCGTAGAGGGATGGAATGGTTGGTTTATGGGCGTTTTTGCTCAAATCGCTTTTGTTCTTATTTATCTTTTTGTAAGTAGATTTTGGAAATGGGATTCCTTTGCTGTATTTAGTTATTTGGGGGTGGCAGCAGTCGTATTCTTATTTGCCATTTTACATAGATTTTTAATTGATCCATTGGGGTTTTATGACGGTCTTAATCCAGCTTATTTCATTAACTTTTTGACCACCCAGGGTCAGGCAACCTGGTATTCGAGTTATCTTTGCGCCATTTTTCCATTAGGTTTATTTTTCTTTTGGCATTGCAAAAAAAACAGTAGTCGTGCATTTGCTACTATTTTTACAGTGCTTAGCTTTTCTACCTTGGTCACCCAAAATAGTGATAGTGCGTTTATAGCATTAACGTTAGTGCTTATGGTATTCTTTTGGTTTTCTATGGAATCCAATGAAAAATGGAAGCGATTTTGGGAGATTATAATTGTTATGTTAACTTCTTTTCGAGTCATAGGTTTATTTCAACTAATACTTAAAAAAAGAGCAGTCCAGTTAGAGGACCTTTCTATATTTGCTTCACAACATTGGATTATTGCCGTGATACTTATTATAGCAATTGTGATCTACCTGGTTTCCTATAAGCTGGAAGTCAATGGTAAACTTGACATAACTAAATTTAAGATATTACGTAAAATTATGATTTGGGCAGCAGCGTTTGTGGTGGCTGGAATGGTTGCAATTATAGTAGCGAACACAAAAGGTATATTGGGACATTCCTTTAAAGGCTACCTGTTTTTTGATAAGAGTTGGGGAAATGGACGTGGATTCACATGGGCTTATTCCGTCGATATGTTTCGAGAACTGCCTCTTCTTCAAAAAATATTTGGTGTGGGTCCTGATTGTTTTGCAGCATATTCCTACGAATATCACGCAGAATATCTAAATACCATGTGGGGAAATAGTATATTGCCAAATGCCCATAATGAATGGCTTAATAGTTTGCTTTGCTATGGGATCGTAGGAGCTATTGCGTATATTGGTATTTTCTTAACGGCAGTAAAGCGTTTTTTGGGAAATTCTTCTAAAAAACCAATTTTAATTGCTTTTGGAGCATGTATTTTAAGCTATATGGGGCATAACTTATTCTGCTATCAACAATGTATTTGTACCCCAACCATTTTTATTTTGATTGGTATCGGAGAATATATTGCTAGAACGGATGGGTTTAAAAACAAGCTTACCTTTTTGGGAAACAGCAAGTGTTAAATTGACAATAAAAAGAAATAATAAAAAGAAATAATAAAAAGAAATAATATAATAAAATAGGGAGGAATCAAGGCCATGGAAAGAACTACAAAATACGATTATTTAATAGTGGGAGCGGGTTTATTTGGAGCAGTATTTGCTCGCGAAATGAAAAGACAAGGAAAGAAATGTCTTGTTATTGATAAAAGAGATCATATAGCAGGTAACATTTATACAAGGGAAATGGATGGAATTCAAATTCATGAATATGGAGCACATATTTTTCATACTTCCAAAGAAAGGGTTTGGGAATATATTAATCAATTTGCAGAATTTAATAATTATATTAATTCCCCAGTTGCTGTATATGAAGATGAATTATATAATCTTCCGTTTAATATGAACACATTTAGTAAGATGTGGAATATTAAAACCCCGGCGCAGGCAAAAGAGAAGATTGCAGATCAAATTAAGAAATCAGGGATAATGGAGCCTAAGAACTTAGAAGAACAAGCAATCTCACTAGTTGGAACAGATGTATATAAAAAATTAATCAAGGGATATACTGAAAAACAATGGGGAAGAGATTGTAAAGAACTTCCCGCATTTATTATTAAAAGATTACCCCTGCGCTTTACCTACAACAACAACTATTTTAATGATGTGTATCAAGGAATTCCAAAGGGTGGTTACACTAAAATAGTAGAAAAGATGTTAGCTGGAATTGAAGTACGTACAGGGATAGAATACAAATCATATATTAAGGAAAACGCTGCCAGTGGTTCTTTTGCAGATACCTTTGATAAAATTTTATTTACAGGTATGATAGACGAATATTTTGATTATAAACTGGGTGAATTAGAATACCGTTCTTTAAGATTTGAAACAGAATTTTTAGAAGATCAGGATAATTACCAGGGTAATGCAGTTGTTAATTATACGAAAGGAGATGTTCCATACACCAGAATCATTGAACATAAGCATTTTGAATTTGGAACAGGACCCAATACTATTATCACTAGAGAATATCCGGCAGAGTGGAAAAAAGGAGACGATCCTTATTATCCAGTAAATGATGATAAAAACAATGAGCTATTTGAAAAGTATCAAAAATTAGCCGTAAATGAAAAAAAGGTATTGTTTGGAGGAAGATTAGGACAATATAAATATTATGATATGGATAAAGTAATAGAAGCTGCGCTAGAAATGGCAGAGGGTGAGAAAGATATTTTATAAGACAGTTCAAAAAGGTTTCGGAGGCAAATAGTAATATTTGTATAACCGAAACTTTTTTTGTTAAAAATATTGTCAAATGAAAATTTCATGTTATAATAGTCGAAGATGGTTTGAATATCAAAGTATTTGAATTGCAAACTATAAAAATGAATAACATGTAACAAAAAATGAAATCTGATTTAGAATGGAAAGGTTCGGTGCAATGATGAATTGGGATGAAGCAATTAAGGATTTAGACACCCGAAGAGCAAAAGCGAAAATTGGCGGAGGCCAAATAAAGATTGATAAACAACATAAAATAGGAAAATTAACAGCAAGAGAACGTATAGAAATACTATTAGACAAAGACACTTTTGTAGAAGTAAATGGTTTTATTGAATCAAGAATAAATGATTTTGATTTGGACAAAAAAAGAGTATTAGGTGATGGCGTAGTAACAGGATATGGAGAAATTAACGGTCGTTTGGTTTTTGTATCTAGTGAAGATTTTACGGTAATAGGTGGTACACTTGGAGAATATCATTCTTATAAAATTTGTAAATTACAAGATATGGCAATGGATATGCAAGCACCTATTATTTGTATTAATGATAGCGGCGGGGCTAGAATCGAAGAAGGAATTGATTCATTAAGTGGATATAGTGGAATTTTTCTTCGCCATACAAAGGCATCTGGAGTCATTCCTCAAATTGCAGTTATTTTAGGTCCATGTTCCGGTGGGGCTTGTTATGCGCCGGCAATATGTGATTTTATCTTTATGGTATCAGACATTTCAAAAATGTTTATAACAGGCCCAAATGTAGTGAAAACAGTTATTAATGAAGAAATTTCTGTTGAAGATTTGGGTGGAGCAAAAGTACACGGAGAAAAAAGTGGAGTATCTCATTTCACTTATGATAACGAAAGCAATTGTTTAATGGGTGTACGTAAATTACTATCCTATTTACCAAGTAATTTTGAAGAAAAAGCACCAATTGTAAAAGATAGAAGTGAAAAACAGTCCCTTCTATTTAGTGTTAACAAGGTATTTAGTAGGGTGGGTAATATTGGAAAGGCCTTTTTAGGAAATAGTGTAGAAGAGGAGAAAACGAACAAGATTAGAAAAATTGTACCGGACAATTCAAGACAACCGTACAATGTGAAAGAAGTGATTAACTGTATTGTAGATGACGGAAGTTTTTTTGAGGTGCATAAAGATTTTGCTAAAAATGCTGTGGTTGGTTGGGGGCGCATGGATGGTGAAGTTGCTGGGTTTGTAGCTAATCAACCAAATTTCATGGGTGGATCTTTAGATTATCATGCATCAGATAAAATTGCCAGATTTATACGTTTTTGTGATTGCTTTAACATTCCTCTGATTACTCTCGTAGATGTTCCAGCATTTTTGCCTGGCAGTGCTCAGGAGCATAATGGAATCATTCGCCATGGTGCAAAAGTATTGTATGCATATTCTGAAGCAACTGTTCCAAAAATTTCTCTTATTATGAGGAAAGCATATGGGGGTGCTTATATTGCCATGAACTCAAAAGAAATGGGAGCAGATCTTGTATATGCATGGCCAATCGCCGAAATTGCAGTAATGGGTGCTGATGGAGCTGTTAATATTGCGTTTAAAAGAAAAATTAAAGAAGCAGAAGATCCAGAAGCAATGAGGCTGAAATGTAAAAAAGAATATGAAGATCGTTTTCTAAATCCTTATTCTGCTGCATCTAGGGGCTTTGTAAACGAAGTAATAAAACCAGAAGAAACAAGAACATATTTATTAAAAGCACTTCATGGATTGAGAAAAAAGAAAGTCGAAGGTCCAAAAAAGAAACATGGAAATATTCCATTGTAATTATGGTGCTGTAATAAGATAAAATGAATCAAAGATACAACAACGAAAAATCTCTTGCGTAAAGCAAGGGCTTTTTTGTTGTAAGAAAAAGGAATAGCTGATAAAATGGAGACAGATAATTAGATAGATAGGAGTATGCCCGTGAGTAAGCAAGGAATAGATACCATAAAATCAAGTAATAAATATATGATTAACAGTGTAGATATAACCATCATGGAATTACATAGATGGAACATGGAGGAAGGAATGAGATCTTATCGTGGGTTTCTTACTAGATTTCGAGCATTCATAGAAATCCTTTTTGTAGAACATGTGGAACTTCAGAAAATAGGAATAAATCCTTCTTACGAGTATGTTAAGCAGTTATTGGATGGAATGCTAAATGCACAAGAAAAAAAAGATTACATTTTACTAGCAGATCTTTTGGAAATGCAAATACGTCCTTTTTTAGTAGAACTTCAAGAGTTATTATGTGAGCCCATTACTTCGTTGTTACAAAATGAAAATTGTTCTATTACTTTCATCTCTAATATAGAAGCGTTAGATAAACAAAATCCAAGACTAGTACAATCCATTTATGAATATTTAGATTCAGAAAAATATAAAGAAAATAAACAAAAATATATTATTGAACTAACTTCGTCTGGTTTTCCAACTTTAAAAATAATTCAAGAAGAAGGAGAATATTATCAAGTATCGAATAATAATCCATATAGAGATATACGAACGTGGCTAATTGATACAATATGTATGAATAGGAAAGAATATCATTTATTAGGAATGGCAATGGGGTATGGATTAACTCAGCTATACAACTTAACAGGAAAAGTGAATCCAATTCATGTTTTTGAAACAGATTTACATATGATTGTGTTAGCTTTAAATCATATAAAAATAAATCACATGTTGCAAGATGGTGTGTTTCTTCATTATGATCCTGATCTTACACAATTAAATGCTTCCATAAAAAAAACCCAGAAAAGGGACAACTCTTTAAAAAATGATCAGGCTCAACTTCTTATTTATCCACCAGCAATACAAAATATTCAGAATAAAGAATTAAGAAAGAGTTTGGAAAAGTTCAACTTAGTAGAAAATTCCATGAAAAATGCCCGATTTCTATTACAAGGTAATTTTATGTCAAATATTTCTTATGCTAAAAAGCATCCAGATCAGGTTTGTAATGTTGATGTTTTACAGCAGGAGTTTTTAGGGAAAGATGTTTATATTATTGCAGCTGGTCCATCTTTAGATAAAAATATTTTCCTTTTGAAAGAGAAACCCAAAAATAGCATAATCATTGCAACAGGAACAGTGCTTAAAAAATTATTAAAACTGAATATTAGACCTGATTTTTTTATTGTCAGTGATCCCAATGAACGAGTGACGTCTCAAATCACAGGAATCGAAGATTGCGGAGTTCCTATGCTAATGCTTTCCACTGCCCATGGAAAGTTCATGAAAAACTATCAAGGAAACGTATTCTTTATTTTGCAAAAAGATTATCAAAGGGCAGAAGAAGAAGCACATTTTTTAAAAAATCATTTATATCAAACGGGTGGTTCTGTTAGTACCATTGCTCTTGATATAGCCATCCACTTAGGGGCAAATCAGGTTATATTTTTAGGCCTGGATTTGGCGTTTACGGACAATCTGGCACATGCAGAGGATACTTCTAATCGTTTGGCAACAGATAAAGATGACTTAAGCTTAGTAAAAGCCTATGATGGAGGAGAGGTATTTGCAGATGCAAAGTTTATTCTTTATCGTGAATGGATGGAACGAAGAATCAGGCAAGCAGATGCATCAAAGGTAAAAATATGGAATGCTACAGAAGGTGGTAGCTTTGTGGAAGGAATGCATCATGTAAAATTTGCAAGCTTTTTAGAACTAAATTCGTTAAAAAAGTGAAGTAAAACATAATTTAAAATACGTTAAAGGGTTATGGGGATTAAAATTATATGCGTGGAAAAACATGCTGATAGGAGTAATAAGAATGAATCTAACAGATAAAAATGTATTGGCAATAATACCGGCTAGAAGTGGATCGAAGGGAGTAATAGATAAGAATATCAAAATTATTGCTGGAAAACCGATGCTTGCCTATTCCATAGAACATGCAAAACAATCAAAATATATTAATAGAATTATAGTGAGTACTGACAGCCAAAAATATGCAGAGATAGCAAAGGAGTACGGTGGAGAGATACCGTTTCTTCGACCTATGGAATTTTCTAAGGATGATTCATTAGATATTGATGTTTTCTATCATGCGCTTCACTATTTAAAAGATAAAGAAAACTATATTCCTGATGTTGTTGTTCAATTACGTCCAACGTATCCCATACGAAATGTGGAGGATATAGATAACATGATTGAAATGTTACTATTGGATGATTCCGTTGATTGTGTTAGAACGATGACACCAGCAAAAGAAATAGCCTACAAGATGTGGAAAAAAGGGGACGATGGTCAATTACAGCCAATTCTCAAAGATATTCCAGAAGCCTATAACATGCCAAGGCAGCAACTGCCAATTATTTATTATCAAAATGCTAATATTGATGTAATACGCCCATCCGTTATATTGGAGCAAAAATCAATGTCCGGTCATAAAATCCTAGGATATGAAATGCAAGAAAATTATGATATTGATTCTGAAGATGAATTTGCATATGCAGATCAGCTACTACGTATTAAAAATGGAGGACAGCGATTTGTGTTTGATATAGATGGAGTAATTGCCTTGACAATTGGAGATCTTGATTATTCCAAATCAAGACCCAATCATGCAATGATAAATATTGTAAATCAACTTTATGATTGGGGAAATGAAATTATACTTTTTACCGCAAGAGGGTATGTAACAAAGATTGATTGGTATAAGGTAACAGAAAAACAAATGAAGAATTGGGGATTGAAGTTCCATGAACTACATATGGGTAAACCAAATGCAGATTTTTATGTAGATGATCATATGTTATCGTTGGATTTTTTATATAAACAATTTGGAGTTAACTATAAATAGGAATGGATAATATAGAAGAAAATAAAAACATGGAAGCAACTTAAACTGCCTCCATGTTTTTATTTTTATATTAAATTAAAAGTTAACTTAGCAAAAACTATTAAACATCATGCCACTGTAAGAACTAGTAACATACGGACTTGCAAAATTACGTCCAGGGTTTTTATATGCAACAATTGTTTTATCAACATATTTCATAGGATTTAAAGTAACTTGGTTCGTTTTTCGTAATAAGGAGTTCGTAAAATCCTTAATTGGAGAAAGTAATTCTTTCCCATTTGAACCACTTACAGCAAAAGCAAGTTGATTCTTGTCCATTGAGATGCTACCATCATTGCGAATATTCATACCTAATTGAGTTAGATCCTTATTATATAAGGAAGATATTTTCCCTATTTCGGAAAGTAAACCATTACTTTTTGGTTGCGATTCCCTATAAGAGGAAGCAGCTTTTATAAAACTATTATATCCATTAATTAAATGGCTTACATTTTCTGTTAATGATTCCATATCTGCCTTTAATCCAATGGAAGCAGTTTCGCCATCCATAGAACTAAGACCATTCAAATTGATTTCATACATTTTTTCTACGGAAAAATTATTAGAAAGAGCAGTTCTATCACTACCATTAATTTTAAATTTCGAATTACAGGCAGGTCTTGTAATATCATTAATTCCTAAGTATTCTATCGTTCCAGATTTTCTACTGGTATTATCATCAGTAATATCAAACAGACTGGTTTTATTTTGAGGAAGTCCTACGGCTTTTGAAGTTAATGCTAAAGAACTATTTCCTTCGCCATCTTCCAATACGTCCGCATCGATACCAATCCCAGCATTTGAAACAAGAGCAGCAAGTCTTTTTTGGATATCTAAATTAGTATCTCCTTCGTGAATAGTAAATTGGAACTCATAATTCAGATCGTTAACACCAATATCAAAGGAATACGAATCTGTTTTCAAAGTTCTTTCATTAGAAGGTAAATAGTACCCTGTGTTTACTTGTTTGGAGGCTAGTTGATTCACTTCTATTTCAAAAGAAGGAACTTCATCGCTTTCCGAATAATTTCCAACAAATTTTGCGGAAGCTATGGATTCATTACTCGACGAAGCAACTTTTTTATTTAGAATCTCGTCTTCATTAAGACCACCAAGTGAAGCAATTGTGTTGCGAAGCTCTCTAGCGTTCTCTTTTATCCCAACAGCAAACTCCTGTGATGCTTTACTAGTATCCATGATGCACAGAGGGGATTCTTTATTTAATGTAACAATGGAATTATAAATACTTCGTAGTTCACTTTTTTTATGTGCATCAAATTGAGATGTACCCTTTGGCGCATAAGAAGTAAGATAGTGATTATACACAGTATTTAAAGCTACTGTATTAAAAGCCATAATGAGCCCCTCCTTTCATCCATGAAATGATACCAGCAATAGATTCAATTCTATTGTATAACTATAATAAATATGTTAGTATAGTTATAGGTATTGGGCGGAAAAAACCTATTTTTATACATACATTTTAACACTGATTAATGAGGGTTACAAGGGGTTTTGAATAATAAATGATATTATTACAAAAAAAGGTTTTTAATCATTGAAAATACATAAAATAAATTGCGTGGTAACCGATAAAAAATAAGTTGACGATAGAATTACTGTGTGATATAGTTGTTAAGCGAGATGAGAAATAGGTCTTTTTTTTATGCCCTGAATTTTGGACAAAAAAGGTAGCAGAATGAAAAAAATATAGAGTATAGGCACGTGGAGGTGGAAATATGCGTACAAAAATAACACTAGGATGTACAGAGTGTAAACAACGTAACTACAATATGACCAAAGATAAAAAAGCGCATCCAGATAGAATGGAAACAAAAAAATATTGTAGATTTTGTAAAACTCATACATTACACAAAGAAACTAAATAATTGTAGCAGTGATTGAAAGGAAAGTGAACTATGGGAGATTCTACAAAAACAGAAAAAGCTCAGAAGATTAGTTTCTTCAAAAGCATAAAGATTGAATTTAATAAAATTTCATGGCCTGATAAAGAATCGCTTGTAAAACAATCTATAGCAGTTGTTTGCATTTCTGTAGTTGTTGGATTAATTATTACCTTTTTGGATTCAATCATTCAAATTGGTATTAATTTCTTAACAATGTAGGAATGAGGGTGGACGTATGACAGAATCAAATTGGTATGTAGTTCATACCTATTCGGGCTATGAAAACAAAGTAAAAGCAAATATTGATAAGGCAATTGAGAACAGACATTTAGAAGAACAAATTATTGAAGTACGAGTTCCCATGCAAGAAGTTGTAGAGATCAAGAACGGTGTACGTAAAAATGTTCAAAAGAAGATGTTCCCGGGTTATGTATTAATCAATATGATCATGAATGATGAGACTTGGTATGTTGTTCGTAATACTAGAGGTGTAACAGGATTTGTAGGACCAGGAAGTAAACCAGTACCACTTTCAGAAGCAGAGATGAAACCGCTTGGAATTAAGATGGACAATGTTTCTGTTGATTTTGCTGAAGGTGACGCGATTTCTGTAGTGGCTGGAGTTTGGAAAGACACAATTGGTGTTGTTCAAAGAATTGACTTTGGTAAGCAAACAGCAACAATTAATGTTGAATTATTTGGTCGAGAAACTCCTGTAGAAATTGATTTTGCAGAAGTAAGACGCATGTAATAGTAGTATGTATGTAATAGTAGTATGTAATGGTAGTACAAAGTAGCAATTGATGTTCATAGGAGAAATCCTACTTATATATTTATATAATAATGAACAAGTGGGAGGGTCACCTAACCCGCCTTACCACAATTTATTTTTAGGAGGTGCCACAAATGGCAAAGAAAGTTCAAGCATATATTAAGTTACAAATTCCTGCAGGTAAAGCAACACCAGCTCCACCAGTTGGTCCAGCACTTGGACAACAAGGTGTAAACATCGTTGAATTCACAAAACAATTCAACGCTAGAACGGCAGACAAAGGTGATTTGATTATCCCTGTTGTCATCACTGTATACGCAGATAGAAGTTTCAGTTTCGTATTAAAAACTCCACCGGCTGCAATACTTTTGAAAAAAGCGTGTAATCTTAAATCTGGTTCAGCTATACCTAATAAAACTAAGGTAGCAACTATTTCTAAAGCAAAAATTCAAGAAATAGCTGAATTAAAAATGCCAGACTTAAATGCAGCGAGTTTAGAAGCAGCAATTAGCATGATTTCTGGAACAGCAAAAAGTATGGGAATTGCAGTAGAAGACTAAAAAAGTAAATATTGAGTGGGAGACAATAAAAACAATATTGTCGCTAGCGTATCTTGCAAGACAAGGTGACAACCACAATTAGGAGGAAATTAATAATGAAACATGGAAAGAAATATATGGAAGCTGCAAAACAAGTAAACCGTGCAGTTCTTTATGAACCAAATGATGCAATTGTATTAGTTAAAAAAACAGCCACAGCAAAATTTGATGAAACTGTAGAAGCTCATATTAGAACAGGCTGTGATGGACGTCATGCTGAACAACAGATCCGTGGTGCGGTTGTATTGCCTAACGGAACAGGTAGAACTGTAAAAGTCCTTGTATTTGCGAAAGGCGAGAAACTAAATGAAGCGGAAGCAGCAGGAGCAGATTTCTTTGGTGGTGAGGAACTAATTCCGAAAATCCAAAAAGATGGCTGGTTAGACTTTGATGTAGTTGTTGCGACACCAGATATGATGGGTGTTGTGGGACGTCTTGGTAAGGTACTTGGTCCTAAAGGATTAATGCCAAACCCTAAAGCTGGAACAGTAACTATGGATGTTGCTAAAGCCGTAGCTGATATTAAAGCAGGTAAAATCGAATATAGACTTGATAAAACCAATATTATTCATGTTCCTGTTGGAAAAGCATCTTTTGAAGAAGAAAAATTGCAAGAAAACTTTAAAACACTTATGGATGCCATTATGAAAGCAAAACCAAGTTCGTTAAAAGGTCAATTTTTAAAGAGCGTTACTCTTACAACAACAATGGGACCTGGTGTAAAGGTTAGTACTGCAAAGTTTTAATATAAATATTATTAATGGAAGACGAATGATTTTATCATTCGTCTTTTTAAAACGTAAACAGGAAAATAAATTACAATATATTATTGACACGAACATTGTTCTGTGGTAAATTGATAGAGGTCTATTAAGACTATGCCGAAGACAGTAGGTGCTTTAAATCATATTTGATTTGAAAGCGTAAGGATTTACCTACCGAGGAAAAAAGACGTATTATTTATGACTTTTTGCCTTCCTGTTTTTTGTGAGGGCTTTTTTTATTCTATAAATAAGGTTTCTTTTCGGCAACGAACCACTTGGTTCCAATGATCTTTTGCTTAAATGACCACAAGTTCATAGAAAATCTATAAGGAGGTAACATATGGCTAAAATTGAATTAAAAAGACCTGTCGTTGATGAAATTTCTGCAAATATCCAAGGCGCACAATCAGTTGTGTTAGTTGACTATCGTGGGCTTACAGTAGAACAAGATACTAATTTACGTAGAGAACTTCGTACAGCAGGAATTACTTACAAAGTTTACAAAAACACAATGATGAACTTTGCATTCAAAGGAACTGACTTTGAAGCATTGGCACCATATCTTGAAGGCCCTAGTGCAATTGCAATTTCCATAACAGACGCAACAGCACCTGCAAGAATTCTTAATAAATTTGCTAAAACAGCAAGTAAACTAGAAATTAAAGGTGGCGTTGTTGAAGGTGTTGTTTATGATGCAAAAGCACTTGAAGTCATTGCTGAAATTCCATCAAGAGATGTATTACTTGCAAAATTCTTAGGAAGTATCCAATCTCCTATTACGAACTTTGCTCGTGTTATGAATCAATTAGCAGAAAAAGGTGGCGCATCAGGTGAGATATTAACTGCAGTAGCTGAAGAAGCACCAGTAGCTGAAGAAGCACCAGTAGTTGAAGAAGCACCAGTTTCTGCAATAGAAGAAGTAATAACAGAAGTAACGGAAACACCAGCTGAATAAGCAAAGAAGTTTAAATTCGCATAACGCGAACCGCAAAAGCGGATGAAAAATAAAATAAAATTATCAATGGAGGTAAATTATAATGGCAAAATTATCCACTCAAGAACTAATTGATGCAATCAAAGAATTAACAGTATTAGAATTAAATGATTTAGTAAAAGCATGTGAAGAAGAATTCGGTGTTTCCGCAGCAGCCGGTGTTGTTGTAGCATCAGCTGGAGCAGTAGTTGAAGCTGAAGAAAAAACAGAATTTGATGTTGAATTAACAGAAGTTGGACCAAACAAAGTTAAAGTTATCAAGGTTGTTCGTGAAGTAACAGGACTTGGATTAAAAGAAGCTAAAGATCTAGTTGATGGCGCTCCTAAAGTAGTAAAAGAAGCAGCTAGCAAAAATGAATCTGAAGAAATTAAAGGTAAACTTGAAGCAGAAGGCGCTAAAGTTACTCTTAAATAAGCATTGCAAATATTGCATAGTAATCAGCCGCAATTGTCATGTCGATATGACAATTGTGGCTTTTTGCACATTAATTGTAAATAGTAGTTGACTTTGAAAATCTATTGCGATATACTAGATGATGCACTATTGTGGTGTGGTATGCAATTTTTCAAAACAATAAAGTGCGACTAAAGCTTTATATCATATTAAGAACGGGGTGAAATGTCAATGGAAAAGAACAGAATACGACCTATTACATCAGGTAAGAGTATGCGTATGAGTTATTCACGACAAAAAGAGGTTTTGGAAATGCCCAACCTCATCGAGGTACAAAAAGATTCCTATCAATGGTTTCTAGATGAAGGGCTAAAGGAAGTATTTGCGGATATTTCCCCTATTGCAGATTATAGTGGTCATTTAAGCTTGGAATTTGTTGACTTCGAATTGTGTGAAGATGATGTTAAGTATTCTATTGAAAAGTGTAAGGAAAGAGATGCAACATATGCAGCTCCTTTAAAGGTGAAAGTTCGTCTTTATAATAAAGAAAAAGAAGAAATCAGCGAACATGAAATCTTTATGGGTGATCTTCCACTTATGACTGCAACAGGAACTTTTGTTATCAACGGTGCCGAGAGAGTAATCGTTAGCCAGCTAGTTCGTTCTCCTGGCATTTACTATTCAATTGGACATGATAAGATTGGTAAAGAACTATTTTCAGCTACTGTTATTCCAAACCGTGGAGCATGGCTTGAATATGAAACGGATTCCAATGATGTTTTCTACGTGCGTGTTGATAGAACAAGAAAAGTACCAATTACCGTGCTTTTAAGAGCATTGGGAGTAGGAACGAATGATGAGATTAGAGACTTATTTGGAGACGAACCAAAAATTGAGGCAAGTTTTACAAAGGATATTTCTGAAAATTATCAGGAAGGTCTATTAGAATTATATAAAAAGATTCGCCCAGGTGAACCATTAAGCGTTGAAAGTGCAGAGAGTTTAATTAACTCAATGTTTTTTGATTCTAGACGATATGATTTAGCTAAAGTCGGCAGATATAAATTTAATAAAAAGTTAGCATTAAAAAATAGAATTAGACATCAAATATTAGTTGAAGAAGTATTAGATGAATATACAGGAGAAGTAATCGCAACAGCAGGGACAAAAGTAACTGCTGAGCTTGCTGATGCAATTCAAAATGCTGCTGTTCCATATGTGTGGATTCAGGGAGAAGAGAAAAACATTAAAGTTCTTTCTAATATGATGGTTGAATTGACAAATTTTGTTGATTGTAATCCGAAAGAATTAGGAATTACGGAATTAGTGTATTTTCCAGTGTTAAAACAAATTTTAGAAGAATATTCAGATAAATCCGAAGAGCTAGCTGCGGCTATTACTAAAAATGTACATGAATTAGTACCAAAACATGTTACAAAAGAGGATATTATTGCATCAATAAATTATAATATTCATTTGGAATATGGACTGGGCAATGCAGATGATATTGATCATTTAGGGAACAGACGTATTAGAGCTGTGGGTGAATTACTTCAAAACCAATATAGAATCGGTCTATCAAGATTAGAACGTGTTGTTCGTGAAAGAATGACTACTCATGATGCAGAAGAGATTTCTCCTCAAAGTTTGATTAATATTAAACCTGTACAGGCAGCCGTGAAAGAATTTTTTGGTTCTTCACAATTGTCTCAGTTTATGGATCAAAATAATCCACTAGGTGAATTAACACATAAGAGACGTTTATCGGCACTTGGTCCTGGTGGTCTTTCTAGAGATAGAGCGGGATTTGAGGTTCGAGATGTTCATTATTCCCATTACGGAAGAATGTGTCCTATTGAAACACCAGAAGGACCTAACATTGGTTTAATTAACTCATTGGCTTCTTACGCAAGAATTAATGAATATGGCTTTATAGAAGCTCCATATAGAAAAATCGACAAAACAGATGCCAAAAACCCTAGGGTTACGGAAGAAGTTGTTTATATGACAGCGGATGAAGAGGATAATTTTCATGTAGCACAGGCGAATGAAGAGCTAGATGAAAATGATCGCTTTGTTAAAAACACAGTTTCTGGGCGTTATCTGGAAGAAACTTCAGAATATCCAAAAGAGATTTATGAGTATATGGATGTATCACCTAAGATGGTGTTCTCTGTAGCAACTGCTCTGATTCCTTTCTTAGAAAATGATGATGCTAACCGTGCCCTAATGGGGTCGAACATGCAGCGACAAGCAGTTCCACTTTTAATTACTGAGGCACCACTAGTTGGAACAGGAATGGAACCAAAAACAGCAGTTGACTCTGGCGTATGTCTAATAGCAAAAAAAGCAGGTACGATTGCATATGTTTCTTCAAAGTTTATTAAAATGGTATATGATGATGGTGAAAAAGAAGAATATAAATTAGCAAAGTTTTCAAGAAGTAACCAAAGTAACTGTTATAACCAAAAACCTATTGTTTTCAAAGGTGAACATGTTGCAGAAGGTCAAGTTATTGCGGATGGACCATCAACGGCAATGGGTGAACTTGCACTTGGTAAGAATCCATTGATTGGTTTCATGACATGGGAAGGTTATAACTATGAGGATGCTGTCCTTCTTAGTGAAAGATTAGTTCAAGAAGATGTATATACTTCAGTTCATATTGAAGAATATGAAGCAGAAGCTCGCGATACAAAGTTAGGACCTGAAGAAATTACTCGTGATGTTCCAGGTGTTGGGGATGAAGCGTTAAAAGATCTGGATGAAAGAGGTATTATTCGAATTGGTGCAGAAGTTCGTGCTGGAGATATCCTAGTTGGTAAAGTTACGCCTAAGGGAGAAACAGAATTAACCGCTGAAGAAAGATTGCTTCGGGCAATTTTTGGTGAAAAAGCTAGAGAAGTTAGAGATACTTCACTTAAAGTACCACATGGCGAATATGGAATAGTTGTAGATGCAAAAGTATTTACAAGGGAAAATGGTGATGAATTATCACCAGGTGTTAATCAGGCAGTACGTATTTACATTGCTCAAAAGAGAAAAATTTCTGTGGGTGATAAGATGGCTGGACGTCATGGTAATAAGGGTGTTGTCTCCCGAGTGCTTCCAGTTGAAGATATGCCATACTTACCTAACGGAAGACCATTAGATATTGTTCTTAATCCACTTGGAGTTCCTTCACGTATGAATATTGGACAGGTACTTGAGATTCACTTATCATTAGCTGCAAAAGCACTTGGATTTAATGTTGCTACACCAGTATTTGATGGAGCAAATGAAGTTGATATTATGGATACTTTGGATTTGGCCAATGATTATGTAAACACATCATGGGAAAGCTTCGAAGAAAAGTATAAAGAAGAATTACTTCCTGAAGTAATGGATTACTTATCTGAGAATAGAGAACACAGAGAGTTATGGAAAGGTGTTCCAATTTCAAGGGATGGTAAGGTAAGATTAAGAGATGGAAGAACAGGTGAATATTTCGACAGTTCCGTTACCATCGGTCAGATGCACTATTTGAAACTTCATCATCTTGTTGATGATAAGATTCATGCACGTTCAACAGGACCTTACTCACTGGTTACGCAACAACCCCTTGGTGGTAAAGCACAGTTTGGTGGTCAGAGATTTGGTGAAATGGAAGTTTGGGCACTTGAAGCATATGGAGCAGCTTATACTTTACAAGAAATCTTAACTGTAAAATCGGATGATGTTATTGGTCGTGTGAAAACATATGAAGCAATTATTAAGGGTGAAAACATTCCTGAACCAGGAATTCCTGAATCTTTTAAAGTATTGTTAAAAGAATTACAATCTTTATGTCTCGATGTTAGAGTACTTCGAGAAGATCAATCAGAAGTGGAAATTATGGAAACAATTGATTATGGTGAAAATGATTATCGCGTTGAAATTGAGGGAGAAGTTAAAGTTGTAGAAGAAAAATCACTTGCATCTTTGGGATACCAAAAACAAGAAATTGATGACAAAAGTGGTGAATTCGTTAGTGCAGAAGAGGATTTAAACGAAGAATTCGATTTAGAACTTGAGGAAACCATAGAAGTTGAATAGATTCACAAGAAGGCCAAAATGATGACCAGAGTTTTTAAACGAAGTTGGAAGGAGTGCCACAAATGCCAGAAACAAAAAACGAAGTGTATCAACCAATGACATTTGATGCAATTAAGATTGGATTAGCATCGCCAGAAAAAATAAGACAATGGTCTAAAGGTGAAGTTTTGAAGCCTGAAACCATTAACTACAGAACATTAAAACCAGAAAAAGAAGGTTTGTTCTGCGAAAAGATTTTTGGACCTAGTAAAGACTGGGAATGTCATTGTGGTAAATATAAAAAAATTAGATATAAAGGTGTAATTTGTGATCGCTGTGGTGTTGAAGTTACAAAGGCGAACGTACGTAGAGAACGTATGGGACATATTGAACTTGCTGCACCGGTATCTCATATTTGGTATTTCAAGGGTATTCCTAGCAGAATGGGATTAATCCTTGACTTATCGCCAAGAATATTGGAAAAGGTATTATATTTCGCATCTTATATTGTGTTAGATGCTGCAGATACTGATCTGGAATATAAGCAAGTACTATCCGAAAAAGAATATCAAGATGCTAGAGAAACATGGGGAAATAAGTTCCGTGTTGGTATGGGTGCCGAATCTGTGAAGGAATTACTTCAGTCAATTGATCTGATAGGAGAATCCATTGAATTAAAGGAAGGTCTTAAAGATTCTACAGGACAAAAAAGAGCTAGAATTATTAAAAGATTAGAAGTTATTGAAGCGTTTAAAGAATCTGGTAATAAGCCAGAATGGATGATTATGGATGTCGTTCCAGTTATACCTCCAGACTTACGTCCAATGGTTCAACTAGATGGTGGACGTTTTGCAACTTCTGACTTAAATGATCTGTATAGAAGAATCATTAATAGGAATAACCGATTAAAGAGACTAATCGAATTAGGAGCTCCTGATATTATCGTTCGTAATGAAAAAAGAATGCTTCAAGAAGCGGTAGATGCGCTTATTGATAATGGTAGACGTGGCAGGCCTGTAACTGGACCTGGTAATAGAGCACTTAAATCATTATCGGATATGCTAAAGGGTAAATCTGGACGTTTCCGTCAGAACTTACTTGGAAAACGTGTTGATTATTCTGGTCGTTCTGTAATCGTTGTTGGACCAGAACTTAAGATTTATCAATGTGGACTTCCAAAAGAAATGGCAATTGAGCTTTTCAAACCTTTTGTTATGAAGGAATTAGTTGCTAGGGGTATTTCTCAAAATATTAAAAATGCTAAAAAATTAGTAGAGCGTCTTGACTCACAAGTGTGGGACGTTTTAGAAGAAGTTATTGCAGAACATCCAGTCATGTTGAATCGTGCACCAACTCTTCATAGACTTGGTATTCAAGCATTTGAACCAATCTTATGTGAAGGTAAAGCGATTAAACTGCATCCACTTGTATGTACTGCATACAATGCCGATTTTGATGGTGATCAGATGGCTGTCCATCTTCCACTTTCAGTAGAAGCCCAGGCAGAATGTAGATTCTTATTACTTTCTCCAAACAACTTACTAAAACCTTCAGATGGTGCTCCAGTTGCCGTTCCTTCACAGGATATGGTCCTTGGTATCTATTACCTAACGCAAGAAAGACCAGGTGTCTTAGGAGAAGGTAAATTCTTTAAGAGTATTAACGAAGCAATTCTTGCTTATGAAAATGGTGCAGTAACGCTTCATTCTAAAATTAAAGTTAGAATGACAAGACAAACAGCAAGTGGAGAATCTGTTACTGGTTTAGTTGAATCCACATTAGGACGTTTTATTTTCAATGAGATTCTTCCACAAGATATGGGATTTGTGGAAAGAACCACAGCAGAAGATGCTTTAAAATTAGAGGTAGATTTTCATGTAGGTAAAAAAGGATTGAAACAAATTCTCGAAAAAGTTATTAATACACATGGAGCTACAAAAACAGCTGAAGTATTAGATGATATTAAAGCTATGGGATATAAATATTCTACAAAAGCTGCTATGACGGTTTCTATTTCTGATATGACAGTTCCGGCTGGTAAACAAGAAATGATTGAAGCAGCTCAAGAAACAGTAGACAAGATATCTGTGAGCTTTAGACGTGGATTAATTACGGAAGAAGAAAGATATCGTTCTGTTGTCGATACTTGGAATGAAACGGATAAAGAATTAACAGACAAACTTTTAAAGGGACTCCACAAGTATAATAATATCTTTATGATGGCTGATTCGGGTGCCCGTGGTTCTAACCAACAAATTAAACAACTTGCTGGTATGCGTGGGTTGATGTCAGATACATCTGGCCGTACCATTGAACTTCCTATTAAGTCTAATTTCCGTGAAGGTCTTAATGTTTTGGAATACTTCATGTCTGCCCATGGTGCACGTAAAGGTCTTTCTGATACTGCCCTTCGTACAGCCGATTCGGGATACTTAACCCGTCGTATGGTAGATGTTTCTCAAGATTTAATTATTCGTGAAGTTGATTGCTGCGAAGGAAAAGATGAAATAATAGGACTTAAAGTTCAAGCATTCATGGATGGAAAAGAAACAATTGAAGGATTACAGGATAGAATTACAGGTAGATATACATGTGAAAATATTTATGATAAAGATGGAAACCTAATTGTAAAGAGGAATCATATGATTACTCCTAGCCGTGCAACTAAGATTCTTAGTGTAGGCGTAAATGAAAAGGGAAAACCTATCGAAGAAGTTAAAATACGTACAATCTTATCATGTAGATCTCATATTGGTATTTGTGCAAAATGCTATGGTGCGAATATGGCTACAGGAGAAGCAGTGCAAGTTGGTGAAGCAGTTGGAATTATTGCAGCACAATCAATTGGTGAACCAGGTACTCAGCTTACTATGCGTACATTCCATACAGGCGGTATTGCGGGGGATGATATTACACAGGGTCTACCTCGTGTTGAAGAACTTTTTGAAGCGAGAAAACCAAAGGGACTTGCAATTATTGCTGAATTCCCAGGTATAGCTAATATTAGAGATACAAAGAAGAAGCGTGAGGTTGTAATTACCAGTGAGGAAACTGGTGAAACGAAAGCTTATTTAATTCCTTATGGATCAAGAATAGGAATTACAGATGGAGACACACTTTTAGCTGGCGATGAACTGACAGAAGGTAGTGTGAATCCTCATGATTTACTAAAGATCAAAGGTGTGCGTGCTGTTCAAGATTATATGTTGAGAGAAGTACAAAGAGTATATCGCCTACAAGGTGTTGATATCAGTGATAAGCATATCGAAGTTATTGTTCGTCAGATGTTGAAAAAAGTACGTATTGAGACAAATGGTGATGCTGATTACTTACCAGGAACGCTAGTAGATATTCTTGAATATGACGATATGAATGAAGCATTAATTGCACAAGGTAAAGAACCTGCTGAGGGGAACCAAGTAATGTTAGGTATTACCAAAGCATCTCTTGCAACAAATTCATTCTTATCAGCTGCTTCTTTCCAAGAAACAACAAAAGTATTAACGGAAGCTGCTATTAAGGGTAAAGTCGATCCACTTATTGGATTAAAGGAAAATGTTATTATTGGTAAGTTAATTCCAGCTGGAACAGGAATGAAGAGATATCGTACGGTAACTCTTGATACAGATAAAAACCTTAACGGACCTTTATTACAAGGAAACGAAAATGATCATACGAATTCAGAAGCTTTTGAAGAAATGGGTGAATTAGTAGTTTCAGGTGATGCAGTTTCGGAATAATAGTAAATGATGATGTGAAATATAAAAAAGCAAGTCTGAATGTGTAGTTGTTCAGGCTTGCTTTTTTCATTCCAGTTCTAAGTATTGTTATATTTTTATTGTATTTTAGGGCTAGTTATAATGGGTAAACTTTCGTTGTAGTCTAGCGTGCCCGTTGTAATCACTTTCCACGCGGTAATTTGATAACGGGATGTATTAGAACTAGTAGGATAAAGGATGTTCATCTCGACTTGTAAGGATTGGAGATCAGAGATGCCGATTATGAAGGAAATTTCATGTCCGGCTTCGATGAAATAATCTTCTTCATTAACGCAGGTATTAGAAAGGAGTTGTAATGTTTTATCTATGGATGCAATAGAGTGCTCTGCCTGACTACAAGCTTGGTAATAGGCGATATTTCTAGAGGCCATCTTATTGCTAAGCATAAAGTCTGCATTCGCACTTACAATGGATAAGGTCGCAAAAGATACCATGCATAATATAACGAAGATCATTAGTATGGAAGAAGAACCAATATTGATTCCGAAACTTTTTTTATTCATTGAATGTACACCTTTCTGGTTCATATTTATCTACTGATAAAGAGTAAAGAATTTTTATGAAGGAAGGCCCATCTTGATCGAGATTGTTATTTACAAGTTCAGGTAACGTTGAATCTATGGAGAGTTGGGATGATAGGGAACAAACGTCTATGAATGCGGAACATATATGATCAGATTCCACAATTTGAACATGTGAAAAATAGATGCAATCAGTATAATCTGTGGTTATTTGAAAGTCCTTATCATACATCAAATAAATTTCGAATTCTCCAAGGGAATTATTTGATACGAATGCCTCTGGAAAACACGTCAATAAATGACTAACTTCCCCACTAGAACCAAGAAATGATTCAGCGATATTTTGGGCTTGCAATACGGAATGATTCAATTCTTTTGTTTCTTTTCCAAGCAAATGTGATTTGACGAAAAGTTGAATGCAAACGGTACTTGCAAGTGAAAAAAATAATATGATAACGATTAATTCCATTAAAAATAAACCTGACTTGGATTTTTTTTTCATATACCTCCTAACTACAGTGAGAACTTACAACTAAAGTTGTTTTCTCATTGTCAGAACTTTCTAGATAAAATTCATATAGGCTATCATTAATCTTATTAATATGAAAAGCATCCATTTTAATAATTCGTTGTCCTGAATTAGGGCTTAATTGTTGATCAGAACGAGTAAATAGTTCCATCAAATACCCATTATATAGATACAAATATGTGGTATAAGAAATTTTATTAATTATTTCAGTTAATAAAATAGCATCACTATCTCCATAAGAATCAATATGAATACCATCGTAAACATCATGTTGACGAAGCTTTTCGCTAACATAGGAAAAGGAAGTTCTAGAAACATAATTGGTATCCATATCAGTAATCGTCTTTTTATAGACATTTGCTCCAATGATAACAAGCATGAGAGCAGATATTGCAAAAAGGCAAAAAAGAGCAATAACAAATATGATATCTATCATATGATTGTTTTTATTTTTAAAATTCATGATAGCATCTCCTTATTTCTCAAAGTAATTTTAGTATTTCTTTAGTTTTTAACAATAATTGTTACATCAGGTAAGATATTTGAACCGATAGATTGGTAGTCAACAAAAAACAGATTTTTATCATAAATAAGTCCATAATGTTCTTCGATATAGGTAAGATTAGGGGGATAAGTTCCTTCCACCGCGTAGCAATGAACGACGCTGCGATGGATTGCTGTTTCTAGACTTTCTAATTGCTTTTCTTTTGTAGTAGTAGTGACAGAGGATATCCCAATTAAGAATAAAGTAAGTAAAGCGACAAATGTAATAATTGACAATTTGATTTTATGTAGATATATTGTTACAAACTTTCTTTTTTCAAAACGATTCATGGTAAAAACTCACTTTCTCAACCAATACTAGACATAATACCCATTAAGGGTAGAATTACTGATAGTAATATTAAACCGACAATAATAGAAAGAACAATAACAAGTGTAGGCTCTAATATTGAAATGATAGAGTTAATTTTGTTATCAGTTTCTTTTTCATAGTTGGTAGCAATTTTTTTCATTGCAATATCAACGGCACCAGCGCGGAATCCAACAGATATCATGCGTGCATAAAGATTTGAAAATATTTTAGAAGAGGAAATTGCCTCGGCAAAGTTACAACCATTTTCAATCAGTGCTTTACATACCATAATTTTTGCTTCCATTTTTTTGTTGTCAACAAGATTTGCAACCATATCTAAGCTTTGATAGGTATCTAATCCACTGAATAGGGTTAGGGCCATACCACTAGCGAAACGTCCAGCGGCTACATCATCATAAAACCCCCTTGTAAAAACAAAGTTTGTTAAGAAATGGTTCGTCATTTTTTTTCCATTTTTTGTTTTTGTTGCAAATACAAACAATCCAACAATAACAACTAAAAAAAGGGTTATTCCAATGGAATAATTTTGAATAGAAGTTCCGATTTTCATAAGGGATCTAGAAACACCATTCATTTCACTGCCTAATTGAATAAATACCTGATTGAAAATAGGGAGAACTTTTGTTAGCAAAACAATAATTACTAACATCATCATACTAATCATAACAATCGGATAACTGACAGCACTTTTTATACTTTGAGAGATATTTTCTTCGCGTTCATAATAATTAGACAGAGATTCCATAACATTATCCAAACTTCCGGATTCTTCTCCGATGGTAATCATATATATTACATATTCCGGAAATACACCTGTTCTTTTTAAGGAGGAGTAGAAAGGATCTCCTTTTTGACATGTATTTAATATTTCAGATATGATTTCTTTGCCAGTAGCATCTTCCGTATCTGATAAAAGTATTCGCATGCCTTCCAAGGGGGTAATACCAGCCTTTAATATTAAGGCAACTTGTCCACAGAAAAAGGAAATTTCATTATTTGTTAGCATTTTTTTTGATCTCATAGTAGATTAAAACCTCTCTTAATAGATATATTTGGTGGTATAATTACTTCCATCACCTATAAAGCTTTTTAATTTCTTTTCACTAGAATTGGCAGCAAAGGTGGGATCCATCAACTCCCATTTGGTTCCGTTAAACTCAATAATCCCATTTACCCAACCTACGTCACTAATGTATGTACTGATCCAAGCATGGTAGGACTCACCAGCATAACCAACCTCTAGGCGGGTGGGAATTTGTTGACTTCTTAACATGCTAGTCATAACGGCTGCATAATCAAGACAGATGCCTGTTTTAGAAGATAATATTTCGTCAACATCCGGGGTATATCCGCTTTGGACATTTTCGGCTTTGTCATAATCATAACTAATATTTTTTATAATATAGTTGTAAATATTTGTAATAACATTCAAATCCGAGTTTGCACTAAGTGCTAATTCTTCCGCTTTTTCAACGACATCGCTTTGACTATTAAAAGTCACATATTGATTTGGATATAAGTAAGGTCCAAATTCATTAGAAATAGAAATAGGGACTACTTCTGAAAGGCAAGTCGAATATTGGTTATCGATTACATTTTCAAAAATTGCGATTGTGTAATTACCACTTTCAGAGGAAAGTGGAAACACCTCGTATCCGCCACCATGCAAATTATAAGTATATGTGATGTTATCACTTCCTGTAATTTGCAATTTGACTTTTTTGCTATTACCAATATAAGATGCCATTATATATCCTTCGGAAGTATTGGAAATATCTATAATTGCGTCACTGTTCTGAAAGACATCTATGGAATCTGCAGAGGGAACTAAGCAAAAAGAAGTATTATCTCGACTGCCTATTTCACCAGATGTAGAGGCAACAGGTTCTTCGGATACAGTAATGTTACTATTTTCACTAGAAGAGTCATTTGGAAAGTTATTTGATAAGTTATTACTGCAACCCCATAAGGAAAGGCTGCCTATAAAAATAGTAAACAGTATCATTCTTTTACGAATCATCTTAAGTTCCTTTCTATTTTTTAGGTGAAACTAATAGTTGCATACTGGATTGGTCAAGGCTGAAGATGTAAATGGTTGTTTCAACTTCTAAATATGGAAAAACAATAATATTGCTTATGGGATCAATTGAAATCGGCTTATATAGTTCACCATCGGATGTTTGCATATAACTTTTTTCGTAGTCAAATGTATTGTTAGAAAATTCTAAATACAGACAATTGTCAGCGATATAATGACTTAAAAGAGTAAGATTTTTGTTAACATTATTTAATTGAGATACATCTGCAGGAGAAGGTCTAAATGCTAATGGAGAAAGAAAAGTAATGATAAGCATAAAGAGTGTAAGCCATTTCCCCAAAGAAAGTAATTTTGTCTCTGGCTTTTGTTTTAATAATATTTTATCAAAAGGAATTGTATTTGGCTCTTTATCACAAGCTGAGAATACATTTTGAAGTGTTTCATTTGCTAAAGTCACGTCCATTTGATATCTTTTATTTCTTTTATGAAATATTTGCATATGAAGCACCTCCTATTCTTTCAATAACTTGTGTAAAGTCTCTTGCCCACTTGTAACATATCTTTTAACGGTACTCTTACTTATATCCATAGCATCAGCAATGTCATCAAGCTTCATATTATTGTGAAACTTCATAGTAATAACTTGCTGCTCATTAATGGGTAGATTTTTTATTGCTTCGTTCAATCGTCGTGCTTCTTCGGATTGAACAAAACGCTGTTCAGGATTTACGTCGATGTGATCATCACTCACTGTTTCCATGATTGCTTCATCAATGAATCCATAATTTCCATTCCTTTTTTTGCAGATATCATAGCATACATGAAAACTAATTTGATTGATCCATGCAATAAAAAGAGTGGTATCTTTGATTTTAGTTATATTTTTAAGTGCTAATATATATACTTCCTGTACGGCATCCTGAGCAAGAAAACGATCTTTTAAGTAATAACATGCATAATTAAATACTTTATTATAGGTCATGGCATATAATTCTGCAAAAGCATCACTATCATTTTTCTGAGCTAGAATAACTAAGGAAGCAATATATTTATGATCTGGTTCTCTCATGAATAACCCCTCTATAAATAATTGAAAATAGTTTAAAAAGATTTCTAAGAAAGTATTTTATATTTTATGTAACTTTTTATATGCTAAAGTTATGATATCTGAAAAACAGGTTGCATTTGCCTGGGAATTTAATATATAAGAATAAGATAATTCTAAAGAAACATGCTCACTATTATTGTTATATTTGGATAACCGAGTAGTTAATGTGTAAAAGAAAGCTTCCATCTTTTCAATTGTACAATCATCGATAACCACTAAAAATTCATTTCCACTATTGCGACCGACAAAGCCGAAAGAATCACCTACTTCGTCTAAAATTACACAAAAATCTTGTATGGCCATATCCCCTAGTTCGTGTCCGTTTTTATCATTAATTTTTGCTAAGTTAGAAATTTCCATAATACCGCAACCGATTTCAGCCATATTTTTTTCGTTATGATACATTTTAAAAATTAAATCACAGCTATATCGGTTTGGAATTCCGGTCATATCATCAAGATAAGCAACTTTATTTAGTTCATGAGTATTTTTTGTAAAGCTATGCATTTTAGTGAAATCATAGAGTATGCAAAGAAAGAAGAATATCATTAGAAACCACATCATGGAACTTAATTGAAAAAGGCTCGGATTAGTATAGACACTACCTCTGAGTAATGGATTAAATAGAAGAAATGCAAAAAAGATAACCTCAATTCCAATAAGTATAGATAGTTGTACAATTTTAATTACTTTAAAGTGCTTTAAAAAGTTTTGCTGCATATATTTTTATCCTCCTAACACAAATGAGTTACTTCCTATATTATATTGTCGATATTTCTATTATAAAATAAGTGGTAAGAAAAGGAAAGCATAAAAGTTATAATAATTTTGTCAAAAGATGAACCTTTTCCACTGTAGGATGCGTCTTTAACTATATAAGATGTACTACATGTATATAATATATAAAAGAAAGGAAATAAGCATCGTGAAAAGAAAGATTAGTAGTGTTTTAATAATGATTATTCTTTGTCTATGCCTATGTGGTTTTGTCTCAAAGGGGGAGCAACGGGATTACAGCTTGACCGTTATTGGTGAGGAAACAATACCGCTTGTATCATCAATAGAAACTAATTCATTTTTTCCTAAAACAATTTTTTTTATGGGTATTATGCTAGTTACATTTTTTTCAGTAATCTACATTGCGGAGTGTAGAAGATATAGAAAAAGAATTTTCGATTTGTCAAAGATAGAGTGGGAACAAAGTGCAACAGTTAGTTTGAATTGGAACTTGCCTACGCTAAAGCAAAGAGTGAAAGAAACAGAAAATAGAATAGCGGATCAGCTGTTAGAATAGGCTGAATGAGATGTAAGAGATATATTTTGGGAGCGGAGAGGTCTGCTTCCTTTTTAATTAAGAAATCATTTTATTAAAATCAAAAAAGTCATTGACATTACTAAAGGACAACCGTATAATTATCTAGCGTGCAAAGGAATGCATTTTTTTGTGCGCGTTATTGCAAATCGGCTTTTGCCGATGAAACCAGTTTATATCACAGGAGGTGAAACAGAATGCCAACATTTAACCAGTTAGTTAGAAAAGGACGTCAAACAGCAGCAAGAAAGTCAGGATCACCAGCTCTTCAAAAGGGTTATAACTCTTTAAGAAAAAAAACAACAAATTCTTCTGCTCCTCAAAAAAGAGGTGTTTGTACAGCTGTTAAGACAGCTACGCCTAAAAAACCTAACTCAGCTCTTAGAAAAATTGCCAGAGTTCGTCTTTCTAATGGAATAGAAGTAACAAGTTATATTCCAGGTGAAGGCCATAACTTACAAGAACATAGTGTTGTTCTTATAAGAGGTGGTAGAGTTAAAGATTTACCAGGTACAAGATACCATGTTATTAGAGGTACACTTGATACTGCTGGAGTCGCTAACAGAAGACAAGCCCGTTCAAAATACGGCGCTAAGAGACCAAAAAAAGCAAAATAGGGTAACTTGTTTTGTTAGTACCACATATAGAACTATGGTAGTGTTGGAATTCTGTTGTATAACTAGAATGTTGTACAGTATTCACGCATCTTGATGCGAAAATAGATAGAATACAGCGCGAACACATTTTTTATAGTTGTGAGTACCGATGATCTATTAATGACAACAGTTATAGTTGTCGCAGTATAATAAGGAGGGAAGAACCGTGCCACGTAAAGGACATATTCAAAAAAGAGATGTTTTAGCGGATCCTTTATACAATAATAAAGTAGTTACTAAACTTGTTAATAATATCATGTTAGATGGTAAAAAGGGAGTAGCTCAGAAAATTGTATACGGAGCATTTGCAAAAGTAGAAGTAAAAGCAGGAAAAGCAGCAATTGATGTATTTGAAGAAGCAATGAATAATATCATGCCTGTTTTAGAAGTAAAAGCAAGACGTATTGGCGGTGCTACTTATCAGGTTCCAATCGAAGTTAGACCAGAAAGACGTCAAGCACTAGCACTTCGTTGGTTAACCACGTACTCTCGCAAAAGAGGCGAGAAGACAATGGAAGATAGACTAGCTAATGAAATTACGGATGCAGCAAATAATACAGGAGCATCTGTTAAGAAAAAAGAAGATATGCATAAAATGGCTGAAGCTAATAAAGCTTTTGCACACTACAGGTTCTAGAAGGAGGAAATCACTTGGCTGGAAGAGAATATCCATTAGAGAAAACCAGAAACATTGGTATTATGGCTCATATCGATGCAGGTAAAACTACTCTTACTGAGCGAATCCTATTTTACACTGGTGTTAATTATAAAATAGGTGATACTCACGAAGGAACTGCTACAATGGACTGGATGGAACAAGAGCAGGAAAGGGGTATTACAATCACCTCAGCTGCTACAACATGCCATTGGACTTTACAAAAAGATACTGTAAAGAAACCAGGCGAAATAGAACATCGAATTAATATTATCGATACACCTGGACACGTTGATTTTACTGTTGAAGTCGAGCGTTCATTGCGCGTTCTTGACGGAGCAGTAGGTGTTTTTTGCGCTAAAGGTGGAGTTGAACCACAATCTGAAAACGTATGGCGTCAAGCTGATACTTACAATGTTCCAAGAATGGCATTTGTTAACAAGATGGATATCTTGGGTGCAAACTTTTTTGGATGTGTAGATCAGATTAAAAAAAGATTAGGTAAAAATACAATTTGTCTACAATTACCAATTGGTAAAGAAGAAAATTTCAAAGGAATTGTTGATTTATTTGAAATGCAAGCCTATATTTATAATGATGATAAAGGTGAAAATATTTCAATTGTTGAGATTCCAGAAGATATGAAAGACGATGCAGAATTATATCGTGCTGAATTGGTTGAAAAAATCAGTGAATTAGACGATGAACTTATGATGATGTATTTAGAAGGCGAAGAACCAACAAATGAACAGCTAAAAGCCGGACTTAGAAAAGGAACTTGCGAATGTAAAGCGATTCCTGTTTGTTGTGGCACAGCTTACCGTAATAAAGGGGTTCAGAAGCTTCTTGATGCAGTTATAGAATTTATGCCATCTCCTATTGATATTCCATCAATTGCAGGAACAGATATGGACGGCAACCCAGTAGAAAGACATTCTTCTGATGAAGAACCATTTTCAGCACTTGCGTTTAAAATTATGGCTGATCCATTTGTTGGTAAGCTTGCATTCTTTAGAGTTTATTCCGGTTCTATGAACGCGGGTTCTTATGTGCTTAATGCAACTAAAAACAAAAAAGAACGTGTTGGACGTATTCTTCAAATGCATGCAAATAAAAGAGAAGAATTAACAAAAGTATATTCAGGTGACATTGCAGCGGCAGTTGGTTTTAAGTTTACAACTACTGGTGATACAATCTGTGATGAACAAAATCCTGTAATCTTAGAGTCTATGGAATTTCCGGAACCAGTTATTGAATTGGCTATTGAGCCTAAGACAAAAGCTAGTCAAGGAAAATTGGGTGAATCTTTAGCAAAACTTGCAGAAGAAGATCCTACTTTCAGAGCTCATACGGATCAAGAAACAGGTCAAACAATTATTGCTGGTATGGGTGAACTTCATCTAGAGATTATTGTAGATAGACTACTTCGTGAATTTAAAGTGGAAGCTAATGTTGGGGCTCCACAAGTTGCATACAAAGAAGCAATTACTAAATCAGTTGATATTGATAGTAAATATGCAAAACAATCTGGTGGTCGTGGCCAGTACGGTCATTGTAAGGTTAGATTTGAACCAATGGATGCCAATGGAGAAGAATTATTTAAATTTGATTCATCAGTTGTTGGTGGTACTATTCCAAAAGAATATATTCCAGCTATTGGCGAAGGTATTAAAGAAGCAACGAAAGCCGGTACTCTTGGCGGATTCCCAGTTGTTGGTGTTCATGCTACTGTTTATGATGGTTCTTATCATGAAGTCGATTCATCAGAAATGGCATTCCATATTGCTGGTTCTCTAGCATTTAAGGAAGCTATGCAAAAAGCTGCTCCCGTGCTTCTTGAACCAATAATGAAGGTGGAAGTTACAATGCCTGAAGACTATATGGGCGATGTAATTGGCGATATTAACTCACGCCGTGGACGTATTGAAGGTATGGATGATATTGGTGGTGGTAAATTAGTTAGAGGTTATGTTCCACTTTCTGAAATGTTTGGATATGCTACTGATCTTCGTTCTAAAACCCAAGGTCGTGGAAATTACTCCATGTTCTTTGAAAAGTATGAACCGGTACCAAAATCCGTACAAGAAAAAGTGCTTTTAGCTAAAACAAAATAGTACTGAATTGTAGTAGTAATAAATAAATAAAATTATGCTTGATAAACTATTGATTATTTAATATAATCAATAGTAGACGAGCAAAAAATAAAACAAAACTATATTAACAATTATAATCAAATTAGAGGAGGACTTTAGAAATGGCTAAAGCTAAATTCGAAAGAAATAAACCCCATTGTAACATTGGTACCATCGGTCATGTAGATCATGGTAAAACAACATTAACTGCTGCTATTACAAAAACACTTAATGTAAGATTAGGAACTGGTCAAGCGGTTGCATTCGATATGATCGATAAAGCACCTGAAGAAATAGCACGTGGAATCACAATTTCCACATCTCACGTTGAATATGAAACAAAAAACAGACATTATGCTCACGTTGACTGTCCAGGACATGCCGATTATGTTAAAAATATGATCACTGGTGCTGCTCAAATGGACGGTGCAATTTTAGTTGTTGCTGCAACAGATGGTGTTATGGCACAAACAAAAGAACATATCTTACTTTCTCGTCAAGTTGGTGTTCCTTATGTTGTTGTATTTATGAACAAATGTGATATGGTTGATGATCCAGAATTACTTGAATTAGTAGAAATGGAAATCAGAGATTTATTGTCTGAGTATGAATTCCCAGGAGATGATACACCTATCATTCAAGGTTCTGCACTGAAAGCCCTTGAAGATCCTACAAGTGCATGGGGAGATAAAATCCTTGAATTAATGGATGCTGTAGATAGCTTTATTCCAGATCCAGTTCGTGATACAGACAAAGCTTTCTTAATGCCAATTGAAGATGTATTTTCAATTACAGGTCGTGGTACAGTAGCGACAGGTAGAGTTGAACGTGGTATTCTTAAAGTAGCAGAAGAAGTTGAAATTATTGGTATCAAAGAAGAATCAAGAAAATCAGTTTGTACTGGTATTGAAATGTTCCGTAAACTTCTTGATGAAGCTCGTGCTGGTGATAATATTGGTGCATTACTTCGTGGTGTTCAAAGAACTGACATCGAAAGAGGTCAAGTACTTGCAAAACCAGGTTCAGTAAAATGTTACAAAAAATTCACTGCTCAAGTTTACGTTTTAACAAAAGATGAAGGTGGACGTCATACTCCTTTCTTCAATAACTATAGACCTCAATTTTATTTCAGAACTACCGATATTACAGGTGTTTGTGATTTACCAGCTGGTGTTGAAATGTGTATGCCTGGCGATAATATCGAAATGACGATTGAATTAATTCACCCAATAGCAATGGAACAAGGTTTAACATTCGCTATTCGTGAAGGTGGACGTACAGTTGGTTCAGGACGTGTTGCTACAATTAT
>DATESN010000103.1:0-2216 GCA_035270785.1 Lachnospiraceae bacterium | reverse complement strand
TGCCATCGAGAACAGTTTCAGGCTCATGGCAGCTTCAGGTAAACTGGTACGTATAAGTGAATTTGACATGGGTATGAACGACGCTAACGGTAATAACGTTCCAACAGCCAATATGACAGAAGCGATGCATCAGCGTATGGCAGACCTTTATGAATGGATAGTGAAGAAATATCTTGAGATTATTCCCTCTGACCAGCAGTGGGGATTCTGTCAGTGGTGTGCTACAGATTCTCCTACTAACAGCGGATGGCGCGCAAACACTCCTGTAGGAGTGTGGGATCTAGACTGGTACCGCAAGCATACATATGCCGGTTTTGCACGCGGCCTGGGAGCACCTGAAGACCCAACAGGAGTTGACTACATTATGGACAATTCGAACCGTGCTCCTTACACCATTTATAATCTTAATGGCGAAAACGCAGGCACATCCTTCGAGCCACTCTCTCCAGGCATTTACATCCAAAACGGCAAAAAATACCTAAAAGACTGACTCTAACCGCTGCTTCGCACGTTATTCATCCTGTATTCCCGCACACTCATAACGATGCGATGACATCAGGCGGTAGTACATCTATATCATTGAATAGTTGCCTTTGCTTCTCAATTTGGAGGGGTCAGCATGCTCCGTTTTCTCCATGCAGGCCGCTCAGTGTCCTATTTATTAACAACAGTTTTATTTAACACATCCTTTCTTACTTGTTGCATTTAAAATGGCATCTATCATATCATCAGGAATCTTCCCTCTTGTAAAAGCACCTGCTTCAAACACATTTTTCATATGAATCTTTGCATCTCCAATATTGTATATTTTAAAATCTTTTACATTTATTGAATTCAAATCAAGATTAATATCTGTTGTAAGAATATCGTCTGAACAGTCAAAATTATAATCACTCAGCTTAATAATCTTTATATTCGTAAAGTTTTTTGTTATAAAATGTATTGTTTTATTATTAATATCATAAATGATACTCCACTGTGTAGGTGAATCTCCATTTTCTGTTGTCCAAGAAACCTTTTTCAAAATTCGAAAAGAATAATCAATGGAATTATCGCTTAAATCTTTATCTTCAAGCATCAGCGACACCATTTCAAATCTTTCTCTTTTATCATTTATTGGACGAGTATAGCATTTTTGACCCAATTGAAAATTTTTCATGTATTTCAATGATTCTGAATAAGTCTGATTTTCTATAACTTCAGGTTGAAATTCTTTACTTCTTGTAATAAGTGTCATTCCATCAACCATTTCAAAAATTGCAGAATTCCCAAGTGAATCAATCATGATAAAATGAATTCCAGCAAGTGATGTATTGGAAATCCTAATTTGTTTATCAAATTCAATTACTTCATCTATTGTTGAACAATTATCTAGCATAAATTGTATCCACCCCAATTCTGGAACAGCCATTCTATTATCAGAAATTGGATATTTAGTCCCTTCAAGCCATAAACATTCAATTATCAATCCTTTTTCATTCATGCCAGACATAGGTAAATCTTTCCCATACAAATTAAATGTGATACTCCCATATTTAGAAATCCACTGCGATGGCTTTTCTGGAGGAATACAAAGTCCAATTTTAATATCATTTCTTTGATTTATAAAAACTAGTCCATCTCCTATAAAATAATCAAAATTCTTTGCGAGATAGTAATTGTTTTTCTCTCGTAAAATAAAACTTGTGCATGAAAATCCTTGATAAAAAATTAGGATTAACAAGGTAGTAATAGTTAATCGTTTCATATTTTATTTATTTATGTGATTGTCAAGGTAAAAAATGTTGCCAACAGTTGAGTGTGTAAGCTACCCCTTTTTAGGACAGTCTTTGATTAGACTGCTAAATTAGTTATTTATGTATACAATGTTATGATGTCGGACAGATTTTTGATAAGCCACTCCCAATACTATACGATACAGCGGGCAAGACTGCCCGCCAGGGCACTCGTCTTGGCCTTGACCGCTGTAGCGGCTAGTGTTACCTTTGCTTGTCAAAATATCTGTCATACTGCTTCATTTCGTTTTATCAGTTCTTCTCTATACTCAAAGGGTGTCATGTTGTCCAACGCCTCATGGGTCGTTCTTCGTTGTAGTCATTCCGCCAGGCTTCTGTCAGCTCCCTGACTTCAGACAAGTTTCGGAAAATATATCTGTCAAGTACAGCCCTTCTGTAGCTTCCGTTGAAGCGTTCAATGTAGCCGTTCTGGGTGGGTTT
>DATESN010000102.1:0-9306 GCA_035270785.1 Lachnospiraceae bacterium | reverse complement strand
ATAATACACTTACATTATCCTGATATTGGACCGCGGCGATTTCCAATCATCAAAAATAACTTATCAATCAAATTTTCACTCTTTCTTGAAGTATTGTCAAGGGTTTTGGGTAATGTTAATAATCCCAATCGGAAACTGCGTAAATAAAAGTACGGAAACTCAAATATATGCAACTTGCCAATCTTTATATGTCTTTATCACAGTACCTGTCTCATCAGTAACAAACATCATGATTCTTTGTGCCGGAAGTACAAACTTATATACTGTACCCTTTTCATTATCTTTTATGATCACATTCTTATCTACTGATAATTCTGAAATAAACACATATAGATTATGTTTTTTAAATCTCAACTTCTTACCTAACAAGCCATGATTATTATTTATCATCCATGTAAAGTCTAATACGACCCCTGCCATATCTAGGGCATATTCATATGCCTTCTGGATTACTTCATCATGCTCATTCATTTCTAGTGGAAGGGGTGACCAAATAATATTTCCTTCTCCATATTTAAAAACTTTTAATTCCTCAGTTCTTGTCTCTATCTCAACTTCTTTATCTACCCAGTTTCTTTTAAGTTCTCCAAAAGTCACGCGGTATTTCTGATTATTAATCACAATACTTTCTTCCTGACAAACAGCCTTTAACTTTGTTTCTATTCCAAGGGTTTTAGATCTATCCGCTAGTTTTCCCCAATATTCATCGTAGCTAAAAGGCCCGCTTATATATAAAACACTTCCTTTTTCTACACATGCCAAAACTTTGTTAAAAGCCTTATTAGTAAGAGTCCTAGGAGAAGGCAGTATTATAAGTTTCTCCGGTTTGAGTTCATCAAGATAGTACTCTCCATAAACCTTAAAACTTGTACTCATATTGTGTGCCAAGCAATGGGTCAGCTTTTTGGTACTAATAATACTGTGGTCACTGATAGAAAAATTGTTTGCGAAAGGATTTATAACCACTACATCAGCTTCTTTACGACCTTCAAATATATAAAAGATTTCACTCATGAATTTTCCAAAGTCATAGCTCACATCTGCCTCAAGCTTTTGTCCTCCATCCGGTCTAACTGCCCCTATCGTACTCTCATTTAAGCTGTCAATGTGAATGTTAATATTCCACACCCATTGAATAGCACCTGCATTATCTGCCGCAAAAGCATATGCATACTTTCTCTCTAGCAAATCGCGTGTATTTTCTTCTGTTAACTTTCCTTTTCCATTTGGATCGTTCACATTCATAATACCCGTCTCCTGGCTCAAATTTGGTTTGTTGGGTGATTTACAAAAAATCGAATCCCAATATAAATCATCTATCTGCCACCAAGGATGATTGCAGGTGTAGTCTATCACTTCTTGATAAAAAAAAGGATGAGATCTTTGGCCGGACGCACCCTCATCTTGGCCTACTGTAATAAGCTGATTTGCTTTAACTGCTCTGATACTATCATACATCTCTTTAGCCCATTTATTAAACACATGTTGTGTAAACAAATAATAGTCATGAACCTTTAGTCCATGTTGTAAATTGTTAAAATTGTTGAAGAATTCTTCTTCCTTGGGAAGTCCAACGGTTCCAAAATCAGAAAAACTATCACTGGAATAGTTCCATTTTTCTTGCAATGCCTCTATTGTTTCATGTTTTTCTTTAAGCCAGTTTCGCCACTCCATTAGCTCATATACATCTCCATTTGGTCGAGTCTTCCATAATTTTTTAGGATTACTAACCGAAGGCTCATTTATTAAATCCCACATAACGCCCTTACTATTTCTATGCCTTGTTACAATTGCATTTATATATCTTTTTTGAGCTTGTACGCTTTTGGGATCCAAATAAGGATTCTTTCCACTCCACATTTCTGGAGAAAAAGCGAAAAAGTTAAACACAATTGGTAAGTCATATTTTTTAGCAGTTAAAAACATAGCATCAAATACTCTGAGTTTTTCTTCACTTATAAATCCATCACTTGGCATAATCGACTTAAAAGAGGTCCATATTCCTGTGCGGAGCATATTAATACCAGCAGCTTTCATTGTATTAAAATCTCGATCCCATAAATACACATTTGGTCTATGAATAAACTTTCTATGGACATCCGGTTGCATATAAGTCATTCCTACGATAGGCATGGGTTGTCCATCTTTGAAGAAATAATCTTTGTCACAGGTAATAATACTTCCTGATTCTAAGAGTTCTTGATCATATCCCCAGAAACCATTGTGTAATACTCTGTCGATCTTCTCATCAACATAAATAGTCGTTTTAATTGTATAAAGACCCAGAGGTTTAGCTTCAAAACTCTGAATATTTTCTTTTTCAAAATATATAAAGACTCCAATCTCGACCAACCTTCGAACCATCTCCAAGCAATCCGTAGTATTTCTTGCAAATCTACTAATAGATTTTGTAATTATTAAGTCAATCTGCTTGTTTTCGCAATCGGATATCAGCCTTTGAAGCCCTCCTCTATTTTCTTTTTTAGTTCCACTAATACCCTCATCGTAGTAAACACCTAAATACTCCCATTCAGGATTAGCCTTTATATGTTTTTCATAATAAGTTTTCTGTGCCTTTAAGCTTTCAAGTTGTTCATCACTATCTGTAGATACCCTGCAATAAGCAGCAACTCTTAATTTGAGACTAGCAAACGAATCTGGTCTATTTGCTTCAATTTTTGTTATCTTTCTCATTGTCTCACCTCCTCTTTAGTAGGTCACATGTTACCGTTAAACCCCTTATATATCAACGGTTTCAGGGCATTATCTTTCCTAAAATAGGTGAGAAAGTTTCACGATTTAATTCAGTAATTTTGTTAAATTCCACCTCGTCTATTAGCCCCATATTAAGCATCTTTTTTAAGATTTTTTCAGCCTGTGAATAGTTAAATTCTCCTTGCAGCTGGTCATTAGATATTCTTGTAGATAAATTTTCCCCTTCTAAAATTGCATCGGATATTTTACTTGTCTTTTTATTTTTCATTTCTTTCATATGGCATTACCTCCTACTTAATAGCCACAGGAAAGGCTATAAGTTGAGGTTTGAGAAAACATATCTAAAAAAAGGCATAAAAAAAGGGCCCGCAGGAATTTTCCCACAGGCTTTTATTCGTTAATCATACTTTATAAAGGCATTAATCACTAGTAAAGGGTGGAGAATATTAGATGTTTACTAAATCAGTAAAGTAATTATTCTGTTATTAATTTCAATCAGTCCTTCATCCTTCATGTTTTTTAATTCACGAAATAAAGAAGGCCTTTGAACACCAAGATGATCTGCAAGTTGTTTTTTACTTATGGGAAGATAGATTGTTTTAGAATTTTGAATATTGGCTTGAGCAGACAGGTAGTTTGTGAGATTTTCTCTTAAAGATTTTTGGGTGTATATTGCAATTTTTCTATTAAGACCTTGTGAGTTAGAAGATAAAATTTTTATAAACTCTATTGCAAAAAGCTGATCTTTCAACAATGTGTCTACAGCAGATTTGGGGATATATATCAGACTAGTTTCCTCTATACTATAAATATTTAAAGGATATTTGTTATTATCACCAAACAAAAGATTAGCCCCTACTACACCACCACTAGTAAATTCAAATACAGTTGTTTCTGAACCATGACTAGTTAAAGAGTAAGCAACAAGCTTGCCTGATAGAATTACATCTATTCCAGAACAAACTTCGTTTTGGTCATGAACAGTTTTACCCTTATTATAAATTCTATTTTGAAGATTATAGGTTCCAATTACATTTTTTAAAAGTAAAGTATCCACATTTCTAAAGAGTGATATATTCTTTAATATATTAATCATAAGTTCCCCTTTTTATTTTAATTATAACAAAAAGAAACATAGGTGTCTATTGTATTTAGTTTTATGATGGTAAGATTGAAATATAAAATTTAATTTTAAAATAATAAAGGAGAGATTTAGAATGATAGAAAAAACATTTAATTTATCAAAAGGCAATGAAAAAGCAGTAGAAAAAGTTATATTCGATGAAAATATACATTATCTACACATGGTTTTTAATGAGAATGAAGGTTTACCAGAGCATTATTCAAACTCTAATGTCTATATGACTGTTATAAGAGGAGTTCTATCTATAGCTTTAGATGAACAAGAAGCTCATGAATACAGCTACAATACCTTATTAAAGATTCCAGAGGGGACAAAAATGAATGTAAAAAATCTTCATAAAGAAACACTAGAAATCATTGTTGTAAAAGCACCAGCACCAAAAGCTTAAAAGGAGGGCGATAAAAGTGGATATATTTACAATTATTTTATGGTTAATTACTCTTGTTTTTCTTTTCATATCCTTTAAAAAGGATGGTGCTAAAACGAAAAAGGCTTTAAAAATGGCACTTAATATGGGAAAAGGTATGGCCATAAGCATTTTTTCTATTATTTTAGCAATAGGTCTAATCCTAACATTTTTACCCCCTACAGAAATTGCAAGCTTTGTAAGCAAGCAGTCTCTTTTTCTGGCAACTGTTGGTTCGGCTTTACTTGGAACAATTACCCTCGTTCCAGCATTTATAGCCTTTCCTTTGATAGGAACTTTAGTAGATGCAGGAGTAGGTACTGTCCCTTCAGTAGCTTTCTTGACTACTCTTACCATGGTTGGACTTGTTACATTTCCACTGGAAAAAAAGGAGTTTGGTACTAAATTCACCTTAGTTCGTAACGGCTTTAGCTTTGTTTTTGCAATAGTTATTGCACTTGTAATGGGGGTAATTATATGAACATAATTAAAAAAGCAAAAGATAATTTATTTTTTATACTAGTTCTTCTTGTATACCTTTTAATAAGTATTTTTAGGCCAACAATGGCCTTTGAGTCAGTCAAAAATAGTGCTTATTATATAAAAGAAATGTTAATAATAATGCCTGTAATTTTTGTTTTAACAGCCCTTTTAGATTTATGGGTTCCTAAGGATAAGATAATGCAACTTTTAGGAAAGGAGGCAAAGGGAAAAGGGTTAGTCTTATCATTTATAATTGGTAGCATTTCAGCAGGTCCTATTTATGCTGCCTTCCCAATGTCAATAATTCTTCATAAAAAAGGAGCTTCTATAAGAAATATTGTAGTTATTTTAAGCTCTTGGGCTGTAATTAAGATACCAATGCTTTTAAACGAGGCAAAATTCCTAGGTCCTAAGTTTATGATCATACGTTGGGTTCTAACTGTTTTAGCTATAATCATATTTTCTTGGATTGCTGATAAAATAATAAAAGATGAAGATATTCCGAATAAGGAAGAAGTAAAAGTTGGTATAGAAATTAATAAACAGGCTTGTATTGGATGTAGCTTATGTGTTAAAACTTACCCTGAAGTATTTAAAATGGATGGGAAAAAAGCTTTTGTTAAGGATTATGATGAAGATACAGTAAATAAGGAAAAACTTAATGAAGCAGTAAAGGTTTGCCCAGTTAAGGCAATTGAAAGTGATTTATAGATTCATCAAATTAAAACCATGAATAAAGACCATGCCTAGATTTTAATCTAGACAGCATGGCCTTTATCATTTTGTAGTAAATAAATATTAATCATACTTTATAAAGGCATCAGTGAAGCCAGCTTTTTTAGCTTTTGCTAGTTGAGTTTCAGCATTAGCTTTAATGGAATAGGCCCCTATTTGGACTCTATAGAGTTTCTTTGTAGCAGGGGTACTAGTAGCAGGCTTACTTTCCTCAACTAATAGTTTCTTTACATCTAAGCTGCTGAAAAAGTCCTTGATATTGCAATTAGCAATTAAAAGATAATAGTTGTAAATAATTTCCTAATACTATTTTTTTACTTGATTACATGGTACAATATGTATATAAACCACAGGGGGATTTCAAGTGCTTAATTTAAATAGACAACTAAAATTTTCATATTTTACTGGCATCTATGATGCTATTATACCTAAGAACCATTTACTTCGCAAGATAGCTGAACATATTGATTTTTCATTTGTTAATAAACTTATGGAAGAATGTTATTGTATCGATTTTGGCAGACCTGCTTACGAACCAGAGCTTATTCTTAAACTTTTGTTCTTAAAATTCCTTTACGACCTTTCGGACCGCGAAGTTATTTCTAGATGTCAAACCGATATGGCTTTTAAATTCTTTTTAGGACTTAATCCCGAAGATGAGGTGCCAGATGCTTCTTTACTTGCGAAATTCCGTACGTTACGCATAACAGAAGATGGATTACAGGAGTTTTTAAATGAAACAGTACGACAGGCTATCGATCATAAGGTTATTAAAAGCAAGACAATTATTGTTGATTCTACACATTCACGTTCAAAGCACACACCTCAGACTCCTACGCAGATATTGCGTGAGATGACTAAAAATCTTCGCAAAGAAATTCATCGTACACAGAATGAAATATGCAATGTGTTTCCCGAAAAGCCTACGGTTGAAGATGACATTTTTGAAGAAATCGATTATACGAAGTCATTGGTGATTGCTCTTGAAAAAGTTGATTTAGTAAGCGAGAAAGCTCAGAAACTTCTTCTAAAGGTTCAAAAGACTTTAGAATTGCCGAATCTAGTGGAATTGCAATGCACCAATGATGAAGATGCAACGATTGGACACAAATCCGAGGATGACGACTTTTTCGGGTATAAAAACCATATCGCAATGACAGAGGAAGGTATCATCACAGGTCTTTCCGTTACGAATGGAACAGCGGCGGACAACAAAGAATTTGAAACTATAGTAAACCAAACACTTAATACGGGTGTTACAGTAAGCGATATTGCAGGAGATAAGGCATATTCTACAAGTGATATATTAAAATTTGGTATCGACAAAAACATAAATATAATTTCGAAGCTAAAAGAAAATGTAGGGAGCAAGGAATTTAATGATGATTATATATCTTTTAACAAAGATGCTGATACGTATGAATGCAAAAATAGTTGTTTAGCGAAAAAAAATAAAGTAAGGAAAAATGGTTCTATTGCATACAGCTTTCATAGATGTGATTGCGATAAATGTCCTTTTAAAAAACAGTGTTTAGGTGACAATAGTGATGGTTACAAGCAAATTTTAAATAATGTGAATTATGACATTTTTGAAGACCAACGAAATTTCGAAACAACGGAACACTTTAAACAAATCCATAAGATCCGCTGGAAAATCGAACAGCGGAACTCACACTTAAAAAATCAATATGGATTGAATATAACTTACGGAACTGGACTTTGGAGTATGAAGGCCCAGTCTTTTCTGACGGCAATAACTGCAAATATTGTCAAGATTACAAAACTAGTAGCTACAGTATAGAGGGAATATCCCTTTATTCTTTACCAAAAGGCTTATTAAAGTGATTTAAATTTAAAAAATTGATATAGAGCCATTTTTAAAGCTAAAATCAAAATTCCAATCAAATAAACGGTTGATTTTTCAGCAGCTTCATCTATTTGTCTTTAATCTATTTTCTCTCAGAATCACCTTCTGAGTAGACGGGCATCATTATGGGTATTATTATTCGATAACAAATTTTTCATATGATTTAATCAGCATATGGAGGATGTCTTCAGTGCTCATACCTTTAAGATCATCAGGATTAGAAAACCCACACCAGCCAAAAGATACATTTTTCTTTTCCAAATCAGCAAAGACTTTATCAGCGATCATATTATAATCATTCTCGCTGATTTCTCGTTGCTCTACATCTTGATATGTAATGTTTGCAGATGAATCAATATATATAGTAGACTTATATGCAAGGGGTGTTTCCTTAATCTGGCCACTATCTAAATATAGTGCTCTTTTATTCTCATAATACTCGGCGGCTCCATTTTTCGTTAAATCATCAAAAATGTAATACATAATTTTAGTCTTAGGGTCATAATAACCTGGTACAGAATCCACAGTAATATCAGCTTGTGAATCCCCTTCGGTAAAATTGGTTTCACATCTAGTCAATCCTTTAAAACGTTCATCAATTTCATAAAAACTGCTATATGTGTAAATTCCTGTTCCACCAATATTTGATGCGATGATTTCCAGTCTTCCGTTATTATCTAAATCCGTTATTGCATAATGGTATCTATCATTTGCATAATCCATGGAATCCGTCCATAGGTTTATATTATCTACAATAATCTTAATCTGTGTCTGTGTATCAGTGAAATTATCTGCTGCTTCCTGATTTTCCGGAAGAGTTTCTTGTAAATTTTTAAATTCTCGTTTTGAAATAATATATTCAAAATTACCACTTTGCAGATTATCGTTGGTATCACGGACCTGGTACGATATTATAATAGAATCATTATCTAGTATCTTGTCACAGTAAAATGTAATATTATCATTTTCATTAATCTCATAATCCATCATATCATTATTTTTATATACAGATTTGACATCATCAAAGCTAAAAGGTTCGTAGTATACAAGCTGTCCGTCAGTTATGTCCAATAAAGCAAAGTTAGTCCACTTTCTTCCATGATAGTTTATGATCGCCATGGATGATGTTGCATCAATTATAAGATCATCATAATATCCAATTATAGTATCTATGGTGCTTAATTTAACGCCGTTACCAACAATTGAAATTTCTTTAATCCTATGTTCAGAGATATCTTCATATGTAGCTACATTAATGACAATAGAACCGTCTTCTGATTCGGTAGAATAAATATGCTCATCAGATGTTGGAGTTGTGGAACTTGATGCCTCGTTTATAGCTGTATTATTATTTATTACTTCTGTAGGTGACTTTAAGTTGTCTGTATATGTTTCAGGTTCTTTGATTTTATTACATGCTACCAAAGAATAGATTCCTAGGATACATATAATTATTATTAGTGTCACAGACAATATTCCTTTTACTTCTACCTTGTGCATACAGTTCTCCTCCTGAGATGGGCGGTATATTTCTAACATTGTAATCCTGAGATGGGTGGTATATATCTAACATTGTAATCCTGAGATTATTATAATATACCATCTTATTATTTGCAATAAGTTTAACCTTTAACTATGGTAGTAATAGGTCTTAAGGACTGACACTCTTTCAGCAAGAAAATGATCTATCAACTAAAAATTGACATGATTTACCTACTGGATTATGATAATATAAAGTAATTGGATTGATGATAAAAATAATAATGGTAGGGGAGCTTTTATGCTGTGTGAGGTGAGAGGGCTATGTGCATGCTGCATTAAAGCATGCGTTGCTGTAATATAATATTTTACTTTAAGCTTAGGAAGTAGGAGGAAGAGTATATGCTTATTGATTATAATAATAGTTTAGTAAACCTAACTAGCTCTATACTAATGTATTTTGATGCTGAGTATAAT
>DATESN010000101.1:0-80029 GCA_035270785.1 Lachnospiraceae bacterium | reverse complement strand
ATTAAAACTTAACAAAAATAAAGAAGCGATGGATCATATTGAAATAGCATTTGACTTGTTTCAAGTAGATGAAGTAAAAGATTATCATTATAGTGCCGCATTATCAGCAATGGGAGAAGCTCAATTTAAAGATGGAAATTTAGAGAAATCGATCTTTTATTATGAAAGGGCATTAAAGGAAATAGAAGATCATGTGGGAAAAACAAAAGCATATGAAACAATAAAGGAAAATTTGAAGTTGGTTTATGATAAAAGATATTTGGAAGAAAAATTTAAAAATAATAAAATCGGGAATGGAATGGACTTATGCCAAGCATTCTATGAGGAATATGGCAGTCCTATGATTTTAGAAAAGTTTCCAGAATATGAAAATAAGATTGCAGTTGGATTGGTGGGAGAAGGATCGGATTGTTTTGGATTTGATGATGAGGCATCTAGAGATCATGATTTTGGACCAGGCTTTTGCATGTGGATACCAGATAGCATCTATGATGAAATCGGAGAAATGTTGCAAGAAGAATATAATAAATTGCCAATAACTTATGGAGGAATAACAAGAGTTAATTCCATTCAAGTGAAAAAAGATAATAAGAATAGTAGTCGATTGGGTGTATTTAAAATTGGAGATTTTTACAAAAGCATAATTGGAATTAGTCATGTTCCAGATGAAGAACTGCAATGGTTAGTAATAGAAGACTCTATGTTTGCGACCGCTACAAATGGAAAAGTGTTTAGGGATGATCTAGGAGAGTTTTCAAGGATTAGAGAAGGACTTTTAATGTATTATCCGGAAAAGGTTCGAATTAAAAAAATTGCCTATGAAAATGCCAATATGTCACAAAGTGGACAATATAATTATATTCGGATGTTAAATAGAAAAGACGCTGTAACAGCAGGAATTGCCTTATCTGAATTTACGAAACACACCATGGCTATGGTTTATTTACTAAATAAAAAATATGCACCTTATTATAAATGGATGTATAAAGGATTAGAAAACCTACCAATTTTGCAAGAAGTACGAACTTTACTTTATGAAATAATGCAAACAAAGGATAGCAATGAGATTTGTTTCATTATAAATAAAATAGCTATTTTGGTTATTAATGAATTAACAGAACAGAAAATCATAAAACAAAATTTAGAAATTGGAGGTTATTGTTATATGGACAATCATACAGGTGAAATTTTATCGAATTTTAAAGAGAATAAAAAAGAGAACTTAGTAGAAAAAATCGTTCAAATGGAATGGGAGGCCTTTGATAAAGTTACCAATGATGGGGGTCGGGCATCCTGCCAAAATGATTGGAATACATTTATGATTATGAGGAGCAGTCAGTACTTAACGTGGACGAATGATTTGCTACTCAGTTTTTTAGATGACTTTAATGTTGCAAGTAGTAGAGGATGGAACCTTATAACTGAAAAGTATGGAAGAATGATGGAAAGTACAGCAACTGAACAATTTAATGAAATAAAAGATTCATTTCCAGTTCTGTCTCAAGAGAAAAAAGATATTATGGAAGAAATTATAAAAATTCAAGTTGGATGGATGGAAGAATTTGTAACGGAGTATCCAAATCTAGGGGGGAAGGCACGTTCTATCCATACTCATGAGGATGGTTATGAAAATACATCCTATGAAACCTATTTAAGAGGTGAGATTGCTACGTATTCTTCGGAGACATTATTGCTATATGGAAGATTCATAGCAAATTTAGCAAAAGAAAATCAAAACCTTGCTAAAATGATTATGGAAAATACGGTTCATTTTTACGGATATCAAACATTAGAAGAAGCAGAACATGAAAGAATAAAATAAGAAAATTTGGTGTAATTAGGATGGATTGATGAAATGGAAAATAAACTTGACAGTATGTATTTAGAAGATTAAAGTAGATATGCATAAAGATTTTAGAATATATTGATATAAGAAAAGGAATTAAAATGAAAAAGATGATCCATTTTATAGCTAAGTTTAAAAACAAAATAAATATAAATTTTAAAGGTAAAATAGAATATTTTAATGTTAATTATTTAAAACATTCTATTATTTTTGCTGTAACACTTAACTATTTAATTGAAGCCATGAGTAGACATTCTATTTTCGCACCAATTGTTTATTTGGTTGAAAGACCAGTTATGTTTTTATTTAATGTGGGAATTTTATTTTTCTTATTAGGAATTGGATGTCTTTTCAGAAAAAGAGTACTGTATGCATCTATCATATCTATCATCATTTTTGGACTTGGGTTGGCAAACGGTATCTTATTGACGGTTAGGACGACTCCCTTGTCAGTTGTTGATTTGACGTTGCTAAAATCTGCACTTTTAATTGTTAATTTATACATTTCTCCAATGTTATTAATAGTTCTCATTTTGGCAATTGTAGTAGTCATATTAGCAAGTGTCTTTTTAGGATTAAAAGCTCCTAAATACGTAGGAAAGATGTATCGAGTTCCTGTAGTAGCATTAATCGTTGTTTCTTTCTTTAGTCTAGTTGGGATTGATAAAATACTTGTAAATGTAGGTATATCTACGGAAAACTATAGCAATTTGGCAAATGCCTATCAAAATTATGGGTTGCCATATTGCTTTAGTAATAGCATATTAAAATTGGGAATGAAAGAACCGGAAAATTATTCATTAGAAAAAGTGGAAGAAATCGCAGATGAAAAGTTAACAGATATTTTTCCAGTGGAAGTTGTAATTCCAGATGTAGAAGATCTGGTTAACGAGCCAAATAAAAATGCAGAAGTTAAAGGATTAATAAATCCCAATGTAATCTTTGTTCAGCTAGAGTCATTTTTTGATTGTACAGAAGTTTTAGGACTAGAGTTATCTAAAGATCCGATTGCAAATTTTAGGAAACTAAAGAAAGATTTTTCATCCGGATATCTATATGTTCCATCTGTAGGAGCAGGAACTGCAAATACGGAATTTGAAGTGATTACAGGAATGAATATGGATTTTTTTGGACCTGGAGAATATCCATATAAAACTATTTTAAAAACTACAACTTGTGAGAGCACAGCATATGATTTAAAAGAATTAGGGTATGCAACTCATGCGATACATAATAATGATGGAACTTTTTACGATCGCCATATCGTATATTCACAGCTGGGCTTTGATACATTTACACCCATTGAATATATGTATGATAAAGAGATAAACATAAGTGGATTTGCAAAAGATAGCATGTTAGTAGATGAGATTATTAATACATTGAATACTACAAAGATTCAAGACTATGTGTTTGCAGTTTCAGTTCAAGCTCATGGAGAATATCCTACTGAAAGACTAGGAGAAGAAGAACCGATTTTTATTCGATATAAAGATCAATCCATGGAAAATCAATGGAGCTATTTTGTTAACCAAATATATGAGGTGGATCAATTTATTGGGGATTTAATAAAAGAACTTAAAAAAAGGGAAGAACCCACTGTACTAGTTTTTTACGGGGATCACTTACCAAACCTTGGATTAAAAAATGAAGATGTTAGTAGTAATCGTTTAACTGCAACAGAATACGTTGTTTGGAATAACATGGATTTGGATATTGTAGATGCAGATGTAGAGGCATATCAATTAACAAGTCATGTTTTAAAAATGTGCGATATTAAAAAAGGAATTATGAATGAATTCCACCAAAATTCCATAGAAGATGAACTGTATCTTGAAAACTTGGAATTACTACAATATGATATGCTTTATGGTGGACATGAAATATATGGAGGTATTAATCCATATCAGGCGACGGCTTTAAAAATGGGTATTCGTACAATTAAAATAACATCCGTTTCACAAAGAGAGGATGAAGTTTGGATTTCTGGAAATTATTTTAATCCATATAGTGTTGTTTACTATAATGGCGAAAAGGTGGATACAGTATACATGGATAAAAATGCTCTTACTGTAAGTGGAATTAATGTAAGTGAGGGTGATACATTTACAGTCGCACAAATTGGAAAGGATAACTATATCCTTGGACAGACAGAAGTCTATCTATATTCGAAACAATAAAATTCTTATTAAAATTTCTATTAAAAGGTTTTCTTGCCTGGGCGTAGTACTTTGTGATACAATAAAAAAGATGTATGCATTAAGACTACTGGCGAAGGGAAGCAGATAAACATGCCTGAATATATAGTAAAAACAACGATCGGGCAACAGAGAAAGAAAAGAATTAAGAAACTGAAACGAGTTATTTTAATCACATTAATTTTCTCGATCATAATACCTTTTATAATGTGTATTGTACTTCTTTTTAAAATAAGTCGATTAGAGAATCAAGTAAATATTTTAAAAGATGAAATTTCGGGAAAAATCAATGAAGATGTTATGCAGATAGAAGATAATCACGTGGTTTTACAAGAGGAGCTTTTATCGGATGGTGTTAAGTTAGAGGAAGCAGAACAACTGAATACTGATGTTGGTGATACAAAAAGTGATGACATTAGAAAGATAGAGGACCAAAGGAGAAAGGTATATTTAACTTTTGATGATGGACCAAGTAGTAATACCGCAAGTATTCTAGATATTCTAGAAGAATATGGAGTGAAAGCCACCTTTTTTGTTGTGGGAAAGGAAGAAAAACAGTTCCTTCTATTATATCAGAGAATTGTAGAGGACGGTCATACCTTAGGAATGCATTCTTATAGCCATAAATACAAAGATATATATGCAACGGTAGAAAGCTTTGCTGATGATTTAATAAAGTTACAAGATTATCTATTTGAAATAACGGGTGTAAAATGTACCCTATATCGTTTTCCAGGAGGAAGTAGTAACACAGTAAGCAATGTGGAAATGAAAGAGTTGATTCAGTGCTTGAAAGAAAATGGAATCATGTATTTTGATTGGAATATTTCCAGTAAAGATGCAACAAGTCCTTCATTAACCACGAGGCAGATTGCGGACAATGTAATAAATAGTATTAAAGATTATAAAAATGCGGTCGTTCTTCTGCATGATTCTGCAGATAAAAATACGACAGTGGAGGCACTTCCAATTATTATTGAACGTATTTTGGAAATGGATAATACCGTAATATTACCTATTACAGAGGATACCATTCCAGTACAACATATAAAGATGGAGTAGATATAATTTTAAGTTATTAACGGAGGAAAAAAGATGGGATTTTTTCAGGATTTAAAAGAAGACTTATCTCAGGCAGTGAATGAACTAATGCCAGATGAAAAATCAGGGGAAAGTGATTTAGATAGTGAAATGCTATCAAAGGATGAAGATGTTACAATATTTGATAGCGAGGTACCGGAGGATATTACGGAACTTAATTCACTTCTTGATGATATCTCTAGTTATGAAGAAAATGAAGTGGAAGAAGAAAAATCTTTAGAACAAGCACTTGAGGAGGAATTAGCTGCTTTAGAAGATACAGAAAATGAAGAATTAGAGGCAAATGAGAATCCTATAAAACGAGTAGAAATATTTACGAATTATAAAGGGGAAAAAAATATGGATGTACAAAATAGTAATTCAAAAGTATTAGATGAGACAGCTCTGATTACAGCAGGAATGACAATTACCGGCGACGTAAATTCAAAAGGTTCCATAGAGGTTATTGGTAATATTGTAGGCGATATTAATGTTTTGGGTAAATTAAATATAACAGGAAGTATTCAGGGCAATTCAAAGGCAGCCGAAATCTACGCTGACTCCGCTAATATTGTAGGTGAAGTTCATAGTGAAGGAACAGTTAAAATTGGACAGAGTTCCGTAATTATTGGTAATATTATAGCAACGAGTGCAGTGATTGCAGGTGCTATTAAAGGTGATATTGATGTAAGGGGACCGGTTGTTCTTGATACTTCAGCTATTGTAATGGGAAACATCAAATCAAAATCAGTTCAAATTAACAATGGAGCTGTAATTGAAGGGTTATGTTCACAATGCTACGCAGAAGTCAATCCAACTGCATTCTTTGAAGATTTTAAAAAAGTTACAAAAAAATAATTATTGGTGGTATTAAAAATGAAAAGGATATTATTAAAGCTTAGTGGTGAAGCCTTAGCTGGTGAAAAGAAAATAGGATTTGATGAAGAAACTATAAAAAAGGTAGGAAATCAAGTAAAGCAATTGGTTTCTGAAGGAATAGAAGTTGGGATTGTTATTGGAGGTGGAAACTTCTGGCGTGGCCGTTCTAGCAAGAACATTGATCGAACTAAAGCTGATCAAATAGGAATGCTTGCAACAATTATGAATTGCATCTTTGTTTCAGAAATCTTTCGATCACAAGGAATGATAACAAATATATTAACTCCTTTTGAATGCGGAGGATTTACTAAGCTTTTTTCAAAAGATAGAGCAAATCAATATTTCAAAAAGGGAATGGTAGTTTTTTTTGCTGGAGGAACAGGTCATCCTTATTTTTCAACTGATACTGGCGTAGTCTTAAGGGCGATAGAAGTTGATGCGGATGTGATTTTATTAGCAAAAGCGGTGGATGGTGTTTATGATGATGATCCAAGGACAAATGCTAAAGCAAAAAGATATGATGAAGTTTCAATTCAAGAAGTGATAGAGAAGAATTTACAAGTTGTTGATATGACAGCTTCTATTTTAGCTAGAGACCATAAAATGCCAATGTGGGTATTTGGATTAAATGAAGAAAATAGTATCATAACCGCAACAACAGGAAAATTCAATGGCACTAAAGTAACCGTTTAAAAGGATGGAGGAAATAATAATGGATCAAAGGTTAATTCAATTTGAAGATAAAATGCAAAAAACATATGATTTTCTTATAGCAGATTATATTACTATTAGGGCAGGGCGTGCAAACCCTCATGTTTTAGATAAACTGAAAGTAGATTATTATGGAACGCCAACACCAATTCAACAAGTAGGGAACATTTCGGTTCCGGAAGCAAGAATCATTCAAATTGCACCTTGGGAAAAAGGTTTAATTAAAGAAATAGAAAAGGCAATATTAAGTTCTGATATTGGGATCACCCCATCAAATGATGGTCATATAATCCGTCTTGTGTTCCCGGAGTTAACGGAAGATAGAAGGAAAAGTTTAGTAAAAGATATTAAGAAAAAAGGCGAAGAAAATAAAGTCATGATCCGCAACATACGACGTGATGGTAATGATTCATTAAAAAAATTATCAAAGTCGGAAATATCAGAAGATGAAATTAAGCAATTGGAAGAAGTATTACAAAAATTGACAGATAAGTTTATAAAAGACATTGATCGATTGGTAGATGAAAAATCGAAAGAGATACTTACAGTATAGTACTATGGATATGGGATATGGAATATGGGATATGGGATATGAGTTATGAATATGGATATGAGATATAAGATATGAGTAATAAAAGGGGGCAGGCGGTTATCCCGCCCGTCTCTTTCTATTTTAAGCATACAGATGGGAGTACGAAGAATATGAATATTCCAAACCATGTAGCAATTATTTTGGATGGTAATGGCCGATGGGCAAAAAACAAAGGGGTTCCGCGAAACTATGGACATATACAAGGTGCTAAAAATGTGGAGATAGTTTGTAAAGCAGCCCATGATATGGGCGTAAAATATGTAACCATGTATGCCTTTTCAACAGAAAACTGGAGAAGACCACAGGAAGAAGTTGAAGGACTTATGAAATTATTACGTAGTTATTTAAAATCCTGTTTAAAAACTGCAAAAAAGAATAATATGCGAGTTAAAGTGATTGGTGACAAAACTGGCTTAGATAGAGATATAAGAGAACGAATTGTTGAACTTGAAAAAGAAACCAATGATTATACTGGACTACGATTTCAAATTGCACTTAATTATGGAAGCCGAGATGAAATTATTAGAGCAATGAAGAAAATAGTAACGAAAGTTAAGGAAGGGGATATTACTGAGACTGATATTTCCATAGAGTTATTAGAGCAATATTTAGATACTTATGAAATACCTGATCCTGACTTATTAATTAGAACCAGTGGAGAACAAAGAATATCAAATTTTTTATTATGGCAAATTGCTTATTCTGAGTTATATTTTACAGAAGTTTTATGGCCGGATTTTGGAAAAAAGGAATTAATAAAAGCTGTAGAAGCATATAACCATAGAGATAGAAGATATGGACTAGTGAATGAGGAATAAGTTTGTTTGAGTTATAATAAGGACGATAGAATGCAAATGGGGGATACAAATGTTTCTTACAAGAATACTAAGTAGTTTTGTGTTAGTAATAATTACTTTGGCAACTATATTAAAAGGTGGATTGTTATTAGAACTTATTTTACTGATTATATCACTAATAGCGTTCATTGAATTAACAAAAGCAACGAAAGTGCATACGATAGGTAAATTTTTAAATGGATTAGAAATAGTGGGCTGTTTAGGAATAGTGGCTTACTATGGAGTGATCCGGTGTTCAATGGATTGGAAATATATTGTGATGGTAATTATATTAACCATGATGATGCATATGCTTGTATATGTTTTTTCATTTCCAAAGTATAGCGCGTATTATGTTATGTCGGCATTATTTACCTTTATCTACGCTCCAATTATGCTTTCTTATATCTTCTTTACAAGAAATTTGGAAAATGGAATTTATCTGGTTTGGATGATATTCATTAGTTCCTGGGGAAGTGATACATGTGCATATTTAGTTGGTAGTACCATGGGAAAACATAAATTAGCACCAAAACTAAGTCCCAAAAAGTCAATAGAAGGTTCTATAGGTGGAATTGTGGGTTCTGCTTTATTAAGCGGAATATTCGGACTTTACCTGGTGGAGAATGCAATTATTTCTATGAATATTATTTGGATATTTGTAATTATTGGAGCTGTTGGATCGTTGATTTCACAACTTGGTGATTTGGCTGCTTCAGCAATTAAAAGAAATAATGACATTAAAGACTACGGGAAGTTAATACCAGGTCACGGGGGAATTATGGATCGTTTTGATAGTGTTATATTTACGGCACCAATTATTTACTATTTGGCGTTGTTCTTTATAAAATAGTTTTTGAATTTGAGTGCATGTAAAAGCATGGGGATGGGTATAAGGATGAAAAAGATTGCGATACTTGGCTCTACTGGTTCCATTGGTACCCAAACATTAGATATAGTTAGAGAAAATCCAGAGTTAAAGGTTGTAGCTCTTGCCGCGGGAAGTAACGTATTATTAATGGAGCAACAAATTCGTGAATTTAGTCCCAAGATAGTTGCCATGTGGAGCGAAAAGGCGGCAGCCGATTTGACTGTTCGGGTTAGGGATTTAAAGGTAACGATTCTTTGCGGAATGGAAGGATTAATTGAAATTGCGATTCTAGAAGAAGTGGAAGTGTTAGTTACGGCTATTGTGGGGATGATAGGAATAAAACCTACAATAGCAGCAATTGAAAAGGGAAAAACAATTGCACTTGCTAATAAAGAAACGTTAGTAACTGCAGGTCATATTATTATGCCATTAGCTGCAAAAAAAGAAGTTTCTATTTTGCCTGTAGATAGTGAACATAGTGCTATTTTTCAGTCGCTACATGGAGAGAACCCAGAAAGAGTTAGTAAAATTATATTAACTGCTTCAGGAGGACCTTTTAGAGGGAAGAGAAAAGAGGAATTAAGGACTATAACTGTAGAGGATGCCTTGCGTCACCCAAATTGGTCCATGGGAAAAAAGATTACAATAGATTCGGCGACCTTGGTAAATAAAGGACTTGAAGTGATGGAAGCCAAGTGGTTATTCGATGTTTCTTTAGATAAGATACAGGTCGTAGTTCATCCACAGAGCATTATTCATTCCATGGTAGAATATGTTGATGGAGGAATCATGGCTCAACTAGGGACCCCGGATATGAAGTTACCAATTCAATATGCACTTTTTTATCCAGATAGAAGACCATTGGGAGGAAAAAGGGTTGATTTTTATGAACTAGGTAACATTACCTTTGAAAAACCGGATACAGATACTTTTGGTGGTTTAAAATTAGCATATGAAGCAGCGGAAAAAGGTGGTTCCTTACCAACTGTATATAATGCAGCAAACGAAAAGGCGGTTCATTTATTTTTGAAAAAAAAGATTAAATTTTTACAAATAGCGGAAATAATAGAAGCATCTATGAGCAACCATAAGATTATTATGTGCCCTAAGGTGGAAGAAATATTACAAGCAGAAGCGGAAACTTATGAATTCATTGTAAATCATTTTGAATAGGAGCAGAGGTAAGCATGCAAATCGTATTGTTTTTATTAATATTTGGAGTTATCGTTACAGCTCACGAGTTTGGGCATTTTTTGCTGGCAAAGGCAAATGGAATTACAGTAGTTGAATTTGCAGTCGGTATGGGTCCGGCACTTTTTAAGTTTACAAAAGGCGGAACAAAATATGTATTAAGGCTTTTACCCATTGGTGGAGCTTGTATGTTTGAAGGCGATGATGGGCTTTATGAAAAAAAAGGTGATAAAGGAGAGCAAATAGGTGCGTTTCCAAATGCAAAAGTAGGAGCTAGAATTGCGACTGTCATTGCAGGACCATTGTTCAATTTTATTTTAGCGTTTATTCTTTCTCTTTTCATGGTGGGAAGTATTGGATCAGACAAACCGGTATTAGGTGATGTTATGGAAGGATATCCAGCGGAAGCTGCGGGAATGCAATCTGGAGATAAGATTATTAGTATGAATGGCGAAAAGGTCTATTTGTATCGGGAAGTTAGTTTGGTTTCCATGATGAATGAAGGGGAAAATATAACAATTGTATATAAGCGCAATGGAGAAAAAATCAAGACCATTATCACTCCCAAATATGATGAAGAAACAGATCGTTTTTATATTGGTTTTCAAGGTTTTGGAACATACGAAAAAGGAAATGCAATAGATATTATTAAAAATGCTTATTTCGAAGTTCGGTATACGATTAAAATGACTTATAAAAGTTTATTCATGTTAATAAAAGGGCAGGCATCCGTCAAAGAATTGTCAGGCCCTGTTGGAATCGCACAGATTGTGGGAGAAGTATATGAAGAAGCAGCCTCAGTAAGTTTTAAAGCAATTGTATTGAATATGCTCAATATAGCAATTTTACTTTCAGCGAATATTGGAGTTGTTAATTTATTGCCTTTGCCAGCCCTTGATGGAGGGCGGTTGGTCTTTATGATTATTGAGTTGTTTAGGGGTAAACCCATATCTGCCGAAAAAGAGGGTATGGTTCACTTCGTAGGTTTTGTATTATTAATGTTGCTTATGGTATTTGTTATGTATAATGATATTTCTAGATTATTTGTTAAATAAGCAATAGCTATGAATATTTAGAATTGTTAAAAGAGATGAAAGGGTGTTTGCTTTTCATTTCTTTTATTTTTGGTACAATTGCATAATTACAAAAGGGAGTCCCTATGTATATAATGTATTTCACACATCTAATTTTCTTAAAACAATTCAGATTATGAATCATTCCATAGAAGTTTCAAAACATTTCAATGAAGATTTTTAAAACATTTTTAAAATTCCATCATCATATTAGAAGAGGGGGGCGGGATTACAATAAGTAAAGAAAGTTATTATAAAGTAATTGGTATACTTGGAAACGGTGGTGTTGCAACTGTTTACAAGGTATATGATTTGCGCCTAAAAAGAGTATTTGCAATGAAGACAATAGGGTTAAATACAGAAAAGGATGATTGGGTGAGATACAGTTATAAAATGGAAATAGAAATATTAAAACAAGTGAAATATAAGACATTGCCATATTTCGTAGATATGTTTGAATCAAAAGGAAGATTATGTATAATAATGGAATACATCAATGGTGTCAACTTGGAACAGTGGATCAAAGAATATGGGCCCATGAATCAATACTGTGTAGTAAAGTATGGAATAACAATGACAGATACATTGAAGTACCTTCATAGTTTTCAAAAACCAATTATTTATGGAGATATGAAGCCCTCCAATATTATTTTAAAACCAGACGGTACTATAAAATTAATTGATTTTGGAAGTGCATACCAAAAAAATATGGTATGCGAGGAAAATCGATATTATTCTGGAACAAAGGGATATTCACCACCAGAGTTATGGAAAAAGTCAGGTGAACTAAGAAAAAATAGAATGGATGAGCGTGGGGATGTTTATTCCCTGGGTGCAACACTTTTTTATATGGCCACAGGAATGCATCCAAGAAAAGAAATACAATCTTTTGAATTAGGATATGATATTAAGGAAAGCATATCCAAAGAATTGGAACATATTATTGCAAAAGCCACGAAAGACGATGCAATGAAAAGATATCAAAAAATGGACGAAATAAAGTTGGAATTAGTTCGGGAACAAGAAAGAGTGGGCAAGGGGTTCCATAAGTCATTATTGGATATAAAAAAGAAGTTAAGGTATTTATTACTCATTATCATTATGATAGGAAGCTTAGGAGCTGGTTATTCTGAGAAAACTTATGTGATTGAAAAAAGTTGTTCTAGTTTTACAAGCAATGAGGCACAGGTTTCTCTTTCTGATACATATGGTAGAAAAGTATTAATAAATAAAGATTGTATTTTTTATACGGAAAGTACTATATTTTTCAATATAGATCAAGAAAATTATAAATATTTTGTATCGGTAAATAATGGGGACTGGAATATACTAAAAGGTGAGAAATACCAGTTAGATGTATCGAAAAAACTGAAGAATGGAGCAATAACAAAAATCGTATTTTTCAGCCTAAGTAATAAGGGAAGTGAAACTCAAAGTAAAACTTTTTTAGTATGCTATGAGAATAAGTTTGAAGATCATTAATGGAAGTTCGTTAGTTATAGTCATAAATGGAAGTTCGTTAGTTATAGTGACATTGTAATTTTCATTGAAATAACTTATAATATGATGGAATCTTTTCATGAAATTCAAGGAGAAGGAGTAACGTTATGATTAGAGATAATACAAAGGTAGTGCGAATTGGAAATAAAGTAATTGGAGGAGGTAATCCAATTTTAATTCAATCTATGACAAATACAAGGACAGAAGATATCGAAGAAACGATAAAACAGATTCTGGAATTAGAGGCAGTTGGATGTGATATAGTTAGATGTACCGTTCCTACTATAGAGGCAGCATTAGCCATAAAAGAAATTAAAAAAGAAATTCATATTCCTATCGTTGCAGATATTCATTTTGATTATAAAATGGCCATAGCAGCAATGGAAAATGGAGCAGATAAAATACGTATAAACCCAGGTAATATAGGAAGTATGGAAAATGTAAGAGCCGTTGTAGAGGTGGCTAAAAGAAGAGATATTCCCATTCGCGTTGGTGTAAATAGCGGATCGTTAGAAAAGAGTTTAATAGAAAAATATGGTGGTGTTACGGCAGAAGGAATCGTTGAAAGTGCCCTTGATAAGGTCGCAATGATAGAAAGGTTTGATTACGCAAATTTGGTTATTAGTATCAAATCCTCCGATGTATTAATGTGCGTGAAGGCACATGAACTACTGGTAAAAAAGACAAATTATCCTTTACATGTTGGGATTACGGAAGCGGGAACCATAATAAGTGGCAATATAAAATCTTCTATTGGATTAGGTATTATGCTTTATCAAGGAATCGGTGACACCATTCGTGTATCACTTACGGGAGACCCGGTGGAAGAAATAAAATCCGCCAAACTTATTTTAAAAACGTTGGGGTTAAGAAGTGGTGGAATAGAAATAGTCTCTTGTCCTACTTGTGGAAGGACAAAAATAGATTTAATCAATCTTGCAAATGAAGTGGAAAAGATGGTTGCAGATATTCCACTTGATATAAAAGTAGCTGTTATGGGTTGTGTAGTTAATGGTCCAGGAGAAGCAAGGGAAGCGGATATAGGGATTGCAGGTGGAGTTAATGAAGGACTTCTTATTAAGCATGGTGAGATTATCAAGAAAGTACCGGAAGATCAGTTGTTAATTTGTTTAAGAGAAGAACTTCTTCACTGGAATGATAATAAGTAATTTCAGTGAACTAATTATATATGAAAAGGTGTATCATGGCAAAATTATTTTTTGAAGTATTTCCAAGTATGAAATTGAATGGGGAATTAAGGGCTTTATTTGAGTCAGTAGAAGTTGACAGGGTTTCCTCGACAAAACGAAAAGATTTTGTTCGGGTTTATATAAAGAGTCAAAATTTAATTATGAAAGATGTTATTTATTCGGTAGAAAAAGAAATTAAGAAACAACTATTTCCAAATGCCAATCTTACGATAAAGATACAAGAAAGATTTCAGTTATCATTACAGTATAATCCGCAAAAACTTATGGATATTTATCGCACAAGTATTCTTCTTGAAATAAGTGAATATGACCATATTATGTATAACATGTTCAAAAAAGCAGAATGTAACTTTCCAGACGAGAAAACAATTATGTTAACCATTGAAGACACTGTTATAGCAAAATCAAGAGCCAATGAGTTATTAGATATTTTAGAAAAGATATTTATAGAACGTTGTGGGCTTGAGGTGGTAATTCACTTAGAATATCGCGAAGCAATTACGGGTAAATATCGTAAAGATGATGAATTAATGATACAAAGAACCGTAGCAGATATCGTAGAAAAAACAGGTAATTCTTTTAGTAGTGATGATGAAAAAGACACTGGTGAGGAAGTATCAGAAAAAGAATGGATAGAAGCTTCTACTGGGAATTCATCAAAAGATCAAAAGGTTGAAAGAAACAAAAAAGAAAAGACGGGATTTCAAAATAGCAAAAAAGAATTTAAGAATAAAGAGTATAGGCGCGCTCCCAAAAAATCGGACAATCCAGATGTAATATATGGTAGAGATTTTGATGATGAAGAAATCCATATAAAAGAAATTGAAGGTGAGATGGGCGAGGTTGTTATTCGTGGCAAGGTGTTACGCCTAGAAAAAAGAGAAATTAAAAATGGAAAGACTATTTTAATCTTTGATGTTTCTGATTTTACAGATACTCTTACCGTCAAAATGTTTACACGAAATGATCAAGTAGAAGAAATTACTGCTGGAATTTTTGAAGGAGCTTTTATTAAATGTAAAGGCATAACTATGATTGATAAGTTTGATAGTGAATTAACCATCGGTTCCATAACAGGAATAAAAAAAATTAGTGATTTTACAAGTGTAAGAATGGATCATAGTGCACAGAAACGGGTGGAATTACATTGCCATACCAAGATGAGTGATATGGATGGTGTTTCAGATGTGAAAGATATTATTAAAAGGGCTGTAAAATGGGGTCATACCGCCCTTGCAATTACGGATCATGGAAATGTACAAGCTTTTCCTGATGCAAACCATGCGGTGGATCACGATAGTCCTTTCAAACCAATTTATGGTGTTGAAGCTTATATAGTAGATGATTTAAAAGAAATAGTTGTGAATTGTAAAAATCAAACATTAGAGGAAGAATATGTAGTGTTTGATTTAGAGACAACGGGCTTTTCACCTGTAAAAAATAGAATTATAGAAATAGGAGCAGTAAAAGTAGTAAAGGGACAAATTGTTGATAGATATTCCACTTTTGTTAATCCGGAGGTACCAATTCCGTTCCATATTGAGAAACTTACAAGTATAAATGATAGCATGGTCATTGATTCCCCAACGATTCATCATGTCTTACCAGAATTTCTATCATTTTGTCAAGGCTCCATTTTAGTAGCACATAATGCGAGTTTTGATATGAGTTTTCTTTTGGAAAATGCAATGAGATTAGGAATTAAAACGGATTTCACGTCTGTGGATACAGTGGGTATAGCAAGGATATTACTTCCAAATCAAGCAAAGCATACCTTAGACGCAGTAGCTAAAACCATGGGTATTCGTTTGGAAAATCATCATCGAGCGATTGATGATGCTGTTGCAACCGCAGAAATATTTATTAAGTTTATTGCTATATTGGAAAAAGAAGGTGCGAAGGATTTAAGCAAAGTAAATGCCCTTGGTGCTGCAAGTTCGGAAGCAATTAGGCGATTACCATCCTATCATTGTATTATATTAGCTAAAAATCAAACAGGTAGGGTCAACCTATACAAATTGATTTCTCAGTCAAATCTTACTTTTTACAATAAAAGACCCAAAATACCAAAGAGTTTGATACAGTTTCATAGAGAAGGGTTGATACTAGGAAGCGCATGTGAAGCAGGTGAATTATTTCGAGCATTACTTGATGAAAAATCAGATACAGAGATATCTAGAATTGTTAGGTTTTATGATTATTTAGAGATTCAACCTTTAGGGAATAATCACTTTATGATAGATTCTGAACGGGTAGCAAGTGTAAATTCTGAAAAAGATTTAATAAACTTTAATAAAAAAATTGTTTCACTAGGTGAAGAATTTAACAAACCGGTAGTAGCAACGTGTGACGTTCATTTTCTTGATCCTGAAGATGAAGTATATCGCCGCATTATTATGGCTGGGAAAGGGTTTAAAGACTCGGATGATCAAGCACCACTTTATTTACGAACAACAGATGAGATGCTTCATGAGTTTGATTATTTGGGAAGTGATAAAGCAAAAGAAGTAGTTATAACCAATACAAATTTAATTGCCGATATGTGCGAGAAGATATCCCCAGTTCGTCCTGATAAATGTGCTCCTATTATTGAAGATTCAGATAAAACGTTAACAGACATCTGTTACAAAAAAGCTTATGAATTATATGGAAATCCGTTACCAGATATTGTGGAAAAAAGATTAGAGAAAGAGCTTCACTCTATCATTACCAATGGATTTGCAGTGATGTATATTATTGCCCAAAAACTAGTATGGAAATCTGTTGAGGATGGGTATTTAGTTGGTTCTCGTGGATCTGTTGGCTCTTCCTTTGTGGCGACGATGTCAGGAATCACAGAAGTGAATCCACTTAGTCCACATTATTATTGCAAAAAATGCCATTACTGTGATTTTGAGTCAAAAGAAGTAAAAGCATATTCAGGATGTGCAGGGATTGATATGCCAAATAAATTATGTCCCGTATGCTCCACCCCTTTACATAAAGACGGGTTTGATATTCCTTTTGAAACTTTTTTAGGGTTTAATGGAGATAAAGAACCAGATATAGATCTTAATTTTTCTGGAGAATATCAAAGTAAAGCACATAAGTATACGGAAGTTATCTTTGGAGCTGGTCAAACCTTTCGGGCAGGTACTATTGGAACCCTTGCTGATAAAACAGCATTTGGTTATGTGAAGAATTATTATGAAGAACGAGGACTGAAAAAAAGAACCTGTGAGATAAATCGTATTGTAAAGGGCTGTACTGGGATTAGAAGATCAACTGGTCAACATCCAGGGGGTATTATTGTACTACCTATCGGAGAAGATATTAATTCATTTACGCCAGTGCAACACCCAGCAAACGATATGACTACCGATACTATAACGACTCATTTTGATTATCATTCTATTGATCATAATTTACTGAAATTAGATATATTAGGACACGACGATCCTACCATGATTCGAATGTTAGAAGATTTAACTGATATTAATGCAGTGGAGATTCCCTTAGATGATCCAGAAGTAATGTCTCTATTTAGAAGTACGAAGGCCCTTTCTATTACACCTGAGCAAATTGGTGGGTGCAAAATGGGTTCCCTTGGTATTCCTGAGTTTGGTACTGAATTTGTTATTCAGATGTTAGAGGACACTAAGCCACAGTCGTTTTCTGATCTAGTAAGAATTTCAGGACTATCTCATGGTACGGATGTGTGGTTGGGAAATGCGCAAACTCTAATAGAAGAGGGAAAGGCAACAATTTCTACAGCTATATGTACTCGTGATGATATTATGACATATTTGATTGGTAAAGGTGTGGAGAGTAGTCTATCTTTTACTATTATGGAATCCGTTCGAAAAGGAAAAGGATTAAAACCAGAATGGGAAGATGCTATGATTGCGGCAGATGTTCCAGAATGGTATATTTGGTCCTGCAAAAAAATTAAATATATGTTTCCAAAAGCGCATGCGGCAGCGTATGTTATGATGGCATGGAGAATCGCTTTTTGTAAAGTAAATTATCCGTTAGCGTATTATGCATCCTTCTTTAGCATACGTGCATCTGCATTTTCATATGAAATCATGTGTCGTGGACAAAAGCATTTAGAAAGTTGTATCTCGGATTATAAAAAGAGAACAGAACAACTTACTAAAAAGGAGCAAGATGCATTTAAGGACATGAAGATAGTTCAAGAAATGTATGCAAGAGGATTTGAATTTGAGCAAATAGATGTATTTAGGGCGCAATCAAGATTGTTTCAGATCATAGATGGGAAGATCATGCCTTCATTAAACAGTATTGATGGATTAGGTGAGAAAGCAGCAGATGCGATAGTTGAAGCTTCAAAAGACGGTCCATTTTTATCTCAGGATGATTTTCGATTTCGGACAAAGGCATCAAAAACAGTAGTTGATTTAATGAGTGAACTTGGTCTACTGGGAAAATTGCCTGAATCAAATCAACTTAGTCTATTTGATTTTGTATAATTAAAGTCATATAATCTAATAAGTTAAAAACATTTCAGTATAGCGTGTACGGGAATTGAACCCGTGATTCTGCCGTGAGAGGGCAGCGTCTTAACCACTTGACCAACACGCCTTAGATTAGTTGAATTCGTAATCCTTGCTTATTCTATTATATTATTTATTAAAATGCAATACTTTTATTCAATATAACTAAGAAGAGTTTGATAAAAAGATAATATTCATCAGTATTTATGGGTATATTCCCTTGCATATTATAGTTATAAGTGTTACACTTCAATAAGTTAAATAGTGCTAAATGATAAAAGAGTGGGCTTGCGAGTCCACTCTTGTTTATTGCAAGGAAAGGAATTGGTAGGTAAATGTCCAAAAGGGAAACATACGAAGCCAGACTAGAAACCATTCTTACTCATATCGCAGAAACAAATGGCGTTGAGATTTATGATGTAGAATATGTGAAAGAGGGCAATGACTGGTTTTTAAGAGCTTATATTGATAAGCAAGATGGAGTGAATATTATTGATTGTGAAACAGTAAGCAGAGCTTTGTCGGAAGAACTTGATAAAGAAGATTTCATTGAAGACGCATATATTCTAGAAGTGAGCAGTCCAGGACTGGGTAGAACCTTAAAAAAAGACAAACATTTGGAAAAAAGCCTTGGCGATGAGGTCGAAGTAAAAACATATAAAAAAACGAATAATCAAAAAGAGTTTATTGGTATCTTAAAAGCCTATGATAAAGATACGGTAACACTACAAATAGAAGAAAAAGATTTTGTTTTTGCAAAGGCGGATATTGCATTGATTCGCTTAGCACTAGATTTTTAATTGGGAGGGAAACGGAAAATGAATAAAGAACTATTAGAGGCGTTGGATATTTTAGAAAAAGAGAAAGATATTAGCAAAGAAACTTTATTTGAAGCAATTGAAAATTCTCTTCTTACAGCATGCAAAAATCATTTTGGTAAAGCTGATAATATGAAGGTTGAAATCAATAGAGAAACATGTGATTTTTTAGTGTATGCAGAAAAAGAAGTGGTAGAAGAAGTAGAAGATGATGTTATTCAAATTACGGAAGAAGATGCTAAGGAAATTTCTAAAAAAGCAAAAATCGGAGATACGATTCATGTTGAAATTAAATCAAAAGAATTTGGTCGTATAGCAACACAAAATGCTAAAAACGTGATCTTACAAAAAATCCGTGAGGAAGAGAGAACAGTAATTTACAGTCATTATTATGAAAAAGAAAAGGATGTTGTAACGGGTATAGTTCAACGTTATCTTGGAAAAAACATTAATATAAACCTTGGAAAAGCAGATGCAATCTTAAATGAGAGTGAGCAAGTAAAAGGAGAAATGTTTAGACCTACGGAGAGAATTAAGGTATATATTTTGGAAGTAAAGAATACTCCTAAAGGTCCTAGAATTTTAGTGAGCCGAACACATCCAGAACTTGTAAAAAGATTATTTGAAGCAGAAGTTGCAGAGATTCAAGAGGGAGTAGTTGAAATCAAAAGCATTGCAAGAGAAGCAGGAAGCAGAACGAAAATGGCTGTTTTTTCAAACAATCCAAATGTAGACGCTGTTGGTGCATGTGTTGGTATAAATGGCACTAGAGTTAACATTATTGTGGATGAACTTCGGGGTGAAAAAATTGATATTATAAACTGGGATGAAAATCCGGGTAACCTAATTCAAAATGCATTGTCTCCCGCAAAAATAGTTGCCGTCTTTGCGGATCCAGATGAGAAAACGGCAAAAGTAGTAGTCCCTGACTATCAATTATCTCTTGCAATTGGTAAAGAAGGCCAAAATGCTAGATTGGCAGCTAGGTTAACAGGATACAAAATTGATATCAAAAGCGAAACACAAGCAAAAGATGCGCAAGGTTTCCGTTATGAAGATTATATGGATGAATATGAAGAAGAGTTTGATGAAAATTCAGAAGCATAGGAAATTTGCTAAATAGGATAGACAGAGGTGAAGCAGTGAATAAAAAAACACCCTTAAGACAATGTGTAGGATGTGGGGAAATGAAAAGCAAAAAGGAAATGATGCGAGTACTTAAAACTGCAGAAGGTCCTATAGTTCTTGATATGACTGGTAAGAAAAATGGAAGAGGTGCTTATTTGTGTGTGAATCACCAATGTCTACAGAAAGCTAAAAAAAATAAAGGCTTGGAACGTTCTTTTAAGATGGGTATTCCAGATGAAGTATATAGTAGCTTGGAAAAGGAGTTTGAAGATCATGCAAAATAAAGTTTTATCCATGTTGGGATTGGCAATGAAAGGAAGAAATGTGGTTAGCGGAGAATTCAGTTCGGAGAAAAGCGTAAAATCTGGGAGTGCATCACTAGTAATCGTTGCGGAAGATGCTTCGGATAATACAAAAAAAATGTTTGCAAATATGTGTGAATTTTACAAAGTACCTAATTTTGTTTATGGAACAAAAGTAGAATTAGGGCATGCGATGGGTAAAGAATTAAGGTCTTCCCTTGCAGTAACAGATGGTGGATTTGCCAAATCAATCATTAAGCAATTGGAAGACAAGTGAAAGATAGCCTTTCACATGAAAATAACACGGAGGTAGTAAGAATGGCGAAATTGAAAGTATATGAACTTGCAAAGGAATTAGATACGCAGAGTAAAGATATCTTAACCTTGCTTCAGAATAAAGGGATTGAAGTGAAAAGTCACATGAGCGTATTAGAAGATAATGCAGTCTCAATTGTAAAAAAGGAATTAGTTAAAAGTACAAATAAAAAAGCACCAGTAGCTGAAAAGGCACCAGTAGCTAAAAAAGCACCAGTGGCTGAAAAGGCACCAGTAGCTGAAAAGGCACCAGTAGCTAAAAAAGCACCAGTAGCTGAAAAGGCACCAGTAGCTGAAAAGGCACCAGTATTAGAAGCAGTGGCTAAAACAGAGGAAGCTCCAAAGAAGAAAAAGAGTATTATTTTTGTAAGTAATCCTTACAATAGTAAAATGCCAGGAGGAAACACACAAAGACCGATGCAACAAAATACAGAAAGAAAATTAGTAACTAAAAGTGTTACAAAAGAAGAACCAAAATCTGTTCAACCAATAAAGGAAGAAGCAGCGGCAAATAAAGAAGTAAACAAAGAAGTAAACAAAGAAGTAAACAATCAAAAGATAGAATCAAAAGCACCTGTTGTTGGGCAACCAAACATAGCCGCAACGAGTGAAAATAAGCAAACTGATAGTGGCGTACAAATAAGTACCCCTCAAGGAAGTACCCCTCAAAGTGGATACAATAATAATTCCCGTCCACAAGGAACAAGCCAGCAAGGTGGATATAATAATTCCCGTCCACAAGGAACAAGCCAGCAAGGTGGATATAATAATTCCCGTCCACAAGGAACAAGCCAACAAGGTGGATACAATAATTCCCGTCCACAAGGAACAAGCCAGCAAGGTGGATACAATAATTCCCGTCCACAAGGAACAGGCCAACAAGGTGGATACAATAATTCCCGTCCACAAGGAACAAGCCAACAAGGTGGATATAATAATTCCCGTCCACAAGGAACAAGCCAACAAGGCGGATACAATAATACACGTCCACAAGGAACGGGTCAACAAGGCGGATACAATAATACACGTCCACAAGGAACAAGCCAACAGGGCGGATACAATAATTCCCGTCCACAAGGAACAAGCCAACAAGGTGGATACAATAATTCCCGTCCACAAGGAACAAGCCAACAAGGTGGATACAATAATTCCCGTCCACAAGGAACAGGCCAACAAGGCGGATATAATAATTCCCGTCCACAGGGACAGGGTGGTTATGTTCAAAGAGAAGGCGGTTATAATAATCAAGGGCAAAGACCTGCTTACAATCAAAATGCGCAACAAGGTCAAACCGGACAACGTCCTCCATTTAGACAAGGTCAAACAGGTGGATATAATAGTGCGAGACCAGGACAAAGTAGACCAGGCGGATACAATAATCAAGGTGGCGGTTACAGTAATCAAGGTGGCGGTTATAACAGTCAAGGCGGTTCAAGACCTTATAATAGTGATGGTGGAGCTCAAAGGGGCAATGATGGACCAGGAAGCAGATATGGTAAACCACAAGGTAGCAAGACCGATACACCAAGTAGAGAACCAGAAAAGCACAGAGATGAAGCACAAAAACGTTTAATTGCAGAAAAGGCTCAACGTAATAGAAGAGACCATATCTTTCAAGAAGATGCTAAGGTTATTAACAAGGCAGGAAAGTTTATTAGGCCTGAAAAGAAACAGGAACAAATTGAAGAAGTGATCAAAGTAATTATTCTTCCAGAATCTCTAACCATTAAAGAATTAGCTGAAAAAATGAAAATCTTACCATCCGCTATTGTTAAAAAGCTATTTTTACAGGGAAAAGTGGTAACAGTTAATCAAGAAATTCTTTATGAACAAGCAGAAGAAATTGCCATTGAATATGATGTTATTTGTGAGAAAGAGATTGTTGTTGATGTAATTGAAGAACTTCTAAAAGAAGAAGATGAAATCGAAGAAATTAAAACAACAAGACCACCAGTAATTTGTGTTATGGGGCATGTAGATCATGGTAAAACATCACTTCTTGATGTCATTCGTAAAACTAGTGTGACGGATAAGGAAGCAGGAGGTATCACGCAACATATTGGTGCTTATACTGTAAATGTTAACAATCAAAAAATCACATTCTTAGATACTCCTGGACATGAGGCGTTTACATCAATGCGTATGCGTGGTGCAAATGCTACTGATATTGCTGTTTTAGTAGTAGCAGCTGATGATGGTGTAATGCCACAAACGATAGAAGCAATTAATCATGCGAAAGCGGCAGGTATTGAAATTATTGTAGCGGTTAACAAAATTGACAAACCTAACTCAAATATCGATAGGGTAAAACAAGAACTTGCTGAATATCAATTAATATCTGAAGATTGGGGCGGAACTACTGTTTTTGCACCAGTATCAGCAAAAACGGGTGAAGGAATACCACAATTACTAGAAATGATTGTGTTATCTTCAGAAATGTTAGAGCTAAAGGCTAATTCAGATCGTCGTGCGAGAGGTCTTGTTATTGAGGCAGAGCTTGATAAAGGCCGCGGTCCAGTGGCTACTGTATTAGTGCAAAAAGGTACATTACATGTAGGAGACTTTATTTCAGCAGGAGCAAGTTACGGAAAAGTTAGAGCCATGATAGATGATAAGGGAAGAAGAGTGAAAGAGGCAACACCTTCCACACCTGTTGAAATATTAGGCTTAAGTGATACGCCAAAAGCTGGCGATGTGTTTATCGCCCATGAAAATGATAAAGTTGCTAAAAACTTTGCGGAAACCTTCGTAGCTCAAAACAAAGTGAAATTATTAGATGATACGAAAGCAAAAATGTCTCTTGATGATTTATTTACTCAAATCAAAGCAGGTAATTTAAAAGAATTAAATCTAATTGTAAAGGCAGATGTTCAAGGTAGTGTTGAGGCTGTCAAACAAAGTTTGTTAAAACTCTCAAATGAAGAGGTAGTCGTTAAGATTATTCATAGTGGTGTTGGTGCTATTAACGAGTCGGATGTTATTTTGGCAAGTGCTTCACAGGCCATTATTATAGGATTTAATGTTCGACCAGATATTATGGCGAAGACAACAGCGGATAATGAAGGTGTTGATCTTAGACTTTATAAAGTAATTTACCAAGCAATCGAAGACGTTCAAGCAGCTATGAAAGGCATGCTAGATCCTATTTTCGAAGAAAAGGTAATTGGTCATGCTGAAGTTCGTCAAATATTTAAAGCATCAGCAATTGGCAATATAGCAGGTTCCTATGTTCTTGATGGTGAATTTAAAAGAGGATGTAAAGTTAGAATATCACGTCAAGGTACACAGATTCATGAAGGTGTTTTAGGTTCCTTAAAAAGATTTAAAGATGATGTAAAAGAAGTTAAAACAGGATTCGAATGTGGTCTTGTATTTGATGACTTTGATCAAATTCAGGAACTTGATATTGTAGAAGCCTATATCATGGTTGAAGTACCTCGCTAAATTTGAAAGGGTAAAATATGAGAAAAAATAGTGTAAAAAACACTAGAATCAATGGAGAAGTACAAAAGGTGTTGGCTGAAATTATTCGTGGAGAAATAAAAGACCCACGAATCAACCCTTTTACTTCCGTGCTTGCGGTAGAGGTGGCTCCAGATTTAAAAACTTGTAAAGCTTGGATCAGTGTACTTGGTGATGAAAAATCAGGATTGGATACAATGGCTGGTTTGAAAAGTGCATCTGGTTTTATTAAAAGCCAATTAGCAAGAAAGATAAATCTTAGAAATACTCCAGAGATCATCTTTATCTTAGATCAATCCATTGCATACGGTGTCAATATGTCAAAATTGATAGATGATGTGAATAAGAATATTGTAAGAGATGATGTAGCAGAAGATACAAAATAGCTGTTATCATTCAAGTTATAGTTCATTTATAGGAAGAAGTGAAGTGAAAATGTTTAATATATTAGAGGAAATTAAAGGTGCTAGAACCATTGGTATTAGTGGACATAAAAGGCCCGATGGAGACTGTGTTGGCGCATGCATGGCATTATATCTGTTTTTAAGAAAAGCATTACCAGAAGTCATTGTAGAAGTTTATTTAGATAAACCAGCTGCTATTTTCGATTGTATTCAGGGGATTGAAAATATAAAAACATCGATTGCTTCTGTGGAACCGATGGATGTATTTATTGCGTTAGACTGTTCAAAAGATCGTCTTGGAGAAGCAGTTGAGCTTTTTGACAGGGCTAAAAAAACTATTAATATTGACCATCATATTAGTAATGCTAATGGCACTGGAATGGTTAATTATATTGTTACAGATGCAAGTAGCACCTGTGAACTGATTTTTGATGTGATTGATGAAGAATTACTAGATATGGAAATTGCTAAAGCAATTTATATTGGTATTATTCATGATACAGGGGTGTTTCAATATTCTAATACTTCAAAAAAGACAATGGAAATTGCGGGAAAACTCATTTCTTTTGGATTTCCTTTTTCAAGCATTATTGATGAAACATTTTATGAAAAAACTTATGTTCAGAATCAGGTATTAGGTCGGGCAATACTTGAAAGTATTCGTTTTATGGATGGAAAATGTATTGTTAGTGTGGTTGATAAAAAAATGATGGAATTTTATCATGTAGGGCCAGAGGATTTAAACGGAATTGTTAATCAGTTAAGAATTATTAAAGGAATAGAATGTGCAGTATTTATGTATGAAACAGGCTTACAAGAATACAAAGTGAGCATGCGTTCTAATAATATTGTGAATGTTTCTGAAATTGCCACCTTTTTTGGTGGTGGAGGGCATATAAGAGCTGCGGGATGTACAATGAATGGAACATTTCATGATGTAATTAATAACTTATCTCAATATATTGAAAAACAACTCTCATAAGAAGAAATAGTTGTCTAGGAGAACAGTGAGTGATAAACGGAATTTTAAATGTATATAAGGAAAAAGGTTTCACATCACATGATGTAGTAGCAAAACTTCGTTGGATTTTAAAACAGAAGAAAATCGGACATACAGGAACGTTAGATCCAGAAGCAACAGGAGTTTTGCCAGTATGTTTAGGGAATGGAACGAAGCTTTGTGAAATGCTTTCGGATAAAAGCAAGGAGTATGTCGCTGAACTTTTGCTTGGTATTACTACAGATACGCAGGATATGACAGGAACGATTATAACTAAAAAAGAAGTTAACATAACACCACTCCAGGCAGAACAAGCAATTCTGTCTTTTCTTGGTTCCTATCATCAAATTCCACCTATGTATTCTGCTTTAAAGGTGAATGGCAAGAAATTATATGAACTAGCTAGGGCTGGAATAGAAATTGAACGGGAAGCAAGGCCTTTAGTGATAGAAGAACTAGAAATATTAGAACTAAATTTACCAATCGTAAAATTTAGGGTTGCCTGTTCTAAAGGTACTTATATAAGAACGCTTTGCTATGATATTGGTGAAAAATTAGGATGTGGTGGCACTATGAATGCTTTGATCCGGACAAAAGCATCCATTTTTGAATTAAAAGATGCATTTACTTTATCTCAAATTGAAGAGATGAATGATGGTGGAGCACTTTTACAAGAAATTCATTCCGTCGATTCTGTTTTTTTGCATTTGCGTAAAATGTCAATTAAAAAAGAATTCCGAAAGTTTTTAGATAATGGAAATTCACTATTTTTAAATCAATTAGAAATAGGAGAATGTGAGATACTAGAAGAGGAAGAACAAGTTAGGATATATGATGATTATGGTAATTTTTGTGCTATTTATGTCTTTGATTCCATAAAGAACTGTATGAAACCGTTAAAAATGTTTCCCCAATAAGATGTTACAACTCATTATTAAATACAGTTTATAAATTACCACTATTTAAAGCTATGTTTTGACGTAGAGAGGTTTGTAACTATGAAATTGATTGCTGGTACTACTGATTTTCATATTGAAGGTAAAACGGCTGTTGCCATTGGTAAATTTGATGGTATTCACAGAGGACATCAAAAATTAATTAATGAAGCACTTCGTTATAAGAAACAAGGGCTAAAGACAATTGTATTTACTTTCGATCCCTCACCTGGGGTTTTTTTTAGAAATGACAAATCCAAAGAATTGACAACTAAATTTGAAAAAAGAGATATGTTCATGGAAATGGGCATTGATATATTAATAGAATATCCACTTAATACAGAAACGGCTGCTATTAAGCCGGAGTTATATATAGAAGAAATTTTAGTAAAGAAGCTTCATGCAGCTGTTATTGTTGCGGGTATTGATATTTCATTTGGTCATAAAGGGCGAGGGGATATGAAAATGCTTCAGAGCAAGGCAGTGGAGTTTGGATATCAGGTTCGTATTATTGATAAGGTTTGCATTAATGAAAAGGAAATCAGCTCTACCTATGTCAGGGAAGAAGTACAAGCAGGTAATATGGAAAATGTAACACGGCTTTTAGGAAGTCCTTATTGTATTTCGGGAAAGGTTGCCCATGGAAAACGTTTGGGAAGAACATTTGGGATGCCAACGGTCAATCAAATTCCAGCTGGAAATAAGTTGTTGCCACCCTTTGGAGTTTATTTTTCAAAAGTTTTATACGAAAATAAAGAATATGATAGTTTAACAAATATAGGAATTAAACCAACCGTAACAGATGAAAATATCGCTGGAGTTGAAACATATATCTATGATTTTTCAGAGGATCTATATGGAAAAAGAATTGATGTTAAATTATTAAAGTTTAGTAGAGGCGAAATTAGGTTTGATGATATTTCGGAACTTATCAAGCAATTGCAAAAGGATATGGAACAAGGAAGAAAGTTCCATAACATATAAATAAAAGATTTCAATCTATGGGATGCTGCAAAGGCATCCCATTTTTTAGGAAGGATAGAAATGACAAGTCATTATGTGGTATGGTAAAGATAGGCAATCATATGTGGTATGGTAAAGATAGGTAATCATTGACATAAGGAAAGTGCATTGATATAATTATATTGTAATAAACGTAACAAATTTGTAATATATCAAACGAGAATTGGGTTCGAAAGGATTAAAATGAAGATAAAAGGATGTAAGAAAATAGGCATAGGTATAAGCATAGGTATAGGCGTATCAGTGGCAGTCATAGGAATGGGTTCTATCTCATATGCTGATTTTTCAACTAAAATTCAATATACAGCTGGGGCGGAAACAATTTTATCTTCTTTAGATCATCTGTCCAAGGAAGAGATACAACAGTTAATGGCAGATAGCACTAGAGGAAAGGAAATAAAAAATGATTTTGCTCTAGAGGAAACAGAGGAGCCGGAAAGTTCCTTGTGGGGTTTTACAAATCTTGGAGTAGCCAATGTTTCAGAAAACTTAAATATTAGAGAGAACCCAGATACAACTAGTAAAATCTTGGGAAAGCTACCTAAAGATGCTGGGTGTGAAATTATTAGTATGGAAAATGGATGGTCCTTGATTAAATCAGGTAAAGTAGAAGGTTATGTGAGTTTGGATTACTTATTCGTTGGAGATACTGCAATAGAGAAAGCCAAAGAAGTTGCAACTCTTAGAGCAACGGTTACCGCACAAAATTTAAAAATTAGAAAAGAAGCGTCCACAAATTCTGGTGTTAGAGGTTTAGTTGCAAATGGAACTAGTTTGGAAGTTGTGGAAGAAGTCGATGACTGGGTAAAAGTTATCTTTGAAGAAAAAGAGAGTTATGTCTCAAAAGATTATGTTAAGGTTGGAGAACAACTTAAAACAGCGCTTACAATCATGGAAGAAAAATATGGAGTTGGTGTAACAGATGCAGGTATTAATCTTGCTGAGTATGCAATCCAATTTGTAGGTAATCCTTATGTATATGGTGGCGTCAGTCTAACAAATGGAGCGGATTGTTCGGGATTCACCTTAACAATTTTTAAAAAATATGGTTTTTCACTTTCTCATTCAGCAAGGGCACAATCGGGTTATGGAACATCCGTAAGCCTAACGGAACTAAAGCCCGGGGATCTAGTATTTTATTCAGACAATAGTGGCATCAATCATGTCGTTATTTACATAGGAAATGGACAAGTAGTTCATGCCAGCAGCCCCAAGAATGGAATTATGATTTCCAATATAAATTATAGAACACCAACATGTGCAAGAAGGCTTTTCTAAATTCTTCTGATATTCGAAAAACATATGGAAAACATTTGAAAATCAATTCTTATAGAAGTGTTTACACAATTAGTATTTAATGGTATACTAGGCAAGTATAAAAATAGCCTCAACTCAGATTAAGGAAACTCCGACCTTTAACTTAGTGATGGCTGAATCAAAATAATGGAGGATATAACAATGATATTAAAAGAAAAGAAAACAGCAATTATGCAAGAATTTGCAAGAAGTGTTGGTGATACGGGTTCACCAGAAGTTCAAATTGCAGTATTATCGGCAAGAATTTCAGAACTAACAGAGCATTTAAAATTACATCCAAAAGATCATCATTCTAGAAGAGGACTTCTTAAGATGGTTGGTCAAAGAAGAGGTTTACTAGGTTATTTAAAGAAATCTGACATTGAAAGATATCGTTCTTTGATCGAAAAACTTGGAATTAGAAAGTAATTTTCTTTTTGCGTAGTATGGAGCGGATATTCATTATCCGCTCTTTATTTTTAATTTTACTTGCAACAAAAAGCACAGTCAGTAATAAGGCGGAAGAGGGCATCGAGACCACTGAAAAGGATATTAATAGAAGAAAGTAATATTTTTTTCAGTAGTTTCGGCATCTTCTGCTTCAACAATTAATCAGGTGATACGCTTCTTGTATCCCATTTTTGAAAAGGAGAAAAAATATGTACAAAAGTTTTACAATGGAATTAGCAGGACGCACACTTACAGTAGATGTAGATCGAGTTGGTAAACAAGCTAATGGATGTGCGTTAATGCACTTTGGTGACACAACAGTATTATCAACAGCAACTTCTTCAGAAAAACCTAGAGAGGGAATTGATTTTTTCCCACTAAGTGTAGAGTATGAAGAAAAATTATACGCAGTGGGTAAAATCCCAGGTGGATTTAATAAAAGAGAAGGAAAAGCTAGTGAAAATTCAGTTCTTACTTCTCGGGTAATTGATAGACCTATGCGTCCTTTATTCCCAAAAGATTACAGAAATGATGTAACACTTAATAACTTAGTAATGTCTGTTGACCCAGATTGTAGCCCTGAGTTAACAGCAATGTTAGGATCTGCCATTGCTACAGCAATTTCAGATATTCCTTTTGATGGCCCTTGTGCAACAACACAAGTTGGTTTAATTGATGGACAGTTTGTCATTAATCCAAATGCAGAACAGAAAGCAAAATCAGACTTACAACTCACTGTATCATCTACAAAAGAGAAAGTAATTATGATTGAAGCTGGTGCAAATGAAGTTACAGAAGATAAAATGATTGAAGCCATTTATGAAGCTCATGCAATCAATCAAACAGTCATTGAATTTACAGAAAAGATTGTTGCTGAAGTGGGTAAGCCAAAACACACCTATACAAGTTGCGCAATTCCTGAAGAGTTATTTGCTAAAATGAAAGAAATAGTAACACCAGAAGAAATGGAAGTTGCAGTATTCACAGACGAAAAGCAAGTACGTGAAGGAAATATCAGAGAAATTAGAGCAAAGTTAGAAGAAGCTTTTGCAGGAAATGAAGAATGGATTGGACTTCTTGGAGAAGCATTATACCAATATCAAAAGAAAACTGTTCGTAAAATGATATTAAAAGATCATAAGCGTCCCGATGGTCGTGGAGTAACCCAGATGAGAGCGTTAGCGGCTGAGATTGATTTAATTCCTAGAGTTCACGGTTCTGGTATGTTTACACGTGGACAAACTCAAATTTGTACCATCACAACACTGGCTCCGTTATCAGAATCTCAAAGAATAGATGGGTTAGACTTGACTGAAACAAGAAAGAGATATATGCACCACTATAACTTCCCTTCTTACTCAGTAGGAGAAACGAGACCTTCAAGAGGACCAGGACGTCGTGAAATTGGACATGGATCGTTAGCAGAAAAAGCATTGGTTCCAGTTCTACCTACCGAAGAAGAGTTTCCTTATACAATTAGAACGGTTTCTGAAACCTTTGAATCAAATGGATCAACATCTCAAGCTAGTATTTGTGCTTCCTCCTTATCGTTAATGGCTGCAGGTGTTCCAATTAAAAAGCCGGTTGCTGGTATTTCAACGGGACTTGTAACAGGGGATACAGATGACGATTATATTGTTTTAACGGACATTCAAGGATTGGAAGATTTCTTTGGGGACATGGACTTTAAAGTTGCTGGAACAAATGATGGTATTACAGCAATTCAAATGGATATTAAAATACATGGATTAACAAGAGCGGTTGTTGAAGAAGCAATTAGAAAAACAAAAGAAGCTAGAACCATTATTTTAAATGATATTATGAATCCAGTAATTGATAAAGCTCGTGAAACAGTAGGAAAGTTTGCTCCTAAAATTGTTCAAATTAAGATTAACCCAGAAAAAATTGGTGATGTTGTTGGACAACGTGGTAAAACAATTAATGCACTGATAGAACAAACAGGTGTTAAAATTGATATTAATGATGAAGGTGCTGTAAGTGTTTGTGGAACTGATAAAGAAATGATGGATAAAGCCATTGAAATGATTAAAATTATTACAACAGATTTTGTTGAAGGTCAACTTTTCGTGGGTAAAGTTATTAGTATTAAGGAATTTGGTGCTTTTATCGAATTTGCTCCGGGAAAAGAAGGAATGGTTCATATTTCAAAAGTTTCAAAAGAAAGAATTAATCATGTAGAAGATGTACTTGCTCTCGGGGATATGGTAACAGTTGTATGCTTAGGTAAGGACAAAATGGGTAGAACAAGCTTCTCTATGAAAGATGTAGAACAACAATAATATATAGTAAAAGACCTGAAATCATTCAGGTCTTTTTTTTTATCTAAAAAAAGTAGTCATAACTTTACCACCTATTCATATATTTTCTTAAGAGGTGATGGACATGACTAGACGTTGTGAAATTGAAGGACTGTTTCCTGAATATTTAAGGAAAATGTTTTCTATAAGCTGTGAATATTTACAAGGATTACAAGAAATTAGGCTCAGAGTTAATCAACCCGTCATTTTGAATATTAATAATTATGAATTTTTCTTGTCAGAGAAAGGAACGGTACATAAGGAAAAAAGTAAAGGATTTATATTATTAAAAAAAGATTTAAATGCGATTCTCAGTCATATTTGTAAATATTCTATATATGCATTTGAAGATGAAATAAAACAAGGATATTTAACTGTGGAGGGTGGACATAGAATTGGACTCACAGGCCAAGTGGTTTTGGAAAATGAGTGTATCAAAACGATTAAAAACATTTCCTTTATGAATATTAGAGTATCTCATGAAATAGTTGGTGTTTCAGACCATATCATTCCGAATCTGTATTCAAAACATAAGTTTTTAAATACACTTATTATTTCTCCACCAGGAGCTGGAAAGACAACGTTACTAAGAGATTTAATACGAAATATATCAGATGGAACAAAATACGCAAGTGGAGTTAATGTAGGAGTAGTTGATGAACGCTCCGAAATAGGAGGAAGTTACTTAGGTACTGTATGGAATAATTTGGGTATGCGCACAGATTTATTGGATGCTTGTCCAAAAGCATTAGGAATGATTATGCTTATTCGTTCCATGTCACCAGTTATTATTGCAGTTGATGAATTAGGAAGTTTAGAAGATATCAAAGCACTTCATCAAATAATTCAATGTGGATGTAGCATTGTAGCCACTATACATGGTGAAAGTTTAGAAGAAGTTCGTGAAAAGGAGTTTCTAAGTTCTATTTTAAAAGATAAGGTGTTCGAGAGATATGTGGTACTTTCAAAAAAGGACAAGGTTGGAACTGTGCAGGGAATCTATAATAAAGATTTTTTATGGGAGCCAAACATAATTTCACAAGAAGGTTAGCACTGAGAAGTAGAAAGAGATATCAAAAGAGTAATATGGAGGTTGAAAAGATGCTTCATTTGATCGGTGCTGTCTTAACAATTTTAGGAACCACTGGATTTGGGTTAAGCTTAAAAAAAGAAATGAAACAACGAATTTATCATTTGAAATATATAAAAAAGTTATTTTTTTATTTACAAAATGAGGTTGAGTATCACAAATCAACATTGCAGGAAGCATGTGAAAATATTAGTAAAAGAGCAGAAGAACCCTATTTGAAATTATATGGAAAAATTAATTTGGACATGATAGAAAATCGTGGATACCCATTTGGTGAAGTGTGGAAAAGGAATTTGATTATAATGCGAGATAAAATACCAATCACGAATAAAGATATGGATTTACTAATGCAATTTATGGAGGAAAGCTTTCAGGATGGAAAAATGCAATGCAAAGAAATAGGTTTCTATATTGATAAAATGCAGGAGTTAATTGATCTTTTGGAAAATGAGTATCGTAATAAAAGTAAGATTTATGTGTCTCTAGGTGTTATGAGTGGTATATTGTGTACCATTATTTTTATATAAAAGTACTTAAGGAGGGGCAATGAGCATATATATAATCTTTAAAATAGCTGCAGTAGGGATTTTAGTAACTATTTTGTGCCAGATATTAAAACATAGCGGGAGGGAAGAACATGCATTTCTAGTAAGTCTGGCGGGTCTTATTTTAGTGTTAACTTGGATCGTTCCTTACATATATGATTTATTCGTAACCATTCAAAACCTGTTTAGTTTATAGGGGAAAAAGAATATGGATGTAATAAAGTTGGGATTACTTGCAATAGCAGGAATTATGCTTGCAGTACAGTTTAAAGGGCAAAAACAGGAGTATGGGATATATATAGGATTTGCAATTAGTTTGATGGTGTTTACGTTCTCAATTGGAAGACTAGAAGCGGTAATGGTACAAGTTAACAACTTGAAAAATCTTCTTGGAAACCAATCGGAATATTTAGCAATTTTATTAAAAGTAATTGGAATAACATATGTTTGTGAGTTTTGTGCAGGGATATGTAAAGACTCTGGTTATAGTTCCGTTGCAAGCCAAATTGAGATATTCGGAAAACTAACAATCCTACTTTCTGGAATGCCAGTATTACTTGCATTAATTGAAACAATAAAAAACTTTTCAGGCTAAAAGATATGGGGTGGGTATTGTTGAAAAATAGAAGTGACGATCTTGTTATAAGAAAGATATTGTGGATAATACTTATATTATTGATTTTGTTCTTCCCAACATTATCGGTAAATGCCACGCAATCTGATGCAAATAAATTAGAAGAAGAATATAGTTTTAGTGAAATAGATAGCAAAATCGGAAGTCTATTTCAAAATGATTCGATTTCAGTTAAAGATATGGTTTTAGGTATTATGTCAGGTGATTTACAATCAAAAATTGAATTTGTAAAAGATATTACAATACATAAAATTAAAAACGAAGTAAATGGTTACAGAAGTATTGTAGTTTCTGTATTATTATTAGGTATTATTTCTGCATTATTTGCAGAGTTTAGCAAAATATTTAAGAATCATCAGATTTCAGATATTAGTTATTATTTAGTTTATTTATTACTTGTAACAATATTAATTCAAATATTTTCCTATGCAGTATCAGTGACAAAAGAAGTAATAGAAAATATTGTGGCCTTTATGAAATTATTAATCCCCACTTTTTATTTATCAGTAGGAATGGCTTCAGGAGAGTTAACAGCTCTTTCTTTCTATAAATTAACTTTATGTATTATTTTTGGAGTGGAAAGTCTACTTGTAGCATTTTTGTTGCCGTTAGTTTATAGCTATGTATTTCTGGCAATATTAAACGGAATGATGGAAGAGGAACGTCTTGCTAAAATGTTAGATATCATAAAAAAAGGAACAGAATATTTATTAAATGCTTCCCTTACGGTGATCACTGGTTTTGGAATATTGCAGTCAATGATAACGCCTGTTATTGATACTGTAAAATCTTCTGTTCTTCAAAAAGTCGTTTCTGCCATACCTGGTATCGGTGGGGTTGTGGACACCGCGACAGAAGTGGTATATGGTTCAGCAGTCTTAATTAAAAATAGTATTGGTATTGTATTAATCCTATTATTAATAGTAATCTGTGTTGCGCCATTATGTAAGCTCATGCTTATTGCCTTTATTTTGAAAGGATGTGCAGCAATCATAGGTATTGTATCGGATAAGAGGATTACAGGTTGTATAGATAGGGTAGGTGATGGGGGATTTTTGCTTTTTCGAACGGCACTTACTTCAATAGCCCTATTTTTTATAACTATTGCAATTGTAGCAGTTTCAACAAATAGGGGATTTTAAAAATGGCAGATCAAGTGATAGAAATGATTAAGAAATTGGGTATCTTTATTATTTTATCGCAAACCATTGTTCACTTTTGCCCAAACAATAGTTATGAAAGATATATTCGAATGTTGGTAGGAATTATGATTATATCCTTAGTAATTATTCCAATAGGAGGAATGTTTTTTTCCCAAGCAGAATTTGATTATGCAACTAGATTAAGGGAATTTGAAAAAGAATATGATAAGGCTGTAGGGGGCGTAGAGTTTAAAAAAGAGCTAAATAAAAACGTTTCAGATAAGGAAATCATAAAAGAAACAGAAGAAAAAGTTAAATCCAGTTTAAACAATGCAATTCAAGAAATTAATAAAAAGGATGCGTTAACTGAAAACTCTTATATTTTCAATTTTTATGTTGTTAGTAAGGTTGAAATTCAAATGGTAGAAGATAATACATATCTTCTTATTACGATGAATAGGACGACTGAGAGTTTGGAAAAGATAAAAATTAATAAGATTCAAATTGGAGTCAGTGAAAATAATAATATAGAAAATATTGATAATAAGGAAGTGATAAATATACTGCAGCAATTTTTTGCCAAACAATTAGGAATTCAAGAAAGTAACTTGGAGGTTATCTGTAGTGAGTAAAATATTCGACCTTGCCAAAGGCTATAAAAAAAATCAGAAGTTGGGTAAAGATAGTTTTATCATATTAATATTATTTGGGATCCTTTTTCTGGTGGTTGTTATTCCAACGGGAACTCCTAAAGCTAATATAGCTCAATCAACAGGCACTAATAAAAATGTTGAGACGAAAGAAATCGAAGAGACAATCACGAAGTCAATGGGTAATAAGGGGGTGAATACCACAGATACTTATATCAATGAAATGGAACAAAAGCTGGAGGAAATACTTTCGAATATGGAAGGCGTAGGTAAAGTGAGGGTTATGATTACAATTCATGCTTCGAAGGAAGAAATTTTGGAAAAAGATATTCCCAGTATACAAAGTAATTCATACGAAATAGATTCCGATGGAGGAACAAGAACGATAACAGATGCAACAATCAATGAAAGCACTGTTTATATCACGGATTCAGAAGGAAATAAGAACCCTTATGTAGTCAAGACTATTCAACCTGATATATCTGGAGTTGTGGTAATTGCAGCAGGTGGAGGGAATGATACCATATGTAAAAATATTACTGAGATAATTCAGGCATTATTTGGCATTGAGGCACATAAAATTAAAGTAGTTAAAATGAAATCATAAATAAGAAAAGGGGAATTATAGTGAAGAAAATACTGAAAAGAAATCAAATTATGATTACAGCTTTAGCATTAATGCTTGTTATTGCAGGGTACTTAAGTTTCGCTGGACGTAAACTTGATGACGAAGAGTTTCTTCCGGTCAATAGTGATGATGGTATAGCTTTAACGGGAGAATATGAAGATACAGATGAATTGTTGATGGGCCAATCTCAATTAGATAATGATGGTTTGGAAAGTTCGAGTGTACTTGATATTTCTGATGAAGATATGGAACAGGCTAACTCAATTACCGATATTAACAGTCTTGATTCTGAAGTAGACGCAATAGCTGCAAATTATTTAGATGAAGATATGGCGGAAGTAGCAATAAACACAGCAGACAAACAAGAGGGTTTTACAGTTGATGAGATTCCGGGTGAAGCAATCTTTACAGCAGCAACTGGAGTAAATACTTTTTCTGGAGCGAAACTTTTGAAGGAACAAACTAGAGCGAAAAATAAAGAAACACTAATGCAAATAATCGATAATCTGAATATTATGGACACTCAAAAACAAGTTGCAATAGATAAAATGATAGAATTAACGGATATTGCTGAAAAGGAAACTTCAGCAGAAATATTATTAGAAGCAAAAGGATTTGGAGATGTTGTTGTTAGTATAAGCAATGGTATGGTTGATGTAATGATTAATGCAACTACATTATCCGATGCACATAGAGCACAAATTGAAGATATCGTAAAAAGAAAAACAGAAATAAGTGGTGAAAATATCATTATTACACCAGTATCAAAAAACAAATAGATTACAATAGATTACATATTTTAAATGGTTTTCAAAGAATATAATGCCATAATATTAAAAATATGATAAACTTATAATAATTGTGGAATCAGACAAAAGAAGCGAGGATAAGAGAATGAAAGGATCGTTTTCAATTGTTTTAGATTGTGTGAGAAATGGATGATGCTGAAAATAGGGTGAGAAAAGTTAAAATACTTTGGCATCAGCATCAACCAGTTCTTCTTTTTTCATGTCAAATTATAAGAAAGCGATGATTTATAGTTTGGATATTACATGAAATAGGGAGTTTCATTACCACATAAATGGGAAAACTATGCTATAGAACGATACGGAGGATATGAAAATTTGAGTAACTATGCAAATGAAATAAATAAAAGAAGAACTTTTGCTATAATTTCCCATCCAGATGCAGGTAAAACAACATTGACGGAAAAATTTCTTTTATATGGAGGCGCTATTAATTTGGCAGGGAGTGTAAAAGGAAAGGCAACGAGTAAGCATGCTGTTTCTGATTGGATGGAAATAGAGAAGGAAAGAGGTATTTCGGTTACTTCATCGGTTTTGCAATTTAATTATGCTGGATGTTGTATTAATATTTTAGATACACCGGGACATCAAGATTTCTCGGAAGATACTTATCGTACATTAATGGCTGCAGATTCTGCAGTAATGGTAATTGATGCTTCAAAAGGTGTGGAGGCTCAAACAAAGAAATTGTTTAAAGTCTGCGTTATGCGTAAGATTCCGATTTTCACTTTTATTAATAAATTGGATCGGGATTCCCTTGATACGTTTCAACTTCTTGATGAGATTGAAAATGAGCTGGGTATTTCCACTTGTCCAGTGAATTGGCCTATTGGTTCAGGCAAAAATTTTAAAGGGATCTACGATAGAGAGAATAAATATGTTGTTTCATATGGAGAAACAGAAAAGGGCACTAAAGAAGGAGAAACAAAAATAATTCCTATTGCAGACAGGGAACAATTATTAAAATATGTGGGACAAGACTTTCTACATCAGCTTGAGGAAGAAATAGATTTACTAGATAATGCTAGTGCAAAGTTTGATTTGCAAGAGGTAAGACGAGGAGAGTTGACACCAGTATTCTTTGGTTCAGCCCTTACTAATTTTGGCGTAGAAGTTTTTTTACAACAATTTTTAAGAATGGCCACAAAACCATTGCCAAGAAAATCCGGAAATGAAATAATTGATCCAGTAGAAAACAACTTTTCTGCCTATGTTTTTAAAATTCAGGCAAATATGAACAAAGCTCACCGGGATAGGATTGCATTTATGCGTATCTGCTCTGGAAAATTTGATTCGGGGTTGGAAGTAAAACATGTTCAAGGAAATAAAGTAATGAAACTGTTACAACCACAACAAATTATGGCAAGTGAAAGAAAGATTTTAAGTGAAGCGTATGCAGGAGATATTATCGGGGTATTTGATCCTGGAATTTTTTCTATTGGAGATACCTTGTGTATGCCAAAAGAAAAAATTCAATATGAGGGAATTCCTACTTTTGCGCCAGAACACTTTGCCAGGGTAAGACAAATAGATACCATGAAAAGAAAGCAATTTTTAAAAGGGGTTACTCAAATAGCCCAAGAAGGTGCAATTCAAATATTTCAAGAATTTAATACAGGAATGGAAGAAATCATTGTTGGTGTTGTAGGTGTGCTACAATTTGACGTTTTAAAATATCGATTAGAACATGAATACAATGTGGAAATTAAATTGGATCATCTTCCCTACGAGTATATTCGATGGATCGAAAATAAAGGAATTGATTTAAATAAATTGACTGGTACCTCGGATATGAAAAAAATAAAAGATTTGAAAGATAACCCCCTACTCTTATTCACTAATTCTTGGAGTATCGGTATGACATTGGATCGTAATAAGGGCTTAGTTCTTTCGGAATTTGGACGGGTATAAAATGAAAAAAAGATTTGCAGGTATTTGCTTATTGGTTCTTTGTTTAGTAGGCTGTCAATATGGCAAGGAAAGACAAGAGATTTTTACTGATATTACGGAAGACAAACCCAGTACTGTTAGCAGTAATTTATTAGTGAAAGCACCAGTTGATAGAGAATATGCCAAAGAGGAAATTCCTGTTCTTGAAAAGGTGATTGATGAATCAGTCACAACGACTAGCGCGGCAACAACGGAAGAGACTAGAGCAAGAGAAGAAATAGGAATGTCAGATGCTACTATCCGTACTTTTATTTCCAGTCAAATCGGGAATTATTATTTTGATTCATTAAGTAAGGATGATAGAGTTTTATATGCTGAAATATATATGATATTAGTAAATAATGCTAAGGATATTGTTGTTTCAAGTAAAGATACCAATCAGATCGATTTTGTGTTTCAATGCGTGTTGGCAGATCATCCGGAAATTTTTCATGTTCAGGGTTATGCATATACGAAACATACAATTAACGATGAATTAAACAGAATTACTTTTACTGGAACATATCTATATAGCACAGAGGAAGTAGCATCTAGAAAAGTTCAAATGGAGCAATATGTAAATACATGCATAAATGGAATCCCCACCGGTAGTAGTTCTTATGAAAAAGTAAAGTATATTTATGAATATTTAATTGCCCATACAAATTATAATTTGGAGGCACCAGACAATCAAAATATATGCTCTGTATTTATCTATGGTGAATCAGTTTGCCAAGGATATGCAAAAGCAACACAATATTTATTAAATCGATTGGGCGTGACCACTACACTTGTTACTGGATATGTTATTAATTCTGGAGAGGGGCATGCGTGGAACTTAGTAAATATCGATAAGGCCTATTATTATGTAGACACAACTTGGGGAGATGCATTTTATACACTAGAAGACAGTAATGGAACAAATGTAAGTGGATCAACACCTACCATAAATTATGATTATCTCTGTGTAACAACAAATCAATTATGTAAGACTCATGTGATCGACAATTTAATTACGATGCCATATTGTAATTTAATGGATGCTAATTATTATGTGAGAGAAGGGTGTTATTTCACATGGGCAGATGAGGAAAAGATAAAGCAATTATTTTCAAACGCATATGCAAAAGGACAACCTTATGTAACGTTAAAATGTGAATCAGATGAAGTATATCGTGGGTTAGAAAAGTTATTAATTACGGATACGAAAATTTTTAGTTACTTGCAGAATTCGAATTCGGTTTCTTATACAAGTAGCCTGGAACAATTAAGTTTTAGTTTTTGGTTATAAAATGAATAAAGGCTATGCAAATATATTGTATTTTGATATAATTAGTGGCAAAGAATGGAGGAATACCATATGGAAAAAGATAATGATAGAAGTATTTTTGTATTGCAGGAAAAAGAAAGTATTGGTGCAGTACAAATTGCAGATGATGTTGTAGCGATGATAGCAAGTTTAGCAGCAACGGAAGTTGACGGAGTTTCTGCACTTGTTGGAAATATTACCAATGAATTAATGAGTAAGGTAGGCATGAAAAACCTTACAAAAGGCGTAAAAGTCGAAGTAATTGAAAAAAGGGTAAAAATAGATTTGGCTGTAACTATGGAATATGGATTTAATATTCCAAGTACTTGTGGAAAAGTGCAAGAAAAAGTAAAAGCTTCAATCGAAAATATGACAGGTCTTGAAGTGATGGATGTAAATATCCGTATTGCAGGAGTTAATATGGGGAAAAGTAAGTAAAATAAAATAGATAAAAAATAGGTGGGTGCCTTTTGCGTTGACAGAAGGCACTTCAAGTATATTTAGAGGAAAGACTTAAATGAGTAGAAGAGCAACTAGAGAAAAGATATTCAAATTATTATTTCGTTTAGAATTTAATAAAAAGGACGAGATGCCAGAACAACTATCATTATTTTTTGAAGATGGTGAAAATAGTTCGAATGAAAAAGATGAAACATATATTATTGATAAATTAGAAAAAATTTTAGTAAATATTGATGAAATTGATAAATTGATTGATGATAAAGCAGAAGGTTGGAAATCTACAAGAATGGGAAAGGTAGATTTAACGATAATTCGATTAGCAATTTTTGAAATAAATTTTGATGATGATATACCCACGGGAGTTGCTATTAATGAAGCAGTGGAACTTGCAAAAGAATTTGGACAAGATGAATCTGCAAGCTTTGTAAATGGTGTACTAGCCAAATTTGCAAAAAAATAGTTTTGTGTATGATTCGTGAAAGCAAAGTAGAGATTGAATATGAAAAATGTTTATACCGTAGCACAGATAAACTCCTATATACGCAACATGTTTGCACAAGATTTTATGCTCCATTCCTTATCAGTTAAGGGTGAGGTAAGTAATTGTAAATATCATTCTTCAGGACATATTTATTTCACACTAAAAGATGCAAAAGGGACATTGAGTTGTGTTATGTTTGCTTCTAGTCGACAAGGACTTTCTTTTCGACTAACAGAAGGTATGCAAGTTGTCGTATCAGGAAATGTGGATGTTTTTGAGAGAGATGGAAAATATCAAATATATGCAAAAGGGATTTCGTTAGAAGGCGAAGGACAACTTTACGAAAAGTTTGAACGACTAAAGAGAGAGCTGGAAGAAAGAGGTATGTTTTCAGCAGATTATAAATTACCTATTCCTAGATTTATAAAAAAGCTTGGAGTTGTTACGGCACCTACCGGAGCTGCAGTACAGGATATTATAAATATTGCCGCAAGAAGAAACCCTTATATACAAATTATTTTATACCCAGCAATCGTTCAAGGCAATCAAGCAGCACAAAGTATTGTAAATGGAATCAGAGCATTAGATCAAATCGGAGTAGATACCATCATTATCGGTCGAGGTGGTGGGTCTTTAGAAGATTTGTGGGCATTTAATGAGGAAGTTGTTGCACAAGCTATATTTAACTGTAAAACACCAATTATTTCAGCCGTTGGACATGAAACGGATATCACGATTTCCGATTTTGTTTCAGATCTAAGAGCACCCACTCCTTCCGCCGCAGCAGAATTATCCATATTCGAATATGCGACTCTAACAGAAAAGTTTACTATATATGAGCAAAATATGTATAAATCCTATCATAGAGTTTTACAAAGAAAAAAAACAAAGTTAGAAAACTTACAAACGCGACTTCAATATTTAAGTCCAGAGAATCAAATTAAAGAAAAAAGAACGTATGTTATTAAGATAGAAGATCAACTACAAAATGCCATGGAAGCATTACTTTTACGAAAAAGACATATGCTAGACATCTATATTCAACAGTTAAAAGGATTATCACCAATAGATAAGTTAAACCAAGGTTTAAGTTTTGTCTCTGATGAGACGGGTAAGAGTTTGGTTGATATAAATAAAGTTAATATTGGCGATAATATAGTAGTAGAAATGAAAAATGGAAGTATTTCGGCAAAGGTCTTATCAAAAGTGAAAATAAGGAGATAATGGTATGTCTAATAATAGTAAAAAAGATGAAGTATTGGATGAATTATCTATTGAAGAAGCATTTAAAAAATTAGAACAAACTGTGAAAGAATTAGAGTGCGAAGATATTACGTTGGAAGCTTCCTTTCAAGCTTATAAAGCGGGAATGGAAACGTTACAGTACTGCAATCAAATGATTGATCGAGTTGAAAAGAAGGTAATGATATTAAATAAAGATGGTGAACTTGATGAATTTTAAGGAAGAACTGTTGCAAAAGGTCAAAAATATAGAATTATTAATAGAAGAGTATTTACCTGAGGAATCAGGATATCAAAAAACAGTGATAGAAGCCATGAATTATAGTATGAGAGTGGGGGGCAAGCGACTTCGTCCGATATTAATGGTTGAAACTTTTCAAATGCTTGGAGGAACAGGGAAAATTGTAGAACCCTTTATGGTTGCCTTAGAAATGATTCATACCTACTCCCTTGTTCATGATGATTTACCTGCAATGGATAATGACGAATACCGAAGAGGAAATAAGACTACACATGTTGTCTACGGAGAAGCAATGGCAATTTTAGCAGGAGATGGGCTTTTGAATTTAGCGTTTGAAACTGCACTAAAAGCATATGATATAAATGAAAATCATGAAAATATAGGGAAAGCATTGCGGGTATTAGCACAAAAAGCTGGAATCTATGGAATGATTGGTGGACAAACCGCTGATGTGGAAGCAGAGAAGCGAGATATCACTCTCACAGAAGATCAAATTCTGTTTATTCATGAAAATAAAACAGCCGCTTTAATTCAAAGTGCTATGATGATAGGTGCTCTCTTAGCGGGTGCCAAGGATGATGTGGTAAAGAAAATAGAAAAGATAGCCTACAATATTGGAATAGCCTTTCAAATTAGAGATGATATTTTGGATGTAACTAGTAGTCTGGAAGTGCTGGGGAAACCAATAGGAAGTGATATAAAGAATAATAAAATGACATATGTTGCTTTAAAAGGGCTGGAATATTCGAAAATAAAAGTGGAAGAAGTTTCTAAGGAAGCTTTAGAATTATTTCATTGTTTAGAGGGTAAAGGCGATTTTTTAAACGCTTTAATTCTAGATCTTGTTCAAAGGGAAAAATAATGTGATGATTTAAGCGTGGAGGAATAGCATAATGCTTCTTGATCAAATCAAGAAAGAAAATGATATAAAAAATATAGATGTAAATGATTACGATGAACTAGCTATTGAAATAAGAAAGTTTCTAATTGATAAAATCAGTGTAACGGGTGGACATTTGGGTTCTAATCTTGGTGCAGTAGAATTAACGATGGCACTTCATTTATTCCTAGATTTTCCTAAAGATAAAATAATTTGGGATGTAGGACATCAGTCTTATACCCATAAATTATTAACAGGAAGAAAAGAGGGATTTGAAAATCTCCGGAAGTTTGGAGGAATGAGTGGTTTTCCAAAAAGAAAAGAAAGTAAATGCGATTGTTTTGACACAGGACATAGTTCAACATCCATTTCAGCAGGACTTGGTCTTGTGAAAGCCAGGGATATTAAAGGGGAAAACCATACGGTTGTTTCTGTAATAGGAGACGGTTCCTTAACTGGTGGAATGGCTTATGAAGCTTTAAATAATGCTTCCCGTTTGGATACTAATTTTATAATCGTTCTTAACGATAACAATATGTCTATCTCAGAAAATGTAGGTGGCATGTCAAAATATCTTAACAATATTCGTACTGCAGATAAATACTTGGGTTTAAAAGAAGGTATCTATAATAGACTTCGTGGAGTTCCTAAATATGGTGATTCTGTTGTGGAAAGTATACGTAGAGCAAAAAGTAGCTTTAAACAATTGGTGATACCGGGAATGTTTTTTGAAGATATGGGGATTACATATTTAGGACCTGTAGATGGACATGATATTGGAGCAATGATCAAAGTATTTTATGAAGCAAAGAGATGCAAAAATGCGGTACTCATTCATATTTTGACAGATAAAGGAAAAGGTTATGGTCCAGCAGAGAGACATCCTGCTAGATTTCATGGTGCAGAACCTTTTGAGATAACAACAGGTATTCCATCAAAAAAGAGAACAAAAGCAAATTATACAGATGTCTTTTCCACAGTGATGTGTAAAATGGGTAGTAGAAATGAAAAGGTTGTAGCCATTACGGCAGCAATGCCAGATGGAACAGGACTAAAGCGATTTCATAATATGTATCCGGACAGGTTCTTTGATGTGGGCATAGCAGAAGGACACGCCGTAACCTTTGCAGCGGGATTAGCAGCGGGAGGATTGATTCCTATTGTGGCTATTTATTCATCATTTTTGCAAAGAGCATATGACCAAATATTACATGATGTTTGTATACAAAATTTGCCAGTGGTATTTGCCATTGATAGGGCAGGATTAGTTGGCAGTGATGGTGAAACGCATCAAGGGATTTTTGATTTATCGTTTTTATCATCCATTCCCAATATGCACATTATGGCACCAAAGAATAAATGGGAATTGTCAGACATGATAAAGTTTGCAGTAGATTTTAATGGACCAATTGCAATTCGTTATCCAAGAGGCGAAGCCTATGACGGATTACAAGAGTTCAGGGCGAAAATCGAATATCAAAAAAGTGAAATGTTATATTTAGAAGAGAACATTGCTTTACTAGCAGTTGGAAGTATGGTAAAGATAGCCTTAGAAGTTCAAAGACAATTAAAAGAACATGGGCTTGCATGCACTGTTGTCAATGCAAGATTTGTGAAACCAATTGACAAGGAGGGAATTTCAAAGTTATTAGTTCATCATGATTTTATTGTTACCATGGAAGAAAACGTTGCAAGTGGTGGTTTTGGAGAAAGAGTTCGGGATTATATAGATGATATATACAAAACTCAAACAAAGAAAATAACGGTTATGCAAATTACCATACCGGATGAATACGTAGAACATGGAAATGTTGATTTACTTAAAAAAGAAGTGGGAATTGACGCTGATTCTATTGTATCTAAAATATTGAAGTTTCGGACCATTTAAATATAAAAATAAAACTAAGTTTTGGAGAAAATAATGAAAGAGCGCTTAGACAATCTTCTAGTAAAACAAGGATTTGCTGAATCAAGGGAAAAAGCAAAAGCAATTATCATGTCCGGTAATGTTTTTGTATTAGGACAAAGGGAAGATAAAGCAGGGACTATGTTTCATGAAGAAAAGATTCAAATTGAAGTGAAAGGGAATCCCTTAAAATATGTAAGCCGTGGTGGTTTGAAATTGGAAAAGGCAGTGGAGAGCTTTCATCTAAACTTAGAAGGGTCTATCTGCATGGATATTGGTGCCTCTACTGGTGGGTTCACCGATTGTATGTTGCAAAATGGAGCAAAAAAAGTATATTCGGTGGATGTAGGGCATGGCCAACTTGCATGGAAATTAAGAAACGATGAGAGAGTGGTTTGCATGGAAAAAACGAACTTTCGTTATATGGTTCCAAAGGATATTGCTGATTGCTTGGATTTTGCATCCGTAGATGTTTCGTTTATTTCATTAACAAAGATTTTGGAACCAGCAAGAAATCTGTTAAGGGAAGATGGGAAAATGGTATGTCTTATTAAACCTCAATTTGAAGCAGGCAGAGATAAAGTTGGAAAAAAAGGCGTTGTCAGGGAACCTGAAATACATAAGGAAGTAATTGAAAAAATTATTTGTTTTGCAAAAAAGGTTGGGTTTCTTGTGTTAAATCTTGATTACTCTCCCATAAAAGGACCAGAAGGAAACATCGAATACTTAGTATTTCTTCAAAAGAGTATCATGAATTCTATTGAGGATGGTAACGAAAATGAACTTATTGATGCAATAGTAGATCGTGCACATAGCACGTTGTAAAATGTAGGATAAATAATGGAGTTATAAATATGAAGCATTTTTATATTATTACCAATGATCCGAAAGATAAAAATATGGAAATTACAAATCGAATCCAACAGTTTATAGAATCTCATAACAAGAAATGTAGCATTTATGAGAAGGAACAGGAAGTTATTGATTCCTATACAAATCCGGAAAAGATACCAAGTGATGTGGATTGTATTTTAGTACTTGGTGGAGATGGAACATTATTACAAGCAGCACGCGATACTTTGGAACTTGATGTTCCACTTTTGGGTGTTAATCTAGGAACATTAGGTTATTTAGCCGAAGTTGATATTTCGAATTTAGAAAATGCATTAGAAAATCTGGTTAATGATGAATTTGAAATAGAACCAAGAATGATGCTACGAGGTGATATTAGACAACTGGGTAAAAGTGCAAGCCAGACCTATGCCCTAAATGATATTGTGGTGTCTAGATATGGTTCGTTGCAAGTTATTCACTTTCATATTTATGTAAATGGACAATTTTTAAAAGGATATAGTGCAGATGGTATTATTGTTTCCACCCCCACGGGCTCAACAGGCTACAATATGTCAGCGGGAGGACCAATTGTGGAACCAAAAGCGAAGCTCATGGTAATTACACCAATTTGTCCCCATACGTTAAATACCAGAAGCATCGTTCTTTCTCCAGAGGATATTGTGGAAATTGAAATAGGGCAAGGAAAAGCAGGCAATATTCAGGAAGTAGAAGTCAATTTCGACGGTAATCATAGTGTAAAGTTATCTACAGGGGATAGGATAAAAATTACAAAATCAGAGAAAGAAACAAAGATCATTAAATTAAACAAAGTAAGCTTTTTAGAAGTCTTACACAAAAAGATGAGTGAGTCCTAGTATGAAGAAAAGCAGACAGGAAAAGATAATTCAATTAATCCAACAAAATGAGATTGAAACACAAGAGGAACTAGCAGAAGTATTGAAAAATGATGGATACCAAGTAACCCAGGCAACTGTTTCTAGGGATATTAGGGAGTTAAAGCTTTCAAAAGTATCTGCAGGTAATGGGCATCAAAAGTATGTTTCTTTAAAAAGCGAAGACAAACATCTAAGTGATAAATATATTCGCGTATTAAAGGACGGATTTGTTTCCATGGATATGGCTCAAAATATTCTTGTTATTAAAACAGTGGCTGGAATGGCAATGGCTGTTGCTACAGCAATTGATGCTATGAAACTAAAGGAAATAGTAGGTAGTATTGCAGGTGATGATACGATTATGATAGCCGTACGAACAACAAATGATACCGTTAGTAGTATGGAAAAAATACAGGAAGTATTAGGTAGTTAAATGTTATAAGAATGTTTCGTATCCATGGTTCGTGTGTGGGCAAGATATCTGGAGAGATACATAAGGAGAGTAGACATGCTAGAAAGTTTACACGTTAAAAATTTAGCACTTATTGACGAGTCGGAGGTAGTTTTTAAAAATGGACTTAATATCCTTACAGGGGAGACTGGGGCTGGTAAATCTATTATTATTGGATCAATTAACCTTGCGCTAGGATCCAAAGCGGATAAAGAAATGATTCGTACGGGGGCTGACTATGCCCTTATTGAATTGGTTTTTTCAGGGCTTAGGAAAGATCAAACAGAAGCGATTCGTGTAATGGAAATACCCATGGAAGAAGATGGGACATTGATTTTACAAAGAAGAATTTCATCTACACGAAGTGTCTGTAAGGTGTGTGGAGAATTGGTAAGTGCAAAACAGTTAAAAGATTTATCGGAAATCTTAATTGATATTCATGGACAACATGATAATCAAACACTGTTAAACAAAAAGAAACATTTAGAAGTTTTAGATCAGTATGCAGGTCAAGAACTAACAAATATAAAAGATAAAATCAAGGAACAATATCAACATTATAGAGAAGCTGTACAAGAATTAGAGGATTCTCAATGGGATGAAACAGAACGCAATCGCGAGATTTCTTTACGTACATTCGAATGTACGGAAATTGAAAATGCGAATTTAAAAGAAAATGAAGATACTACGTTGGAAACAATGTATAAACGTATGGTGAACGGCAAGAAGATTATGGAAGGGATATCCATTGTTTACAGGCTAACTGGAAATGAAACGGGGGAGGGAGCAGGGAATACAACAGGTAGGGCCCTTAAAGAGATTAGAAGTATTTCGTTAATGGATGAGAGCACGTCACGTTTTGTAGAAGAACTCACTACAATTGAAGATTTGTTGAATGATTTTAATCGTTCCTTGGCAGAATATATGTTGGAGCTAGAATTTGATGAAAGTGATTTTTACACAACAGAAGAACGGCTTAATACCATTAACCATATGAAATCTAAATATGGAAACACCATTAAAGAGATCCTTTGCTATCAAGAACTACAAACTAAAAGGTTGGAACAATTACTTGATTATGAAAATTATAAAGAAACATTGGAAAAAAAGGTAACGTTGTTAGAAGAACAATTATCTAATTCCTGTGAAGTCGCATCAGCAATTAGAAGTAAAACTGCAGTAATCTTACAGAGGCAATTAAGAGATTCCTTATTGGAACTAAGCTTTATTGATGTATCCTTTGAAATTATTGTTACTAAAAATACAAATAAATATTCTAGTATTGGATTTGATGATGTAGAGTTTATGATCTCAACAAATCCCGGCGAACCTGTAAAACCCTTAAGCCACGTTGCAAGTGGTGGTGAACTTTCTAGAATCATGCTGGCTTTGAAAACAATACTTGCAGAGGCAGAGTTTCATAAGACATTAATATTTGATGAAATAGATGCAGGAATTAGTGGAAGAACTGCATGGCAAGTATCCCAAAAACTTGGATTATTAGGGAAAAGTCATCAAATCATTTGTATTACTCATTTGCCGCAAATCGCAGCAATGGCAGATAGTCATTTTATAATAGAAAAAAACACGAAAAACAAAGTGACTACAACTTCGATTTCTGAGATTAAGGAAGAAGTTATCATTGAGGAACTTTCAAGATTGCTAGGAAGTGATACTGTTACAGATATCGTAAGAAGTAATGCAAAAGAAATGAAAGATTTGGCAATTAAATCGAAACAATCATAAAGGTATTTTTTGAAAAACATCACATACTAAGAAGGACATCATTACGGTGTCTTTCTTTTTTTGAAATATATTAAATGATGAACCTTAATTGGTAGATTGGAGAATAAAGAATGAATAAAATGAAACGATGGAAAATCTACCGTAGTATTTTAGTTGTTTTATTAGGAATTAGTATCGCAACCATAGGATTTGTAATGTACTTAGATGTTTGGAGAAAAACTCCTGATACCATAAAGATAAAGGCAGGTGTTTTGCAAGATATAGACTTAAAGGTTCCTTTAAGTGGAGTGGCATACCCTGAAATGGTGGAAACAAGTGGAAATGCAAAATCAGAGAATGTGGAATCTTTATATATAAATCTTGAAAATTCAGTCACTTTTTTTGCCAAAGAAGAAAATAATTATAAAATCAATTTTAAACTTTTTGGAATTATTCCTTTTAAAAGTGTTGAAATTGAAGTAATTAAAGATTTCAAGGTTATTCCTGCTGGGTTTCCAATTGGAATCTATGTGAAGACAGCAGGAATTTTAGTAATTGATGTTGGAACATTTCTGGGAATGGATGGAATGGAATATTCCCCCTCTGATAATCTTTTATTAGAAGGAGACTATATTACAAAAATAAATTATGAAGAAGTCACAAGCAAAACAGATTTTATGGATAAGATTGGAAGTTGCAATGGGGAGCAAGTGATACTTACGGTAAATCGAAAGGAAGAGATATTTGATATTCGAATTCAGCCTATATTAAATCAATCTAACGAGTATAAAGTGGGTATCTGGATTAGAGATAGTGCCCAAGGAGTCGGAACGATGACATTTATTAGTGAAGATTATTCCTTTGGGGCTTTGGGACATGGCATTAATGATACAGATACATCACAATTAATGAAACTAGAAATGGGAAATCTATATAACACAGAGATTATTTCTATTACAAAAGGAAAAAATGGTAGCCCAGGTGAATTAACAGGTATTATACGATATACCCAGGATAATATTATTGGCAATATAGAAGTAAATGAGAATCAAGGTATTTTTGGAAAATGTAGTGCATCATTATTAGAGAGTGTAGTGATGGAACCCATGAGTATCGGACTAAAACAAGAAATAGAAATTGGACCAGCAAAAATACTTGCTTGTATAGATGAGACACCAAAACTTTATGATGTTGAAATAACTGAAATTAACTTTGATAACGACAACAAAAATCGTGGTATTACGCTTAAGGTTACGGATGAAAGTTTACTTGCTATAACAGGTGGAATTGTACAAGGAATGAGCGGTAGTCCTATCATTCAGAATGATAAATTAATAGGTGCAGTGACGCATGTTTTGGTAAAAGATGCAACAAGAGGATATGGGACTTTCATCGAAAATATGATTTTGATGCGATGAGTAAGTGTTGTGCCATAAAACGATACTCTATTATAATGAAATTCAGCGACAATTGGTAGAATATAGAAAGCAATAATAGTTTCTACCAAATGTTGCTATAATCAAAAGAATGGAGGATTTTTATGGAACAACTAAATGTCATAACAAAAGAAGATAACGAAAGAATGTTTAAAATACTAGCAGATTTATTGAGCAAAGATAAAGAATTTCAAATAATGATTACAGTACCGTCAAAAGAAACAGATCGTCAAAAGGAGCTGTATGAACAGCCAAAAGCATTGGTGAAAAAAGAGCATGATTTAGAAAAAGATGTGACTGATATGATTCATGAAATTGGAGTTCCGGCACATATTAAAGGATATCAATATTTAAGAGAAGCAATTATGATGTCAGTGGAGAATATAGATATGCTAAACTCTATTACTAAAGTATTGTATCCAACCATTGCAAAAAGGTTTCAAACTACTCCAAGTAGGGTGGAAAGAGCAATCCGACACGCAATAGAAGTGGCGTGGAGCAGGGGAAAAATGGAAACACTAGATGCACTATTTGGATATACCATAAACACGGGAAAAGGAAAACCAACAAACTCCGAGTTTATTGCACTAATTGCGGATAAGATTCGACTTCTATACAGAAATTAATACTATTAATAAACAAGGAAATGATGTATAATGTTATATGTAAATATAATAAATGGAGGACAAACCATGAAAAATATATTATATGTTGCTTCTGAAGGGGTACCTTTTGTAAAGACGGGTGGTTTAGCAGATGTTGTTGGATCATTACCTAAATATATTGATAAAAAATATTTTGATGTAAGAGTTATCCTGCCAAAGTATGCATGTATCAATGAAAGTTTAATAGAATGTATGGTATATAAAACCCACTTTTATATGGATTTTCATTGGAAAAATGAATACGTTGGTATATTTGAAGCAATTGTGGATGAAGTAACCTATTATTTTATAGATAATGAGTACTTTTTTAAAGGGGTAAAACCATACAGTGCAAATGAATTCGAAGATATAGAAAAGTTTATATATTTTTCAAAAGCAGTTTTATCTTCTTTACCAATCATCGGATTTCAGCCAGATATTATTCATTGTCATGATTGGCAAACAGGATTAATTCCAGTTTATTTAAAAGAACGCTTTCAAAGTAATGAATTTTTGAATAAAGTAAAAACGGTAATGACCATTCATAACTTGAAGTTTCAGGGAAAATGGGATGTGAAATCGATTCAGGAATTAAGTGGATTACCAGACTATTATTTCACGCCGGATAAATTAGAGTCATATAAGGATGCAAATCTTTTGAAAGGTGGTTTAGTTTTTGCAGATACCATCACGACAGTTAGTAAAACCTATGCGGAAGAGATTAAAACATCATTTTATGGGGAATCATTGGAAGGACTTATGATTGCTAGAGACCTTGACTTAAGAGGCATTGTAAATGGAATTGATTATGATGTTTATAATCCATTTACAGATAAAGAAATTGATTACCCTTACAACGCTATTAACTTTCGGAAGGAAAAAATTAAAAATAAGCGAGTAATGCAAAAGGAACTTGGTTTGCAGCTAGATGATAAAAAGTTTGTGATAGGTATTGTTTCTCGCCTAACAGATCAAAAGGGACTTGATTTAGTCTCGTATATTATGGATGAATTATGCCAAGATAATATTCAGATTGTAATTTTAGGAACTGGGGATGAGAAGTACGAAAATATGTTTCGACATTTTGATTGGAAATACGATCAAAAGGTTTCGGCAAATATATATTACTCGGAAGGATTATCTCATAAGATGTACGCTGCTTGCGATGCCCTATTGATGCCATCCTTATTTGAACCCTGTGGATTAAGTCAATTAATGTCACTTCGCTACGGAACGGTGCCTATTGTTCGCGAAACAGGCGGATTGAAAGATACGGTTATACCATATAATGAATATGAAAATGTTGGAACAGGATTTAGTTTTATTAATTATAATGCACATGAAATGTTAAAGACAATTCGATATGCAGAACATATCTTTTATGATAAGAAAAGAGAATGGAATAAAATTATCGATAGAGCCATGGCTGCAGACTTTTCATGGAAAGTATCCGCATCGAAGTATCAAGAAATGTATGATTGGCTCATTGGGTAGTGTTTACAACCAGGAGGAGTAATGGGAAGGGAAGTCGCCTATCAGTGACTTTCCTTTTATATTATAAGATAGAACAAAGAGAGGATAAAATAAATCATGGCATTTGATGGAATTGCGATTGCAAATATAGTAAAAGAATTAGAAGGAACTATATTAGGAGGTAAAATATCAAAAATAGCTCAGCCGGAGAAAGATGAACTTATGTTAACCATTAAAAACAATGGTTCACAATATCGTTTAATGATTTCAGCGGATGCAACATTACCACTTATTTATTTGACAGATACCAATAAGCTTAGTCCCATGACAGCACCTAATTTTTGCATGTTACTTAGGAAACATGTTCAAAATGCAAGGATAACCAACGTTTTCCAACCTAGTTTAGAGAGAATTATTCATATTGAGTTAGAACACTTAGATGAGTTGGGAGATCTTTGCAAAAAGGTTCTTGTAGTAGAAATAATGGGAAAACACTCGAATATTATCTTTTGTAATAGTGAAAAGATTGTGATAGATAGTATTAAACATATTTCGGGAATGGTAAGTTCCGTTCGTGAGGTGTTACCAGGAAGAAGTTATTTTATTCCTGAGACAACAGATAAGAAGAATCCATTGGAAGTAACCGAGAGAGAATTTAGAGAAGCTGTCTATAAAAAAGAGTTACCGAGCTTTAAAGCAATTTACACATCTTTTACGGGTATATCCCCAATCATTGCAAAAGAAATGTGTTATCTTGGTAAAGTGAATGAGGATCAGCTTGCTAATACATTAATAGAACTAGAAAAGACCAACCTTTTCCAAGGATTTCAACAGATTATGGAAAAAGTGAAGATTGGAAAGTTTACCCCCCATATTATATATGACAAGGGAGAACCCATTGAATTTGGAACATTTCCACTTATGATCTATGCAAACAAACAAACGAAGGAATATGATTCTATTTCCCAGCTTTTAGTGTCATATTATGCCGAAAAAAATGCCATTACTAGAATAAGACAACGTTCGGTGGACATCAGAAGAATTGTACAAACAGCATTGGAAAGAAACATAAAAAAATATAATCTACAAATGAAACAGATGCAAGATACGGAAAAAAAAGATATTTATAAGGTGTATGGTGAACTAATCAATACGTATGGATATAATGTGACAGATGGGGCAAAAAAAATGGAAGCATTAAACTATTATACGGATGAAATGATTACCATTCCTTTGGATCCACTGCTCACACCTGGTGAAAATGCAAAAAAGTATTTTGATAAATATGGTAAATTAAAAAGAACTTTTGAAGCACTTTCAACCTTAACAAAAGAAGTAAAAGAGGAGATTGATCATTTAGAGTCCATTAGTACTGCATTAGATATTGCATTAAAAGAAGAGGATTTGGTGCAAATAAAAGAAGAATTAATAGAAAGCGGATACATTCGTAGAAAAGGTGGAACGAAGAGAGAAAGAATCACCAGTAAACCATTCCACTATATAAGTAGTGAAGGATTCGATATTTACATCGGAAAAAATAATTTTCAAAATGATGATCTTACTTTTAAATTTGCCGTAGGAAATGATTGGTGGTTACATACAAAAGGAATACCAGGTTCCCATGTGATTATTAAATCGAATGGAAAAGAAGTACCAAATAAAACCTTTGAAGAGGCCGGTAGATTGGCGGCTCATTACTCAAAGGCGAAAGGGCAGGAAAAAGTTGAAATTGATTATACACAGAAGAAAAATGTAAAGAAACCAAGTGGAGGAAAACCTGGATTTGTTGTATATTACACAAATTATTCTCTTGTGATAGATTCTGATATTGTTGGAATAAATGAAGTGAAATCTTGACGTGATTATAGGTATGAAGTATAATGCTTAGAAGTGGCGAATTGATAAAAAAGAGAAGAATTCGCTATTAAAATAGTGATAAAAGAAGCATTGATTTTTTTGTGTTATAGGAGAAGGTATGATTAAAAGCATGACAGGCTTCGGCCGCTGTGAAATTGCAGATGGGGATCGTAAGTTTACAGTAGAAATGAAAACGGTAAATCACAGGTATTTAGATGTTAATATCAAAATGCCCAAAAAGCTGATTTTTTTTGAATCCGCAATCCGTGGATCATTAAAAGGATATGTTCAAAGGGGTAAGATTGATATTTTTATTACCTATGAAGATTTGTCTGAAAATAATGTCAGTATTAAATATAATAAAGAAATTGCAGGGGAGTATTACCACTTTTTGCAACAAATGGCATCCGATTTTTCATTGGATAATGATATAAGGGTTTCCAGTCTTTCTAGATATCCAGAAGTATTTTCTATGGAAGAACAAACAATGGATGAAGAGGAATTATGGAAGTTATTAGAAGCAGCAGTGAAAGGCGCAGCAAAGGGCTTAGTTGATACACGTATTAAGGAAGGCGAAAACCTTTTGGCTGATTTGATTCATAAATTAGAGGGAATGTTAGTTTATGTTGATTATATTGCGGCACGTTCTCCTGAAATAGTGAAAGAATATAGGCAAAAGCTTGAGGAAAAGGTGCAAGAGTTAATTGGAAATAATTCCATTGATGAAAATCGTATTTTAACGGAAATTACTATTTTTGCAGACAAAATTTGTGTAGATGAAGAAATTGTTCGATTGAAAAGTCATATCGAAACAACGAAAAACACCTTATTGGAAGGTGGAAGTATTGGTAGAAAATTAGACTTCATTGCACAGGAAATGAATCGTGAAGCAAATACGATTCTTTCGAAAGCTAATAATATAGATATTTCAAATCGTGCAATAGAGCTAAAAACAGAAATAGAAAAAGTCAGGGAACAGATACAAAATATAGAATAATTAGAGGTTATTATGAATAAATTAATTCACATTGGCTTTGGTAATATTGTTAATACGTCTAAAATTATAGCAATCGTAAGTCCCGATTCAGCACCCATCAAACGTATGATACAAATTTCCAAGGAAACGGGGATGGCAATTGATGCAACCCAAGGTAGAAAAACGAAGGCAGTTGTTGTTATGGAAAACAACCAAATAGTTTTATCAGCTCTTTTACCTGAAACCATTGCCAACAGAGCCCAGGTTGAAAGTGGTGATAATGATGAAGCATAAAGGTATTTTATTAGTTATCTCAGGATTTTCTGGAGCTGGAAAAGGTACCCTTATGAAAAGGCTGCTGCAAGAGTTTGATCAGTATTCATTATCCACATCCATGACAACAAGGAACCCACGAATAGGTGAGGTAAATGGAAAAGAGTATTTCTTTGTAACAAAAGAAGAATTCCAGAAAAAGATTTTAGAAGATGGTTTTATTGAATATGCAAGCTACTGTGATAACTATTATGGAACACCCAAGGATTATGTGGAACAACAACTTGAACAGGGAAAAGATGTCATACTAGAAATTGAGATTCAAGGTGCAAGGAAAATTAAAGAGATTATTCCATCTGCATTATTATTATTTGTAATGCCACCAAGTGCTGATGAATTAAAGAAAAGATTAACGATCAGGGGAACAGAGACAGAAGATGTAATTAATAATCGACTAAGTATTGCATATGAAGAATCAAAAGGAATTGAAGATTATGATTATATTGTTATAAATGATAACTTAGATCAGTGTATTCAAGACTTACAAAAGATAGTTTTAGCAGCTCATAACACTCCATTCAGGAATGAGGAGTTTATAGAAAAAATCAGAGAAGAACTGAAAGGTTTTTCAAAAGGAGAAAAATAATGATACATCCATCTTACACAGACTTAATGAAGGTAGTAAATAGTGAAGTTGAACCCGGGGAACAACCAGTAGTCAATAGTCGATACTCCATCGTTTTGGCAACTTCAAAAAGAGCGAGACAGATTATTTGCGGAGCAGAGCCATTAATTGATGGAAAAGGTAAAAAACCCTTATCAATCGCTGTTGAAGAACTGAATCAATCTAAAATAAAGATTTTAGGCGATGAGGAAGAAGCATAATAGTATGGTAATAGGAATTGTAAAATCCTACAGTTCTCTAAAAGGGAAATACCGCAAGGTACTTTCCCTTTTTTTATGAAAAATAGTAAGGGCATGCTTAAATATGTCTATGTAAGAAGTTTGGAAGGTTGGAACAAAATGATGAAGATATTATTAATTTCACTTGGATGTGATAAGAATTTAGTAGACTCCGAAGTGATGCTTGGGATGCTTGATGAAAAAGGATATTCCTTTACAGATGATGAAAAGGAAGCTGATATTATAGTAATAAATACTTGCTGCTTTATTAATGATGCAAAAGAGGAAAGTATTAATACCATATTGGAAATGGGCGAATTACGTAAAACAGGTGCAATCAAAGCATTGATTGTAACGGGGTGCCTGGCTCAACGATACAAAGAAGAAATTCAAAAAGAAATTCCAGAGGTGGACGCTATTATAGGTACACTTGCCATTGATAAAATAGTTGAAACAGTGGAAGCAACACTAGCAGGAACGAAAGAAAACCATATGGAGGATATTAACAGAACGCCGGTCCATGGGAAAAAACGAGTTGTAACAACAGGCGGATATTACGCCTATTTGAAAATTGCAGAAGGCTGTGACAAGCATTGTTCCTATTGTATTATTCCAAAAGTAAGAGGTAATTTCCGATCCATTCCAATGGATAGTCTTATAGAAGAAGCAAGGGCACTTGTAGACCAGGGAGTAAAAGAATTAATTTTAGTAGCACAAGAAACGACCCTGTATGGAAAAGATTTATATGGGAAAAAAAGTTTGCCAGAATTAATCCATAAATTATGTGAAATTGATGGTCTATATTGGATTCGTATTTTATATTGTTATCCAGAAGAAGTTACGGATGAATTAATTCAAGTCATTAAGGAAGAAGAAAAGGTATGTCATTATGTAGATATGCCAATTCAACATGCATCGGATCATATTCTAAAACGTATGGGTAGAAGAACAAATCAGCAAGAAATACGTGATATCGTTGGTAAAGTAAGGGCAGAGATTCCAGATATCTGTATAAGAACAACCTTAATAACAGGTTTTCCAGGAGAAACAATAGAAGATCACGAAGATTTGATGCAATTTGTTAATGAAATGGAATTTGATCGCCTTGGAGTATTTACCTATTCACCAGAAGAAGATACACCAGCGGCAATCATGCCTAATCAAATTGAAGAACAAGTTAAATCAGATAGACGTAATGAGGTGATGGAATTACAACAAGAGATTGCCTTTGAAAAGGCGGAAGCAATGGTTGGTAAAAAAGTGCTAGCTATGATTGAAGGAAAAGTCGTAGATGAAAATGCATATATTGCAAGAACCTATAAAGATGCACCAAACGTAGACGGGTATTTATTTATTAACACGAGGAAGGAACTAATGAGTGGTGATTTTGTAAAAGTTATCATTACAGGTTCTAATGAATATGATTTGATAGGAGAATTGGAAGATGAATTTACCAAATAAGCTTACTATTTTACGAGTTATTATGATTTTACCATTTTGTTTTTTTCTTTTCACTGATTACGCAGGATTGGCAAGTAAATGGATTGCACTAGGAATTTTTATAATCGCGAGTTTAACAGATTTATTGGATGGAAAAATAGCTAGAAAATATAATCTGGTTACAAACTTTGGAAAATTTATGGATCCTTTGGCAGATAAACTGCTGGTTAGTGCAGCTTTGATAGGCTTGGTTGAACTAAGTAAAATTCCTGCTTGGATTGTAATTGTTATAATTAGTAGAGAATTTATAATAAGTGGTTTTCGCTTAATTGCTTCCGACAATGGACGTGTTCTTGCAGCAAGTAATATCGGAAAGTTCAAGACAACTTTTCAAATGATTATGGTATGTCTAATGATTGCAGATATCAAAATGTTTATGGTTATTACTCAAGTAGTAATGTGGATTGCAGTTATTTTAACCATTTGGTCTTTGTTAGATTATTTATTTAAAAACAAAGATATTATGAAAGAGGATAAATAAATGGTTGTGGAATTAATATGCGTTGGAACGGAAATATTACTTGGAAATATTGTAAATACAAATGCAGCATATCTATCAGAACAATGCGCTTCTCTTGGTCTTTCCTGCTTCTACCAATGTGTTGTTGGAGATAATGAGAAGCGTCTCATGGAGGCTATTTTAGTAGCAAAGGAACGCTCTGATATTGTTATTTTATCAGGTGGACTTGGACCAACGCAGGATGATCTGACAAAAGAAACTGTCGCTAAGGTTATGGGAAAAACTCTTTATATGGATGAGAGAAGTAAAGAATCCATTCGTTCTATTTTTGAAAAAAGGGGGATAAATCCTACCGAAAATAATTGGAAACAGGCGTTGATACCAGAAGGGGCTATTGTTATTGATAACAAGAATGGTACCGCACCTGGATTGATTATGGAGGAAGATGGTAAAATTATTATTTTGCTTCCAGGTCCTCCAAATGAATTGATTCCTATGTTTGAAAAGGATATATATCCTTATCTTAATCAAGTTAATCCAGGAACGATATATTCAAAAACAGTTAAAATTTGTGGTGTTAGTGAAAGCAAAGTAGAAACGATGATAGATGATTTAATAGAAGCGCAATCGAATCCAACGATTGCGCCATATGCAAAAACAGGTGAAGTTCATCTTCGTATTACAGCAAATGCTAGTAATAAAGAAAGAGCGAAAGATTTATTGAAACCTGTTGTGAAAGAATTAAGAAGTCGTTTTGGGGAAAATATCTATACCACCGAGGAAAAGATAACATTAGAAAAATGTATTATCGATTTATTAATCGAAAATGATCTCACTATTTCCACCGTAGAATCTTGTTCTGGCGGACTGTTAGCGGCCAGATTAATCAATGTTGCAGGAATTTCAAAAGTATTTAAATCAGGTTTTATTACCTATTCTAACAAATCGAAACGCAAAAATGTAGGTGTCAACAAGAGAACGTTAAATCATCATGGTGCTGTTAGTGAACAAGTTGCTAAGGAGATGGCAAAAGGAGCTGCTTGCGCCACCAAATCAGACGTTACAATATCCATTACAGGTATTGCAGGACCGGATGGTGGCACAATAGAAAAACCGGTAGGACTTGTTTACATAGGCTGTAGTGTATGCGGAAGGCTAACGGTTGAAAAGTTTCAATTTAATGGAAATCGTAGTAAGATTCGTGAAGCATCCGTTTCTTATGCATGCACCCTTTTACGAAAATGCATTTTAGAATATGTGAAAGAAAAGGAAACAGATGAAGGTAAATAAAACCAAACCATGGAGTTTTATCTAGTTACTACATAGGGATAAGGAGAGAGATGGAAAACAGGCGCTTACATTACTTAGATATGGCAAAGGGAGTTGGCATCATTTTAGTTGTCCTTGGTCATTCCACTTATTGCAATGATCAATTATTAACCATTATTTCATCTTTTCATATGCCCTTATTTTTCATTATTTCAGGAATGTTATTAATGCAAATTAAGGAAGAAGAAAAATCCTTTGCAACGATAATAAAACGAAAATGGAAAGGGATTATGATTCCCTATATTACATTTAGTGTTATTTATATGTTAGTGGATTTTTGGTACTTGTGGAAACACCCTCAAGTAATTGACTTTAATTTTATTAAGATGGCTTTTATTGAATTTGTGAGTTTATATGGAATCTCTGTTTTATGGTTTCTTCCAGCCCTATTTTTTGGAGAAGTCCTATTTTTATTTGTCAGAAAAAAAAGCTCCCATGAAGTAACTATTGGAGTTTTTCTGGTGCTTGGAGTAATAGCCATCATTATGAAACAAGTTTTTGATAGACATTTTCCAATCCATCAAAATGATGGAATGTTACTGTTTGGTTATTTTCTAACAACAATATTTCGAACGGCAATAGGCTGTCTCTTTTTAACCTTTGGATATTACATTAAATTTATTATTAAGGAACGAGAAAAAGGAAGTTTATCAGAGTTTCTTTTAGGAATTTTATTTTTAATTGCTACTGTAGTTATTAGTTTATGGAATGGAAGAGTAGACATGCATTTTATGGCATTTAATCATAAGGCAATCTATTTTTTATGTGCATGTTTGGGATCTATGGGAGTTATTTTCCTTTGCAAGAATATAAAGCATTCTGTAGTCCTAACTTATTTTGGCGTTAATTCATTGATCATTATGGGAACGCATCTTGATGCACAAGTGTTAATCATAGCTATTAGAGCGTCGTTATGGGTGAACCAATATATAACTAGAGCAAAAATGTATTTTTTTTATTTAGGAATTGCAGTAGCTATTATTTTAATGGAACTTGTTATTATCTATATGTTTAATCATTGGTTTTACTTTTTGCTGGGAAAGAAAAAAAGGAAAGCAATCAATACAAATGATCAATACAAGTGATCAATACAAGTGATCAATACAAATAATGAAAAATACCGTATGCAACTTTCAAACTATAAATTTTAAATAATTGATTGCTTATGGTATTTTTTCATGATAGGATAAAAATATCTATCATATCTTTGGAAATCTTAAAATTCTAGGGCGTATCGCTCCTATTTCCAATCAATCATTAGATAATAAAAAAAAAGTTAGGAGTGATAAGATTGAGGGTTATTTATGGGACAATCATATTGGTAATATATTGTTAGTACGAAAAAAATACAAAGTAGCTAATTAATATTGACAAAGTCGAACAAATGTTTTATTATCGATATATGAGAACGTTTGTTCTAAAAAAGGAGACTTCAATGGAAAGAGAAGATAAAATTAAGGCGTTAGAAGCAGCAGTATTGCAAATAGAAAAGCAATTTGGTAAAGGATCAGTCATGAAACTAGGGGATCCAGCATCAATGATGAGTGTGGAAACAGTCCCATCAGGATCGTTAAGCTTAGATATAGCGTTGGGCCTAGGTGGAATACCAAAAGGTAGGGTTATGGAGATATATGGACCCGAATCAAGTGGTAAGACAACAGTTACCTTACATATGATAGCTGAAGTCCAAAAAAGAGGCGGAATAGCTGGTTTCATTGATGCGGAACATGCTTTAGATCCAGCATATGCAAAAAAGATTGGTGTGGATATCGATAATTTATATATTTCTCAACCAGATAATGGAGAGCAAGCATTAGAAATCACAGAGACTATGGTTCGATCAGGAGCTGTTGATATTGTAGTTGTGGATTCTGTGGCAGCGTTGGTACCAAAAGTCGAAATTGATGGCGACATGGGTGATAGTCATATTGGTTTGCAAGCAAGACTTATGTCACAGGCACTTCGTAAATTAACAGCAATTATTAGTAAATCTAATTGCACCGTTATTTTCATTAATCAATTACGTGAAAAAGTTGGAGTTATGTTTGGAAGTCCAGAGACGACAACAGGCGGTCGTGCGTTGAAATTTTACGCAACAGTACGTTTAGATGTAAGAAGAATTGAATCGTTAAAGCAAGGTGGAGAGGTTATTGGAAATAGGACTCGAATCAAGGTTGTAAAAAATAAAATAGCACCACCATTTAAGGAAGCTGAATTCGATATTATGTTTGGCCAGGGTATTTCAACAGAAGGAGATATTCTTGATTTGGCATCAAATGTTAATATTATAAATAAAAGTGGCGCTTGGTATGCTTATGAAGGCAACAAAATTGGTCAAGGTAGAGAAAATTCGAAAACATATTTAAAAGAAAACCCAACAATAAGAGATGAAATTGAACAGAAAGTTAGACTGCACTTTGGTCTACCAGTAGCGATACTTGAACCAGTAAAGGGTACTGCTAAAAAAGCAAATAAAGAAGCAAATAAAGAAACAAGTAAAGAAGCAAGTAAAGAAGCAAGTAAAGAAGCAAGTAAATAAAGAAGCAACAAAGGGTGTTATTAAAGATGTTGTGATAACATGATGGATACCAAGAAAAATATTTAATGAACGGAACTAGACTAATAAAGAGGTAAAGTAGGATGGAAGTAACAGATATTGTTGAAATTTCGAATTCTAGATGTAAAGTATACCTTGATTATGAAATCGCCTTTGTATTATACAAAGGCGATTTACGATTATTTCATATAAAAAGAGGTTTTGAGTTATCACAAGAAGATTATGATGAAATCATTACAAAAGTCCTTCCCAAACGTGCAAAATTAAGAAGTATAAATTTATTAAAATCTAGGGATTATACAGAACAACAGTTGCGAGATAAATTAAAGGGTGGTTTTTATTCTAAAGAGATCATTGACAATGCAATTGACTATGTAAAATCTTATTCGTATATTAATGATGCCTATTTTTGCAGACGGTATATTTCTACTTTTTACGAGTCTAGAAGTAAAAAAAGAATGGAATTAGATTTGATGAAAAAAGGTGTAAATAAAGAACATATTATGAATGCGTACCATGATGTTCATAGCGAGTTCGTAGGGGCGTTGAATATGGAAGACGAAAATCATATTGAAATGAAACAAATACAGGAGTATTTAAGTAAGAAAAAATATAGCTTTGATATGGCAAATAAAGTGGAAAAAGAAAAAATGATCGGGTTTTTATTAAGGAAAGGCTATACATTTGATTTAATTAGAAAAACAATGGGTGAATACCAATATGAATAAATAGACATAATGTATACAATTTTAGTGGATTTTACAGATTTTTTATGTATTTTCTCGTATGTAACAGATACTTTTGCTTGACATAACATCCATTTCAGTTTAAAATTTAAGTGTTGTAAAATCGCAATTAGAATGTTAATTAAAAGCATCCTATTAAAGATATCGTACAATGAAAATTAAATAAGGAGGTGCTCCTGTACATGATTGGTTATATAATAGCAGTTGCAGCTACTCTTATTGTTGTTGCTCCAGTATCAGCCATAATTGCTACTTCATACAGAAAGAACATTGTTGAAGGAAAGCTTGGTAATGCAGAAGAGAAAGCAAGAGAGATTATCGATGAAGCTTTAAAAACAGCTGAAACAAAAAAGCGTGAGGGCCTACTTGAGGTGAAAGAAGAATCTATTCGTACTAAAAACGAATTGGATAAAGAAATCAAAGAGCGTAGGGCAGAAGTACAACGTTATGAACGTAGAGTTCAGCAAAAAGAAGAAAATATTGATAAAAAAGCAGATGCAATTGAAAAGAAAGAAATTAGTTTAGCAACCAAAGAAGAAGGGTTAGCAAAACAAAGGGAAGAAGTTGCAAAACTCAATGAGCAAAGAGTGCAGGAACTTGAACGCATTTCTGGTTTAACCTCCGAACAAGCAAAAGATTACTTATTGAAAATTGTTGAAGATGAAGTAAAACATGAAACAGCTATTATGATTAAAGAAATGGAAAGTAGGGCAAAAGAAGAAGCAGATAAAAAAGCAAAAGAATATGTTGTTACAGCTATTCAAAGATGTGCTGCTGATCACGTATCTGAGACTACAATTTCCGTTGTTCAACTTCCAAGTGATGAAATGAAAGGTAGAATTATTGGTAGAGAAGGTAGAAATATTAGAACTTTAGAAACCATGACAGGTGTTGATTTAATTATTGATGATACACCAGAAGCAGTAATCTTATCCGGTTTTGATCCTATTCGTCGCGAGGTAGCAAGGATTGCGCTTGAAAAATTAATCGTAGATGGACGTATCCATCCTGCCAGAATTGAAGAAATGGTTGAAAAAGCGCAAAAAGAAGTTGAAGTTATGATTAAAGAAGAAGGTGAATCAGCTACACTTGATGTGGGGGTTCATGGTCTTCATCCAGAATTAGTTAGACTACTTGGAAAAATGAAATTCAGAACAAGTTATGGCCAAAATGCATTAAAACATTCTATTGAAGTAGCTCAGTTAGCTGGTTTGTTAGCTTCAGAGTTGGGATTAGATGTAAGAATGGCAAAACGTGCCGGTCTATTACACGATATTGGTAAAGCGGTAGATCATGAAATGGAAGGCTCTCATATCCAACTAGGTGTTGAACTTTGCAAAAAGTATAAAGAATCAGCTACTGTTATTAATGCAGTTGAATCTCACCACGGTGATGTTGAACCAACAACACTGATTGCATGTTTGGTACAAGCTGCGGATACTATTTCGGCAGCCCGTCCTGGTGCTAGAAGAGAAACCCTAGAAACATATACAAGTAGATTGAAACAATTAGAAGATATTACAAACAATTTCAAAGGTGTAGACAAATCTTTTGCTATTCAAGCAGGTAGAGAAATTCGCGTTATGGTAGTTCCAGACCAGATTACGGATGCAGACATGATATTATTAGCTCGAGATATTTCGAAACAAATAGAAGCAGAGTTAGAATATCCTGGACAAATTAAAGTTAATATTATCAGAGAATCTCGCGTAATTGATTATGCTAAGTAAGTAATTAAAAGAAAGGCCTTATAGACAATATGTTTATAAGGCCTTTTTTTTATATAATACCTTAAAAAATGCTTGTGCAAAATTTAGTCATGTAGTAGAATATTACAAGATGTATGATTGTATACGATTATCCAATCTTTTCAGGGGTATTAGAATACTAATAATTCTTGCAACAATCAGAGTATCAAATATAATTACATTAAAATAATGTAAAATAAGATTAAAGGATGGTGGATTCAATGGCTTTAACATTATCAAAGAAAGCACAAGGAGTAAAACCTTCATCAACATTAGCGATAACTGCAAAAGCAAAAGAAATGAAAGCAAATGGAATTGATGTAGTGGGGTTCGGAGCAGGGGAACCAGATTTTAATACACCTGAAAATGTATGCAATGCTGCAATTAAGGCTATTAATGATGGCTTTACCAAATACACTCCAGCTTCTGGAACAAATGAACTGAAAGAAGCTATTTGCAAAAAATTCAAAGAATTTAACGGCCTTGATTACAAAGCAAAACAAATTGTTATTAGCAATGGTGGAAAGCATTCCCTTTCCAATGTTTTTGATGCTATTTTGAATCCAGGGGATGAAGTCATTATTCCAGCACCTTATTGGTTAAGTTACCCAGAGATGGTTAAATTATCAGACGGTGTTCCTGTTTATATTACGGGTACAAAGGCACAAGGATATAAAGTAACAGGAAAACAAATTGAAGATGCGATTACAAAGAAAACAAAGGCAATTATTATAAATACACCAAGTAACCCAACAGGTATGATTTATACCGAAGAAGAACTTCGTGAAATTGCGGAAGTCGTGGTTAAGAATGATATTTTTGTAGTTGCGGATGAAATGTATGAACACTTAATATATGGTAAGGAAAAACATATTAGTATTGCTTCCTTTAATGATGAAATATTTAAAAGAACAATTACATGTAGTGGTTTATCAAAAAGCTATTCCATGACTGGTTGGAGAATTGGTTATACAGGATCAACAGCAGAAATTGCAGATTTAATGGATGCAGTTCAATCACATGCAACATCTAATCCTAACTCCATTGCTCAAAAAGCCGCTGTAGAAGCATTATTAGGGCCTCAGGACGCGGTTATCACTATGAGAACAGAATTTGATAAGCGCCGTGAATATATGTTTCAAAGAGTAAGTAAAATGCCATTTATTTCTTGTTTGGAACCGAAAGGGGCTTTCTATGTATTTATTGATACATCTGAAATTTTAGATAAAGAATATAAGGGAAAGAAAGTTGAATCAGCAGATGAACTAACAAGGATTCTTCTTGAGGATTTCAATGTTGCTGTTGTTCCTTGTGGTGATTTTGGTTTTGAGGATCACATTCGTTTATCCTATGCCATTAGCCTAGAACAAATTGAAAAAGGACTTGATCGCATCGAAGATTTCTTGAAATCTTTATAGAAGATTTAAATAGAAAAGCTCTAGTATTGCAATGATTTTCATTGTTTACTAGAGCTTTTTATTGTTTTAAAGTATGATTATTATAAAGACACCGTACTTGTTCCAAATGAAAAAACCATGGATGCAGCCATGAGAGAATTAGAAGAGGAAACGGGATATAGCTCAGAAAAGTTAGAATTACTTATAACCATTAGAACAACGGTAGCTTTTTGTAATGAAAAAATAGATATTTATGTTGCAAAAGATTTAAAGATAAGTAGTCAGCATTTGGATGAGGATGAATATATTCAAGTGGAAGTTTGCGAATTAAAAGATTTAGAAGAAATGATATATAGTGGCAAGATAGAAGATTCAAAAACAATTTCTGCAATACTTGCTTATAAGAATAAATATTGTAAATAGTAAGTGCATATATTAAAGAGATAAAGCTTAAAGAGGATAAACAATTGCATTTGTTTAAAGGAATACATAGTACGAAAGATAATAAGAATTGGTTAGTACCATTTTTATTTGGTTTTGCATTTGGTATTCTTCTTATTTTTCTTTGGGGAGGGAGTTATTTATCAGAAGATGGAATTTTAGGGAATAATAGTTTGGGTCGCCTACAATATATAGAAATTAGCTGCGGAAAATTGTTTATCTATGCCTTGAAGCAAAGGTTAAGCACTATATTTATCATTGCCTTATTGTCTTCCACTTTTTTTGGTATTATAGCAATTTATACATTTGTGGCGTGGATGGGTTTTTCTATAGGAGTTCTGTTTACCGTGGCAGCTACAAGATTTGGAGCAAGAGGTATTTTGTTTATATTTGCAAGTATATTCCCCCACTATATTATATATATACCGGTTTTTATAATACTAATTAATGTGTGCTATGAATTATGTACAAAACTATATTTTCCTGAACGATGTTTTGGTAGTATTTATAATGGAAAAAAACAATTATTATTACATTTTGCTTGTTACATCACATTGCTATCTTTAGTTACCATAATAGGTGTTCTATTAGAAAGTTATGTTAATTCTTACATAATTGTTAAATTTATGAAGTTTATTTTAATTTAATTTCACAACATATGGTGGCTATAAAAAATGACACTTAGATATCTTGTGCTTTTAGATATAAATAGCGAATTTACAGTGAAATGGGGCGAAAATATCATTTGCATTTCTCAGATAGACTGATTATAATGTTATTTAGATGGTCATTTCATTGACATAATTACTAATGGGGAAGGGTTTGTCATTTTATGCAAAAAGAAATTGATGGGTTTATTTCCTATTTACATAATGTAAAAAAAACTTCAAATAATACAGAGCTTTCCTATAAACGTGACTTAAACAAAGTTCAACATTATATGGAGGAATTTGGCATTTTAAGTATTCATAATTTAACTGCATTGAACCTTACCTCTTATATATTATTTTTGGAGAAGAATCAATTTGCGGCAGCAACTATTTCAAGAAATATTGCATCGATTAAAGCATTATTCCATTATTTGTTGAAAGAGGGCATGATAAAAGAAGATGTATCATTAGCTTTAAAGTCGCCTAAAATTGAAAAAAAGATTCCCGATATTTTATCAACCAGTGAAGTAATTCGTTTGTTAGAACAACCAAATGGTAATAATCCAAAAGAAATTCGTGATAAAGCAATGTTAGAACTTCTTTATGCTACTGGAATCCGCGTTACAGAATTAATCACATTAAAAGTAACAGAGGTTAACATATCAATGGGATTTATTATTTGTAAAGATGCGAATAAAGAAAGAGTTATTCCCATTGGAATGGCTTCAAAGAAAGCTTTAATTGAATATTTAGAAAAATCAAGAAATATAATGTTAGAAGATATAAACAATGATATTTTATTTGTAAACTGTTCTGGACAACCTATGAGTAGACAGGGATTTTGGAAGATCATAAAATATTATTCTAAAAAAGCTGAAATTAATTCGGAAATAACTCCTCATACATTGAGACATTCCTTCGCAGCTCATTTAGTTGAGAATGGTGCAGACTTAAGGAGTGTTCAAGAAATGCTGGGACATTCAGATATATCAACGACTCAAATATATGCAAATATGAATCATAAACGTATTCGTGAGGTATATGCAAAAGCACATCCACGTAGCTAAATATAAAAAACGACGTATCTTCTAAAAATAGAGGATACGTCGTTTTTTTCATAGTTAGGTTTATTCATATTCTGCAATATCATAAATTAGTCGTTCGCTATCTTCCCAACCAAGACAAGGATCTGTAATGGATTGTCCATAGACACCATCCCCGATTTTTTGGCAACCTTCTACTAGATAACTTTCAATCATTACGCCTTTTACTAATGTGTGAATATCATCATTTAATTTTCGGCTGTGCATAACTTCCTTTACGATACGGGTTTGCTGATGAAATAGTTTTCCGGAATTGTTATGGTTGGAATCAATAATACAAGCTGGATTAGCTAAATCCATATCACCATACATTCCCATCAAACGATGTAAGTCCTCATAATGGTAGTTAGCAGTGCTATGTCCATGTTTGCTTACTCCCCCTCTTAGAACGGTATGAGCTAGTGGATTACCTGAAGTATTTACTTCATAACCACGGTAGATAAAAGAATGGGGGTGTTGTGCGGCATATACAGAATTAAGCATTACTCCAAAGTCACCACTAGTAGGGTTTTTCATACCGGAGGGCACCTCAAAACCACTTACCGTTAATCGATGCTGCTGATCTTCCACGGAACGGGCTCCAATTGCTACATATGATAAAATGTCTTCAACATATCCCCAGTTTTCAGGATAAAGCATTTCATCAGCAGGAGTTAATCCCGTTTCTCCTATTGCGCGAAGATGCATTTTTCTCATTGAAATAAGTCCTTGTAAAAAATCCTCTTTTTTTTCAGGATTTGGTTGATGTATGAAACCCTTGTATCCATCTCCGGTAGTTCTTGGTTTATTTGTATAAATACGAGGAATAAGTACTAACTTATCTTTTACTTTTTCATTAACTTTTGCCAAGCGATTTAGATACTCACATACAGAATCTTCATTGTCAGCGGAGCAAGGGCCGATAATAACTAAAAACTTATTTGATTTACCAGTAATTACATCACTGATTTGGGAGTCTCTTTCTTTTTTTAATACCTTCAAATTTTCAGGAAGAGGAAACTGCACTCTAATTTCATCTGGGGTAGGAAGTTTTCTTATAAATTCAAAACTCATATGTTAAATTCTCCTTACGTGGATTATTTGATTTAGCTAATATATCCGATTTATTATAGTATATAACTATTTTTAACGCAAGGAATATAAAGGTGGTTAAAAAGAATATAACGGTGGTTAAAAAAATATAAAGGTGGTTAAAAAAAATATAGCGGTTGAAAAAATGCGTACGATAAGGGTTTTAAACTATGTATTTACGCAAAGCGATAAGATCAAGAATAGAAACTAACAATAGTGAAATTAAAAGGCCCCATAAATATCCGGTAATTCCATAGATAGGAATAAAGATAAAAACAAAAAGTAGTCTTAGTGAAAGCCCTAAGATATTAAATAAGAATGTGAGTGCAGTTTTTCCAAGACCATGTAAAATGCTAGATAGTGTTCCAGTCAAATATAAGAAAGGGCATATAAAACTAAGTGTAAGGATAAGTTTTCCGGCCATAGGACTTGAAAACATATAGTTACCTAATGTGTTTCCAAATAAAAAGAAAACGGCAGTGCATAAAAATCCAAGAAGGAGACAGTAGGTAATTGATTTACGAACGGCTCGTTGAATCTTTCCATAATTGTGATTAGACTCTGCTTCGGATACAAGAGGGAGTAGTAACACAGAGACAGAATTTGTAATAGCAGATGGAAATAAAATGAGGGGAAGTGCCATTCCTGTGAGCACACCGTAAACGCGAAGTGAATCAGAAATAGTAAGACCTGAAAGTAATAAGCGCTTTGGAATATAAACGGCTTCCACACTTTGTAGAAAATTAATAACAATTCGATTTGCAGATAAAGGAATTGCAAGAAGAAGTATTTTTTTACTATTATCTTTGAGTTGATATTTGTTTGGAAGGCATAAGGACTTACGTACATGATAAAATCTAAAATAAATAGAAACAAGGGAAATAGTCATTGAAAAAAATTCCCCTACCACTAAACCAATGACGGCACAAGAAATTGTTAACTTGTAATGATGAGTTATGCTTATTTGATATAATAAATATACGCAAGATACACGTGCAATTTGCTCTATTATTTGTGTGATAGCAGGAATTTTGGTTTTTCGAATTCCAAAATAATATCCATTTATGCAGGAGTGAATCGTACTAAAGGGGAAAGACAATGCTAAAATTCGAAGTAAAGGTGCGGTTCTTGTTTCAAATATTAAATTTGCTGCGATATAATCGGAAGCTTGATAGATTAATAAACTGCATAATACGGAAATACCTACTGAAATGGTAAAACCAACAAATAGTATATGAAATGAAAATTTATAGTTTTTTGTTGAAGTTTCGCTTGCAACAAATTTTGAAATGGAAGTTTGAATTCCTGCCACACTTAAAGAAAAGACCAAAGCCATTACGGGTACAATTAGCTGATAAATTCCCATCCCTTCCTCACCAAAGGTACGAGAAAGAAATATGCGATAAAAGAAACCTATAATTCGACTGGCAAATCCAGTTGCAGTTAAAACGATGGTTCCAACGATGAAAGGATTATTTTTTTTCATGAAGTTCCTTTAAGGTTATTATTAAAAAATTATATGCTTTTAGAACTCTTGACAGAACATTTATTCAGTGATATATTTTAATTACTAAATTCAGAGGAAGATACTAGGGATTAAAGGAGGTAACTATGATTTACTTAGATAACGCAGCAACAACAAAAGTGGCACCAGAAGTAATTGATGCTATGCTTCCTTATTTTTCGGAATTTTACGGTAATGCAAGTAGTGTTTATACATTAGCTGGTGAAAGTAAAAAAGCAATTGCCACATCAAGAGATATTCTTGCCCAGGCACTTTCTTGCAATAGCAATGAGATATATTTTACAGCAGGTGGATCTGAAGCAAATAATTGGGCATTGAAAGCAACATTTGATGCTTATAAAAGTAAAGGGAAACATATTATAACAAGTAAAATAGAACATCATGCCATTTTGCATACCTGTAAATATTTGGAGAAACAAGGTGCGGAAATCACGTATATTAATGTGGATGAAAATGGAATTATAAAGTTAGATGAATTAACAGCGGCAATTCGTCCTGATACCATTTTGATTAGTATCATGTTTGCTAATAACGAAATTGGTTCTATTCAACCAATCAAAGAAATTGGTGAAATCGCCATGGAAAATGGTGTTTTATTTCACACAGATGCAGTGCAAGCATTTGGTCAAATCCCGATTAATGTGGATGAATATCATATTGATATGCTAAGCGCAAGTGGACACAAATGTAATGGTCCAAAGGGAATAGGTTTTTTATATATCAGAAAAGGAATAAAGATTCTTTCGTTTATTCACGGTGGTGGGCAAGAAAGAAGTAGACGTGGTGGTACGGAAAATGTTCCTGGGATTGTTGGATTTTCCACTGCTATTAAAAAAGCGACCGAAATGATGGATATAAAAATAGAAAAAGAAATTGCACTTCGTGATTATTTAATTGCGAAGATACAATCTGAAATATCGTATTGCAGACTAAATGGTGATGAAAAAAAACGACTTCCAGGTAATGTAAATTTTAGTTTTCGCTTTGTGGAAGGTGAATCCTTGCTCATTATGCTTGATATGGAAGGAATATGTGCTTCTAGTGGTTCTGCCTGCACATCGGGTTCTTTGGATCCATCCCACGTGCTTTTAGCAATTGGATTACCACACGAAATAGCCCATGGATCATTGAGGCTTTCTTTAAATGAAGAAAATACAATGGAAGAAATGGATATTGTAGTTAATGTTATTAAAAAAACAGTAGAACGCTTAAGAGGAATGTCTCCTTTATATGAAGATTTTCTTAAAAGAAATAAGTTGAAGGAGGTATAATATGTATACAGAGAAAGTAATGGATCATTTTCAAAATCCTCGAAATGTTGGTGAAATTGAAAATGCAAATGGTGTTGGTACCGTAGGTAATGCAAAGTGCGGTGATATTATGAGAATGTATCTTGATATTGATGACAATGATATAATAAGGGATTGTAAGTTTAAAACCTTTGGATGTGGCGCCGCGGTTGCTACAAGTAGTATGGCTACGGAGCTTGTTCTTGGAAAAACCATTCAAGAAGCGCTACAAGTTACAAACAAAGCGGTTCTAGAAGCACTAGATGGCTTACCAGCAGTTAAAGTTCATTGTTCCTTATTAGCAGAAGAAGCAATTCACGCAGCATTATGGGACTATGCAACAAAAAAGGGAATTTTAATTGAAGGATTAGTAAAACCAAAATCCGATATTCATGAGGACGAAGAAGCAGAAAAAGAAGAATATTAATTCACTAGCAGAGCCAAACGAATTTTGATATAGTAGAAGAGCATGAGAAATAAAATAATGAAATGTTAGATGGAGAAATTCTATGAATAAAAAAGTGGTTGTTGGCATGTCTGGAGGAGTGGATTCTTCCGTGGCCGCTTATCTATTAAAAAAACAGGGATATGATGTTATCGGTGTGACGATGCAGATATGGCAAGACGAAGCGGAAGCAGTTAAGGAAGAAAATGGTGGGTGCTGTGGTTTAAGTGCTGTAGATGATGCCAGAAGAGTTGCAGAAGCAATTGGAATCCCATACTATGTAATGAACTTTAAAAATGAATTTAAAAAAAATGTTATGGATTATTTTGTTGAGGAATATTTGAAAGGAAAGACGCCGAATCCTTGTATTGCATGCAATCGATATGTGAAATGGGAATCTTTATTAAACAGAAGCTTGGAAATTGGAGCGGATTATATTGCAACGGGACACTATGCGCGTATTGAAAAACTTACAAATGATCGTTATGCCATAAGAAATTCAGTTACGGCAGCGAAAGACCAAACCTATGCCTTATATAATTTAACCCAGGATCAATTGTCTAAAACGTTGATGCCAATTGGTGAATTTGAAAAGGACACTATACGAAAGATAGCAGTGGAAGCAGGACTTCCAGTTGCTCATAAGGCAGATAGTCAGGATATTTGCTTTATTCCTGACCATAATTATGCAAGCTTTTTAGAACGTGAGGCAGGGGATAGGGTTCCCCCACCTGGAAATTTTATTACACAGACAGGTGCAATCATTGGACCACATCTTGGGATCTCTCATTATACCATTGGTCAACGCAAGGGACTTCATTTAGCAATGGGACATCCTGTATTTGTGACGGAAATAAGACCTGATACTAACGAAGTTGTAATTGGTGAAAATAGTGATGTTTTTTCTAGGGAATTGATATGTGACAATGTAAACTTTATGTCAATAGAGGATTTGAAAGATTCCAGGAAAGTGATAGCCAAAATTCGCTATAGCCATAAAGGGAGCCTTTGTACCATTGAAAAAATAGAACAAGATAAAATAAAATGTACATTTGATCAAGATGTCAGGGCAGTTACGCCTGGACAAGCAGTTGTATTTTATGATGGAGAGTATGTATTGGGAGGGGGTACTATTGTCTAGATCTTTTTTTACAAAAAGTCTAAATTTTTATAAATTCTGGAGTTCTCTTTTTAAAGATCGTATAGTAGTGGAAGCCACAAGACTTTAAAAGATCTGGAACCTCAGAAAATTTGTATGCGATATGTTCTGTTTTATGTCCATCAGAGCCGATGGTAATGATGTCCCCCCCTAGCTCTTTATAACGTTTGATTACGTCACTAGATGGGTGAACTTGCCCTAATCCATATTTTAAGCCAGCAGTATTAACTTCAATTCCTTTTCCAGATTGAATTAGTAACTTAAGAATTTCATCGAATAAATCGGCATATTTTTGGTAAGAATAGTTTTTATTAGTGTTTGGACCATAACGGATCACATAGTCAAGATGACCATATACGTCAAAGTAGGAATAGTTTTTGATATTGTCTATAATGGAAAGAAAATACTCGCGGTACGCTGACTCCTCACTACGTCCCTCAAAAAAAGAAGAGTAGTAGGGATCTCTTTTATTAGAAATATGGGAGGAACCTAAGATAAAATCAAAATCATATGATTTTGCATATGCTTCATTTTGTTTTGCTATGTGAGGCTGTAATCCTAATTCGATTCCAAAGTAGAGTTGGATTATATTAGAATATTTTTCCTTATATTTTAAGAGGTCATACAAATAAGAATCGGTATTGACTTCAAATGAAACAGAAGAATCAGATGTAGGAAGGGGATAATCCATATCCATGTGCTCCGTAAAACAGATCGTTTTTAAGCCTATAGAAATAGCTTTTTGTATCATATCTTCCATTGGAGTTTCACTATCTCCAGAAAAACTAGAATGTAAATGATAATCAGTTAAAATTGACATGTGAAAAGTATCCTTTCCTGTTACAATTAATATTAAAATTAAAAGTTGTATCTTTGAGTTATCATATCATATCTGGATGCGAAAAAAAAGAAGTGTATGAAAACACATCAAAGGTGTTATGTAAACTATAATTTAGTAAAAAGTAACATAGATATAAAGATTTTGTAATTAAAATCGTAAATAATCATTATTTTGCAAAATTGACTTGAATTATTGAGTTAAATTAGGTAAAATAACCCTGTTGATAAAAATTTGACAATCACAAAGCAAAACAGGAAAGTTTTAAAGTGATTTCAAAAATAATATTTTTAGAACTTTAGGAGGAAAATAAAATGGCAGTAAAAGTAGCAATTAATGGTTTTGGACGTATTGGACGTCTTGCATTCAGACAAATGTTCGGAGCGGAAGGATATGAAGTAGTAGCAATCAACGACTTAACAAATCCTAAAATGCTTGCACACTTATTAAAATATGATTCAGCACAAGGCAGATATGCTTTGGGTGACCAAGTTACAGCTGGTGAAGGTTCAATCACTGTAGCAGGAAAAGAAATTAAAATTTATGCTCAAAGAGATCCTAAAGATCTTCCTTGGGGAGAACTAAACGTAGATGTTGTACTTGAATGTACAGGATTCTTCACATCTAAAGCAAAAGCTTCTGCTCATATTACAGCAGGCGCTAAAAAAGTTGTTATCTCAGCTCCAGCTGGCGATGATCTTCCTACCGTAGTTTTCAATGTAAATCACGATATCTTAAAAGCATCTGATACAGTAGTTTCAGCAGCTTCTTGCACAACAAATTGTTTAGCTCCAATGGCAAAAGCACTTAACGATTTAGCTTCAATTCAATCTGGTATCATGAGCACAATTCATGCTTACACAGGAGATCAAATGACTCTTGATGGTCCTCATCCAGGTGGAGATTTAAGAAGAGCCCGTGCAGCAGCTTGTTCTATCGTTCCTAATTCAACTGGCGCAGCAAAAGCAATTGGTCTTGTTATTCCAGAATTAAAAGGAAAATTAATTGGTTCTGCTCAACGTGTACCAGTTCCTACAGGTTCTACAACAATTTTAGTTGCTGTAGTAAAAGGAACTGTTTCTAAAGATCAAGTTAATGCAGCAATGAAAGCAGCAGCTACAGAATCTTTTGGTTACACAGAAGAAGAATTAGTGTCTAGTGATATCATTGGTATTACATTTGGTTCATTATTTGATTCAACTCAAACAATGGTTTCTCCATTAGAAAATGGTGACACTCAAGTTCAAGTTGTTTCTTGGTATGATAATGAAAATTCATATACTAGCCAAATGGTTCGTACAATTAAATTTTTTGCTGAATTAGCTTAATTTATATTTTCAGTTATTTATTAAACAACGATCTTTTTGGGTCCGGCCTATTGGGCCGGGCCCATTTTAATTTAATATAAATATAAGTATAATTATAAATATGGAGGATAAATACATGCTAAATAAAAAATCAATTGATGATATTAATGCAAAAGGAAAACGTGTTCTTTGTAGATGTGACTTTAATGTACCTTTAAAAGATGGCGTTATAACAGATAAAAACCGTCTAACAGCAGCTCTTCCAACTATTAAAAAGTTAATAGCAGACGGTGGAAAAGTGATTCTTTGTTCTCATCTTGGAAAACCTAAGGGAGAACCAAAACCTGAATTAACCCTTGCACCTGTAGCAAAAGCATTAACAGAATTATTAGGACAAGAAGTGAAATTTGCGGCTGACCCAGAAGTTGTTGGACCAAATGCCAAAGCTGCTGTGGAAGCAATGAAAGACGGGGATGTCATTTTATTAGAAAATACTCGTTATAGAATAGAAGAAACAAAGAATGGAGAAGCTTTTTCAAAAGATTTAGCATCTCTTTGTGACATTGTTGTTATTGATGCATTTGGAACAGCTCATAGAGCGCATTGTTCTAACGTAGGTGTAAGCGCACTTGTGGATGAAGCGGTAGTTGGATATTTAATGCAAAAAGAAATTGATTTCTTAGGAAATGCTGTCAATTCACCAGTAAGACCTTTCGTTTCTATCTTAGGTGGAGCAAAAGTAGCAGATAAATTAAATGTTATCTCTAACTTACTTGACAAATGTGACACCCTCATTATCGGTGGCGGTATGGCTTATACATTTTTAAAAGCAAAAGGATACGAAATCGGAACTTCTTTAGTGGATGATGAAAAACTTGAATATTGTAGAGAAATGATAGAAAAAGCTGAAAAGTTAGGCAAAAATCTATTATTACCAATTGATACAGTCATTACTAAAAGTTTCCCAAATCCAATTGATGCCAAAATTGAAGTTTCAGTTGTTTCATCACAAGCAATTCCAGCAGAAATGATGGGTCTAGATATTGGTCCGGAATCAGCTAAATTATTTGCAGGAGCCGTAAAATCAGCTAAAACAGTTGTATGGAATGGACCTATGGGTGTTTTTGAAAATCCGATTCTTGCAAAAGGTACAATTGCAGTAGCGGAAGCTTTAGCAAATACAGATGCAACAACAATTATTGGTGGCGGTGATTCAGCAGCTGCAGTGAATCAATTAGGTTTTGGAGATAAAATGACTCACATTTCCACAGGCGGTGGAGCATCCCTTGAATTTCTTGAAGGAAAAGAACTTCCCGGCGTTGCATGTACAAACGACAAATAAAGAAAACGTAAATATAAATATTATTCAAAATAGGAGATTATAATATGTCAAGAAGAAAAATTATTGCTGGAAACTGGAAAATGAACATGACTCCAAGCGAAGCAGTAGCATTAATCAATGAATTAAAACCATTAGTGGCAACAGAAGAAGTAGATGTTATATTTTGTGTTCCTGCTATTGATATTATTCCAGCACTGGATGCTGCAAAAGGTTCTAATATTCAAATCGGAGCTGAAAACATGTACTTTGAAGAAAAGGGTGCATTTACAGGAGAAATTTCTCCAGCAATGTTAACAGATGTTGGTGTAAAATATGTTGTTCTTGGACACTCAGAAAGAAGAGAATACTTTGCAGAAACAGATGAAACTGTTAATAAAAAAGTATTAAAAGCATTTGAACATAAAATCACACCTATCGTTTGTTGCGGCGAGACTCTTGAACAAAGAGAACAAGGCGTTACCATTGATTGGATTAGAAAACAAATAAAAATTGCTTTTTTAAATGTATCTGCTACAGATGCTAAAACAGCAGTGATAGCTTACGAACCAATCTGGGCAATTGGAACAGGCAAAGTAGCAACTACTGCACAGGCTCAAGAAGTATGTGCAGCTATTCGTAATTGTATTGGTGAGGTTTATGATCAAGCAACTGCAGAAGCAATCCGTATTCAATACGGTGGATCTGTTTCAGCATCTAGTGCAGCAGAATTATTTTCACAGCCAGACATTGATGGTGGATTAGTTGGTGGAGCAGCTTTAAAACCAGACTTTGGTCAAATTGTTAATTATAAGTAATTACAAACCATAAGTATTCATTAACGATAAGTAATTGTTAATTTATAATTATTAATATTATTTTTACAAAAGCTTATAGACGATATGTTTATAAGCTTTTGTTTTTTTTTAGATGTATATCGAGGAATCGTAGTATAAAGTATAAATAATGTATTTTTCACATAAAATGTTAAAAAGTAAGAGGACTAATATGAAAATAAAATGGAAACCATTTATTATTAGCATTGCAATCAGTCTTTTTGTAGGAATGTTGGAAGGAATACTTACCAGAAATAGTATGTCATTGTATCAAGAACTTATAAAACCGGCGTTATCACCACCTGGCTGGGTTTTTCCAATTGTGTGGACAATACTTTATATACTAATGGGTGTTTCTGCATATTTAATTTATAGTTCCCATTCACCGAAAAAGGAGCAAGCACTTAAAATATACTACCTACAATTAATGTTAAATTTTTTGTGGTCACTAGCATTTTTTAATAGGCAGGATTATTTGCTATCCTTTGTTATTTTAATAGTGCTTTGGATATTCATCGGAGTTATGATATCTAGATTTTATGAAATTAATAAGCTGGCGGGAATATTGCAGATACCCTATTTTCTATGGGTAACTTTTGCAGGATATTTAAACCTTTCTATCTATTTCATGAATAATTAGAAATATTAAAAAAGATAACTATATGAATCGAGTTATCTTTTTTATTATTATATACCTTGACAGGCGAAGTATATAATATTAGAATGTAATAAAAGAAGGGAGGAACTATATGTCAATAACTTCAGATCTATTAAGAGGCCATACAGAGACAATTATATTATCAAATCTATTGGGACAGGACAGTTATGGGTATCAGATTAATAAAGAAATTATGAAAAAAACAAATGGAAGATATGAACTGAAAGAAGCAACTCTATATTCTGCATTTCGAAGGCTAGAACAATCTGGGTGCATTAGGACCTATTGGGGAGATGAGACTATT
>DATESN010000100.1:0-3221 GCA_035270785.1 Lachnospiraceae bacterium | reverse complement strand
TGGAAAGTATAAGGAAGCAGAGATGCTTGGCGTTAATGCTTTTATACAGGGTGATTATTACAATCAATATGCTTACCAGTTTCATAAGGTGATTGATTACTACTATAAGGAGAATCAGATAGAAGATCTGTTTTCTTTTAATTCTTCCACTATTTCATTAAATTCCTGTGGTTTATCAATATTAGCACAATGTCCTGCATTCTCAATCATATAGTATTCACTATTATCAATTTCGGAATGCCACTCTTTTGCCATTTTCTTTGCTAAATCAATGTCAAACTCACCTGTTAAAATCAAAGTTGGATATTCTGTTATTAAATTCTCTCTGTCTTTAATCACATTTTGAAGTCCTTGCATTACCATAAATGATTTTCTTTCATAAAGACTTGCAGTTTTGTAAAACAAAGCTTGTCCATTCTCAGAATGACAAGTTATTTCAGCAGTTTTCTTTCTAAATGAGTTCATTGAAAAGATAGCTCTAAGAACCAATCCAAAATTAGAAGAGTTTTGAGCTTTTGCAACTTCTTTATTTTCCTTATTGATATTGTATCCGCCCAATGCTGTAAGAGATAAAATCTTGTCTGGATATTGAAGCGCAAAATATTGTGCAATCAAAGAACCCATTGAAACACCAACAATGTGAACTTTATCAAATCCTTCGAGTTCAAGAATCTTTTCTATGTGTTTTGTGGAAGCATCAATTTTGTCTTTTGACTTATTTGCTTTTGATAATCCATGTCCAATAAAATCAATAGTTATTACTCGATAATTCTTAGAAAAATAATCTACTTGCAGGTCAAATGCTCTGTGGTCTGAAAATGCAGGATGTAAAAACACAATCAAATCGTTATTTTCTTTTCCTGACACGAAATAATGAATGTCATAACCATCCATTTTCAACGTTTTATGCTCAATTAGGCTTTCAATCGGGTTGTTCTGTATATTCATTTTTTCAATTCGACTTTCGTAAATAACATTATCTATTTTAACGTAAGCTTTCAAACCCAAAACAGGTACTATAATTATTGATAAAATAATCAGAATTTTCATTTTTCGGTTACGTTTCATCTGTTCTGTTTAATTAAGCCAAACGCCTGTTAGCGGTTCGTGCTTCTTTTCTGCGTCTATGTAACTTGATTTTCTCATGTCAGTCGTCTTTTTAATAGCTGTGCATTTATTGCTACTACAATAGTGCTTAAACTCATCAAAACAGCACCAATTGCAGGACTTAACATAAATCCCCACTTGTATAATACACCTGCTGCTAAAGGGATTGCAAGTATATTATAACCCGCAGCCCACCAGAGGTTTTGTATCATTTTATTATACGTAGCCTTACCAAATAATATCAGGTTGGCAATGTCTTTTGGGTCGGAGTTTACAAGTATAATGTCTGCTGTTTCTGCTGCCACATCTGTTCCTGAACCAACAGCAATTCCCACATCTGCTTGTGCCAGTGCAGGTGCATCATTCACTCCATCGCCTGTCATGGCAACATATTCCCCTTTGGTTTGTAATTCTTTTACTTTCTCTAATTTATCGTGAGGTAATACGTTGGCTATGTAGCCGTCCATTTTCAATTCATCACACACTTTCTTGGCTACTTTTTCATTGTCCCCAGTAAGAAGCAAGTTTTTAATGCTTGTTTCTTTTAATATTTGAATGGCTTCAAAAGAGCTTTCCCTAATTTGGTCAGAGAAGGTAAAATATCCTGCTACTTCTTTGTCAATCAGAATATAAACAACTGTTCCTGTAAAATCATTGGTTGTATCGGTCACGCTAATGTTTTGTTCTTTCAGGTAATTTGGTCCGACTACTTTTATTTCTTTTCCTTCCACATTTCCTTCTAATCCTTTTCCAGGCAAGTAATTGAAATTTTCTGCTTTTGGAATTTTGATTTTCAATTCCTTTACTTTTCGCAAAAAACCCGCAGCGATATAATGTTCAGAATGTTGTTCAACACCTGATGCCAAACGGAGTAATTCGTTTTTATCAAATCCATTACCCAATACCTTCACTTCCTGCAATTCATGAGAACCTTTTGTAAGTGTTCCTGTCTTGTCGAAAATAATGGTTGTTATCAATCGAGCATTTTCAAAAGCAGTTCTGTTGCGAATGAGCAAACCTTTTTGTGCAGAAATGGATGTTGAAATGGCAACCACCAAAGGCACTGCCAAACCTAAGGCATGCGGGCAGGAAATAACCATTACCGTAACCATCCTTTCCAATGCAAATACAAAAGGAAACCCTAACAGCAACCAAACAACAAACGTAATGACACCACCGCCCAGGGCAACGAAAGTCAAAACCTTTGCGGCACGGTCGGCAAAGTTTTGTGTCTTGGATTTTATTTTTTGTGCATCTTCAACGAGTTTCACTACTTTGTTTAGGTAACTGTCTTTTCCAATGCTTACCACTCTAATGGTTAAAGACCCATTACTATTTACTGCCCCACCTATTACTTTGCTGTCTTTTTCTTTCTTTACAGGTTTGCTCTCACCTGTGAGCATACTCTCGTCCACATAACTTTCCCCTTCTATTACTATACCGTCTACCGGAACTTTCTCGCCCGGCTTCACCAGTACCATATCGTCAATTTTCAATTGACTGACCGGCATATCGTGAATGTTCCCGTCCTTAATATGGTGTGCAGTGGATGGCATCATTTTTACGAGCAATTCCAATGAGCGAGAAGCACCCATAACCGACTTCATCTCAAAGTAATGGCCAATGAGCATGATGTCTATCAGAGTCACCATTTCCCAATAAAAGTCCATACCCTGCAAACCAAAAGTGATAGCAACACTGTAAGCCCAGGCAACTGTAATTGCAACGCCAATCAGTGTCATCATACCAATGGCCTTATCTTTTACTTCGTCATACAGCCCTTTTAGAAAAGGGTAACCGCCATATAAGAATATGAAAGTGGAAAGAAGGGCTAACACATATTTGTCGCCTTCAAAAGTGACTTCAAATCCTAACCACTGCTGTATCATGTGCGACAAGGCAAGTACAGGAATGGATACAATCGAACAGATTACAAATCGCTTCCAAAAATCGGCAATATTATGTCCTGCGTGTTTATCGTGTCCAGAGCCACTGTGTTCGGAATGGTGGTTATGTGTGTGGGTGCTTTCGGTATGATTATGCTCTGAGTGTTCCATATTTTTTGTTTGTTAACCTATTGTTTTGGGTGTTGTTTTAGCATGACCGCTAACGGT
>DATESN010000099.1:0-3274 GCA_035270785.1 Lachnospiraceae bacterium | reverse complement strand
TAACGTTTTCTAGATTTATAGCATGTGATAATTTATATAAAGTGTTTATACCAACTCCGAAATATCCTACTCCAATAATCATTAGAACCAATGCAATAATATATCCCTTTGTAATCTGAATTTTCATTTGCATAAAGTTCCCCTTTTTCCATCTACGAATTTGTCTTGTTTCTATTCTATCCGTTTTGGTATTCCAATTTTATTTAATTTAAGAAATCCCAAAATATATATTTTCTTTATCAATTATCATTTCCATCGGTTGATTATACAACTTATTAACTGTATTGATATTCTCGATGAACGGTCTTATATAACTACTCTGTTTTTCAATAAGCTGTTTCATTGTTTGCTCCGTTCTCTTTTTTCCAAATTCATTGAGTTTATCGCCTGTTTCAATTAATGTTTCGTCAATCTGTGATTTTCCCACAACGGGTATCTTAGCAAAAACCTTTCCAGTGTTCTTACTAATACTGGATACACCGTTCAACAAATGCGATTGTATTGAAGTCTTAGCGTTACCTTCAATCTGATCATAGCTTTTTGTATATAGCTCACGATACATAAGGGAATACTTCTCAATCTTTTTAGATATTCCATCGAGATAACCCGATTCATAATTTTCTAAGAGAATTACTTCCATAAAAGCAGAAAATGCATATAAATATAAGGCAAGTTGATACTCCTTAAATTGATCCTGTACTTTTTCGAGTTGTTTCCTTACATCCTGACTGCTATGTATCAATGATTTCTTGCTAATTGCCTCTGCAATCTGTTCTCTGTAAAAATCTATTTTTTGTTCGGATGTTTGTTTAATATCAAGAACTTTAATGTGATTGCTATTCTTATACATATCATTATTCCAATTATACTTATAGTTATTAAGAATATCGGTTAGGACATTAAGGTTTCCCCTAAGTTTTGATTTCTCTTTTTGCATAAGGAAACTCATCATCTCCTGCTGAAACTCTTGAATATTATCAAGTTTTTTATTTATATTGGCTAATGCTGCTGCCATAAAAATCATCGTTGAATTACATACAATTGGATTTAACCTTGCTTGTCCGCCACCTACTGCACCATTTTTTTGTAAAACCGCTCCTAAATATCCCGAACCGTCTTTAAATTGAGCTAATTTTCCACCATTTGGAATTGATACTCTATAAAGCCCACTAGTAGAACTACCACCGGAAACAATGTTTTTAGCCACTGCTGCCAGAGGTTCAAAAGCAACACCATAGGATGCAATTCTTGATAACGGCATTTTTGTATATTGTGTAAGATTTGCTTCCTTAATGACTTCTGGATAATATTCTACATTTGCAAATGCTCTTGTTATATCTTCTTTTCTTTTAAGTTCTTCCATTAATTTTCTCCTCATATATAACATTCATTGAATAATTCGAAAACTATATTTCGAATTTATTTTATAAGTCATGTACTCTACATCAGACTGTTTGCATTGATTTTTTTAATTTACGTGTACTAAACAAAAAAACTAAACCCAATCATGACATAGCTTGAGTTTCCGTACTTTTATCCACAGTCCATTGAATTCACTGGATTCATTATAAACAACTTTTAAAAATGTCCAAAATATAAGGAATCTCTTCCCTTTTTGAGGTAAAATTAAATCACCACAAAATAACCTTACTAAACAAAAAAAGAAGGAGACTCCTAATGATTAATTCTAACACAAATACGTACACCTTAAAACGAGAAATTTTAACTTTTTCAGGAAAAGTTTCTAAATTGCTTTCGAAACCGGATCGTAAATTTGCTGCTGATATGACTTACGGCATGCTTGCTGCTAATAGTTGCCTTCTAACAGATGTTGTTGATCAACTTCATGCGGATACGAAAAAAGTAAATGCTGTGGAACGGCTTTCAAAACATCTCCTAAAGGGTACTGATACAAAAGCATTGACCTCTTACCTTAAAACCGTTCGTAAATGGACTCCGTCTGAGCCTGTTATTCATATCGACGATAGTGATGTTGTAAAACCGAATGGTTATAAGTTTGAATCACTAGGCATTGTTCGGGATGGTTCTGAAAGTACGGCTACCAAAAACATTTGCAAGAAGGGGTACCATGTCACAGAAGCTTGTGTTCTTACAAGCAGCAATCATCCTGTCAGTATCTTTTCCGAACTTCATTCCTCGAAAGAAAAGAATTTCACCTCTGCCAATGCTATTACCTTTGCTGCAATGGAACGTGGTGCTGTCTTATTTAAAAAGGCTACCTTTGTCATGGACAGAGGTTATGATGATAACAAGATGTTTTTGAAAATGGACGAACTGGAACAAGACTATGTCATTCGCCTTACGGCAAAACGGAAACTTCTCTATCATAATAAATGGACTCCAGCCACACAACTTCGCAACCGTCGCAAAGGAAAAGTCAAAATGCCTCTATTCTACAGGGGACAACAGCATGAGGCATATTTGTCACATGTAAAAGTTCAAATCACCGCTTCTAGAAAAGATATTAATCTAGTCCTTGTTTATGGTATTACAGAACATCCTATGATGCTGGCAACCAATAAAGATATCAAATCAAAAGAGGACCTAATAAAAGTCGCAAAGTTATACTTTTCCAGATGGAGAATAGAGGAATATTTCCGTTGTAAAAAACAAATGTTTCAGTTTGAAAACTTCCGTGTTCGTAAGTTAAAAGCGATTAACGCATTAAACTTTCAGATTACTGTATGCATGGCATTTTTAGCACAACTCTCCATGAAATCAGAAACAAATGCTCTTAAAGTCTCTATTATAAAGACTGCAAATCCAATTAAAGAAAAAGTTCTTTTCTGCTATTATCGGTTAGCAAAAGGAATCGCTGGCATACTATCGTATGCCAAAGAGGGGATTCGATTGTGGTTCAAGACAAAACGACCCGCATACCGACAACTTTGTTTTAAGCTAGTCTCTTAGAAATAAGAAAAAATAGGTCACGCAGAGTCCGGTTTCTAACGGGGCTTCTTAAGGTGCTTAAGCCCCATATTTTTTCATCTCATCAACTCCAAAAAATAATAATTAGCACTATAGAGTAAGTCTAATTACTTTTTAGATACAATTAACGGAAACTCAAGCTTGATACGTCTTGAATTTATAGAAGAGATGTGTTATTGTTGACTTTGAACAATTACTTATTGGTAGGTGAGGCTACCATAGGGATACGGGTTGCTACCGCAAAATAGTGGAGACACTATGAGTTGGTTAACAGTCTATGTCGAAAACAAGGCATAGAATAACGTGATTTCATCGCCCTATGAAG
>DATESN010000098.1:0-47749 GCA_035270785.1 Lachnospiraceae bacterium | reverse complement strand
ATTCCTTATCAGGAAAAAGTATTAAACGATTTACTTCCAGAAACTCCAAAAAGTGGGGCAATTAATAATTTTAGAATTGCAGCACAGGTTTTAGAAGAAGGAAAAACAAACGAGGAGTTTTATGGAATGGTCTTTCAAGATTCTGACGTTGCCAAATGGATAGAAGCCGCGGCTTATTCCCTTGCCATAAGGCCTGACATTCATCTTGAAAAAAGAATAGATGAAATGATTGAACTAATCGGTAGGGCGCAGCATCAGGATGGATATCTGAATACTTACTTTACGGTAAAAGAACCAGAAAAATGTTGGACTAACTTACATGAAGCACATGAATTATACTGTGCAGGTCATATGATGGAGGCTGCAGTTGCGTATTATGAAGTAACTAAAAAAGATAAGCTACTACTAATTATGACAAAAATGGCGGATCATATTTACGAGCTTTTTATTACGAATAAAAAAGAAGGTTACCCAGGACATCCAGAAATAGAACTTGCACTTATGAGATTATATAGGGTAACAAGTGACGCTCGTTATAAGGAACTTGCAGAACATTTTATTAACGTGCGTGGTGTGGACTCCGATTATTATAAAAAAGAAATAGAGAAGAGAAGCTGGCAAGTATGGGGAAGTGATGCTAGTAATAAGGAATACGCTATGAACCAGGCACCCATTAGACAATTAAAGGAGGCAACGGGGCATTCTGTTCGGGCTGTGTATCTCATGACAGGAATGGCAGATGTGGCTTCTATTAATCATGATGAGCAGTTACAACATGCATGTAAAAGATTATGGAAAGATATTGTGGAAAAAAAGATGTATCTCACTGGGGGTATCGGATCAACGGTGCTAGGAGAAGCCTTTACAAAGGCGTATGACTTACCAAATGATACAGCCTATGCAGAGACCTGTGCATCAGTAGGACTTATCTTTTTTGCTAGAAAAATGCTAGAGATGGAAGCAAATGGAGAATATGTGGATATTTTAGAACTTGCCTTATATAACTGTGTATTAGCTGGCATGCAGTTGGATGGGAAGCACTTTTTCTATGTGAACCCATTAGAGGTGATACCTGGTATATCCGGTGAAGTGATAACCCATAAACATGCCCTTGCTGAACGACCAAAATGGTATGGATGTGCTTGCTGTCCACCTAACGTGGCAAGACTACTTACCTCTTTAAGTGAATATGCGTGGAATATAAAAGATAACACGATTTATTCGAATTTATATATTGGCGGTATCTTGGACTTGATGGATTCAATGGGCGTCAGGATAAAGGTGACGGGAGATTATCCAAGGAATGGGGACATAAAGTATGAATTTGAAACTGGTTCAGGACACAATGATTTTACCATGGCAATTCGAATCCCAGGTTGGTGCGACTCGGCACGTGTTTTATTAAATGAACAAGAAGTTTACAACAATGGACAAAATGAAATAAAAGATTTCATTCATTCTGATCATATTATGTTTAAAAATGGCTATTTATATATAACAAAAGACTTTACATCAAAAGATAAAATTGAACTTTTGTTAGATATGACACCGTCTAAAGTATATGCAAATCCTGCTATAGCAGCAAACTCAGGTAAAGTAGCAATTATGAGAGGCCCGTTAGTTTATTGCGTAGAAGGAGTTGATAATTCTTTTGATGTATTAGGACTGCAAGTTTTGGAAAAGGAAGACATAAAGATGATAGAAATGGAACCTCATCATGATAATCCCTTATCTAGTTCTATGATTCTAACAGTCAATGGAATTAGAATGAAAAGAAGCGATGAATTGTATACACGAAAAGTACCAGAAATAGAAGAGGTTAAGATAACGGCTGTACCATACCATGTGTGGGGAAACCGTGGGTTAAATGAAATGAGAGTGTGGATTCCAATACATTAGAACAAAAATAAGTGCTAAATCATAAGGAAGACGATTGCGTTAATAAAAAGCCATCGTCTTTTTTTAGTTGATTTTATATTCTAAATTAAAAATCATACGGGATACTTGAAAAAGCATTTGAACTGGTGTAATGTTGAACATAAAACAAGTTCAACTATTAATTATAAGGCATGCAAAGAGGTGTAATTATGAATTTTAAAATGGTACATGAGAATTATAATGTGAAGGATTTAGATAAGTCTTTGGTGTTTTATGAAAAGGCATTAGGATTAAAGGAAAAAAGAAGAAATGCTGCAGAAGATGGTTCTTTTATTATCGTGTATATAGGAAATGAAAATACTACTTTTGAACTAGAATTAACATGGCTTAGGGATTGGGACAGACCATATAACTTAGGTGACTGTGAATTTCATCTAGCTTTTGAAACAGAAGATTATAAAGAGTCTCATTCCTTGCATGAAACCATGGGATGTATTTGTTATGAGAATAAGGAAATGGGAATATATTTTATTGCAGACCCAGATGGGTACTGGCTAGAAGTGGTTCCAGCAAATTAAGAAAAGTAATAGTGTAACAAAAAGCATGCCGATGAATAGGCATACGAAAGAATAAGGATGAATGTGATATGGAAAGAAATGTTAGCTTGGATGAAATATCTGATGGGAATCTATACCACATAAATGATTTGGTAAAAGTGGGTTGTAATGATTGTAAGGGATGCTCGGCTTGTTGCCAAGGCATGGGCAATTCCATTGTTCTAGATCCTTTGGATATATATGGATTAATGATTAATCTAAGTCTTACATTGGAGGAGTTATTAGTTGATAAAATAGAACTAAAAATGATGGATGGAATAATTATGGCAAACCTTAAAATGGATGATGTGTCAGAAAAATGTGTGTTTCTAAATGCGGAAGGGAGATGCAGCATCCATTTATACAGGCCCGGGATTTGCAGGCTTTTTCCGCTTGGTAGATATTATGAGGATCACTCTTTCAAATATTTTCTTCAGGTTCATGAATGCAAAAAAGAAAATAAGACGAAAGTAAAAATACGTAAATGGATTGACACACTAGACTTAAAAAACAATGAACGTTTTGTTATAAACTGGCATTTTTTTTTAAAGGATATTCAAAATATTATAAAAGAGCAGCAGGATGAGCGCTTGATAAAAGATATTAATATGTATTTACTAAATAATTTTTACAGAATGCCATATGATTTAAACACAGATTTCTATATGCAGTTTGATAAAAGGTTACAAGAAGCGAAAGATTATGTATTCATGTTACAAGATAAAACCACAAGATAAGGGAGATACTGATGTCGGTAAAAATATTTACAATGACCCATAAAAGGTTTGAAGTGCGTACTGATAAAATGTATATACCCCTTCAAGTAGGAAAAGCCACGTCGATTGATTTGGGATATCTAGGAGATGATACAGGCGAGAATATTTCCGCTTTAAACTGTTTTTATAGCGAACTGACAGGAGTATATTGGATTTGGAAGAACTATAAAACTTCAAGTTATGTTGGAGTTTGCCATTATAGAAGATATTTAATAAATCAAGAAGGTAAATTATTTAAGGAATCTGAATTTGAAGAAATATTGAAAGACTATGATATTATTACAACAAAAAGTCTGGAACTTAATTTTTCATATTTCGAAGGATATAGTAAGAATCATAATATAGAAGATTTAATTCAAACAGGAATTGTCATAAGTGAAAAATACCCTGAATATTACCCTACGTTTGAAAAGATTGTAAATTCGAATCGAACGTATTTTGGAAATATTATGGTTACCTCCAAGGAATTATTTGATGAATATGCAGAATGGCTATTCACCATTTTTTTTGAAGTTCAAAAAAGAATTGATGTTAGTTCTTATGATGATTATCACAAAAGGGTGTTTGGATTCATCTCCGAACTATTATTAATGGTGTGGATATCTACTAAGAAGTTAAAAGCTTATGAATGTGTTGTTGGTATGGTAGGTGAAAAATATGAGACAAAAGAAATGAAAGAAATGTTGGCAAAATATTTCTTAAATAATGATTGCAATGGGGCTAAGTCATATTTTATAGAATTCAGAAATAAAAGACCAGATGTCTTAATGGAAGCATCAGATACAACGGGAGAATTAAAGCTAGCTATGCAGGTGATAGCTACCAGCGACATAGAAAATCAAACCTATCATAAAAGTATATTGGATGAAATAAATGATTTTGATAAATTAATGATACATTTTAATCAGTTAAATAATATTGTAAATAGATATGGACTTCAGAATCAATTAGCAGATGATATTATTTTCTTACAGGATAAAAAGATATCTCATCTTGCAATAGAAATAGCCGTAAAGTTATTATGTCCGGACCCACAATCTGCAGTCAATACCCTCCTAACAATAGCATCTGAAATGAGTAAAGTTAGTAATGATACGATGGCATTACAATTACAGAAGCGTAGCTTGGATTATAATATTAGTACTAAACAAATCAGATCTGATGTGTTATATTTTACATCAATATAAATATATAAAGCAAGGGAAGGAAAAAATTATCATGAATCGCAGAAGACAATTTTTCGAAGGAATAGAGGCAGGGATTCCTGTAATGATCGGCTTCATCCCAATTGCAATGACATTTGCAATGCTTGCATCCAAAGCAGGATTTAGTTTTACACAAACCAATGCCATGTCTATCTTAGTATTAGCAGGGGCAAGTCAGATGATGGCAGTGAATATGCTTACAATGGGGGCGGGTATATTTGAAATTGTATTCGCAACCTTCATTTTAAATCTCAGACATTTCATAATGAGTACCTATGTTATGAACCGATTAAAGAAAGTGCCAATTGCTCTAAGGCTCATATTAGCTTTTGGTGTCACAGATGAAACCTTTGCTATATTTGCTACAAAATCTAAAGAAGATCATAATCCATACTTTTTTGCAGGAATAGCTAGTATGACTTATTTTTCATGGGTAACAGGAACTGTATTTGGAGCTGTTGTAATTCAATATATTCCTTCTAGCATATGTAATAGTATGTCAATTGCATTATATGCGATGTTTATAGCTCTTTTAGTTCCTGCAATAAAAATAAATAAAAAGATTGGTGCAGTTGTTCTCATTGCTATTATTTTAAACTTGCTCTTTTCCATTTTCATCCCATCCAGTTGGTCCATTATTTTGGCAACGATTATGAGCGCATACATTGGAACCTTTATTGTAGATGATGAGAAAGAAGAGGAAGTAAATTATGCAGATTAATATGATACTTCTCATTCTATTAATGGCACTTGTAACGTATACCCCAAGAGCACTACCTGCTGTACTTATTAATCATATTAAGATTAATAAGAGGGCTGAGAAGTTTTTGCAGATGATTCCTTACACGGCAATGGGAACCTTAATATTTCCGGGAATATTATCAACCAATCCAAATAGTATTTGGGTGGGAATCATGGGAGGATGCACAGCTATTTTTTTAAGATGGAAAAAAGTAAATATTACATTTACAATCATTGGATCCATATGTTCTGTGATGCTGCTGTACTATTTAACTACATACTTTATGTTATAAAAGTGTACCACTTAGGTTATAAAATTCACCCCTTACTGTATGGTTATTTACAATCAATCAAGAATCGTTATAATTGAATTATGGAGATGAGGAAATGAAGGTAAGAATAGATATTGATGAAAAGTTGCAGGATGAAGAAGTAATCATTCGATGTAGTAAATTGGATGAGAAAGTACAAAATATATATGAAACACTTATGGAAATTTCCAATCAATCAAAATATCTGTTGTTATATAAAGGAAATACAGAATATTATCTACCATTAGATCATATTTTGTTTTTTGAGACTACAGATAACTGTATTAGTGCACATACAGTTGATAGCATTTATCAAACAGCATACCGTTTGTATGAATTAGAAGTATTACTTCCGGGATATTTCATAAGAATATCAAAATCCTCGATTTTGAATTTAAATAACATTTATTCCATCACACGTAATCTTACCGCGTCTAGTGTTGTTCAGTTTATGAACACCCATAAACAGGTATTTGTTTCCAGATATTATTATAAACCATTAAAATGTAGATTAGATGAAAAGAGGAAAAGTTTATGAAAAAGAAAGATCTATTTTGGGGCTTACTTTTACTATTGGCAGCAGTGCTTATTATTGTTAATAAATTTGGTTTTTATACAGATATTAGTATTTTTAAGATAGCGGCAACCGTTTTCTTTGTGGGATTAATTGTAAAAGGGATACAACATATTAGTTTTTCGGGGATTTTATTTCCTAGTGCATTCTTATGCATCCTTTATGCAAAACAATGGAATATCGAAGAGATTACCCCATGGCCAGTATTACTGGCAGCATTGCTTGGTAGTATAGGGCTTTCCCTAATATTCAAAAAATATAAATTCTGGAATCATAAGTATGGTCGCAATTTCCACAATAGGCATGGCGAAAAGTTTAGTGAAGTTATTGACCAACCCGATAGCAACGTGGTCGATTGTTCAGTAAGTTTTGGATCAAGTATGAAATATGTTAATGCAGATAATTTTGAAAAAGCAAACATAAAATGTTCTTTTGGTGCAATGAAAGTATATTTTGATAATGCCATTATTAATTCTGGCAGTGCGGAGATATTTTTAGACGTTCAATTCGGTGGAGTTGAATTATACATCCCAAAAACCTGGAATATTATAAATGACGTAAATACATCATTTGGTGATATGGAAGAAAAGAATAGAAGAATGGGATCCCAGTCACCTGTAGTTACAATAAGAGGAAATATTAGCTTTTCTGGAGTTGAAATCATTTATATATGAGAATGAATGGTCAAGACTCTATTTAATACTGTAAAATAACTAAAAGTGTATGCAATACTCCTACAGTTTTTTCATTGTAAGTAAGAATTTGGTAAAGTAAAATTACTTTATGAGGTTAAATTACTTTATGAGGTTAAATTACTTACAGAGAAAGTACGGGGATTGAAAATGACAGATATAAATAATGAAGAACAAAATCATGGGAAAATAGGTAAGGAAAAAAGGGTTAGGGAAAAAAGGGTAAAAGAAAAAATAATAAAACAGATAGCCCAATTAAAAGTTAGGATTACTTATGTAGGAGAAAAGACGCTTCCTATGAGAAGCCAGATTCGATTCAAGCTTGTTGTTTCATTTCTCGTTCCCGTAGTATTCATTGTATTTCTGGGTGTATTTTCTTATCAGAGCGCTAAGAGTGTAATTGTTAAAAGTTATGAAACATCTGCAGAACAGGCTATTAATAGTAGTTCTATGTATTTTGAGCTTTTAATGCAAGATATGGTTATGAAAGCATCACAGTTTGCGAATAACGATAAATTTGTTTATTATTATGTTCAATTTAATTCAAATAGTGTTATTGACAACAATACATATTATAATGATGCCAAAACAACATTACATACTTTAGTGGGAAGTTCTGTTGGTATCTACGGTGCGCATGCGTTTGGCGTAAATGGAAAACCAATGACTTCCTTAACAACGGCTACGAAAGAAAACCTTTATTCAAAGTTTAATTCATCAGATGAAAGCGAAGTACTATCTTCTTCAACAACTTCAATTTGGGTTGGGTATCATAAAGTGATAGATGAGGGAGTGGATTCTAAATCTGAGTTTTACGCCGCATCTTTCATTCGTAAATTTGCCAAAGGCGAGGGCTATATAGCGTTTGACTTACTAAATACGAAAGTTAATGATGTTTTAAAAGATTCTGTTATTAGTAGTAAGAGTATTGTTGGATTTATTACAGGAGATGGGCGTGAGACTCTTGCTGCTAAAAATGAAAAAACACTAAAAAAATTAACATCAGATGATAAACCAGTATTTTATGGAACAGCATTTTATGAAAAGGCAATAAAAAACAGCAAAAAAAGTAGTTCTCAATATGTTAAAATGGATGGGGAATCTTATCTTTTTGTCTATTCAAAAATTGGCGATACAGGAGCCATTGTTAGTACATTGATTCCCAAAAATGATATTTTGAATCAATTAATAGGGCTTGGTATAACGACTGTAGTCTTTGTAATAATAGCTTGCATTATTGCAATTTTGATTGGATTAATTTTAGCTACGGATATTTCAAAAACCATTCATAAGTTTTCTGATTCATTCAAGCAGATAGCGGAAGGTAATATGAAGGCTCAATTGAAAGTGGATAGTCAGGACGAATTTTCAATACTAGCTCATAACGTTAAAAATATGCAAAGTGAAATATGTTCGTTAATTAGTGATATGAGTGAATTTAGTCACCAAGTTTCAGATGCAGCTACTGATGTATCCAGCGCCTCTAATCAAATTCTTCATTCTATGCAGGAAGTTGCCAATACAGTGGATGAAATGGAACGGGGGGTTAATATACAAGTTGAAGATACAGAAAAAAGTTATAGTCAAATGACGAATTTCGCACAACATATCAGTGAAGCATGCGTAAGTACGGAAGCAGTGGGGAGTGTAGCCAATGAAACACAGACAATCGTAAATGGCGGCCAGGAAATCGTGAATGAATTAAAGATACAAACTACTGCAACAGCTGAGATCACCAGCGTAATTATTAGGGATATTGAGGAGCTAGAAAAGAAAACTCAAAATATAGGAACTATAATTGACACAATTAAAGGCATTACAACCCAAACAAATCTCTTATCCTTAAATGCATCCATTGAGGCGGCAAGAGCAGGAGATAGTGGTAGGGGATTCGCGGTTGTGGCTCAAGAGATTAGAAAGCTTGCCACAGAGTCCGGTTCGGCAGTAGAAAATATCAGGGAACTTGTTGAAAGCATTCAGGAACAAACACAAGTAACTGTTGCGTCTGCAAATAGGGCGGAGAAGATGATCAAAGGGCAAACGCAAGCCTTAATTAATACGGTGGATGTATTTCATAATGTTGATCATCATATAGAAGAATTAGTTATGAAGATTGACCTAATCTTACAAAATATGCAAATAATTGCAGTATCCAAAGATGACGTATTGGATTCCATTAAAAATATTGCAACAGTATCAGAACAGACGGCAGGTTCTTCTAGAGTTGTTGGAAGTAAAGTGAATAGTCAGATGGGAGATGTAGAAATACTGGCAGACAGAGCACAAGAGTTGATAGACAAAGTAAGCGATTTGGAAAAAGCAATTAATAAGTTTACGATTTAAGAATAGGATTGAAAATCAGTGAAGGCATGAAACTAATATAAAACTAATATAAAACTAATATAAAACTAATTTATAGAAGAGTAGGGGTATGATCATAATATATCCCTATTTTTCTCCGATTTCACCATTTATTAATAAATATATATTTTTAAGTTGACATAATAGAATTAAAAGTGTTATATTAAGTTTAATTTTGTATTCGAAATATTAAGTAAAAGAATTTGCAGCTATGGGGAAAACTCATTGCCTAAGCTTTTAAGAGACTTTATTATCGTTTGATAATAGAGCTTATGAAAAGAAATGCAGATTTAGCTTTACGGAGTAAATAGATAAGAAGGAAAAAAACTTCTTCCATCTGTGAATAAATCATAGAGAAGAGTTTTTTAAGTTGTACAAAAATCATAATTTCATACATAAAGTTACAATCATAGATAATATTAAGGATAGAAAGTAATATGATTCGAGCTTTGAAATAATATAATTACAAAAGCGCAAGAAGCGCGGAAAGATAGGCAAGATGAAAGAAAGAAATAAAAGTAACGATAAAAAAGTAAAAGTAATTCCACTAGGTGGATTAGAAAAGATTGGGATGAATATTACTGCATTTGAATATGAAGATAGTATCATTGTTGTTGATTGTGGAATCTCATTTCCAGATGATGATATGCTAGGGATTGACTTAGTTATTCCAGATGTTTCATATTTAATGGACAATATAGATAAAGTAAAAGGATTTTTTATTACTCATGGACATGAAGATCACATTGGAGCATTGCCTTACGTATTAAAGGATTTACATGTGCCAGTATATGCTACAAAGCTTACACAAGGCTTAATTGAAATCAAATTAAAAGAACATAATCTAATTAAAAAGACTAAAAGAAAAACCGTTAAACATGGCCAATCCATTAATATTGGTGCATTTCGGGTAGAGTTTATAAAAACAAATCATAGTATTGCAGATGCATCAGCATTAGCTATCTACTCTCCGGCAGGGATTATTTTGCATACAGGAGATTTTAAAATTGATTACACTCCATTATTTGGGGATGCAATTGACTTGCAGAGATTTGCGGAATTAGGAAAAAAAGGTGTTTTAGCACTAATGTGCGATAGTACAAATGCAGAGAGACCTGGTTTTACCATGTCGGAAAAATTAGTTGCACGTACCTTCCACAATCTTTTTGCTGAAAATAAGACTAGTAGAATGATCGTAGCAACATTTGCTTCGAATGTGGATAGGGTACAATTAATTATTGATATTGCCAATCAGTTTGGAAGAAAAGTTGTCATTCAAGGAAGAAGTATGGTCAATGTTATTGGAGTTGCTTCGGAACTTGGTTATATTAAGATACCAGAAAACACGATTATTGAAGTGGAACAGATGTCAAATTATTCAGATGAAAAATTGGTCATTATTACAACAGGTAGCCAAGGAGAGGCTATGGCAGCCCTATCTAGAATGGCAGATTCTACACATCGTAAGATTTCTATTAAACCAGGAGATACTGTAATTTTTAGTTCAACACCAATTCCTGGAAATGAAAAAGCGGTATCGAAGGTAGTCAATGAATTATCAATGAAGGGTGCCGAAGTTATTTTTCAAGATACTCATGTTTCCGGACATGCTTGCCAAGAGGAATTAAAATTAATATATTCCTTAGTTCAGCCACAATATGTAATACCTGTTCATGGTGAATATAAACATTTGAAGGCTCAAGCAAAACTAGCACAAAGTATGGGAATAGATAAAGATAATATCTTCGTTTTGCAATCAGGAAATGTTTTGGAATTATCAGAACAAAAAGCAGGGATTGTAGGACAAGTGAAAGCAAAAGAAATCTATGTAGATGGGTTAGGCGTAGGCGATGTAGGTAATATTGTTCTAAGAGATAGGCAATATTTATCAGAAAACGGATTAATTATAGTGACAATAGGCCTTGAAAGAGGTAGTAACCAGGTTGTTTCTGGACCTGATATTATATCTCGCGGGTTTATCTATGTGAGAGAATCTGACACATTAATGGATGAGATCAGAAATGTGGCAAGAAAAAGCATAGATAAATGTGTTAATCGTAATATGATGGAGTGGGGAAAAATAAAAACAATGATTAAGGATGATCTTAACGAGTTTTTATGGAAAGAAATGAAAAGAAAACCGTTGGTATTGCCAATTATTATGGAAGTATAAATGTTTTTTATAACATCCTATTTACAATGAAATAATTAAGGTAGAGAACATGAGGCTAGATAAGTTTTTAGCGATATCTTCAATAGGAACAAGAAAAGCAGTACGAGATTTTGTAAAACAAGGCAAAATTTGTGTCAACAATGAAAAGATGTTAGAACCATCCATAGAAATTGACGAAAGTAAGGATGCCATAACATATCTTGGTGAGGATGTCTTTTTAACCCCAAAAGTATACTACATGTTCCATAAACCAGCAGGGTGTATTACTGCAAGAACAGATAATAATCGAAAAACAGTAATGGATTATTTTGGGATGGTTAATAGTAAGGGATTATTTCCAGTGGGACGATTAGATAAGGATACCGAAGGACTCTTGTTTTTAACAAATGACGGCGAATTCAATCATCAGCTCATGTATCCGGAAAATCATGTAGAGAAAACTTATTTCTTCTGGGCATTTGGATCTTTGGATAAACTAGATCTAGAAAGATTACAAAAAGGAATATCTATAAGTGAGACAGAACCTCTCACAAAACCTGCTATTATTCAAGTGATTAAAGAAGGTTTGTACGATGACCTAAAGGGTGAAATGGATATTGGAGATTTAATAAATAAGAAGAAAAACTTATATCACCAAAAAGTGGTGTGTGGATATCTCACAATTTCAGAAGGACGGAAACATCAAGTGAAACGTATGCTTAAGTCCGTAGGTTGCTTTGTAGTATATTTAAAAAGGATATCTATAGGCCATGTGCAACTAGATAAAGCACTCGAAAAAGGTAGTTTTCGGAGGCTTTCTAGTGAGGAAGTTGATAAATTAGTAAACCAATAAATAAATTTAGATTTTTTTGCTTTTTTAATTGCTTGTTAGGTGAAAGTTTTTTATAATGTAAGATAACCGATTATAGATAAAGAATATATTTATCACTTATAAGAGATAAGTTAGCTTGTTTTCACCATTCATATATCTGTTAAAGTCAAATTGGTTAACATTTTGACTGGTTCCGATAACAAAATAATATTGTAATATTTAGTTGTTCTACGCTAAAATAGGAGGATAGATGGAGATGAATAAACCAGTTTTAGTTATTTTGGCAGCAGGCATGGGAAGCCGCTTTGGTGGATTAAAACAAATGACTCCAATTGATAAACATGGAAATAAATTAATAGATTTTTCTATCTACGATGCTATCCGAACTGGCTTTAAAAAGGTTGTTTTTGTTATTCAAAAAGAACAGGAGCAGGAATTTAGAACTTGCATGGGAGATAATATAAATAAATATATTGACATAGAATATGCCTACCAAGATTTAACAAATGTGCCAAATGGATTTCAAGTTCCGGCGGGAAGAAGTAAGCCATGGGGAACAGCTCATGCAATTTATTGTTGCAAAGATTTAATACAGGAGCCATTTGTAGTAACGAGTGCAGATGACTATTATGGGCAAAGTGCCTTTGAAGTTCTTTATGAATATTTAACAACACATACAGATGGCGAAAAATTCAAATATGCGGTGGTTGGATATGAGTTAGGTAATACACTAACTGGAAATGGAAATGTAGCTAGAGGTTGTTGCGTTACAGATCAAAACAACTTTTTAGTGAATGTAACAAATCGCATGCATATTGAAAAGAAGAATAATGGGGCGGTTTATTCGGAAGATGGTGGTAAAACCTTTGTTCCAATTCCCCTTGAGACTATTGTTACAATGAAGATGTGGGGATTTAGTCCGAGTATCATGGACGAACTAGATAAATCGATTCACAATTTTTTCTTAAAAGAAGCTATAAAAGATCCATTGTTAGCAGAATATAATATTCCAAGTGAAGTTGACAAATTGCTTCAAACTGGAGTTGCATCAGTAGAGGTACTATCATCAAAAGACAAATGGTTTGGTATGACCTACAAAGAGGACAAAGCATTTGCAGTAGAGTCAATTCAGGAACTTAAGAATCAAGGAGTTTATCCTGAAAAGCTTTGGGAGTAAAGGAAAATATCAAAGAAAAAGGTTGAATAAAAAAGCATATTCAACGACCGATTCAAAGGTGCGTTTGCAACGTGCAGATAGGTGAAAAAATGTCAATTTTAGTAGCAGGTGGAGCAGGGTACATAGGTAGCCATACAGTTGTGGAACTGCAAAAGGCAGGATATGATGTTGTAGTATTAGATAATCTTAGCAATTCTAGTGAAAAATCATTACAAAGAGTAGAAAAGATTACAGGAAAGCCAGTTAAATTTTACAAAGTGGATGTTTTAGATAGAGTTGCATTAGAAGAGGTATTTGAAAAAGAGAAGATAGATTCCTGTATCAATTTTGCTGGATTAAAGGCTGTAGGTGAGTCTGTTGCGAAACCTTGGGAATATTACAATAATAACATAGCTGGAAGTTTGGTATTAGTAGATGTGATGAGAAAACATGGAGTGAAAAATATTGTATTTTCATCATCAGCTACTGTTTATGGAAATCCTGCTTTTGTTCCAATAACGGAAGAATGCCCAAAGGGAGACATTACAAATCCATATGGACAAACAAAATCTATGTTAGAACAGATTTTCACAGACATGCAAAAAGCGGATCCTGAATGGAATGTAATCTTACTTCGCTATTTTAATCCAATTGGGGCACACGAAAGTGGAACAATTGGAGAGAATCCAAATGGTATTCCTAACAACTTAATGCCTTTTATTACACAAGTTGCAGTTGGTAAGCTAGAACGGTTAGGTATCTTTGGGGATGATTATGATACGGTAGATGGAACTGGCGTAAGAGATTATATCCATGTAGTAGATTTAGCAATAGGGCATGTAAAAGCGATTGAAAAATTGGCAGAAAAGCCAGGACTTAAGATTTATAATTTAGGTACTGGCCACGGTTATAGTGTCTTAGAAATTGTAAAGAATTTTGAAGAAGCTGCAGGGGTTAAGATTCCATATGAAATCAAACCACGTCGTGCTGGCGATATAGCAACTTGCTATGCGGACCCAGAAAAAGCCGAAAAAGAACTTGGATGGCAAGCAAAACATGGAATAAAAGATATGTGTGCTGATTCATGGAGATGGCAAAGCAATAATCCTAACGGATATGAATCATAAAATAAGAATAAGTAATATCCTCGTTGCTAAGCAACGTAGGAATACATAAAGATAAAATGACAAATACTACCACCCATTACAAATAGGTGAAAAATCTCGTGAGATCCAAAATTGGCATGCTTATTGTTAAAGATAGGTAGCTTTAAAGCATAAATAACCCCTCCGATAGTATATATAATGCCTCCTGCCAAAAGCCATAAAAATGCTGAAACAGGTAGTGTAGTAAGAAGTTGACCAAATACAAAAATACAAACCCAACCCATAGCAATATAAATAATAGAGGAAAACCATTTTGGACATGTTATCCAAAGGGCTTTGATCACAATACCAAAGATTGCAATACCCCAAACAACGGCCAAAAGAGTGTATCCTAATTTCCCATTCAAAACAATTAAACAGATCGGTGTGTAGGATCCAGCAATAAGTATGAAAATCATCATATGATCAATTTTACGGAAAAATTTAATTATTTTATCTTTTGTGGATAAGGAATGATATGTGGCACTAGCTCCATATAACATAATCATACTAAGCATGAAAATACTTAGTGCAATGACAGCCGTGTGATTGGCTGTTGTCCCTGCCTTAACAAGCAATGGTATGGAAGCAAAAACAGCCATCATCATTCCTATAAAATGAGTGATTGCACTTCCGGGTTCTCTAATTGTAACTTGCATAAATATACCTCCTGTTTTCTAAGGACACATCATGTAGTAATCAATACTACGTCTTGCATAATGTGATACTACACCTTATTATTTACAATGTCAATATATTTTATACAAAGTTAAAGTCTGTTTTATTATCATCTAATCTTCTTCAATCACGTGTATTTCTAAATAGTCAAAATCAATTGGCTCCATGAAATTATCCCCAGTAAAGCGAGTCTTATCATGACGTTTAAAGGTGTTAACGGTTGTTTCTAACCAGATTGGCTTTCCTAGATCAAATTCATAACAAATGGAATCGATGGCTGAAAAAACTTTTTGTGTTCTCGTTTCGAAAGTATCATTACAAATGGTAATGTCTTTTATTAGTCGATTATCTTTAAATACTTTGGCCCATAAGCGGAACATAGGAATTCTCCTTTCGATAAATGGTAGTTAATTTTAGAAATTTCAGTATAACACTAAAGGTCTTTTTTTTATAGCCCCATATCTAGTAATTATGCGTAACATTCTGCTTACTTTATCACTTTTTTATCACTTTTTCATTATCCATCTTTATCAATCTTTAAGAATTGATAATTGTACATTTATTAATAATTGTGATATAATACTATGAGTGAATTAAACTATTAATGCGCGAAATAACGTGACAATATAGCGTAATAATACGTGGAATAGATAGGTAAGGTGGCGTAGGATAATGGAATTCAAACTAAGTACAAATGGTGATGTAGATAGTTGGAAAGAGGTAACTCTTGTATATAATTCGGCACTGAAAGAAATTGGCACAAAGCTTGAGATTTTAAATGATGAATTTCAACATGTTCATAGATATAACCCCATTGAACATATAAAATCTAGACTGAAAACATCGGAAAGCATTGTTAAAAAATTAAAGAAAAATGGTTTCGAATCTACGATAGAGAATATGGTACAATATGTTAATGATATTGCGGGAATTCGTGTAATCTGCTCATTCACTTCTGATATTTATCGCATTGCTGAGATGATTGGAAATCAAAATGACATTAAGGTACTTTCCATTAAGGATTATATTCAAACACCCAAGGCTAGTGGCTATAAAAGTTATCACATGCTAGTAACACTACCCATCTTTTTATCGGACCGTATTGTTGAAGCTAAGGTTGAGATACAGATTCGCACCGTTGCCATGGATTTTTGGGCAAGTCTAGAGCATAAGATACATTATAAGTTTGAAGGAAACGCACCACAGTTTATACAAGATGAATTAGTAGATTGTGCTGTAATGGTAGCAGCGTTAGATGCAAAAATGCTATCCTTGAATGAAGAAGTAAAAAGTTTGGTCAATGAAGAATATTAAGATTTAAATAAATAAAGGATGTGCATGAAGCTGCACATCCTTTTACGCATTTAATTATGACTTAAAATGAGGAGTGCCCCGGAATCTTTCGACCCGGGGCTATTATGAAAAAATTTATATATGCGCAATGAAACATTACGTATAAATCTGTTTTACTAAAATTAGTATAGCAATGAAAGATGAACAAATAATGAACGAGTAATGAAGATAACGTTAATTGTTTATAAAAGTGCCTGGTAATATTTCTCAACTTACAGTTTAATTAACTACAATAAAAAAACAATTGGAATTGCAATGAACAAACAATTTGATAGGATAATGAACAAACAATTTGATAGGATAATGAACAAATAATTTGATAGGATAATGAACAAATAATTTGATATGTTGTAAATATAATAAAAAAATGATAAAATAATACATAATAAAGTCAGGATACTAAGTAACTAGGTGTATAATAAGATGTTTTTTGTCTGGAAAGTGAATGATAGTATGTTTGGAGGAAAAATAATGGATAACTTTATGGATAAATTAGCACAAAAAATTACGGCGGGGGAGATTATCAGAGCAAATTCAGATGCAGAAGAGAAAGAATTAAAAAGACTTCAATTGCAAATTGCAGAGTATGATGATCGTTTACAGGAAATTAGAAAACTCAATCTTAAGAACTTAGAATTAGCCGACAAAGCGGAAGAGTTGGTTGAGATAAGCATGGAGAAGGTAAAGGATATTAACGAAGCTAGTGAAGTTATTACTGCCCTTGAAATAATCACAAATACATTAGGGGACAATCGTAAAAATGTGGAAGAGTTGTTTCGCCAAGGGGATGAAGCGATGCATAAGGAATGCGTGAAAGTCTACCGTAATGTGCAAGCTGCTGTTACGGATGAATTGAAGATTCAAACAGAAATTCTAGAAAAACAAAATAGTAAAACAATCAATAAAATGAAAGGAATAAAAATTCTTTTAATAATTGGTTTACTTTTAGTGGCTGCAGATCTTGGAATACAGATTGCTCATATTTTGGGGGTTTTTTAAATGGATAAGCAATTGTGGAAACCTGGAAATATGCTTTATCCTTTGCCGGTAGTTTTGGTAAGTGTTGCGGATAAAGAAGGAAATAAAAATGTTTTTACCGTGGCTTGGACTGGAACTATTAATAGTGATCCACCGATGGTATCAATTTCAGTTAGACCTGAAAGATATTCATACCATATGATTGAGGAGACGGGAGAATTTGTTATTAATTTAACCACTAAAAAGCTTGCTTTTGCAACGGATTATTGCGGAGTAAAATGTGGAAAAGAGTTTGACAAATTTAAGGAAATGAAATTAACTCCTATTTCGGGTAAGGTTGTAAAAGCACCCATGATTAAGGAAAGTCCAGTAAATATTGAATGTAAAGTTACTCAGAAAATAGAATTGGGATCACACCATATGTTTTTAGCGCAAGTAGTAGCTGTTCATGCAGACGAGGCATATATGGATGAGAATGGTAAATTTCAGTTAAGTCTTGCAGAACCTATTATTTACTCCCATGGAGAATATTATTCCATAGGAGAAAAGATTGGAACATTTGGTTATAGTGTCAAAAAAAAGAAAGATAATTTTAAAAAGAGGAAGTAATTATAAGTGTTCTGGTGGTTTTTTATTTATTGGCAAAAGACTACCTCGAACAATAGCGTTATTTCCATACTTTTCTTTAATTTCATCAAGTGCAACATCTAACTTATGTAGTTTACTCCGTGAAATCATGGTAGAACCATCATAGGTTTTTTTGTTTTCTAAAAGAAATGCTTCGCTAAATAAATTTAGTTGTCTGGGCTCGCTGTTAGAAACAAGCTTAGAAGTGCGGATTCCCAACAAACGAATGGGGGATGAGTTCCACATTTCATCAAAAAGCAGACAAGCACATTGGTAGATCTCATCACAATTATTTGCAGGAATTTGAAGAGTCATCTGATGAGATATGGATTTAAAAGTATTATATTTAATCTCTGTACTTACTAGACAACATAACTGGTTTGACTTTCTGAGACGACTTGATACTGATTCTGCAAGTAAAAGCAGTGTATGATAGGCAGCTTCTTTTGTAATGACATCGGAAGCTAGGGTGGTAGAGTTGCCGATTCCCTTTAATTGATTAGGCAAAACCTGGATAGTGGTGTCATCTATTCCATTGGCATATTCCCAAAGGGTTTTACCATGACTTTTCAAATGACCCTGTAATATATTTAGATCAGCATTGGCAAGTTCGCCAATGGTTTTTATCCCTAAGTTTTTTAGCGTTTCAACGCTGGACTTTCCACACATATACAATTTCGAAACAGGAAGTTTCCAGATTTTTTCTTGAATTTCCTTTGTATAAAGGGTGTGAACAAAATTAGGCTTTTCAAAATCGGAAGCCATTTTGGCCAAAACTTTTTTATCTGAGATGCCAATGTTCACAGTATAACCAAACTTTTTTGCAATACTATCCTTTATATAAAGCGCAGCATCATAAGGAGTAGAAAAGCGTGAAGAAATAGGAGTGTAATACATATAACATTCATCAATGCTTAACTGCTCTATATCGGGACATATGTTTGCTAAGTAATCCATTAATAGAAAACTTTGTTCCTGGTACAACGGCATATTAGGTGGCTCAATTATTAAGTTAGGACATTTTCGGAGCGCATTAACGATAGGTTCACCAGTTTGTATTTGGTAAATCTTAGAAGGAACCGACTTTGCTAAAACGACTCCGTGACGGATTTTACTGTCCCCACCGATGATGGAGGCGATACTCCTTAAGTCGGTTGTACATCCATTTTTTAGTTTTTCTAAAGCACTCCAACTTAAGAAAGCAGAGTTAACATCTATGTGAAAAAAAATTTGTTTCATAGTATCCATCCTTTCATAATAGTATAGCCTTTTTATCTATCTCTTTACAATACAAAAGAATGCTGATAAAATGAGTTTGTTACAAAAATGTTACATAATAATAAAACATAAAACAAGATAAAAGTTATCTTTATAGAAAGAATAGAATAGATTTATGAGAAAAATAACAAAATATTATAAGCGATTAAAAATTACTTTTATAGAAACAACAGTGTTGGCAGTTATTGTCAGTGCTTTCTTTTTGCCTAGCTTTATGAAAATAGAGAATTCGGGTAATAATATGTTTACAATCAAACTAAACGGAGAAGAAGTCGGAACGGTAGGTTGTGAGGAAAATGTTGATGAGTATATTAGAGAGGCAAGAGAAACACTAGCAAAACAATCAAATGAACTAGTGCTTGTGAACGCAGATGTTGAAATAAAAGGTTATGAAGTCAATTTTGGGATATTAGATAGTAAAGAAGAAGTAAAAAAGAATATGATTAACGTCCTTAAGAAAAGTGTTAAAGAGACAATGCATCGATCATACACTGTTAAGATTAATGAAACAACGATTAATCTTGCAAGCACAGAAGAAGTTGAAGCATTGTTTAATGCAGCGTTGAGTAAATATGATACAAAACACCAATATATTGCTACATTACAGTTAGATCCATCTCGTGAATTAAACGTATTAACAACAGAGATTCATTTGTCAAAAGAAAATCTTGTTCAGGAAGAATATGAAACACAAGCAGGAGTTGAAGCGGCGCTAACCAAAATAATGGAAGAATTTAAAACGGAAGATGAAAAAGATTTTTCCGATTTTGATTTAGGTCTTGTTGGGATAGGTTATAGTGAAGATGTTGAAATAGTAGAAGCTTATTTATCCCCAAATGAGCTAACAGATTTGAATGTGGCAATTAGCCTTTTAACAGAAGAACAAGAAAAACAGCAGATTTATGAAGTGGTTGCAGGAGATACGTTATCAGGGATTGCCTATATGCACAATTTACCAGTAGATTATATTATTAAAATGAATGAGAAAATAAAAAACGAATTCTCAGTTTTACAAATAGGTCAAGAAATTATTATTACCGTGCCCGAACCTGAACTTTCCATTCTGTGGCAGGAAGATCAATACTATGAAGAAGATTATGAGGCTGATGTTATTTATGTACCAAATGATAAATGGTATACGACGCAAGAAGTGACGTTGCAAGAGCCTTCTTCTGGATTTAGGAAAGTGGTAGCAACAATTTATCATAGTAATGATAAAGAAATAAACCGTGAAATTATAAAAGAAGAAATTGTGGCAGAAGCGGTTCCAAAGATCGTAGAAAAGGGAACAATCATTCCTCCAACTTATATTAAACCTTTGTCAGGTGGTAGAATTTCCTCAGGTTTTGGTGCGCGATCAGCACCAGTAAGAGGTGCAACTACCTATCATTTGGGAGTTGATTGGGCTACACCAATTGGAACACCTATTGTTGCATCATCATCAGGAACCGTGGCAAAAGCGGGTTGGGCAAGTGGATATGGATATGTTGTTTATATCAATCATTCTGACGGAAGACAGACTAGATACGGTCATTTAAGTAAAGTGCAGTGCTCCGTGGGTCAATATGTTTCTCAAGGAGACAGAATTGCACTTAGTGGTAATACAGGACGTAGCTCTGGTCCTCATATTCATTTTGAGGTACTTATTAATGGAAGACAGGTAAACCCCCTAAACTATCTAAATTAGGGACAAGTTAATTATTGGTTTACTTTGATAGTCATCTGTTATATAATATTTTAGAGTTATTAAGAAAATCTTCATAATTCACGACAAAGGGTTTTATAGGTATATTCAAGTAATCAGTTGTAGTAATAAATAAATTGAGGTGCATTATGGAACAGTACGCAATAAAAGGTGGCATACCTTTAGTTGGCGAAGTTGAAATAGGTGGAGCTAAAAACGCGGCATTAGCTATTTTGGCTGCGGCTATAATGACGGATGAAACGGTTTTAATAGACAATGTCCCAGACGTAAGTGATATTAATATTTTACTTCAAGCAATGGAAAACGTTGGCGCTATTATTACACGTGTAGATAGACATACAGTTAAGATCAATGGTTCACAAATTAGTGGACTAGTTATTGAAGATGAATTTATCAAAAAAATTAGAGCGTCCTATTATTTATTGGGAGCTTTACTTGGTAAATATAAAAAGGCTGAAGTTGCTCTTCCAGGAGGCTGTAATATTGGAAGTCGTGCAATTGATCAACACATTAAAGGTTTTAAAGCCTTAGGGGCAGAAGTGAGAATTGCTCACGGGTTGATCTGTACGGAAGCAAAACATTTAAGGGGTAGCCACATTTATATGGATGTTGTTTCTGTTGGGGCAACCATTAATGTAATGTTAGCTGCTGTGATGGCAGACGGGCAAACAACCATAGAAAATGCAGCAAAAGAACCGCATGTAGTTGATTTAGCAAACTTTTTAAATAGTATGGGTGCTAATGTGAAAGGTGCAGGTACTGATGTAATTAGGATTAAGGGTGTTTTAAAACTTCATAAAACAGAATACACCATTATTCCGGACCAAATTGAGGCGGGAACATTTATGTTTGTTGCAGCCGTTACAAAAGGCGATATTACAGTTAAAAATGTAATTCCTAAGCATTTAGAATCAATTAGTGCAAAACTTCAAGAAATTGGATGTGAAGTAGAAGAATCAGATGATGCAGTTCGAGTTGTAGCATCTAAAACACTAAATCATACACATGTTAAAACATTGCCATATCCTGGATTTCCTACTGATATGCAGCCACAGATTGCAGTAGCACTAGGGCTATCAAAAGGAACTAGTACAGTAACAGAAAGTATATTTGAAAATCGCTTTAAGTATGTAGACGAACTTACACGAATGGGTGCTAATATTAAGGTAGAAGGTAATACTGCCATCATCGAAGGCATTAGTAGATATACAGGAGCAGGACTTACGGCACCTGATCTCAGGGCTGGTGCAGCGCTTGTTATTGCAGGACTTGCAGCGGAAGGTTTTACGACCATTGATGATATTAAATATATTGAGCGCGGATATGAAGATTTTCATTTAAAGCTTAAAAAACTAGGAGCTCAAATCGAAAAGGTAAATACAGAAAAGGAATTATTGAAATTTAAATTAAAAATTAGTTAGAGTATGATATAAAAAAATAAGGACGAGGCCAGTTTTGGCTTTTGTCCTTATTTTTTTATAATGAATCTTTAAATAATTGTTTCGATATGCAAATTAGGTTCCTTTGATAGATCAATATATTTTTGCCCAGATTTTATAGTAGGGTTCGCCAGATCATTTTGATTAATAAATATAACTTCACCGGTTTCACCATTATTTAAGCGAACACGACTACCTAATTGTGTGGTTATAATATTGCGTAAAAATGTTATGATATAATCTGCATTGTATTTTTGTAGACCTTCAGATTCAAAAAGTTCAATTACTTTAAAAGGGCATAATGGACCACGGTAAATCCTTTTTGAAGTCATTGCTTCATATACATCAGCAATAGAAACAATATTTGCAAATTTATCAATTTTATCACTAGAAATACCTAGTGGATAACCAGTTCCGTCAAATCGTTCATGGTGCATAAGAACCGAGTTTTTAATGTGTTCATTGATATTAGAGGATTTCAATATATTATATCCCTCTAGAGGATGAGTTTTTACGACTTTATATTCCCTGACAGTAAGTTTGTCAGGTTTTTTGATAATAGAATCAGGAATAGATAATTTACCGATATCATGAAGGAGACCACATAAAGTTGCAAGTTCAATATCTTCTTTGGAAAAATGAAGCCACTGTGCAAATTGGTTACAAATAAGTGCGACATTAATACTATGAGCGAAAGTAAGATCATCATATTGTCGCATATTATGAAGCATTAAAAAAAGATTTATTTTTTCTCCGTTATTTTTTAATAGATTTAATGTCTGTTCTAGTAAAAAATCTGTATCAACAGGCGCTTTATTTTTTACAATATCAAAAATAGAAACCTTAAAAAGATCCAATGTTTTGTCAAACTTTGTTTTATATTCTATAAACTCCTTACTTGACTGAATTCGTTCACTATAGGAGGGATCTTCTATAATTTCAACTGCCTGTTTAGCCTTTTTGTCTTCTACGCGGATGCTTAATACGGAATAAAACTCTAGTTTTGTAATTGTTTTGTCTGTTAAAACCAAGCCTTTAGGTAAAATGAGTTGGTTGCTATAGGTATAGACATCTTCCGCAGTAATCATTCCAGGTACAAGTTCTTTTGTGTCCAATCTTTTCATGCATAGCCCACCATTTTTGAAAGATATTTTTATTTGTTATTATTAAAATTATAAGATTTTTATACAGTGTTGTCAACGAATCAATTGACAATAGAAGTGAATTGGTGTATCTTTTAATCAGATATATTAATTTAATAATATTAGCAGTAATTTCTCTTATTCAGAGTGGTGGAGGTACAAAGGACCTATGAAGCCACGGCAACCCCGTAATGGAAGGTGCCAACCTGAGCGATCAATCGAACAATAAGAGGGTTTGATTATAAAAATATCAAGTCCGCTTATGGCGGATTTTTTGTTACCCTTAAGAGAATTTAATGTAATAAAAGGATCTTTTATAAGGAGGAAAAAACATGGAAAAACTATTATTTACGTCGGAGTCTGTAACAGAAGGTCATCCAGACAAAATATGTGATGCTATTTCTGATGCGGTATTAGACGCATTAATGGCAGAAGACCCAATGAGCCGTGTTGCATGTGAAACATGTATTAGTACAGGATTTGTTGTAGTTATGGGTGAAATAACTACAAAAGCAAATATAGATATCTCAAATATTGTACGTGATACGGTAAAAGAAATTGGATATACCAATTCAGAGTATGGATTTGATGCAAATACATGCGCAGTTATGATAGCGTTAGACAAACAATCCACAGATATCGCAATGGGTGTTGACAAAGCACTTGAAGCTAAAGAGCACACAATGAGTGAAGAAGAAATAGATGCCATTGGTGCCGGGGATCAAGGAATGATGTTTGGATTTGCTTCCAATGAAACAGAGGAATATATGCCATATCCTATTTCATTAGCTCATAAACTTGCACTTAAATTAACAGAGGTTCGTAAAAATGGAACCATTCAATATTTAAGGCCAGATGGAAAAACGCAAGTATCTGTAGAATACGATAATGCTGGAAAACCAAAACGCTTAGAGGCTGTTGTTTTATCAACGCAACACGATGAAGAAGCAACCCAAGAACAAATTCACGAAGATATTAAAAAACATGTATTTGATGTTGTACTTCCAATGGAATTAATTGATAAAGATACAAAGTTCTTTATTAATCCAACAGGGAGATTTGTAATTGGTGGACCTCATGGAGATTCGGGTCTAACAGGCCGTAAAATTATCGTAGACACATACGGTGGATATGCAAGACATGGTGGTGGTGCTTTTTCAGGTAAAGATTGTACAAAGGTTGACCGTTCTGCAGCATATGCGGCCAGATATGTCGCTAAGAATATTGTGGCAGCAGGTCTTGCTGAAAAATGTGAGATTCAATTATCCTATGCTATTGGAGTGGCTCATCCAACTTCCATTATGGTAGATACCTTTGGTACTGGAAAGATCTCAGAAGAAAAGTTAGTAGAGCTTATTCGTGATAACTTTGACCTTCGACCAGCAGGAATTATTAAAATGTTAGATCTTAGACGCCCTATTTATAAACAAACTGCTGCATACGGACACTTTGGACGTCATGATTTAGATTTGCCTTGGGAAAAACTAGATAAAGTTGACACCCTTAAGAAATATTTATAATCATAATACGTTGTAAGGACACAAGGAATTTTTCCTTGTGTCTTTTTTACTTCTTGTCTTGTTACTATATAAGATGCTTGCTATAATACTAAATAGAAATAGTTTGAAAAGATAGGAGTCTAAAATGGCATTTACTCATCTTCATGTACATACAGAATACAGTTTGCTGGATGGTTCTAATAAAATAAAAGAATATGTAAAGCGTGTGAAAGAGCTTGGTATGGATAGTGCGGCTATTACAGATCATGGCGTTATGTATGGCGTCATTGATTTTTATCGTGCCGCAAAAGAAGCTGGAATAAAGCCAATTATAGGATGCGAAGTCTATGTCGCGCCTAATTCTAGATTTGATAAAGAACTTACAGGTGGAGAAGATAGGTATTATCATCTTGTCTTGCTTGCTGAAAACAATATAGGTTATGCAAATCTCATGAAAATTGTTTCAAGAGGATTTACAGAAGGATTTTATTATAAACCCCGTGTTGACATGGAAGTATTGCAAGAGTTTCACGAAGGAGTGATTGCTCTTTCTGCTTGTCTTGCTGGGGAAGTACAACGATATATTCAAAGAGGATTGGTGGATGAGGCAAAAAAGGCAGCAAGAAAATATGAAACTTGTTTTGGCAAAGGTAATTATTATTTAGAGTTACAAGACCACGGTATACCAATGCAAAAGACAGTAAATACTGCCCTGTTATCCATGAGTAAAGAACTTGATATTCCACTTGTAGCTACCAATGATATCCACTATACCTATGCGGATGATGTGAAGCCACATGATATTTTATTATGCATTCAAACGGGTAAAAAGGTAGCAGATGAAGACAGAATGCGCTATGAGGGCGGCCAATATTTTGTTAAAAGTGAAGAAGAAATGAACATGCTTTTTCCATATGCTCTAGATGCAATACAAAACACTCATGCAATTGCAGAAAGATGTAATGTTTCCATTGAGTTTGGTGTTACTAAGTTACCAAAATATGATGTACCTAAGGGATATGATTCTTGGGAATATCTTAAGAAACTATGTTTTGAAGGACTGAAAGAACGTTATCCAAGTAATAGTGATGGGTTACAAGAAAGATTAGAATATGAATTAAATACAATCCTTAAAATGGGGTATGTAGATTACTTTTTAATAACCTGGGATTTTATCAAATTTGCAAGAGAGCAAGATATTATTGTTGGTCCTGGACGCGGTAGTGCGGCAGGAAGCATTGTTTCCTACTGCTTAAGAATTACCGATATTGATCCCATTAAATATAATTTACTATTTGAACGGTTTCTAAATCCGGAGCGTGTGTCTATGCCAGATATAGATATTGACTTTTGCTTTGAACGAAGGCAAGAAGTCATTGAATATGTGGTAAAAAAATACGGTGTTGACAAAGTGGTTCAAATTGTCACATTTGGAACCATGGCCGCAAAAGGAGTAATTCGTGATGTGGGACGTGTTATGGATTTGCCATATGCATTTGTAGATTCCATAGCTAAAATGATACCTAATGAACTTAATATAACGATAGATAGGGCCTTAGCTATTAATCAGGAATTTCGCTCTTTATATGAAAAGGATGAACAAGTCCATTTATTAATCGACATGAGCAAACGGTTAGAAGGTCTTCCAAGACATACTTCTATGCATGCAGCAGGGGTTGTTATTTGTCAGGAAGCAGCCGATGAGTTTGTTCCTCTTTCAAGGGGAAGTGATGGATCAATTACCACACAGTTTGTAATGACCATCTTAGAAGAATTAGGCTTGCTAAAAATGGACTTTTTGGGTCTTCGAACATTAACCGTAATTCAGAACGCGGTTCGTAATGTAAAAAAGGTTCGGGATATTGATATTGAAATAAGTAAGATAGATTTTGAAGATGAAAAAGTGCTTCACTCTATTGGAACAGGTCGCACGGATGGTATGTTCCAATTGGAAAGTCCAGGGATGAAAAGTTTCATGAAGGAACTTAAACCGCAATCATTAGAAGATATTATTGCAGGGATTTCACTATATCGTCCAGGACCAATGGAGTTTATTCCCAAATATATTCGAGGTAAGAACAATCCGGACAAGATTACCTATTCTTGCCCACAGCTGGAACCGATTTTAGCCCCTACCTATGGTTGTATTGTTTATCAAGAACAGGTTATGCAGATTGTTCGCGATTTGGGTGGATATACGCTAGGACGAAGCGACTTGGTTCGTCGTGCAATGAGTAAGAAAAAGCAAAATGTTATGGAAAAGGAGCGGGCCAACTTTGTTTTTGGAAATGTTGAGGAAGGTGTTCCTGGATGTAAAGCAATAGGGATTTCAGAAGAAGTGGCAGGTAAGATATACGATGATATGATGGATTTTGCGAAGTATGCTTTTAATAAGTCTCATGCAGCAGCTTACGCCGTAATATCTTACCAAACGGCATTTTTAAAATATCATTATCCAGTTGAATATATGGCGGCACTTCTTACATCTGTGATTGATAATGCTGGAAAGGTTTCAGAATATATTTTATCCTGTCGTTCTATGGGAATTGATATTTTGCCACCTGACATCAATGAGGGTGAAGCAGGATTTTCAGTGGCAGGAGGTTCTATTCGCTATGCACTTACGGCCATTAAAGGAGTAGGGAGACCAGTTATTGAGGGGATTGTAAAAGAGAGGTCTATGAGAGGGAAATTCACCAATCTGAAAGACTTTTTAACAAGGTCTTCTGATGCGGAAAAAGATATTAATAAGCGTGCCATAGAAAACTTTATTAAGGCAGGAGTATTAGACAGTCTAGGTGGCACAAGAAAACAATTTATGAGTATTTATGTACAAATTATGGATCACATTCATCAAGATAAAAAAAATAATATGTCTGGTCAAATGTCTTTATTTGATATTGTGGATGAAGAAGAAAAAGAAAATTATGATGTAAAACTTCCAGATGTAGGTGAATATTCAAAAGAAATGTTGCTGGGATTTGAAAAAGAAGTATTAGGTGTATATATTAGTGGTCATCCTTTAGAAGAGTATGAGGCCATATGGAAGAAAAATATTTCGGCCACTACAGCTGATTTTTATTTAGATGAAGAAACTGGCGTAGCAAAAGTGTATGAATTGGATGGACAATCTGTCACCATTGGTGGAATGATTGCAGAAAAAAAGATCAAATACACAAAAAACGATAAAGTTATGGCTTTTTTAACATTAGAAGATTTAGTCGGAACGGTTGAAGTGGTTGTTTTTCCACGGGATTATGAGGCGAATGCTTCTAAGCTTGTGGAAGATAGTAAAGTTTTTATACGTGGAAGAGTATCGGTGGAAGAAGAGAAAGATGGAAAATTAATATGTGAAAAAATAACTCTATTTGATGATATTCCCAAGCGTCTGTGGGTCAAATTCCATGACCTTGCGCTATTTGAAAAATCAGAAAAAGACTTATATGAAGCAATTAATGATTCGGATGGTAAGGATGTTGTTGTAATCTATATTGAAAACCCAAAGTCAATGAAAAACCTTCCTAAAAATAAAAGTGTCAATGCTAATCCAGAATTAATAAGAAAGTTATCGGCAATTTTTGGTCAAGAAAACATTAAAGTGGTTTAAGATGACTTGCTATTTTGTGAAAATCATTGATAATGATGAGAAAATGCATTAAAATGTAACAAATTGGGTTTGTTTCATTTAGATTAATAAAAATAAATAGTTGGATTTATATAGGAGGTACTAACATGACGAAAAGTATTAAGACAATAGGTGTATTGACAAGCGGAGGAGATGCTCCAGGAATGAACGCAGCTATACGTGCGGTTGTTCGCAAGGCATTAGCCAACGGCGTAAAAGTAAAAGGTGTAAAAAAAGGATATCAAGGACTTTTGAATGAAGAGATAGTTGAAATGGAAAAAAAGTCTGTATCAGATATCATCCAAAGAGGTGGTACAATTCTAGGAACGGCTAGATGCCCAGAATTTTGCACTGAGGAAGGCCAAAAAAAAGGAGCCGAAATTTGTAAAAAACATGGAATTGATGGATTAATTGTTATTGGTGGTGATGGCTCATATCGGGGAGCACAAGATCTTGCAAGGCATGGTATTAATACCATTGGAATTCCTGGAACAATTGATTTGGATATTGCTAGTACAGATTATACGATAGGATTTGATACGGCTATTAACACAGCGATGGAAGCCATAGACAAGGTTCGCGATACATCTTCCTCCCATGAACGCTGTAGTATTATTGAAGTAATGGGCAGGAATGCAGGGTATATTGCTCTTTGGTGTGGTGTTGCAAATGGAGCAGAAGACATTTTACTTCCTGAAAAGTATGATTATGATGAACAAAAGATTATCAATAATATTATAAACAATAGGAAACATTTTAAAACTCACCATATTATCATTAATGCTGAAGGAATTGGGCATTCCACGTCCATGGCTAGAAGAATAGAGGCGGCAACAGGAATAGAAACACGTGCCACTATTTTAGGATATATGCAACGTGGGGGTAATCCAACTTGTAAAGATCGGTTTTACGCATCTATCATGGGTTCTTATGCTGCTGATATTCTTTGTGCTGGAAAAACAAATCGTGTCGTAGGTTATAAACACGGAGAGTTTCAAGATTTTGATATTGAAGAAGCACTTGCTATGGAGAAATTGATTCCAGATTATCAATATGAAGTAAGTAGAGTCCTTTCTATGTAAAAGGTGGTACGTGTTGCCCACCTTTTTTATTTAAGAGAAAACTTATATTATATAGAAGAAAGAGAGTTGTTTTATGATAAACAGCACATCAAATCAGCGAGTAAAGCAGATAGTTGCATGGAATCAAAAAGGAAAGCTTAGAAATGAACAAAAGGTTTTTTTAGTAGAAGGAATCAAAATGTTTTTAGAGGCGCCTGTTGAGCAAATTATGGAAGTCTATGTTTCTGAAAATTTACATTTGGATAATTTGCTTATGAAAAAGCTAAAAATGTGTAATTGGGAGACCGTTTCCGGGCAGGTATTTTCAAAGATTTCTGATACAAAGACCCCTCAAGGAATATTATGTGTGTTAAGACAGTTTAAATACGATGTGGGTGACATAACTCATAAGAAAAACCCTCTTATTATGCTTTTAGAGGATATTCAGGATCCTGGAAATCTGGGTACCATTTTACGTACAGCAGAAGGAGCAGGGGTGGATGGTGTTATAATGTCAATGGAAACGGTGGATATTTATAATCCAAAAACCATACGTGCAACAATGGGTTCCATTTATCGCATGCCATTTGTCTATACGGAAGATTTGGTAGATACTATGGATACATTAAAAGAAAATGGAATAAGGATTTATGCGGCTCATTTAAAAGGGACAGTTCTTTATGATGAAGCTTCTTATATAGAAGGAACAGGATTTTTAATTGGCAACGAAGGTAATGGATTGAAGGATAAAACAGCCAATAAGGCTGATGTTTACATAAAGATCCCAATGGATGGAAAAGTAGAGTCTTTAAATGCTGCAATTGCGTCCACAGTACTTATGTATGAGGCAAATCGACAAAAGCGTCACAATTAAAAGATGGAGGAAAAAAATCATGAAAATTGGATTTATTGGATTGGGAAATATGGCAAAAGCTATCATGAGCGGTATGTTATCTCAAAAAGTGGTAAGTACGGAAGATATTATTGGATCAGAAATAATAGATCACTCTAGAAATCAAGTTGCGAAAGAGTTTAATATTGAAGTTACTTCAAATAATAGGATAGTGGCAGAACAAGCAGATATTATTTTTTTAGCTGTAAAACCCCAATATTTTCATGAAGTAATTAGTGGCATAAAGGATATCATTACAGAAAAACAAATAATTATTTCTATTGCAGCAGGAAAGACAATGTCATTTATAGAAAATGAATTTGAAACTAAAATAAAATTAGTTCGTTGTATGCCAAATGCCCCAGCCATTGTGGGCGAGGGGTGTACAGGATTTTGTCTAAATGAATTTGTTACTTATGAGGAAAAAGAATTTGTTTTAAAGTTATTAAATTCTTTTGGAAAGGCTAGTCTTGTTTCGGAAAAATTGATGGATGTAGTAGTAGCAGTAAGTGGAAGTTCCCCTGCTTATGTATTTATTCTTATTGAAGCAATGGCAGACGCCGCAGTTTCCGGTGGAATGCCTAGAGCTCAAGCCTACGAATTTGCGGCTCAAGCAGTACTTGGAAGTGCAAAGATGGTCCTAGAAACAGGGAAACATCCAGGTGAATTGAAAGATATGGTTTGCTCTCCAGAAGGAACAACCATTGAGGCAGTTAAAACCTTAGAAAAAATGGGATTTAGAGCCGCTGTTATGGAAGCTATGGAAGTATGTATGGACAAATCTAAAAATATGTAAGGTACATTGTAGCATACCAAATTATGAAATGTTGAAACCAAACTTGAAAATTTCAAAAACTTGACAAAAATAAAAAGCTCTGATATTATGTTTCTCGTAACAGAATTTAATAATTTTGTAATATTTGAAACAATGATGAAATATCTTGTAAGAGTAATTTATCATTTGGAGGTTTGTATGAAAACAAAAAAGATTTGGTTACTACGTGCTTTTTTAGCGATGGTAGTCAGTGGAATTATGTTTTTTACTGCAGGATCTAATGTAAGTGCTACTAATAATAAATATTTAAGTTCTTTAAACGCAGGTGCAGCACTTATTTTAGATGCAGACATTACCATGGGAACAAGCGAGCTTGTAGCATATACTGCTAAGATTAACAGCGAAGCGAAAACAGCTGCAAAGGAAGAAAAGACATCCAATTTGGTTATGACAAAGGTGCAGAACACGTTAAATGTTCGCATAGAACCAAAAGAAGGATCCGCAATAGTAGGAAAGCTTTATAAGGATTGCGGTGGTGAATTACTAGAACAAAAAAACGGTTGGACAAAAATAAAATCAGGAAATGTTATTGGTTGGTGTAATAATGAATATCTTGTATTTAACCAGGAAGCAGAAGCATTAGCGTTAGATGTTGGTGTGCTATCAGCGGTTGTTAATGCAGAAGGATTAAGTGTAAGAAAAGAAGCAAGAATAGATGCGGTTCTTTACGGATTGCTTAGTAAAAACGACGAAGTGACTGTTACAGAGGAATTGGATGGCTGGGTAGCGATTGATTATGGCGGTGATGAAGCATTTGTCTCAGCGAAGTATGTGACGGTAGAATTTAATACTGATGTAGGTGAAACGGTAGAAGAAATTAAATTACGGGAAGAAGCAGAAGCTGCTGAAAAAGCCAAGTTGATAACAAACTACGGAGCATTACCTGCTGATACAAGCGATTTAGAACTATTGGCTGCGTTGATTTATTGTGAAGCAGGCAATCAAACATATGAAGGAAAATTGGCAGTTGGTGCAGTTGTTATGAATCGTGTTCGTAGTGGTGCTTATCCTAATACAATTGGTGGGGTTATTTATGCGTCAGGACAATTCACTCCTGCTTTAAATGGAAAAGTAGCGAAGATGATCATAAAGGGTGCTCCAGAAACATGTTTTCAAGCTGCCGAAGAAGCAATTGGTGGTGCTACTAATGTAGGTGAGGCAACTCATTTTAGAATATCAGGAAATCGTGAAGGTATTATTATTGGAGCTCATGTATTTTGGTAATCATATAATCTTTTATTAAAACTAATTCCAAGTGTATGGGTAGTATTACATACATTTGGAATTTTTATATTATTTTACACTAATTTTATATTCTTTTTATATTTTTAGGTCAATGAATAGGGAATTGTATTGAAATAATCGTACTTATCATGTAAAATAAATAGAAGATCATGAAAGGGGTTGAAATTATGAACTTAGCTGTACTTTGGTTATTCGTACTAATAGTTTTAGTAGCAATTGAGATTGCAACACTAGGGCTTACAACGATTTGGTTTGCAGGAGGGGCTTTGCTTGCAACAATAGCCGCATTATTAGGGGCACCGCTTCTAGTACAAAGTATTTTATTTTTTGTCACTTCAGGGATTATGCTTTATTTTACAAGACCAATAGCCGTAAAATATTTTAATAAAGACAGAGTTAAAACCAATATAGAAGGTATGATTGGGAAACAAGCGATTGTGATAAGCGAAATTGATAATATCCAAGGCATTGGGCAAGTTACAGTAAATGGACAAGAGTGGTCTGCAAGAGCTAGCTTTGATGGAGTAACATTAGAAGTTGGAAAAGTAGCTACAGTAGTATCTGTTGTAGGAGTTAAATTAATAGTGGAAGAAAGAAAAGAGGGTAATTAGATATGGATGGAATTTCAGGAGCAGTGATTGTAGCGGTAATATTATTACTAATAATTATGTTATTGGCATCATGTGTTAAAATTGTGCCTCAAGCACAAGCGTATGTTGTAGAAAGATTAGGTGCATTCCAAGGAACTTGGTCTGTAGGTATTCACTTTAGATTTCCATTTATTGATAAAGTGGCAAAAAGAGTTACTCTAAAAGAGCAAGTGGTAGATTTCGCACCACAACCAGTTATTACAAAAGACAATGTAACAATGAGAATTGATACAGTAATCTTTTTCCAAATAACAGATCCTAAATTATTTGCTTATGGTGTTGAAAATCCCATTATGGCAATCGAGAATTTATCTGCAACAACTCTTAGAAATATTATTGGTGATTTGGAACTTGATCAAACACTTACTTCTAGAGAAACAATTAATACAAAGATGCGTTCATCACTTGATATTGCAACAGACCCATGGGGTATTAAAGTAAATCGTGTAGAACTTAAAAATATTATTCCACCAGCAGCGATTCAAGATGCAATGGAAAAACAAATGAAGGCAGAACGTGAAAGACGTGAGGCTATTCTTCGTGCCGAAGGTGAGAAGACTTCTACCATTCTTGTTGCAGAAGGTAACAAAGAATCAGTAATTTTAGAAGCTCAAGCTGAAAAGCAATCAGCAATCCTTAGAGCGGAAGCACAAAAAGAAAGAATGATTCGTGAAGCAGAGGGTGAAGCAGAGGCTATTCTTAAAGTTCAACAAGCCCATGCAGATGGTATTAGATTTATAAAAGAGGCAGGTGCTGATGATGCAGTTCTACGCATTAGAAGTTTGGAAGCATTTGAAAAAGTAGCAAATGGTCAAGCAACTAAAATAATTATTCCTTCAGATATACAAGGAATGGCAGGACTTGCTACTTCTATAAAAGAGATTTTAAAATAGTCATTTCTAAAAAAATATTAGAATCACACTACCTGGCAAAGCAATAGATAGACTGCCTTAGGTGGTGTGATTTTTCTTGTCAAAAGATTATTGTATGCTATAATGTATTCAATTGAATTCATAGAAAAGGGGTTAAACAATGAACTTAATAGGACGTAATTTTTTAACATTAAAGGATTATACGGCGGAAGAAATTATCTATTTTTTAGATTTAGCAACGGAACTTAAAAGAAAGAAAAAAGCAGGAATTCCAGTTGATATTTATAGAGGAAAGAATGTTGCATTGATATTTGAAAAAACAAGCACAAGGACAAGATGTGCTTTTGAAGTAGCTGCCCATGATCTTGGAATGGGTTCTACTTACTTAGATCCCACCGGTTCACAAATCGGTAAAAAGGAAAGTATTGCTGATACGGCCAAGGTTTTAGGGGGCATGTTTGAGGGAATTGAATATCGTGGTTATGAACAAACAATCGTGGAAGAGCTTGCGAAGTATGCAGGAGTTCCTGTATGGAATGGCCTTACCAATGAATATCACCCAACACAAATGTTAGGTGATATGTTAACAATCCGGGAACAGTTTGGCTATTTAAAAGGTGTTAAATTAGTATATATGGGTGATGCCAGATATAATATGGGCAACTCTTTAATGATTGTTTGTGCAAAATTAGGAATGCATTATGTAGCATGTGCGCCAAAAAAATATTTTCCAAACAAGCAGTTAGTGGAAGAATGCCAAATGTATGCATTAAAAAGTGGAGCAACGATTACATTGACAGAGGATGTGGTAATAGCAAGTAAAGATGCCGACGTTATTTATACGGATGTCTGGGTTTCCATGGGAGAGCCAGATGAAGTATGGGAAGAAAGAATAAAAGATCTATCGCCATATAAGGTAACTGATGAAATTATGAAACATACCAGTGAAAAATCCATATTTTTACATTGCTTACCAGCATTCCATGATTTAGACACTAAGATAGGAAAAGAGATGGGGGAACGCTTTCACATTAATGAAATGGAAGTAACGGATCATGTATTTCATTCTGAAAAGTCAAAAGTATTTGAAGAAGCAGAAAACCGCATGCATTCTATAAAAGCAGTGATGGCAGCTACTTTAGGTGATTGTGAAAGGTTATGGAAGTAAAAGGCTATGGAAGTAAAAGAGTAAATGTAAAAACGGAAAATGGTGATTTGATGAAAATAGAAATATTGGCAATGTTAAGAAACACGGAGACCTATCTGTCTGGACAAGAAATTTGCAATTATTTTGGAGTATCAAGAACAGCAATTTGGAAACATATGAATGCTTTAAAAGAAGAAGGCTATGAAATAGAAACATTGAAAAACAAAGGGTATAAGTTAGTATCATGTCCGGATACTCTATCCAATGATGAAATTTCCAGTCGTTTACATACAAAATATATAGGTAAAAATCTTGTATATCATGAGGAGACGGATTCCACTAACATAGATGCGAAACGCATGGCAGAGGAAGGCGCTCCTCACGGAACTTTGATTGTTGCCAATATGCAGAGAACTGGAAGAGGAAGAAGGGGAAGGGAGTGGCAATCTCCAGCAGGAGAAGCGGTATATATGAGTATTTTACTGCGTCCAAGTTTTGACCCGGATAAAGCATCCATGCTCACATTAGTGATGGCCCTTAGTGTGGGGAAAGCTATAAAATCCATGTGCCAGGAACCTATTTCCATTAAATGGCCCAATGATGTGATTATGAATGGAAAAAAAGTATGTGGTATTTTAACTGAGATGAATGCGGAAACAGGATATATCCATTATGTTGTGATTGGAGTTGGAATTAATGTAAACACAACACAATTTCAAGATGATATTGAGGGAATTGCAACATCACTTTTTTTGGAAACAGGAAATAAGGTGATACGAGCTGAATTGGCCGAAAAAATCATCACGAACTTTGAGCTATATTACGATATTTTTTGTGAGACAGAGGACTTATCAAAACTTCAACAAGAATACTGTGCACTCTTAATTACTAAAGATTGTGCGGTTAAAGTAATGGATCCAAAAGGTGATTTTCAAGGTATAGCAAGAGGAATCAATGAAGTTGGTGAACTTTTGGTTGAAAAAGAGGATGGAGAAGTTGTTAAAGTATATTCTGGAGAAGTATCCGTACGTGGGCTTTATGGTTATGTGTAATAAAAAATAGAAAGAGTTGGATAATGTATGAGTGAGAAACGAATAATACTATGCGGTGCGAATGCCTATGAACAAAAATATTATTTTAATGAACTTTTTGATGGGATGCCCGAATCCGTGAAAGTAGAACTGCGTATTATCTGTATACTACATACGCAAGAAGCGGGTGGCATTTTTACAATTGCTTTTGAAGAGGATGGAAGTTTGGTATTAGAGACTACATCAGAAGAAGATGATATTTGTTACGATGATATTAGTAGTGGTCTCTTAGTTGGTAAGATTAGAAGAACAAAACAAGAGCTATTGGAATCCCTTAGTTTATTTTATAAGGTATTTGTATTACATGAGGATATTTCCAAGATACTTGGGGATGAAATATAAATATTATTACAGTATTTTTTAGTAGATGTAATAAAGGAGTGAAGTTATGATTTTAGTAATTGATATAGGAAATACGAATATAACATTTGGAGTTTATGATAAGGAAGAACTAGTGACAACCTTTCGAATGATATCTAAAATAACAAGGACATCAGATGAATATGGAATACATATTCGTGAATTATTAAAAAATAATGATGTTACAGTAGAAAATATAGAAGGAACCATTATAGCTAGTGTGGTACCCAATGTCATGCATTCTTTTGTAGGTGCTGTGGTTAGGTATTTAAAATGTACCCCTATAATTGTAGGACCTGGAGTTAAAACTGGTATTAGTATTATTACAGAAAACCCAAGAGAAATAGGCGCAGATAGAATTGTGGATGCCGTAGCAGCATTTGAAAAATATGGTGGACCAATACTTGTTATGGATTTTGGTACGGCTACAACCTATGACTTGGTTACAGAAAATGGATCTTTTAGCGCCGGCATTACAGCACCAGGAATTCGTATTTCTGCGAAAGCACTTTGGGAAGATACGGCAAGGTTACCTGAAATTGAGATTAAAAAACCCAAGTCCATTCTGGCTCAGGAAACAATTTCAAGTATGCAAGCTGGACTAATCTTTGGTCAAATAGGTCAAACAGAATATATCGTGAAACAAGTGAAAAAGGAATCAGGATATGATAACCTTAAAGTTGTTGCAACAGGTGGTTTGGGAAGAATTATTGCGGAGGAAACAGAATCCATTGATATTTACGACCCTTCCCTGACGTTGGATGGATTACGAATCCTTTACTATAAAAATAAGGTTAAATAGAATGAGTCAATTAAAAATTGGAACTATAATATTAGATAATAATCTAATACTAGCGCCTATGGCGGGTGTAACAGATTTGCCATTTCGACTATTATGCAAGGAACAAGGAGCGGGATTGCTTTGTATGGAAATGGTAAGCGCAAAGGCAATCTTATATAATAATAAAAATACAGAAACAATGCTGGAAATTCATAAGGATGAAGTCCCAGTATCCTTGCAATTATTTGGTTCAGAGCCAGATGTTATAAGTGAAATAGCAAAAAGAGTGGAAGAACGTCCTTTTTCCATATTAGATATTAATATGGGATGTCCGGTACCAAAAATTGTTAATAATAATGAGGGATCTGCTTTGATGAAGAATCCCAAATTGGCCGAAGAGATTATTCATAAGACGGTTATGGCAATTCGTAAGCCTGTTACAGTTAAGATTAGAAAAGGATTTGATGAAAATCATATTAATGCAGTGGAGATGGCAAAAAGAGCAGAGTTTGCAGGCGCTTCTGCCATAGCTGTTCATGGCAGAACAAGAGAACAATATTATTCAGGTCAAGCAGACTGGGACATTATCCGCCAGGTTAAAGAAGCTGTTTCTATACCAGTGATCGGAAATGGTGATGTATCATCTCCTGAAACTGCCAAACAAATGATAGAGGAAACGGGATGTGATGGGATCATGATTGGACGAGCAGTCCGTGGAAACCCATGGATTTTTCATCAAATTAATACATTTTTAAAAACGGGTGCATTGGAAGAAAAGCCATCTAGAGATGAAGTTATAAAAACCATTATAAAACATGCTTCTATGCAGAAAGAAATAAAGGGTGACTATACTGGAATTCGTGAAATGAGAAAGCATTTATCCTGGTATACGGCGGGATATCCTAATTCAGCAAAACTTCGACTAATGATTAATGCTATGGAGAGCTTTGAAGAATTGGATGAGATCATTGAAAAAATGCGTTAATCCCCGTAAGTTTCAATACATGGAACGAGTAACAGATGGGTATGCTATTATAACTCTTAAAAGAGATTTTAATAAATTATAATTATATATGATAAAAAAATGATAAAGAAAGTACAAGTACAGGAATAAATAAAACGATGAATTCATATGCTTCATAGAAGAAGTAGAAGCTATCGTTTTTCAAAAAAGGTTCTTTCTTGACACTAAGAACATTAATACGGTATAATACCTTAGTTATGAGGGATAGCTTATGTACTTTAAATGGAAAGGGTGCGGATGAAATGGAAGAAAAGAAAAATATATTAACCTATGAGGGTCTAAGAGAATATGAGGAAGAGCTACACGATTTAAAAGTAGTAAAAAGAAAAGAAGTAGCTCAAAAAATCAAAGAAGCAAGAGAACAAGGGGATTTATCTGAAAATGCAGAATATGATGCTGCAAAAGATGAACAACGTGATCTAGAAGCTAGAATTGATGATTTGGAGAAAATTTTAAAAAATGCTGAAGTAGTCGTGGAAGAAGAAGTTAATTTAGATAAAATCAGTATTGGCTGCAAAGTTACCATTATGGACATGGAATTTAAGGAAACATTAGAATATAAAATTGTTGGTTCGACAGAAGCAAACAGCTTAAAAGGAAAAATATCTAATGAATCTCCAGTTGGAAAAGCGCTAATTGGAACCAAAAAAGGACAAACAGTAAGTGTGGAAACTCAAGTTGGTATTTTAAAATACAAAGTACTTGATATTGAAAGATCTATCTAATAAAAGGAGTGTTTTAAGTGGCTGAAGAACAAAACCGAAATGTACAAGAACAAGATATTAAGCAACTTTTGAAGATTCGTAGGGAAAAGTTACAAGCTTTACAAGATGCTGGGAAGAATCCTTTTGAAGTCATGAAATATGATGTGACCTATCATAGCGTTGATATAAAAGAAGGATTTGAATCATTAGAAGGTAAAACAGTAAGATTAGCAGGACGTATTATGTCAAAACGAGTAATGGGTAAAGCATCTTTTTGTAATATTCAGGATTTAAAGGGAAATATCCAATCCTATGTTGCTAGAGATAGCATAGGAGAAGAATCATATGCAGATTTTAAGAAATATGATGTTGGTGATATTGTTGGAATTGAAGGAGAAGTGTTTAAAACAAAAACAGAAGAAATCTCCATTCATGCCGCTGTGGTAACATTATTATCAAAAAGTCTTCAAATGTTACCAGAAAAATTTCATGGACTAACCAATACAGATATTCGTTACCGTCAGAGATACGTAGATCTAGTCATGAACCAAGATGTAAAAAATACATTTATTAAGCGTTCTCAAATCATTAGTTCTATTCGTAAATACTTAGATGGGCAAGGCTTTATGGAAGTGGAAACACCAATGCTTGTACCAAATGCTGGTGGCGCATCTGCAAGACCTTTTGACACCCATTATAATGCCCTTGATGAAGATGTACATTTGAGAATCTCTTTAGAATTGTACTTAAAAAGGCTTATTGTAGGCGGCCTTGAAAGAGTTTATGAAATAGGACGTGTATTTCGCAATGAAGGTCTTAGTGTAAGACATAATCCTGAATTTACATTAATGGAACTCTATCAAGCATACACGGACTATCATGGCATGATGGATTTAAGTGAAAACTTATATCGTCATGTTGCTAACGAAGTTTTGGGAACAACTAAGATTATGTATGGTGATGTTGAAATTGATCTTGGTAAACCATTCGAAAGACTGACCATGTTAGATGCAGTAAAGAAATATGTGGGTATTGATTTCAAAGAAATAAACACTGTTGAAGAAGCAAAGGCCTTAGCAGATAAACATCACGTTCATTATGAAGCAAGACATAAAAAAGGCGATATCTTAAATTTATTCTTTGAAGAATTTGTTGAGGAACATTTAGTTCAGCCAACCTTCATTATGGATCATCCTGTTGAGATTTCACCACTAACCAAGAAAAAGCCAACCGATCCAGAGTATACAGAACGTTTTGAATTATTCATTACCTGCAGAGAAATGGCAAATGCTTATTCCGAGTTAAACGACCCAATCGATCAGCGTGAACGCTTCATGGCCCAAGAAGAATTAAAAGCCCAAGGAGATGAGGAAGCAAATAGCATCGATGAAGATTTCTTGAATTCCCTAGAAATTGGAATGCCACCAACTGGCGGTATTGGATTTGGTATTGACCGTATGGTTATGCTGTTAACAGACTCACCTGCAATTAGGGATGTGCTATTGTTTCCGACGATGAAGACACTAGATAAATAAATTCAGTAAAATCAAGGGTTCCAGGGATTGAGATAAGAGGTTGACCAAGTTTTGACCAAGAAATTCAGTAGTCATAACTAAGAATGTGTAACAATTTACAATATAGATTTGGAATCCAAGTTAATAAATAGCACTGCTATGAGGACATTTTCTAAAGAAATTTAGAAGGTGTCCTCTTTTTTTGCGTTATGGAAGAATCAAAAATTAGTCAATTAAAATAAGCAAGCGGAAGGAGATAATTTATGCTTACAAAGAAAAAAGTTAAAAAAGTAAATCCAGACAAGTTCGTTCGTTATGATGAAGGTGCACAGATGTACCATATGAGTCTATCAAAGTTTCAGCAATTGGCAAAGGATGCAAAAGCTTGCTACAAGTTTAATCAATTGGTGCTAGTGAATCTAGAGATTTTAGATGAGTATGTAGAAACATTCAGAATAGTTGATGATGACTTTTACAAGTAGGGGGATTATGTGGCTGAGAAATTAAAACCATCAATCAGAAGTTATCTGAAAGATGAAGAAATTTATAAAAGATATATACGCCCTACGGAGGCAATAGTGATTTTTAATATAGAAGAAAGAAGACTTTTGGAATTTGCTTTAGCAGCTGGTGCAATTTATCAATTACCAAGAACGCTTCTTATTCATCATCAGAAGTTGGAGGACTACATGCGACATCTTTATAAAGTACCTGGAACAAATAAAATAGTTCAAAAGAAATATGTGCGTATAAGAGAAGGTTCGATGATATACAGTATAGGACATCATCGATTCATTGAAATGGCAAGAGCAGCTGGTGCAGTATATAAGATTAATGAAGGTACTGGTGGAACTGTTCTGATTAGCCTGGATATATTTGATGACTATATGGAACAGTTTAGAGAAAATCCAGTCCCGATGAAAAATCCATTATGGAAAGAAAGTGAAACGTAAGAAGGAGGCAGGCATGGCATATTCGTACAAAAGTTATTCACAGACCAAGGATGTAATGAAGAAATATGTGAATGCAACAGAAGGTTCCATTATTTACAGTTTGGGGAAAACTCGTTTTATGGCATTGGCAAAGGAAGCAGGAGCAATATATAAAGTAGGAGCTTCGGCACTAGTAAATACAGAAGTATTTGAGCAGTATCTGGAACAATTTCTTGAACCAGCCAAACCACTACCTAAGCATACATGGGGAAATCAGAAGGAGAGTTGATAGAAATGGTCTTTAATTATTATTACGGTTCGGAAGCGGATCAATTTAATTTCATACGAATTCCGAAACGTTTAATTACAGATCCATTATTTGCAGATTTGTCATTGGCTGCAAAGCTGTTATATGGAATCCTTTTAGATAGAATGAGTCTTTCAATGAAGAATAAGTGGTTCGATAATGAAAATCGTGTGTACATCGTTTATAAGATAACAGAGATTATGGAGAATCTAAATGTAGCTGAGAAAACAGCAATAAAGACTTTAAAGGAATTGGAGGATTTAGGATTGGTAGAAAAGCGAAGGCGTGGGTTAGGCTTGCCAAGTCTTCTGTATGTAAAGAGCTTTATTGTTGATGGGTGGGAGGAAAATTCCACAGAAAATGAGAAGGAAAAATCCAGTAAAAACAAGGAAAGTTCAAGAGCAGGCAAAATGTACAGTTCAAGACCTGTAGAAAATGACAGTTCTAGAACAGAAGGAAGTAAAGATCCTATACCTGTAGAAAGTAACGGTTCTAGAACAGTAACAAATGAAAGATTAGGAACTGTAAATACGGAAGTTCAAGAACCGCAGAAAGAGGTGGCACTTATTAATAAGACTGATTTTAGTAATACGGATTTTAGTGATACTGAGTGTAATTATATCAAATCGAATCAAATCAATAGTGATGATGAAATGAGAAAAGATTTGATGAACACAGTCAAAGTATATGAAGAAGTAACTGCTGAAAATATTGATTATGACTTATTACTCGAGCGTTATCCGTATGACCGAGAACTGCTAGAGGGAATTTACAATCTGATGATAGAGACTTTGATGAACAAGAGTAATACAACGGTTATATCTAGTTCTGAATTACCAACAGATGTGGGTGTCTTTCTTATTGGACATTTATAAATAAGGGTCAAGGATTAGTTAAAAAATGTGAGGTGCGTTCACCCTTAAAAACAAATAATATATTACCTATTCATTGACAATGAGAATAAAAAAGGTTAAAATAATATCTATGAATAACTTTGAATTTTTGAAATCACCAAATGATATTAATACTGAAATTGCTAAAAGAGTAAGTGCAAGGAGAAAGGAGAATAATATTACACAGGAGCAACTTAGTGTGAAATCAGATGTTAGCTATGGTTCGATCAAAAGATTTGAGAGAACCGGCGAAATATCACTATCTTCACTTATAAAAATAGCATTTGCATTAGGATTGGAGAATGATTTTGATTTATTATTTTCTAAGAAGGGATATTCATCCATTCAGGAGGTAATTGATGAACAATAAAAAACACTTAGAAGTATATATAAATCAAAAGCATGTAGGAACTTTGGCAGAAACCAAGGATCATCTGGTGGCATTTGAATATAGTGATGGGTAGATAGGATCAGGCTTTTCTATTAGCCCTGTTTCACTACCACTTCGTAAGGGTGTTTTTGTTCCTAAAAAGTATGACCCATTTGATGGATTGTTCGGAGTGTTTTCAGATAGTCTTCCGGATGGTTGGGGTCGGCTTTTAGTGGACCGGTTATTATTGAAAAATCAGATAAACCCTGCAAGTGTTAGTGCGCTTACAAGGCTGGCAATTGTAGGAAATAGTGGTATGGGTGCGCTGCAATATCAGCCGTCAAATGAAATTAAAGCTGTAATACCAGTAATGACACTGGATGAACTTGCAGCGGAATGTGGGAAAATGTTTGATACAGAGCATTCAGAACACTTAGATGAACTGTTTCGCATGGGAGGCTCTTCTGGTGGGGCAAGGCCAAAAGTGAATTATGAGATTGAAGGGGCAGAATGGATCGTAAAGTTTCCTTCCTCTATTGATAGAAAGAATATTGGAAGAGAAGAATATGATTATTCTGTTTGTGCAAAGAAATGTCAATTACCTTTGACAGATACAAGGCTTCTGCCTTCGAAGTTTTGTGAAGGATATTTTGCAACAAAGCGTTTTGATAGAGAAAACGATCAGAAAACTCATATGGTATCAGTGAGCGGATTATTAGAGACTTCCCATCGGATTCCTAATCTTGATTATAATATTTTGATGCAGATAACGTTAAAAATAACACACAGCTACGAAGAAATAGAGAAGCTTTTTAGATGGATGTGCTTCAATGTATTTGCACACAATAGAGACGACCATTCTAAGAATTTTTCCTTTTTATATAAGGATGAGGATTGGAAGCTGTCACCGGCATATGATCTGACCTATAGCAGTTCAATCGGTGGAGAACATGCTACGACAATAAATGGCAACGGAAGCAATCCGGGAATTGATGATATTATAGAAGTTGCAAGAAAAACGAAGATGGATGAGAAGAAAGCTCTAAGAATTTCTGATGAAATCAGAGAGATTATAGCTGAGGATTTGAAGGAATATTTATAATATTTGTAATATTTGTAATATTACAAAGGTAATTGAAATCCACAATGTTAAAGCAGATGGCAGAGCGTATGAGAACCAGAGAACAGAATCAATTTGCACTACCAGAGGAGATTGACCTGAAGATAAAAATGTTAAAAAAGCTTCTTGCAGCCCTTCGTGGAGAAAAAGTGCCGGAAGCAGACAAGATTAAGCCATTAAAGTCTAATGGTACTTTAGACTTAAGGACAGCAGTGTTCAGCAACCAGTCAGAGGTAAGCTTTAGTATGAATACTTCTGCGAGTATGGCAGTAGGCACTACTGGATCTGGAACTACCTGGCAGAGGGTTACAGCTACATCAGGATTCTCAAGTGAATTAGAGAGCACCACTTTTGCATCACAGGGAGTTGTGCAGACGCAGGATGGCAGAAGTATCGGCTTTAATATAGAGGTGTCCATGTCTAGGGAATTTACCACAGAATTTAATATACTGGAGACAGAGAATTATATAAAGACAGATCCTCTTATGATTAATCTGGATTCCAATATTGGAAGTGTATCAGATCAAAAATTCTATTTCGATTTAGATACAGATGGCAAGGAAGAGCAGATATCCTTTGCAGGCCAGGGGAGCGGTTTACTAGTACTTGATATAAATGGGGATGGAACCATCAATGACGGGTCTGAATTATTTGGTACAAAAAGCGGTGATGGATTCAAAGATCTTGCAGGCTATGACAATGACGGTAATGGATGGATTGATGAAAACGATAGTGTTTTCTCACGATTAAAGGTCTGGACGAAAGATGCAGAGGGCAACGATTATCTCATAGATCTGAAAGAGGCAGACGTTGGTGCTATTTATCTTAGAAATACTGATACGCAGTTTAGCTTAAAAAATGACGAAAATAAGCTGAATGCAGAGATCAAGAAGACCGGAATCTATCTACGAGAGAGTAGTGGCGCAGTAGGCACATTAAATCATGTAGATATGGTGATATAAAGAAAAATATTATTAATGAACGATAAGATACACTCAAGAAGAAGAATAGGTTTCATCATGATATGTGCATTATTAGTAATAATTACATCTATATATTCTATGACAATCGGGCAACTAAAAAAAGGCCGGATATCCCTTGTCATGCCTGACAGAACCTCCGTCCCCTTGTCATTTGAATGTACTTGCTTCTAATATTGACACCTCATACTAAAGTATGAGGACTTTAGTTACTTATTAATCCTTTTGGGCGATGACATTTTCTTGTATAAATATATAATAAATATTGCATAAGGCTTTGTTTGTATTTTAAAAACTAATATTTTTGCGAGGAGTGTGAATATGAGAAAATATATCATGAGATACATCCGTCAATCATTTAGTGCACTAAAGAATCCTAAGCAAATGATTCCTACTGTTGTACTGGGAGTTTTCTGGCTAGTGCTTGCACTGTTAGGTTCATATGGAATTAATCCACTTCCAGTGCGTATTATAAGCTTTATTACCTTTGCTCAGGGAGGAATGTTCGGAAATGTACTTGGGGCTATAGGTGGGATTCTAGGCAAGCTTTTGGTTGTAGCATTTTTAAATGCTGCAGTTATACCTTTATTTCAGAAAAAGTCACCCTTTTCCGGAGTTATAGGTGGAATCAAGGGCTTTTTTGAAGCCTTAGCAGTCAAGAGTATTAGCTCAGTTGCTCCATTACTTGGTGGAGTAGGTTTTTCTTTATTACTGTACGCTTTTATGAACAGTACTCAGTCGCTGCAAAACAGTGTTGTGGGAATAATCGGCTTCATAATGCTGCTAAAAAACATTGGTAGACAAGGCGGGTTTTTGTGGGGACTTATTTTTTCTGCAGTTAGCAGTATATCCAAGGGCAAAACACCATCTTACATAGCTATTACCAGAGGTCTTAGTGGCATGACACTGGGATTTGTTCTTGGGGTAACACTTTCAGCTATTAGACTTTCCTGGTGTGCCTGGCTCGGAGCAGGGTTCATGCTTTTTGCTTTAATATTCACTATTATAGCAAGAAGCAAAAAGGAGGTGCTTGTAGCATGAATAAGACTATGAAGAAAATTATAGCTTTTATGATTGTTACTCTCTGTCTAAGCCTTTTATCACCCTTATCTGCAATGGCTAGCCCGTTAGCAGATATTAGCGATTATAACAATCTTCCTGATGGGTATCAGGCTATGGCTACAGAAGATGATAAAAATTCTGTAAAAGGGACCTATTCCTACCTCTTGGCAATAAATGAGAGATTACGTAATTTAGATGAGGAAGAAATAGAATATGCTCGTAACATATTCTATGATTTTACTGACCTACCTGAAAATATTTATTTCAACTCATCACAGAGACAGGATTTTGACAATGGATATATATATCAAAGTCCTGGGGCTACAATGAATTTTTGTTTCACTGACAAGGTTACAGGTGTTGAGGAGTTTCTTGAGCAATATGAATTAATTACTGATGAAGAATATAGAAATAAAGATATAAATAATATACCAGATTCTATTAAGGTTGATACGATTGGTAATTACAAGACTGTTTACGCTACTATAAGCTACGAGGATGTAGAAGGCTATTTTCAAAATGATCATTATTTCATTCCGCTACCTACACCAATAGGCCACTATGGAACGGCTTATTTATTGCTCATAATTTCTAATGATGTACAGGTTGCCGGAGATTTAAAGATAGAAGATATTCCCACAATATATGATCAATGGCTGGCAGAATGTCTAGAGCTTACGGATGGTTGGATAGATGAATTTATGAAGTTTAATTATACAGTTAGAGCTGATGATTATACCACAGGCCCTATTAGCGATATGTGGGCACAGCCTGACGATGAGCCTCCAATCGAGGCCATTCCAGAACAAAGTGATGAATCACAACCGGCTGAAGATGAGATTCCGATGGAAGAGCCTAGAGTAGATGAAGATAGTACTACCAGCCCTGAGCTGGATGAAGCTACTGCTCCCAGTCCTGAACCAAAGGTGGAAAAAGATGAGGTTAAACCTATTGATAGGAAGGATACTGTTGATAAAAATGATGAAGAGAATAAATCAGATGATTATGCCGATCCATTAGAAGCTGCTATAATCACTATTATATCTATTTTGATATCTATCCTCTTTGGTGGAACTGGTGGATATGTTCCTGATGCTTCTTCCGGAGATAATGGGGTCTCTGGGGCATCAACTTCTGATAGAGATATAGATAATTGGTTAAAATTC
>DATESN010000097.1:0-4972 GCA_035270785.1 Lachnospiraceae bacterium | reverse complement strand
CCATGCTCCGGGAGGTACAACAAGGTTATTTCTATGCTCATCATCCAGCTTTGTAGCGAATTGATTAATAGTATTTATGTCAAATGATTCTGAATTGTAATAGATGCCGATATCTATATCCGAATCCTCTGTATGGGTGCCCCTTGCACGTGAACCACCTAAAACAATACCTTCTATATAAGACAGAGAGGATAATTTCTCTGCTACTGATTTAATAATATTATCTACCATCAAGCATGCTCCTTTTATCGATTCACTGCTGTAAAAATTCCAAGCCAAATCTTTTGCTTCTACTCAACATATTTATAATTTTTTTAATTTCACAAAAGATAGTTAAAACTTATCAATTGTCTTTTTATACCTCTGCTGATTAGATGAAGTCTTTTCAATAGCCTTTAAATTACCATTCATTTTGCTAACATGGTTTAAAAATAACGTTCCAAGCAGAAGTCGATCCTTTCTGGGTATCCTATTCCACACATATCCCTTGAATAAATCTTTAACAAGAAAAACTTCGCCATCATTTAGATTTTCAGTTTCTCTAATAGCTTCTTCCAATAGCTCATTTACATCAATCATGTTGTCCACTCCTTATTAATAATAATATCAACAACATTGTTGATATTATTATACGTATATTCACAGTCAAAGTCAATCCGTAAATAAGAAAAGCCACCAATCAAGGAAGTAAACGCCACTCTGTTTTAGGTAATCAATATTCTTGCAGTCCACGAGCTTTATCCGTGGAATCTTATCCCTTGCGCTAATACACCAAGTATCAGTAGAATATGCAGCACCACCTACATAGAATTTTACATCAGCATTTCCACCTGTATTTAAGAAACAATTTCTACCTTCAACAAGTGCTTCTTTCCATTCAAGAATTGCTTCACCGCTTGTGAAAAACGGATAGTCCCCATTAATATCTTTAGCTTCTCCAACCTTTATACTAGATTTTCCATTTTCTATTAACAGGTCAGAAATTTTTCCATTTGTATTCTTTTTATAGAATAGGTGCATGTAAATATCATGTGCTTGCTGTTGAAGTGTGTCATTAATTCTATTGTTAATCCCAATCTTTTTATCAATAGAGACTAAGATGGATGCAACTTTATCTTGTTCATTTCGTTCACATACAGGTATTACTAGCTCCTTTAAGTCTGGAATATTTAAGTTGCTTACTATTGATCCAGTGACATCTACTTTTCTAATTTGTTTTTGTACGTATTGGGACATTAATGCATATAGTAAATAGTGTGGATTTACCTTTTCAGTCTTAACTTTTAGCAAAACTAGTCTTTGACCTAAGCAACATTTTAAACCTTTTGGCATGATTGCAACTGTCCCCATTGGTGCCTCACGCGAAATAATAATATCGTTTGCTTCTGGTTTTGCTCTTTTAGTTCTATTCAAATATGTCTCTTCATCAACATATGATGATTTGGAGAAGTCAAAATGTGCTCCATTTAAATTGTAGTTTCTAATTACTCTTATTCCACTATCTAACCACCTCGGAGTAGAATGTGGACAATCAATTATCTCATCACAAAGTGATTCTAATTTGAAAAAATCCATTTAAGCCTCCTCCCTTTTTAGTAAGTAATATATCTTTTTCCATTTTGCAGAAGGCTTTTTGCAAATTTTATCTTCAGATGCAAATGCACAAACATTATTTATATAGCTGGAGCCACAAATATCTGGATTTGTATGTCTACACCCATACGTTTGTTTTGCATTATCATCATCATTTCTTTTACAGATACCACAGAGTAAAATGCCTTCTCAGAATGATGGATGTAACCAGAAGCAGCCTTATACACAGAATCAAATCTCTTGTCAAATTTCGCTAGCTGCTTACGTAGGTAGGCATCTGTCATAAGATTCCCATCCTTAGCTTTCATTCTGTTAATTTGTTTCTCCCCGCTATACACACTTCGGATAATCTCAGTTTGATTTTCCGCTGCATAAAGTGCATATGTCCGTAAACAGTTGTCAATCTGTACTCGTAATAGTATCCCTGCACACGTCAAGTTTCGCTTCTCTATCATAATTGCAAACCCATCGATGAGCCTAATACATTTATCTAAAATACTAATCATGTAGAAATCATCTTCACATAGGGTTTGCCCAATTACCTCTGCAGTTAGTTTTACCGCCTGTTTGCGAACATTTTCTAAATGGTGTTTAATCTTGAAAATCCACTCTTGATAATTCACATTTTCACCATCCTTTAATCATTGAACTCAAGTCCAAAATAAGTAAATTTCAGCTAAAATATAATAAAAGATATAAAAATAACCGGTTGCTCCCGGCCTCGCACATTTGCACACCCTTTTTGCACATTGCATACCCCTATGCACAGTACCTTTGGGCTTTATTAAATTGTATCATTTTCTGAATGATTCTCTCTATGTTCATGCAGATTTTGATACAATAATAAAAAGCCCTCTCCTGGGATTAACCCCGGAAAAGGCTTCAAATCAGTGCGTTTACAGAATCCATCAGACTTTCTAAACACATTAGATTGCTAACATATTGAGTTTTTTCGATTGGCACGTTACTGAATAAATCTAACTTGAATACCCTTACATTCATTCAGTCAAAATAATTAAAAAGTATAGGGAAAATTAAAAGGTTCACAGTCGATATGTTTCCTCTAACACCATGGATTGAGAGGACAGAATGAATGTCATTTGTGTATGTCCGTTCTCGGAAACATATCCACGACACTTTTTGCACTATCGGTAGACGGGAACATATCCATAGGCTTCGCTGTTTTTTGAAAAACTGAGGTATGCTGTTAATTTTCAGTACCCAATACTGTGAATAACGTTACTCTCCTATTCACTAATGTAATTCAACAATCTTTCTAAAATGTCATGTGTAACTTTTAAGTTGTATTGTTCAATAAGGTGACTTTGCAAATCCATAACTAATAGCAAAGAATTTTTATAGGCTTCAAATAATTCTACCTTATCTAATCGAGCAGTGGTCTTTGCAAATTTTTTATAATTTTCAAGGCTAATTTCTTTTTCAAGGTTTTTACTCATGTTTAGCCAATTATCAGCATTTTTTTCTGCCATACGTATAAGTTGTAGTGTATTTTTTTGAAGTTGTGATAAGAGTTCTAATGAACGAGCATATTCTCCTCTTTTTAGAACGTTGATTCCCATCAACCATAGATTAGAGAAATTACACAACAAAAAATTAGCATTTTCTTCAGTAAGTCTATTTGGTCTTGCACCACTTATCTCTGATAAATAATTTTCTAATTGCCCTGTTTCATCGTAAATAAGCATAGCCTTCGTATCAGGAATATAACCTGAATCTTTAAACGAGGGGATTATGTTCATATCTATTTCAGAAAGGAAATGAAATTCCCCACGTATAAGATTATCAAAAATAACTACCTCTGTTCCGTACTCATTTTTATAAAGCATCAAGTACGGAGCTACGTCAAACAACCAGTTGGATGAATCAAAGTTCGAGGTTATACTATCTTTCAAAAATATATAGAACTCTATATCAGAGTATTGGTCACCTTCTCCTTTGGTAAACGATCCATACATCATACAAGCTGTAATTCGTTCATCTGACTCAGTAAGATTCTTAACGTTTGCAATTAATTCTTTTTGTTTTAACATTTCTTCACCCTTTCATGTAAATATCTTTTAGTTATTGTGGCAACTCAAAATCTCTACAAACCTAAATTAATATTTTTCGTACAAATGTTATTGCAAAAAGCATCATCATGCTCCACAAACAATAGTGTAGGACAATATTCCAAAATCATTTTTTCAATTTGGATACGTGAAAAAATATCAATATAGTTCAATGGCTCATCCCATATATACAAATGTGCACTTTCACAAAGGCTTTTAGCAATTAGTACTTTCTTTTTCTGACCAGCACTAAAATCCTCCATGTTCTTATCGAACTGTTCTCTATTAAAATCCAGTTTACGAAGAATCGTTTTAAATAGAGTTTCATCGATCTTATTATTATAGGCAAATTCAGATAGATTACCTTTTAAATATGAAGTATCTTGCGAAATATAAGAAATTTTTAGTCCACTTGCTAGCATAAAATTTCCGGTAAATTTAATATCATCTCCATTAATCAATTTTAGGATACTAGACTTACCACTCCCATTTTTTCCGATAATGGCAACTCTATCACCAATATTGACTCTGAAATTAAGATTACTGCATACTTCTTTATCTCCATAAGACAATGATAAATCATTCGCTTCTATTAAGCACTCTTTGTGAAATTCAAGTGGTGAAATTTTTAAGTCATCATATTGTTCAATGTTGTGGAGCAGTTCTGATTTTTGTAAAACGGCTTCCTGATGTCTTGACTCAATATTTTTGGCACGTTTCATCGCTTTTGCAGCCTTATGTCCAACATAACCCTTATCCAGTTTTGAACCAGAATTTGTTGTTCCATATTTACTTTTTTCTACTTTATTTGACCAGTTTGAACTACGTTTTGCTGCATAAGACAACCTTCCTATTTCTTTAAGGAGTTTCTTGTTTTCTGCCAGTTCAAAATTATCTTGTAACGTTTTGTTCTCCCACCAAGAAGTAAAATTTCCCTTTTGGATTTCGATATTCGTTTTATTGATAGATAGTATATGGTCAACACATTGATCAAGTAAGCTTCTATCATGAGATACCAAAATAAACCCCTTCTTGCGTTTCAAATAGTTTTGCACTACATTACGTGCATCGATGTCAAGATGGTTTGTAGGTTCATCAATAAGCAGGAAACAACTCGCTGTAAGGAATAAAGCTGCAAGAAGGACCTTTGTTTGCTCACCATTTGACAATGTATTAAACGGACGATATAAAGCATCTTCTTGAACATCAAGCAATGATATTTCACGAAAAATCTCCCAATCCATACATTCCGTACAAATACTCTTCATTACTTCAATTGTATATAGACTCTTATCTTCCACATCATAAGG
>DATESN010000096.1:0-2320 GCA_035270785.1 Lachnospiraceae bacterium | reverse complement strand
TAAAATAATGGCTAAGAAAATGGGAGTAAGTCCAATTACAAATACTATATTTTACGGAAATGTTAATGAAGAAAAACATATGTGGGTTGGCGAAAAGAAAGACGTAACTGATACAGCAATAGCTTCTGTTTTTGAATGGTTTTACAACCAAATGAAAAATAAAGAAGAATTTGAAATAAGATATCCCGATGTAAAAGGTTATGTTTTAAAAATGGTTAGAGAAACTGAACAAATGTAATCACAGGAAAGAGCCGAGTTAATCGGTTCTTTTTTATTGGAAATAATTTGAAATAAATGGTAATATAGTATTGACAAATGATAATAATACATGATATTATCTAATAAAGAATAATAAAAGAAAGGCGGTGCAAAATGAAATTTTCTGAAAGAATTTATTTATTCAGAGTTAAAAACAATTTAACACAAGACGAATTGGGAAAATTAATAGGTCTTGCAAAGGAAAATATTTCTAAACTAGAAAATGGAAAATATGAACCAAGCAGACGGATATTGATGAAAATGGATTTATTAGAGAAAGGGGAATAATATGAAAGAATATACACAATTGCAATATGCCCTTTCTTATATCAAACTAGGATTTGCAATATTTCCATTAAAACCAAGGTCTAAGATTCCATTAACTAAAAATGGATTCAAAGATGCAAGCAAAGACGAAAAGCAAATAAAAAAATGGTGGTCAGAAAATCCAAACTCAAATATTGGAATTGCAACTGGTTCTGTATCAGATAATTTATTTGTTATTGATTTTGATATTGACGAGGATAAGGGATTAAATGGTTATCATGCATTTACTGATTATTGTAGAGAAAATGGAGTTTCCTTTCCTGATACTGTAATGGTCATAACGGGTAGAGGTGGTTACCATTGGTATTATAAGTCAGATAAAGAGGTTGGAAGTAGGACAGGAATAATTGAGGGTGTGGATTTGCGTGGAAATGGTGGCTATGTTGTTGCTCCTGGTTCAATTCATGCGAATGGTAATAAATACGAATTTGAACAAGATTTTAACGATATACAGATAGCAATGGCAACGAAAGAAGTTTATGAATTTATTAATCAAAAAACTCATTCAGATTCAGAACAATTTATACTTCCCGATACAATACCTGAGGGAATGAGAAACGCAACGTTTTATAAATTAGCGTGTTCGTTACAGGCGAAAGGTTTATCAGATGAAACCATTCAAGATGTCGTTATGAAAGAAGCAGCTGCACGTTCTCAGCCATCTATGGGTAAAGATGATTTGGAAGAATTAGAAAAGACCATTAAATCAGCATTAAATAAAGAAAAAGGTAAATTAAAAATAGTTCCATTTTATAAACCACAGCCAAAGCAGTTTGTAACATTGAAAACTAGAGAAACAAAAAGCGGATCAGTTGTTATTCAATCCATAGAAAATGTGTGTACTGTTCTTAGAATGGATGAGAATTTGGCTGGAAAGATTAAATACAATTCCATTTCTTATAGTCCGTGGGTATATGGAGATTTGCCATGGTCTAATGGAGATAATTACAGAGAGTGGACTAATTGTGACGATTCCAATTTGAAATGCTATATAGAAGATAATCACGGACTTAATAGCATGGATAAGATAATGGAAGGACTTAATATTGTTGTTGGAGAAAATTACTTTAATCCTGTAGTTGATTATTTAGAACAGTTGCAATGGGATGGGACAAGCAGAATTTCCAATTTATTATCTGATTATCTAGGAGTGGAAAAAAACGAGTATTCCGAAACTGCAATGAGGTTATTTATGATAGGTGCAATTAATCGTGCGTATCATCCAGGGTGCAAATTTGATTATATGCCTGTACTTGTCGGAGAACAGGGAGTTGGTAAAAGTACATTCTTTAAAATATTAGCTGGAAACGATGCGTGGTACAATGACAACTTCAATAATATCGAGGGGGATAAGGCTTGCGAGAAGTTGCGAGGAATGTGGATTGTAGAATTAGCGGAATTGTTAGCAACTAAGAAAGCAAAAGAAGTAGAATCCATTAAGGCTTTCATAACTTCCACTATTGATAGCTACAGACAACCTTATGGGCGCAGAACGGAACAAAGACCGAGAGTATGTGTATTTGCTGGAACAACTAATAATATGCACTTTATGACGGACAGGACAGGCAACAGACGGTATTTACCATTAATAGTAAGAAAGAAATATGTCAAAAAGTCATTATTTGATAAACCTGAACAAGTTCAAGAAGAATTTAAGCAAGCATGGGGCGAAGCAATGCATATTTATAAAACGGATAACCCTAGATTAATATTTCCTAGACATTTAGAAGATTTG
>DATESN010000095.1:0-12565 GCA_035270785.1 Lachnospiraceae bacterium | reverse complement strand
GCAATGACTACAATATCTAAACCACTATTAAATATATTTTCCTGTAGTCTGTAACTTTCGCGAACGAGTCTTGTTATATGATGTCTAACAACACTGTTCCCCACCTTTTTACTAACGGAAATTCCAATTCTGTTTATATTTTGATCATTTTCCAACACGTACATAACCATATACTTATTTGCATATGATTTACCCTTTTTATAAACATTTTGAAAATCCCTGTTACTTTTTAAAGACTCTGAAAACTTCATAATAAAAATAATCCCCTTTCAGAGAAAAATAGACCACAAAGTTGCGGTCTATGCTGATAATTTCTTTCTACCCTTCGCTCTTCTGCAAGCAATAATTTTTCTTCCGCCTGGAGTACTCATTCTCGCTCTAAAACCATGGACTTTAGATCTTGATCTTTTTTTTGGTTGGAATGTCATTTTCATTTTATGATACACCTCCTTCTTTTTTTCCTGATATCTATTAATGAATGTTAATCAGTATTTTTTGTTTAAAATTAATATTTATGTGTCGGAAAATATCATTACGATTATATAAGAATTATCAAGTTACGTCAAGTAAATATAAGGGGTTTTATAATATTAAATATTAACAAAAATATTTTTTTTTATCAAATCAACATATTGTTATTTAAAAACAACAATACCTACTATATATAGAAGAGATAAAATAATAGGTTTTAAATAATAAATTAACATAATACTATCCACATTTTGTGTATATCATGTGTATAAGTAGTTTATTTCATGTGTAAATATTATATTTATCAATCAAAACACTAAATTTATCACTGTTAAAAATGTTTATATAAATTAAAAACTTATACACATAACGAAATGAATTTAACGATATATGTTAACCTAACTATTTTTAGATTAACATAACTATACAAATTTATCATTTACCATTTGACATTGATATTTTACCATATTTAGTTTAATATAGAGTAGAGATATTTTTGGGCAGGAGCGTAGGATAAAATGAATGATGAAAAATGGGAAAAGATAAAAAATACCTTAAAAAGAGAATATGATTTATCTGAAATTTCATATAATACTTGGGTTGTTCCACTAAAATTTTATAGTATTGACGAAAATCAAGTTACCATTTTGATTCCTTCTGATCAATCCCATGCCCTAAATTATATTACAAATAAATATAAAAGTTATTTTCAAGTAACCATAGCGGAGATGATGAATAAAACTTATGATATTTCTTTTATATTAGAAAAGGATATTCATAAATCTGACAATACAAAATTTGAAAATAATCTTGATAAAAAACAAATTTATAATATAAATCATGAAACAGCAAATTTAAATCCAAAATATATATTTGAAACATTTGTTGTTGGAAGTAATAATAAATTTGCTCATTCTGCTTCCTTAGCTGTTGCAGAATCACCAGGTGAAGCTTATAATCCTTTATACTTATATGGTGGTGCTGGACTTGGAAAAACTCATTTAATGCACTCCATAGGTCATTTTGTTTTAGAAGAAACTCCTAATAAAAAAGTATTATATGTAACTAGTGAACAATTTACAAATGAAGTAATTGAGTCTATTAGAAGTGGTAATTCAGCTGCAATGACCAAGCTTAGAGAAAAATATAGAACGGTTGATGTCCTTTTAATTGATGATATTCAATTTATTATTGGTAAAGAAAGTACACAAGAAGAATTTTTTCACACTTTTAATGTTTTACATTCTTCTGGTAAACAAATTATTATATCATCTGATAAACCTCCAAAAGATATGGAAACTTTAGATGAAAGATTTAGATCTCGTTTTGAATGGGGATTAACTGCTGATATTCAAGCCCCTGACTATGAAACGCGAATGGCTATTTTACGTAAAAATGCTGAAATATATGAAAAAGATATTAGTGATGATATTATCCAATACATTGCTAATAATATAAAATCTAATATTAGGGAATTAGAGGGAGCATTAAATAAAGTAATTGCTTTTTCTAAAATTAATAAAAAAGAATTAAATATTCTTTTAGCTGAGGATGCATTAAAGGACATTATTTATCCAGATAAACCAAAAGAAATAACTCCTTCCCTTATAATAGAAATAGTATCTGAACATTTTGGAGTTTCTCCAGAAGATATTATTTCTAAAAAACGAAATTCAGAATTTGTTCTTCCACGACAAATAACCATGTTCTTATGCCGTGAATTAACAGACATCTCTCTTATTAATATAGGAAAAACACTTGGAAAAAAGGATCACACTACTGTCATACATGGTGTTAATAAAGTAATGGAAGAGTTAAAAACAAATCAAGAATTAAAAAATAAGATTGATATTATTAGAAAAAAAATAAATCCTTCCTAATAATTATGAACATTCTACTGTTAAAAAGTTGTGGTTATACTGTGTTTAGTTTTTTTTCCGTATTTACCTTAACCTTTAAAAATAATCTAATGTTAATAACTTCATGTTTATAATTAAGTTATAATTGAGTTTTCTACAATTTATACATTTCATTTTAGCCAGATAAATAGTATAATATAAAACGTTATGAACAAATCCACACCTATTACTATTACTATTACTTAATATTTAATATATTATATGAATTTTTATAAGACACAATCATGTTATTTATACGAAGGGAGTTATACACAAATGAAATTTAAATGTTCTAAAACAAATTTACTAAATGGAGTTCAAACAGTTTCCAAAGCAGTTCCTAACAAAACTACCATGTCAATACTGGAATGTATTCTTATTGATGCAACAAAAGGGATTATCACATTAACCGCTAATGATATGGAACTTGGAATTGAAACAATAATTGAAGGGGACATTATTGAAAAAGGTATTATTGCTCTTGATGCTAAAATATTTTTAGAAATAGTTAGAAAGCTTCCTGATAGTGACATAACAATTGAAACAGATAATAATTATAAAACAACCATTACATGTGAAAAATCAAAATTTAATATTATTGGGAAATCAGGGGAAGACTTTTCCTATTTACCTAATATTGATAAAAACGATTCCATTATAATTTCACAATTTACGTTAAAAGAAGTTATTAGACAAACCATTTTTTCCATTGCAGACAATGATAATAATAAGTTAATGACTGGTGAATTATTTGAAATTAAGGGTGATGAATTAAAGGTTGTTTCACTTGATGGTCATAGAATATCCATTAGAAAAATAAAACTTAAAAATAATTATGAAAATAAAAAGGTAGTTGTACCAGGAAAAACATTAATTGAAATAAGTAAAATATTATCTGGTGATGTAGATAAAGATGTAAACATATTTTTTACAAATAAGCATATTGTGTTTGAATTTGATAAAACCGTTGTTGTTTCTCGTTTAATAGAAGGTGAATATTTTAAAATTGATCAAATGCTTTCTAATGATTATGAAACAAAAGTTAGAATTAATAAAAAAGAATTATATAATTGTATAGACAGATCAACACTTCTTGTAAAAGAAGGGGATAAAAAACCAATTATTATTAATATTGGTGATAATTCTATGGAATTAAAAATTAATTCTACGGTTGGAAGTATGAATGAAGACATTGATATTACGAAGCAAGGAAAAGACTTAATGATTGGTTTCAATCCTAAGTTTTTAATTGATGCATTAAAAGTAATAGAAGATGAAGAAATAGAAATTTATTTGGTAAATTCAAAGGCACCATGTTTTATTAGGGATGCCGAAGAAAAATATATTTATTTAGTGTTACCCGTTAATTTTACAACTGTTGATTAATAATAAATTTATAATAAAGTAATGATTGGAAATGTAAAAAAATGGAAATAATAAAAATAAGGGAAGATTTTATAAAGCTTGGTCAAGCGTTAAAAGCAGCTGGATTAGTAGAATCTGGTGTTGATGCTAAATTTGTTATTCAAGATGGATTGGTTAAATTAAATGGTAAAATTGAGACACAACGAGGAAAGAAGCTTTATGATGGAGATGTTGTTGAATATAAGGATGAAATAATTCAAATAAAAAAATAATTTAAATTATGAATCTGAAGTAAACAAACATATATGGTAAAATATGATCATTAAATCGTTACAAATAGAGAATTTTAGAAATTATGAATCCCTAAATATATCTTTTGATAGTGGTACAAATATTTTATATGGTGATAATGCGCAGGGAAAAACTAATATTTTAGAAGCTATTTATATGATTGCTACTACAAAATCTCATAAAAATAGTAAAGATAAAGATATTATACGTTTTGATTGTGAAGAAGCTCATATTAAAATTAATATTGAAAAAAAAGAAATTGATAAAAAAATAGATATGCATCTTCGTAAAAGTAAAACAAAAGGAATTGCTATTGATGGAATGAAGATAAAAAAAGCGTCTGAACTTCTTGGACTAATAAATGTTGTTTTATTTTCACCAGAGGATTTATCAATTATAAAAAATGGACCTTCAGAACGTCGTCATTTTATTGATATGGAACTATGTCAATTAGATTCTTTTTACCTTTATAATCTAAATAATTATAATAAGATTGTAAACCAAAGAAATTCATTATTAAAAGAGTTATATGCAAATCCATCATTAAAGGAAACTCTTAACATATGGGATTCTCAATTATTATCATATGGGAGTAAAATAATTGAACGTAGAAATGCTTTTATTGAGCAATTAAACGAAATTATTTTTGATATACATAAAAAGTTATCTGGTGATAAAGAAGAATTAAATATTAAGTATGAACCAAATATTAGTATTAAAGAGTTTGATATAAAATTAAAAGCAAACCAGGAAAGAGATATTAAATTAAAACAAACTTCAGTTGGTCCCCATAGGGATGATTTTTCTTTTATGATTAAAGGGGTGGATATTAGAAAGTTTGGATCTCAGGGGCAACAGAGAACAGCTGCACTCTCCTTAAAATTATCTGAAATTGAGTTAGTTAAAAAGATAACAAAGGATGTTCCTATATTATTATTAGATGATGTTTTATCAGAACTAGATAGTAATAGACAAAATTATCTTTTGAATTATATAGGTAAATTACAAACAATTATTACATGTACTGGATTAGATGAATTTATTAATAATAGATTTGAAATTAATAAAATATTTAGGGTAACAGATGGAATAGTAAGTAATGAAAATTAATAAAATTTGTTATTTATAAGCAATATAGGAGGAAAAAAATGAGTGCTGATTATGGAGCTGACCAGATTCAGATATTAGAAGGATTAGAGGCAGTAAGAAAGAGACCAGGAATGTATATCGGGAGTACTTCTAGTAGAGGTTTACACCACCTTGTATATGAAATAGTTGATAATGCAATAGATGAGGCATTAGCTGGATATTGTAATCAAGTAGAAATTACTATAAATAATGATAATTCAATTACGGTTTTTGATAATGGTCGTGGTATTCCAGTAGGAATTAATAAAAAGGCGGGAATTCCTGCTGTAGAAGTAGTTTTTACAGTACTTCATGCGGGGGGAAAGTTTGGCGGAGGAGGATACAAAGTATCAGGTGGACTTCATGGAGTAGGTGCTTCTGTAGTGAATGCTTTATCCGCTTTTCTTGAAGTTGAAATTTATAGTGAAGGAAAAATCTATAAGCAACGTTACGAACGGGGAGCTGTAATGAGTCCTTTAAAAGTAATAGGGGAATGTGACTATGAAAAAACAGGTACTGTTGTAACATTTAAGCCAGATGATACTATTTTTGAAGAAACAATTTATGAATATGATATCTTAAAACAGAGACTTCGGGAAATGGCATTTTTAACAAAAAATTTAAAGATAATTCTTACTGATAACCGTGAAGGCGAAGAAAAGGTGAAAGAGTTTCATTACGAAGGTGGTATCAAGGAATTCGTTTCATACTTAAATAAAAGTAAAACAACAACGTATGATAGTATCATGTATTTTGAAGGTACAAAGGATAAAGTTTACGTAGAAGTTGCTATGCAACATAATGATTCTTATACGGAGAGTACGTATACCTTTGTAAACAATATTAATACACCGGAAGGTGGTACCCATCTTGCAGGTTTTAGAAATGCATTAACTAAAACATTTAATGATTATGCAAGAAAGGTTAAATTATTAAAAGATAATGAAACAAATCTTACAGGAGAAGATATTCGTGAAGGTTTAACAGCCATTGTAAGTATAAAAATTGAGGATCCTCAATTTGAAGGACAAACAAAACAAAAACTAGGTAATTCAGAAGCAAGAGGGGCAGTTGATAGTGTTATTAGTGAACAATTAACATACTTTTTAGAACAAAACCCTGTAGTAGCAAAAATGATTTGTGAAAAATCGATTATGGCTCAACGGGCTAGAGATGCTGCAAGAAAAGCAAGAGATTTAACTAGAAGAAAAACAGCACTTGAAAGTATGGCTCTTCCTGGAAAATTAGCGGATTGCTCAGATAAAGATCCCAGAAATTGTGAAATATATATTGTAGAAGGGGATTCTGCTGGAGGTAGTGCAAAAACGGCCAGAAGTAGAAATACCCAAGCAATTTTGCCCCTTCGGGGAAAGATTTTAAACGTAGAGAAAGCAAGACTTGATAAAATATATGCAAATACAGAAATTAAGGCGATGATTACGGCTTTTGGTACAGGTATTCATGATGATTTTGATATTGAAAAATTAAGATATCATAAAATTATTATTATGACGGATGCCGATGTTGATGGAGCTCATATTAGCACCTTGCTTCTTACCTTTATGTATCGTTTTATGCCAAATTTAATAAAAGAAGGGCATGTATATCTTGCACAACCACCACTTTATAAATTGGAAAAAAATAAAAAGATATGGTATGCATATAGTGATGAAGAATTAAATACGATTCTTATGGAAGTAGGCAGAGATCAAAATAATAAAATTCAACGATATAAAGGTCTTGGAGAAATGGATGCAGAACAGTTATGGGAAACAACAATGGATCCAGAACAAAGAATCTTACTTCGAGTTACTATGAATCCAGAAGCGGAATCAGAAACAGATTTAACCTTTACAACTCTTATGGGAGATAAGGTAGAGCCTCGTCGAGAATTTATAGAAGAAAACGCTAAATATGCTAAGAATATTGATGTTTAATCATAGGAGTGGAGAGTAATAATGGAAGAAAATATCTTTGATAAAATTCATGAAATAGATTTAAAAAAGACTATGGAAAAGTCCTATATTGAATATGCCATGAGTGTAATCGCTGCTCGTGCTTTACCAGATGTGCGGGATGGTTTAAAACCAGTACAACGTAGAGTTCTCTTTTCCATGATAGAATTAAATAATGGTCCTGATAAACCCCATAGAAAATGTGCACGTATTGTTGGTGATACTATGGGTAAATACCATCCACACGGGGATAGTTCTATTTATGGATCATTAGTAAATATGGCTCAACCTTGGTCAACAAGATATCCATTGGTTGATGGACATGGTAACTTTGGATCTGTTGATGGTGATGGAGCTGCAGCAATGCGTTATACAGAAGCGAGACTATCTAAAATTTCTATGGAAATGCTCGCAGATATTAATAAAAATACAGTAGATTTTGCACCTAACTTTGATGAAACAGAAAGAGAACCAGTTGTTCTACCAAGCAGGTATCCTAACCTTTTAGTGAATGGTACTACAGGAATAGCAGTAGGTATGGCAACGAATATTCCACCACATAATTTACGTGAAATTGTTGGTGCGGTTGTTAAAATGATTGATAATCAAATCCTTGAAGATAGAGAAACTGATATTGAAGAGATATTAGATATTGTTAAGGGACCTGATTTTCCAACAGGTGGTATTATTTTAGGAACAAGTGGAAGTGATCAAGCATATAGGACAGGACGTGGAAAAGTTAGGGTTCGCGGTGTCACGGATATTGAAACAATGCCAAATGGAAAAAGCCTTATTATTATTTCTGAATTACCATACATGGTTAATAAGGCGCGCTTGGTTGAAAAGATGGCTGAATTAGTACGAGATAAAAAGATTGATGGAATTACTGATTTACGAGATGAATCAGATAGAGATGGTATGCGTATTGTAGTTGAACTACGTAGAGATGCAAATGCTAATGTTATCATCAATTTACTTTATAAACATACCCAGTTACAAGATACCTTTGGTGTAATTATGCTTGCCCTTGTAAATAATGAACCAAGGGTAATGAATATACACGATATGTTAAACTATTACTTAGTTCATCAAAAAGATGTAGTTACAAGAAGAACAAAATATGAATTGAATAAAGCTGAGGAAAGAGACCATATTTTACAAGGATTACTAATTGCACTTGATAATATTGATGAAGTTATTAAAATAATTAGAGCAAGCAGTAATACTAGCATTGCAAAAATAAGTTTAATGGAACGTTTTGGTCTTTCTGAAGTGCAGTCACAAGCAATTGTCGATATGAGACTTCGTGCGTTAACAGGTTTGGAAAGAGAAAAGCTTGAAAACGAACACCTTGAATTAATGGAGAAGATATCACAGTTAATTGCCATTTTAGGTGATGAAAAGTTACTCCTTGGAGTGATCAGAGAGGAAATAACTTTTATTGCTGATAAATATGGGGATAACAGAAGAAGTACCATAGGGTTTGATGAATTTGATATATCAATGGAAGATTTAATTCCTAGAAATAATACGGTTTTGGCAATGACAAAGCTTGGATATATTAAACGAATGACAGTAGATAATTTCAAAGCGCAACATCGTGGTGGTAAGGGTATCAAAGGAATGCAGACAATTGAGGAAGATTTTATTGAGGACCTTCTTATGACAACCACCCATCATTATATTAATTTCTTTACAAACTTTGGGCGAGTATATCGTTTGAAAGCATATGAGATACCGGAAGCTAGCCGTACAGCTAGAGGAACGGCAATTATCAATCTTCTTCAATTAAATCCAGGGGAAAAGATTTCTGCTATTATCCCTATTAAGGATTATGAAGAAGACAAGAACTTATTTATGGTAACAAAAAAAGGAATTGTGAAGAAAACTTCTATTCTGGAATATAGCAATGTTCGTAAAAATGGTTTAGCAGCAATTAATCTTCGTGAAGATGATGAATTAATTGAAGTTAAATCAACAGATAAAGATACAGAGATATTCCTAGTAACCATGCATGGGATGTGTATACGATTTAAAGAAACAGATGTTAGACCAACAGGTAGGACATCTATGGGTGTTATTGGGATGAATCTTTCCGATGGCGATTCCATCATTGGTATGCAGTTAGATCATCAGGGTGATTCTTTACTTATTGTTTCTGAAAACGGTATGGGAAAACGAACCTTCTTAGAAGAGTTTACGGTTCAAAAACGTGGTGGTAAAGGCGTTAAATGCTATAAAATCACGGAAAAGACAGGAATCGTGGTTGGTGTAAAGGCGGTTACAGACGATCATGAAATTATGATGATAACATCAGAAGGAATTATTATTCAGCTCCGAATGGAAGCAATCTCAACGCTTGGAAGAATTACATCAGGTGTAAAGATGATCAATCTTCAAGATGGAATTAAAGTAGCTCAAATTGCCAAAGTACGTGAAAGAGTATCAAATGGAGAACAAGAATTTGAAAACCTGGATGATGCCTTAGAAGAGATTACAGAAGACTTAACAGGATCTTTGGAAGAAGACTTGGAAGAAGCATTAGAAGATAGTTTAGAAGATAATTTAGAAGAAGAATAAAATCAAAATAAAGTTTAAAAACAATAAGTGATTCTAGTAGAATCACTTATTGCTTTTTATAGATAAAAGAATTTCCATCTTTTGATACCCTTTGAATTATCTCCATATAATTTAATATATTTAGTCCAATAACGGCATTATGCTGAGATATCTTAGCACAACGTTTGTAATCTTTAGAAGTAAATAGTTCCGGTAAAGAATCAGGTAGTAATTTCATATAATCTTGTTTATCAGTAATATGTATTTCATCATAAATAGCAATAGGAATGCCGTCATCCCTGGTAGAACCTTTTTTCTTATCTGCACTCCAACCATTTAGTAATCTGGATTCTTCCACATCAATTAGTGAAATAATAAAATGAATATGTGGATCTTTTAAATAACCTTTTATACGGTATAGCTCAGGGATTATGGCATATAGAGATCCCGTTTTGGGAGATTTTCTCTTATTTGTAATCTCACCTGTTTCTATATCAATCCAACGAAGCCATTTTGTATGGGCCACTGGATAAATAATAGTAACTTCATGATTAGGTAAAAAGGCATCCAGTTTTCGTCTCAAGGTATTAAAGTTTCTGGTTTGTATTTCCATAATTTCACCATCTATTAAAATATCAGCAACAAAAGAACCAATTTTATGTTCATGATAAATTTCCTTTGGTGCATAATAATATTTTAAAACAGCATGAATTGTTTTTTCCCTTAAAGTACCAATGCCATTTATTTTTCTTGTATGATCAATGATAAGATGGCAGGCTTCTTCAAATAAAAGGGGATCAATAGTAGATGAAAATTTATTTTTCATAGTTTCCTCATAATAGTATCAATATAATAATGAATAAAACCACTGTAAAAACAGTAGTAATTAATATTACTATAAAGGTAACGGATAAAAAAGGCAAGAAAACATTGATAATTCATTGGTAAGGGAATATAATAAAAATGTTTTCTAAAAAATAAGCAAAAACAATAAATTAAGACAGATAAGGATAAATTATGAAACAAGTGGAAAAAAATATATATATGACAACAGAACCAGTGGAAAGGTTAGTGTTAAAATTAGCAGTACCTACCATAATAAGCATGTTGATCACATCATTTTATAATATGGCAGATACTTTTTTTGTAGGTAAGATAAACACGGAAGCAACTGCAGCAGTTGGAGTAGTATTCTCTGTAATGGCAATTATACAGGCAATTGGATTTTTGTTTGGACATGGATCGGGAGTTTTCATTTCTAGGAAGCTAGGGGAAAATAAGATAAAAGAGGCTACCATTATGACATCAAGTGGCTTTTTCTATTCCATATTATGTGGCATACTTCTTGCCATCATCGGTCTCTTATTTTTAAATCCATTATCCTATTTTTTAGGATCCACAGATGCATTTTTATCATATACGAAGGATTACTTAGGAATCATATTATTTGGTGCTCCTATTATGACTGCTTCTATTGTACTAAATAATCAACTACGATATCAAGGAAATGCAGTATATGCTATGGTAGGAATTGTTTCTGGAGCAGTCATTAATATTGCATTAGATCCACTTCTGATCTTTGTATTTGATTTAGGCATATCCGGAGCAGCGATAGCAACAATTATAAGTCAGTTCATAAGTTTATTATTATTATTGTTAGGAACGACAAAAGGTGGAAATATAAAATTAAACGTTAAGAATATATCATTTTCATGGTATTATTTAAAAACCATGTTACAAGGAGGGTTTCCATCCCTATGTAGACAGGGGCTTGCAAGTATTGCTGTTATCAGTTTAAATTTAACAGCAAAGGCATATGGAATTGAAGCAATAGCAGGTATGTCAATTGTATCTAGAATTACGATGTTTGCGAATTCAACAATGATAGGATTTGGACAAGGGTTTCAACCAGTATGTGGATTTAATTATGGAGCTAAACTGTATGGTAGAGTTCGAAAGGCATTTTGGTTTTGTGTAAAAAGTTCTTTCGTCTTCCTCATTGTGATTGGTCTTTTATGTTTTATATTTGCTACGAATCTAGTGGAGCTTTTTAGAAAAGGGGATTTAAAGGTAATAGAGGTAGGTACATTTGCATTGCAAATGCAATGTATTACATTTCCACTGAATTCCTGGATCATATTATGTAATATGATGTTACAGGCTGTAGGAAAATCACTAAGTGCTTCTATCGCAGCAGCTTCAAGACAAGGTTTATTTTTTCTTCCTATTATATGGATACTTCCAAGATTGTTTGGTATAGTAGGAATTCAGTTAGCGCAACCTATTGCGGACGTGTTAGCAGTTTTACTGACCTTACCATTAGGCCTGTCTTTCTTAAGACAATTGAAACGGGATGAAAGAAACCAAATAAAACTCCAAGGAGAGCTTGATTAAAATGAATACAAAGGTATTAGTATTAGATATAGATGGAACATTAACCAATTCTCAAAAAGATATCACAATCAAAACTAAGGAAGCGATTCATCTTATTCAAGAACAGGGTCATATCGTTATGTTAGCATCTGGCAGACCAACACCAGGGATGACTAGATATGCAAAAGAATTAGAACTAGAGAAATATGGTGGTTACTTAATTTCCTTTAATGGAGGTAATATAATAAATTGTAGGACAGGGGAAGTTGTATATCAGAAAACGTTACCCAATTATATAATACCGGGGTTATTTCGATTTGCAAAAGAAAAAGATTGTGGGATTTGTACCTATTTAGGGGATCATATCATTGTAGGAACAAGAATGGATCAGTATCTTGAATTAGAATCAAGAATGAATGGTATGCCATGGAAGGAAGTAAAAAACTTTGATAAATATATTGATTTTGATGTAAATAAGTGTCTATTAACGGCGGAACCGGTAATGGCTGTGAAATACGAAAGTGA
>DATESN010000094.1:0-3997 GCA_035270785.1 Lachnospiraceae bacterium | reverse complement strand
CATATATACTTTTTACGATATAATTGTCTTCCGAGTTTTTGATTTGATTTGTTTTATCTATATTGTATAAACCTGATGCTCTCATTGCCCTTGTTTCCTTAGTTATAATTCTTGGTACTGGCTGACCTCCACCGGCAATACATCCACCTTTGCAAGCCATAACTTCAACTAAATCATAATACTTTTCGCCGCTTTTAATTTGCTTAATCAACATATCCGCATCTTTTAATCCATGAACAACGGCTATGCTTATTATTCTTCCATCGGCTTCAACTGTTGCTTCTTTAACTGCCTCTAAACCTCTAACATTATTAAATATTATTTCACAGTCATCTTTCGCAAATTTATCTTTTAATAGTTTCCTGAGAACAGCTTCAGTTACTCCTCCGGTAGTTCCAAATATTATACCTGCCCCTGAAGCTACACCAAAAGGCATGTCCAATGATTCTTCTTCAATAGTATGGAAGTTTACACCTATTTCTTTTATCATAATGGCAAGTTCTTGAGTAGTTAATACTACATCCACTTCTCTTACCCCGTCATGATTAAATTCAGGTCTGGCAGCTTCAGCTTTTTTTGCAGTACATGGCATAATTGAAACAATAAATGTTTTTTTACCGTCTTCCTCATCTTTTTTATTGAAAACTTCCCTTGCAACAGTACCAAACATCTGCTGTGGAGATTTACATGAGGATATATTTTTTGATAATTCAGGATACTTATTTTCAGCAAATTTTACCCATGCAGGGCAACAAGAAGTAAATAAAGGTAAATTTTCATTTTTTGAAAATCTATCAAGGAATTCATTACTTTCTTCTATAACTGTTAAATCAGCACTTAATGCTGTATCATATACCTCATCAACGCCAATTTTTCTTAAAATTGATGCAATTTTGCCTATTGTAACTTCACCTGGCTTCAATCCAAATTCTTCACCCAACGCAACCCTTACTGCGGGCGCTATTTGTGCAATAACTCTAATATTTTTGTCATAAATTGCATCCCATACTTTTTGCGTTTCATTTTTAATTGTTATTGCTGCTGTAGGACATACAATTCTACATTGTCCGCAATTTACACAATTAGTTTCGCTTAGTTTTTTATTAAAAGCAGGTTTAATTTGAACTTCAGTACCTCTATGGGAAAATCCAAGAGCTCCCACTCCTTGTATTTCCTCACAAACAATTACACAATCACCACATTTTATACATTTGTTAGGATTTCTAATTATGCTTGGGCTGGAATTGTCAATTTCATCATCCTCAATTAATTGATTAAATCTAATCTGATTTATACCATATCTTCTGGCTAGTTTTTGTAATTGACATTTTCCTGTACGTTCACATGCAGTACAATCTCTATCGTGGTTTGCTAATAAAAGTTCTAAAATCATTCTTCTATATTTTCTAATTCGTGGAGAATTCGTATAAATTTCCAATCCATCCTTAGGGACTTCCGAACATGATGCGATTATTTTCCCATCAGCTGTTTCTACAGAACACATTCTGCAAGCTCCATAAATACTTAATTCAGAATGATAGCAAAAAGTAGGTAAGTCGATATTTGAATCCCTTATAACGCTTAAAATATTTTTCTGACCATTAAAATTCACTTTTTTTCCGTCTATTACCATTATATTACTCATTGTCTATACCTCCTTGATTGCTTTAAATGGGCAAACTTCAATACAAGCACCACATTTTATACATTTGTTTTCATCTATAAGATAAGGTTGTTTAATTATTCCTGATATTGCTCCAACAGGACATGTTCTGGTACATTTGCTACAGCCTTTACACAAGTCAGGATCTATGGTTATTGTAGCTAATCCCTTACATATTTTGGCTGGACACACCTTATCCACAACATGTGCAAGATATTCATCATGAAAATATTCTAAAGTACTTAAGATAGGATTTGAAGCTGTTTTACCCAGTCCACATAAAGCCGTGTTTTTAACGGTATCAGCGATTTCATAAAGGAGATTTAAATCATCCATTGTTCCGTTACCAAGAGTTATTTTCTCTAAAATATCAAGCATCCTTTTGGTTCCTTCTCTACAAGGTATGCATTTGCCGCAGCTCTCTCTTTGAGTAAAGCTCATAAAGAATCTCGCAACCTCAACCATACAGGTATCTTCATCCATTACAACCATACCACCAGAGCCAATCATTGCTCCCACTGATTCTAATGAATCAAAGCTTAGAGGTAGATTTAAATGTCTTTCATCAAAAATTAAACAGCCACCTGATGGCCCTCCAATTTGAACAGCTTTAAATCTTTTGCCCTTAGGAATTCCCCCTCCTATATCAAATATAACTTCTTTCAAGGTAGTTCCCATAGGAACTTCTATTAGGCCAGTATTAACAACATTTCCTGTAAGTGCAAATACTTTTGTTCCCAAGTTATTTTCAATGCCATATTTTTTATATTCTTCTATTCCATTAAGAAGTATAATAGGAACATTTGCAAATGTTTCAACATTGTTTAAAACTGTAGGGCATTCAAATAATCCTTTTTCTACTGTACGAGGGGGCTTAACTCGAGGCATTCCTCTTTCGCCTTCAATTGAAGCTGTTAAGGCACTTCCTTCACCACATACAAAGGCACCTGCTCCTTGAGTAATATGAATATTAAAACTAAAGTTAGACCCTAGAATATTGTCTCCTAAAAGTCCATATTCCATAGCTTGATTAATAGCATTTTGCAATCTATTAACAGCCATTGGATATTCGGCTCTTACATATATATATCCATTATGCGCATTAGTAGCAAAACCACTTATAAGCATACCTTCAATAACCTTATGAGGGTCACCTTCCATTATGCTTCTGTCCATAAATGCACCCGGGTCTCCTTCATCACCATTACATACTACGTATTTTACAGGATTACTTTGAGATAAAACCTGACTCCATTTCTTACCGGCAGGATAACCTCCGCCACCTCTGCCTCTTAAGCCTGCATCTATTACTAATTGACATATCTCTTTAGGCTCCATAGAAAGAGCCTTGGCAGCTGCCTTATATCCCCCATTGCCTATATATTCCTGGATATTTTCTGCATCTATATGACCACAGTTATGAAGAACCAATCTTGTTTGTTTATTATAGAAAGGAATTTCCTCTTGAGTTCTATATACAAGACCATTACTTTGATACATTAATCTTTCAATAGGTTTTCCATCTCTTAATGTTTTGGATACAATTTCTTCGCAATCTTCTAATTTAACATGCAAATACAAATAATTACATGGCTCAATTCGAACTAAGGGACCAGCTTCACAAAAACCGTGACATCCACTTTTCTTTACACCGATTCCTTCTTCTTCTTTAGTCAAATCAACATCAACCAAGAGACCGTTTTCTTGTATTAAAGCTTTGATCTTTTCATAAATAGCTAAAGAACCACCTGCCAAGCATCCTGTACCTGCACATACTAAAACTTTTTTCCTTTGCTTGTCCAAAGATTTTTTATACAAATCTCCAAGAGATAATAATTCATTATAATTCTTAATCATTACATTACCTCCTTCTTAAAGTTACTAAGAAGCTCAATAACTGCTTCCGGAGTCATTTTAGGATAAACAACATCATTAACTGTTATAACCGGAGCTAATCCGCAAGCTCCTAAACAAGATACTGTTTCTACAGTAAAAAACATGTCATCGGTCGTATTTTTCTTGTCATTTAGATTTAATTCTTTGTATATAGCTTTTAGGATGGGAAGTGAATCTCTTACGTGACATGCCGTTCCGTCACATATTTTAATAATGTTTTTTCCCTTTTCTTCCAAAGAGAAGTTTTCATAAAAAGTAGCTATACCATAAATCTTAGAATGACTGATATCAAGGGTGTCAGCTATATGAACCAATACTTCTTCAGGTAAGTAATGATATTCTTTTTGAACTTCCTGGATAATACTGATAATCTTTTTCTTGTCATTATGATGTCGTGAAATTATTTCGTTAACCTTTTCCTTAAAATCTACGTTGAAC
>DATESN010000093.1:0-18374 GCA_035270785.1 Lachnospiraceae bacterium | reverse complement strand
ATAATTAACTTTGGAGTTACCCCTTTTATAGGTTACTTTATTGGGAAAATTGTTTTTCCAGACACACCATTGGCGGCTGTGGGCTTATTATTAACATGTCTGTTACCTACATCAGGAATGACTATTTCGTGGACTGGATTTGCAAAAGGGAATGTATCAGCAGCAGTTAAAATGACAATAATAGGTTTGATAATTGGATCATTAGCGACTCCATTGTATTTAAAACTGCTTATGGGGACGGTTGTCTCAATTTCGTTAGGTGAAATATTTTCACAAATAATTTTCATTGTATTTCTTCCGTTGGTAGCAGGATATTTAACCCAATTATTCTTGAAAAATAAGTTTGGAAATGAAATATATGAAAAGAAATACAAGCCTAAATTTCCATTGTTATCTACTGTTGGAGTTTTAGGGGTTGTTTTTGTATCCATGGCTCTAAAAGCAAAGACTATTTTGGCAGATCCAATGGTTCTGTTACATTATCTTTTTCCGTTAATTATTTTATATGGTATTAATTTTTTGGTTAGTACAGTAATAGGAAAAATGTTTTTTAATAGAGAGAATGGAATAGCACTTGTATATGGAACCGTAATGAGAAATCTTTCTATTGCACTAGCAATTGCCATGGGAGTGTTTGGTGAACAAGGATCAGAGATTGCGTTGGTTATTGCTTTAGCTTATATTATACAAGTCCAGGCAGCTGCATGGTATGTTAAGTTTACGGATCTAATTTTTGGAAAAAAGAAAATTGTAGAATAGTTTGAGGTTATTTAATATATGTGCCTTCTGCAATAGAACGTTTCAGTACGTCTATTACAGAGGGCATATATTTTTTGAGATATTATTTATTTGACATCTAAAGATATTGTGTTAAACTTTAGTTTAGAGCATATGCTAATAATGAAAATAAAAACTATAATTAAAGGAAAGAAAATGAAAATGAATTGTAAAGAAGAAGCAAGAGATGTTATTATTGTTAACTTCAATGAAGTTACGAGTTATTCGGAAAAGGCTATGGAGTTGTTTAAAAATGGATATAACTGTTCACAATCGGTGTTTTTAGCATTTTGTGATATGTATAAAATGGATTATGAGACAGCACTAAGAATTAGTTCGTCATTTGGCGCAGGGATGGGAAGACTCAGAGAAGTTTGTGGTGCGGTTACAGGTATGTTTATGGTAGCCGGGATGCTTTATGGATATACTGATCCCAAAGACCACTTTACAAAAACAGAACATTATAAAAGAATTCAGTTTCTTGCAAATGAGTTTGACAAAGAAAATCATTCTATTATTTGTAGGGAATTATTAGGTCTTGGAAAAGGAAAAGACAGCCCAGTGCCAGAACTTAGAACAGCAGAATATTATAAAAAAAGACCATGCGTAGAATTAGTAGGAATGGCAGCAAGCATAATGGAAAAATACATTGAAGAAAATAAGTAAACAGTATAAATGGGAATCGAATTTTTATGCCTTTCAAATATCAATGTTTTAAAACGGAAATAGAAAGAAGATGATAAATTTGTTGCTGAAAGTACTTGTAGACAATTATACTTATATTGATCAATATTATCTTGGAGAACCTGCGGTATGTTATTATCTTGAGGAGGAAGAGGAGAAGATTCTATTTGATGTAGGGTACTCAGATGTTTTTATTCATAATGCAGAACAAATGGGGATAAATATAAATGATGTTTCTAATATTATATGTTCCCATGGTCACAATGATCATATTGGAGGTTTTTCATATTTTGGAAAAGAGTATGGATTGCAGAAAAAAACTGTAATAGCACATCCGGAAACTTTTAATAAAAAAATATTTGATGGTGAAGAAATTGGGTCGTTATATTCAACGGAAGAAATGAATTTGAAATGTAAATTAAAGCTATCCAAGGATTCCGTTTGTGTTACTAAAAATATAGTTTTTCTGGGAGAAATACCTAATTATTTTAATTTTGAAAAGAGAAATAGTATTGGAGAAAAGAATAAGGATGGTATAAATGAAAAGGATTTTCTCGTAGATGATACCGCAATTGCATACAAAACATCAAACGGTATTTTTATTATCACAGGTTGCTCTCATAGCGGGATATGCAATATTATTGAACACGCAAAAAGAGTCTGTAAAGAAAAACGTGTAATTGGTGTACTTGGAGGTTTTCATTTATTCGAGGTAGATGAACGGCTAAATAAAACGATAGATTATTTTCGAAAATCAAATATTACAAACCTGTATCCATGTCATTGCGTATCTTTTGACGTAAAAGCTGAAATTAATAAATATATAAAGGTAAATGAAGTTGGTGTAGGTTTGAAAATCGAACTATAAGAGCAAAAATTAAATATGCAGTTAAGCATAAGTCAGTCAATGAATTAACATTGGCTGACTTTTTTTGTGGAACAATAAAATTTATTATTGACATATGCCCATAATGGAGTATACTAAAAATAGTTATTGACATATGCTCAAAAAAATACAAAGGAGGTATAAAATTATGCCAAGAGGAGACGGAACAGGACCAATGGGATTAGGACCAATGGGACCAGGAAGTGGAAACAGAACAGGAAGAGGTATGGGAAGAATGGGGGGAAGTTTTAGCGCTGGGGTTGATGGATATTGTGTATGCCCCAATTGTGGAACAAAAGTAAAACATGAAAGAGCGGTTCCATGTGCTAATATTAAGTGTCCAAACTGCGGAACAATGATGACACGTGAATCATAAATAATGGTATGGAAAACGTCAAGGAGGTGTAACTAAACTGAGTGGAAAAAACAAAATATATCTATGGTCCGGTGCCATCCCGTAGATTGGGAATCTCTTTGGGAGTCAGCCCAATTCCTAAAAAGACATGTAATTATTCCTGCATTTATTGCCAGCTAGGAAGAACAAAACCCATGACGAATTCTAGAAATATGTTTTTTAGTGTAGAGGAAATAATACATGAATTTGATGATTTAATTCAAAATAATATTTATTTTGATGTTGTAACAATTGTAGGAGAGGGAGAGCCTACTCTATATTTGGGACTTGGAAAAATCATCGCAGAAATAAAGAAAAGGGTGAAGCAACCAGTTGCGGTCATAACGAACGGAGCACTCTTATATGATAAAACAGTTCGACAGGAGCTACTTCAAGCGGATATTGTACTGCCGTCTATGGATGCTTTTGATGAAGAGTCATTTGAAAAGATAAATCGACCGTATAAAAATATGATATATAAAGATGTTTATTCTGGATTGATAGAATTTTCCAAGATATATCAAGGACAGTTATGGTTAGAAATAATGTTCATGGAAGGGATTAATGATTCGGATTTAATACTGGAAAAGTATTTAGGGTTATTAAAGGAAATAAAGTATGATCGGTTATTTTTAAACACACCGGTACGACCACCAGCAGAACAAGGTGTAAATGTAGTTGGCAATGACAGAATGAAGTATATTTCGGAAACTCTTGGTGGAATAGCAATAGATTTATTGAGTTCTAAAGGGTTTTACAGTGAGATTTCAGATGATTATAATGCAGTAATCAGTATTATTAAGAGACATCCTATGAATCAATTCGAGATAGAAAGTTTTTTGGAAAATAGGAAAGGCAGCGATATTGCAGATATATTCAATAGACTTATATTGGATAAAGAAGTAATTAAGGTTAAATATATGGGTTATGATACGTTTCGTTTAAGGTAAGGGCTGTAATATAGTTATGTTACCGAGTACATGTATAATTCTACTGTTTAAAATTGGGAGGTGAATAGATGGAAAAAAGTGAAAAAATAGCATTACAGGCGATTTTAGTTGCGTTTTTTATTTTTGGAATAAAACTAATTGCAGCAATCATAACTGGGAGTATTGCATTAAAAGCAGAGGCATTTCATACCTTAACAGATTTCATTGCATCTTTGACGGTATACGCGGGATTAAAGATTGCGAAAAGAAAGACCAAATCTTTTCCTTATGGGCTTTATAAGATTGAAAATTTGATATCTGTCGTTATCTCGTTGCTGGTTTTATTTTCAGGCTATGAAATCGCCCTTGAGGCTATCAATGCAAAACAGACTGAGGTAAAAAATTCTATTCTTGGAATTATTATCTTGATTGTTGTAGTTCTTATTTCCTTTGCTTTTTCTAAATATGAAAAAAAAGTTGGAAAAGAAATTAATTCGCCCATTCTAATTGCAGATGCAGATCATGGTTATATTGATGTGCTGAGTAATATTATTGTAATGGTTTCAATTATTTTGGGAACAATAGGGTATCATTTTGACAAAATAGCAACCTTAATTGTTGTAATATTTATTGCGAAGACAGGATTTGGAATATTAAAAGATGGAGTAAAAGTTCTTTTGGATGCTTCGGTAGATTATGAAACGCTTAGTAAAACAGAAAAGATAATATTGAATACTCCGCAGGTTGTTGAAATAAAAAAATTAACAGGAAGAAATTCAGGACGATTTAAATTTATAGAAGCGAATATTGTGATAAAGACACATAATCTTGATAAGGCACATTTGATTGCGGATAAAATTGAAAATCAAATAAAGCAAGAATTAAGCAATATTGATCATGTATTAATTCATTATGAACCAATGCAAAAAGAAGAAATGATATACGTAATACCATTAACGGAAGAAAAAAATAAAATTAGTTCTCATTTTGGAGAAGCACCCTGGTTTATGTTTGTTACTTTTAAAACAGGGGAAAAGGTTGCAAAGCAATCGGAGGTTATGCTCAATCCCTTTATAATTGAAGAAAAGGGTAAAGGCATTTTGGCTGCAGAATTTTTAATAAAAAAGGGAATAGACGTTATGATAGTAAAAAAGGACTTTGCCAGCAAAGGTCCAGCATATGTTTTTTCGGATTCTAATGTTGAAGTAGTTTTAACAGAAGAAGAAATACCTGAAGCAGCCATAGGCAAATTTGGATTATCATATGGGATAGAGTAAGTGCTTAAAAAAATGGCGCTTTTAAATTAGTATTTGACATTATATAAAGTAAAATGTACTATAATAATTAGCATATGCTCATAACAAAAAAGGAGAAATAATAATATGAAAATTGTAATATCAGCAACAGGTAGCACGAAGGAAAGTCTTCTTGATAAAAGATTCGGAAGATGCGAAATTTTTCAGATTTATGATAGCGAAAGTGATTCTTATGAATTTGCTGTTAATAGTGGCGTGACTGCGTCAGGAGGTGCTGGAATTAAAGCAGCAGGTCAGATTATTGATGCAAATGCAGACGTTGTTATAACTGGTAATTTAGGACCGAATGCTTTTGAATTAATAGAAAAAGCAGGCATCAAAGCTTTTAGTTGTGATGTTCTTCCAGTATGCAAAGCAATTGAATTATTTCAAAAAAATATGCTTTCAGAAATTTCAAATGCTGGTAGTGCTCATCATGGAATGAAGTAAGAGAGCTGGTGAATGGTATGAATATAGCAGTCTTAAGTGGAAAGGGAGGAACTGGGAAAACTACAGTATCAACCAATCTCGCAATGACATTAGGTGTCAGTTATGTGGATTGTGATGTAGAAGAACCAAATGGATTTATATTTTTGAATCCTTCTATCCAAACAAAAGAAGATGTATTTGTAGAATATCCAGTTATTAATCAGCAGAAGTGCGTGTTATGTGGTCAATGTGCAACAGTATGTCAATTTAATGCATTAGCTAAAGCTGGAAAGGAAATCGTTGTATTTGAAAAATTATGTCATGACTGTGGTGCTTGCAAGCTTGTGTGTAAGGTTGACGCATTATCCTATGGGAAACGAGCAATTGGCAAGCTAGAAAGTGGAACTGTAAAGTCAATTGATTGCTACAGAGGAGTCTTAAATGTAGGAGAACCTATGGCGGTACCGGTAATTAGAAAGCTACTTGGTAATTTGCCACAAGTTGATCATTTGATTGACTGTCCACCAGGAACCTCTTGTAACGTTGTGAATGCCTTAAAGTATGCAGATGCAGCCATACTAGTTACAGAACCATCCGAATTTGGACTTCATGATTTAAGAATGGCTGTTGAACTTGTTAAACTTTATAAGATACCATATGGAATTGTAATTAACAAAGACGATGGCAAGGAAAATACGGTAAAGACATTCTGCAAACAAAATGATATCAATTTACTCGGAGCAGTCCCTTATAGTATGGAGGCAGCGGTATTATATTCAAATGGAATGATGCTGTATGAGGATACATCCTATAAGCAGATCTTTTATGGAATGTCAGAAAAGATTAAGGAGGTGTTCCAATGGAGATAGCAGTCTTAAGTGGAAAAGGTGGAACGGGGAAGACAACAGTAGTAGCGGCTTTATCTGAACTAGCAAGGAACGTAATAAAAGTGGATTGTGATGTTGATGCGCCTAACCTTTATCTTTTTTATAAAGGAATGGATATTGAAAAGAAGGATTTTTATGGTGGCAAAAAGGCAAAGATTAATCATAGCCTTTGTATTCATTGTGAAATTTGTGAAGAAGTTTGTAAGTTTGGTGCAATTAAGAATTCTGAAATTGATTCCTTTACCTGTGAAGGCTGTGGTGCTTGCGTATTAGTATGCCCACAACATGCAATCAGATTAGAAGATGAAAAAACAGCGGATACATTTATAACAAAAACAGAAAAAGGCATCATCTCAAGAGCTATTATGGGAATTGGAAGCGATGGTTCTGGAAAATTAGTTACTGATTTGAGAAAGAATGTGAAACGTTTTGTAGAAGATGATACAATCACAATTTTGGATGGTTCTCCTGGAATCGGATGTTCTGTTATTGCATCCATAACGGGAGCAGATGTTTCGCTTATTGTTACAGAGCCAACAAAATCAGGGCTTGATGATTTGAAGAGAATTTTAGAGCTTTCAGAACATTTTGATACAAAAGTAATGGTTTGTGTAAATAAGTATGATATCAATCCTGGTATGACTACTCAGATTGAAGATTATGCAAGAGAAAAAAATCTCTTTGTTGTTGGTAAAATTCCATTTGATAAAACGGTAATGGAATCAGTGAATACATTAAAACCGATAACGGACTTTAAAGACAGTATTGCTCGAAAAGCAATTGAAGAGATGTGGGTTCGTATGAACAGCCTAATGGAAATAAAAGAATTGCAAAACAATAAAATAATAGAATGAAGGAATAAGGTTGAAAAAATAATATTCAACCCCTTGATTGGTAGGCGACCAAAGGTCGCAGATAGGAGCTAAAATGAAAATCGCAGTAGCAAGTGAAGGAAGTATTGTAAGTCAACATTTTGGACATTGTGAAGGATTCACGACATATTTTGTAGAAAATGGGACGGCAACAAATAAACAATTTGTACTAAATCCGGGACATAAGCCAGGGTATCTTCCAGTCTTTTTAAGAGAACAGAATGTAAATGTTATTATTGCAGGTGGAATGGGTGAAGCAGCGAAGGATTTATTTGTTGAAAATGGCATTGAGGTAATTGTAGGTGTAGAGGGTCAAGCGGATACAACAGCACAGCAGTATGCAAAGGGATTGTTAAAATCAACAGGAACAATTTGTACAGAGCATAATCATTAAAGGTGTTTTTAAAGAGGATAGGTGGTTTGTGTGGAGAAATATCTTGCATGGTACAAAGAAATCATAAAAAAAAACGGAATGAAAAATACAATACAAAAAGAAGCAGTTTTGATTGTATTAATAAAAGCATCTAGTCATCTTACAGTAGAAGAAATATATCAGCAGATTAAAGAGGTGAAAATAGGTCTGGCAACTATTTATCGGAGTTTAAAATTGTTTGAAGATTTGGGTATTGTTAAAGAAATACCTATGGATGGAGTTCGTTATTATGAATTAAAATTATTTGGTAAAAAACCGTTGCATATACATTTTAAATGTTTGAGTTGTAATGCCATGACAGATATTGATGATACAGAAACAAATTTGGACTACATCAGATTAAACCAAAAAGTTGAACATAAGATGGGGGTAGAAGTAAATGATGCAAACATTACCCTGTTAGGACTTTGCAAAGGGTGCAGGGAGAAATTGAAGGGTTAAATCAGGAAGAATGTGCAGATAGAATGTAGATTTCAAGACAAACTCTTCAACTTATTATAAATGAAGCCAGGATGAAAGTTGCAGTTGCATTGAGTGAAGGGAAAGCTATTAATATTAATGGCGGAAACTATATTTTGTGTCATTGTGATTTTTGTTGTTTTGGTTGTGAAAAAGGAAATAATGGGAGAAAAAGGAGAAAATATGAAGTTGAAGATAACTACACTGATAGAAAATAACCTAGATGATAAGAAAGAACTTATTAATGAACATGGATTATCGTTATACATAGAAGTAGATGGGCTTAAGATACTATTTGATACCGGACAAACTGGTGATTTTATTAAAAATGCAAAAATATTAAAAAAAGATTTAAATATCTTGGATTATATGATATTAAGCCATGGACATTATGATCATAGCGGTGGTTTGAAAAAATTGATCAACCTGTTAAATGAATATCCAAAACTTGTTGTGGGAGCAGAGTTTTTTAAACCAAAATATAAAATGGTTGACGAACAAACATATAAGTATAATGGGAATCCCTTTGATGAAAAATTTATATTAGATCATAATATTCCTTTGAAAAAAGTTGAGGAAGGTATTTTTTACATAACTGATACTATTATGGTATTCCATCATTTTTTAAGAAAGAATGATTTCGAAAAGAGAAATGAAAAATTTTATATTATGGATAAGAATCTCAGTACGCATGATGATTTTGATGACGAAATAGTACTTGGGATAGCTACGGATAAAGGGTTGGTTGCAATTGTTGGCTGTTCACATGTAGGAATTGTTAATATTTTAGACTCAATCTCTGAGAAAACGGGAATGCCGATTTATGCAGTAATAGGTGGCACACATTTAGTTGAAGCAGATGAAATAAGAATGCAAAAAACAATAGATGCATTTTGTAGGATGAATATAAAATTTATTGCGGTTTCTCATTGTACCGGAGAAGAAGGAATAAAAAGAATTCAACAGGAATTTAGTGATGAATTTATATATAATAATACGGGCAATGTTATCGTGGTTGATGATGAGGTTGAATAAAAAAATGAAATATCGTATTGAAGAAATAGAAGAAAGAGGGTAGTTTTTTATGAAAGTTGGATTAATCAGATGCATGCAAACTGAAGACATGTGTCCTGGCACAACAGATTTTAAAGTGATGAAAGAAAAGAAACTTGCGTTTGAGGGTGTTGAGGGTGAGATTGAGATTATTGGTTTTACTTCTTGCGGAGGTTGCCCTGGTAAAAAAGCAGTTGCACGGGCAGCTGAAATGGTAAAAAGAGGCGCTGATACGATAGTGCTAGCTTCCTGCATTACAAAAGGAAATCCAATTGGTTTTCCTTGTCCTCATGCCAAGGAAATGAAAGAAGCAATCATTAGAAAACTGGGTGATGGTATTACTATTATAGATTATACACACTAAACGAAGTCCCATATTACAAAAAACGCAGATACTGGGTACTGAAAGGTTTTAGCGGTATTTTCAATATATAAAAAAATAAATTTATTATGCAAAGTCAATTTACGTTATTGACATATGCCCATAATGGGGTTATCATTAATTATGGGCATATGCCACTAATTGTGATTTTGAAATTATTATAAAAAAGATGCTATAATGGCTACAAAAGTGAATGAAAAAAAATGTATCGGAGGTGATTGTTTTGCCAGGATTAGATAGAACTGGTCCTTTTGGAACGGGACCGATGACAGGACGAAAGTCAGGTAATTGTAATTACTTTGCAAAGCCTAAGCTTTTGGGTTATGTATTTAAAAAGAATAAACAATATAAAAATAGATATTTTCAGCATTTTGTCTGGTTAATACCAAGTGCGATGATAGGTATCTATTATATGCTAAAAGCTAGAACTAATAATAATAAAAAGAGGAGGTAAAAATTATGCCAAGAAGAGACGGAACAGGACCAATGGGAATCGGAGCAATGACAGGAAGAGGTGTTGGATATTGCAATCCAGCTATGAATTCAACACTTGATAATCAGCCTATTTATTTTGGAGGATACGGATGTGGAAGAGGAAATCGCAGACAATTTTGTGTTGCAGGAGCACCTGGTTATCAGAGAAATAATTATCTGAAAAATAGTGTTGAAATGGATGAAAAAACGTTGTTGAGTAATCAGGAAACATTGTTAGAGAATCAGCTCAAGCAGATAAAAGACAGATTATCTAAAATAAATAAAAAGTCAGAGTAATTAAAAAATTTAGAATTGTTAGAAGATATGCCCGAAACAATGTATCAGGAAGACGGTGTAGGATTTATTGGCTCGTGCATTTTATCATAAACTTGACCATCTTGAAGGAATATTATTTATGGATAAAATGCTTCCGGATACAGAAATAAATAGTACACTATAATTATCGGAGGATAATGTGAATTGAAAATCAATTCACATCCCTGATTTGAGAACCGCCCAAGGCGGTACATGGGAGCTAGTATGGAAACATATATTGGGCTTTAAAAACAGCATCTAATATATTGATTGTTGAAGAGAATACAGGCGAAACCGTTTTTGATAAAATTTTGATTGAGAATTTACCTGTAAATTTGAATAATTATGTTTTCAAATATAATGGAGATTAGTGAATGATAAAGGAGCTGAAAAATGGCAAGACCAACAAAATGGAGAAAAATCGATAATTTACCAACAATACAGTATTTTGTACCTTCAGAAAACAGAATAGAAGAAGTGCCGGAGAATATTTTAAAACTAGAAGAGCTAGAGGCAATTCGGTTAAAAGATCTTGAGGGTTTAGAGCAAAATGAATGTGCGGATAGAATGGAAGTATCAAGACCAACATTTCAAAGGATATTGCTTGTGGCTAGAGGAAAAGTGGCTGATAGTTTGATTAATGGGAAAGGCATATGTATTGAGGGTGGTAATTTCACACGTAACATATGTCCGGTTCTGTGCATGGATTGTGGAAAAGAGTGGAAGGAAAGTATTGAAAACTTAGAACAATTACGGAAGAGAGAATATACTTGTCATAATTGTGGTTCAACAAGAGTTGTTTGCAAAGACAATTGTAAAGGGAAGTTCTGTAATAAGACTTGCCGTAGATATGGAAGACAAGAAGTTTAATTAACACTAATTAATAATTCGTTATTTATAGAAAATTACTTATATAAAATATTAGTAAAAACTATTCCGGAGCTGTAGTGTTGAAGCTGAAACTGTAGGTACTATCGTTAACCAGCGTTAATGGACAAGATAGGAAGAATCTTAAAGAGAAAAGTTAAGGTGGAACCGTGCAGAATATAGATAATTGCACCCTTAAATGAAGCGGTAAAATGACTGTTTTGTTTTGGGTGTTTTTTTGTTGTATTAATCAGTTATTATTAATATTAAAATCATCTATCCTATCACAATAAAATATTGACATACACCCATAATTGGACTAAAATATATTTTGAGCATAAGACCATAACTGTAAATTAATTCATTTAATTATGTTTATAAAGACTCGGAGGAAAAAGATGTGATTCATACATATTCATTCTTTACAAACGGAAACATAAAGCAACCAAATGAAGTGAGTTGTATGTTGCAAAAGAAACGGATTGAATGCGCATTGATGATTAATGCTTGGCAGGCAGAACAGGATGAAAAATAAAGAAAAGAAAGCGTGAAGCTATGTATGGTGAATATACTGATAAAGTGATAGAACATTTTATGTCGCCTAGAAATGTTGGAAGCATGTCGGATGCGGATGGTGAAGGAAGATTTGGGGATCCAGATTGCGGAGATTCCTTAATTCTTTATATTAAAGTAAAAGATAATAAAGTTACTGATATTCGATTCTTAGTATTTGGATGTGTAGCAGCAGTAGCCACAAGCAGTATGACAACAGAATTGGTAAAAGGAAAAACATTGGAAGAAGCAATGAAATTGACGGATCAGGACATTACAGATGCTCTTGATGGGTTGCCAGAATATAAGCTTCATTGTTCTGTTCTAGGAGCAGGAGCATTAAAAAATGCGATTAAAAATTACTATGAAAAACATAAAAGTAAATAGAAAAGGAGTAATGACAAATGGAAAAAAGGGAAGCAAATAAAAAAGGGGCATTACAGCCAGCACCAAAAGTTTTAGTTTCATGTCGAGGATTAGATGGAGAAGATAATGCGTTAGCAGTTGGCTATTGTGGTAACTGCAGTTACGCACCACCTATGGTTATGGTTGGAATTGTTCCTACAAGATATTCCTATCAGATGATAAAAGAATCAGGATGTTTTGTTGTAAATATTGCAGATAAAGTTTACCAGGAGACGTTTGATTATCTAGGGAAAATAAGCAAAAGGGATTCCGATAAGTTAAAAGATATGAATGTTAAATTAGAAGAGGGTAAAGTTGTAAACGCACCTATTTTAGCTGATTGTCCTGTTAATATTGAGTGTACAGTTGTGGATTCTATTATGACGGGCTCTCATGAGATGTTTATTGGAAAAGTTGAATACGTTCATGGGGATTCAAGTTTGATAGGTTTAGATGGAACTATTGATTTTACAAAAATTGATTTTATTTAAAATTCACACAAAGAAAAGGAGTACTAAAAATGGAAGATAATATAAAAGGCTGTACAGATAATGACTGCAAGAAAGAATCTTGTGAAGGCTGTGAAAATAACAAAAAAAGTATGTATGAAGCGTTGAATGCATATAGTTCCATTAAAAATGTAATAGGTATAGTCAGTGGAAAAGGTGGAGTTGGTAAATCATTTGTCACTTCCATGTTGGCGGTTTTAATGAGTAGGAAAGGTTATAATGTTGGAATTCTCGATGCAGATATAACGGGGCCTTCTATACCAAGAATGTTTGGTATAAAGAATAAAGCAACAGCAAATGAACTAGGCATTATACCAGAACAAACAGAAAAAAATATAAAGTTGATGTCTGTCAATCTACTATTACCACAAGAAGACGCTCCAGTAATTTGGAGAGGGCCAATGCTTTCAAATACAGTAAAACAGTTTTGGACTGAAGTTGTTTGGGGAGAATTAGATTATTTGTTTATTGATATGCCACCGGGAACGGGTGATGTACCTTTGACAATTTTTCAATCAATTCCTTTAAATGGAATAGTGATTGTTTCTTCACCACAAGATTTAGTATCCATGATTGTAAAAAAAGCATATCATATGGCCAAACAAATGGATATTCCAGTATTAGGCTTAGTTGAAAACATGAGTTATGTAAAATGTCCTGATTGTGGAAAAGTGATTAAATTATTTGGTGAAAGTAAATTAGATGAAATCTCAAATGAGATTGGAGTTGATATTTTGGGGAGAATACCTATTGATTCGAAAATTGCAAAATTGGTAGATGAAGGAGAATTTGAAACTTTCACATGTGATTATTTAGTAGAAGCAGCAGAAATAATTGAGAAAAAAATTTTAAATGATAATAAGTGATGCTAGTAGAGACTAAGCATGTAGCCATATTCCGAAACAAACAGATCGAATAGACTATTTCAAAGTGAAAATATCTTTAATAAAATGCACAGAATATAGAAGGAGAAACATTTGTGATTAATATATTAGAAGTTAATGAAACCAATAAAATGATTGAAGAGGAAAATCTGGATGTAAGAACTATTACATTAGGAATTAGTCTTCTTGATTGCGCTGATTCGAATCTAAAGGAATTAAATAGAAAAATCTATGAAAAGATTATAAAGACGGCAAAAGATCTTGTGGCTACAGGCAATGATATCGAAAAAGAATTTGGAATTCCAATCGTTAATAAGAGAATATCTATTACTCCAATCTCATTGGTGGGAGCAAGTGCATGCAAAAGTCCAGAAGACTTTGTGACACTTGCAAAAACGTTGGACAAGGCTGCTAAAGAAGTAGGTGTTAACTTTATTGGCGGTTATTCAGCTCTTGTTTCTAAGGGAATGACAGAAAGTGATATTCATTTAATTAAATCAATACCAAAAGCATTAGCAGTTACAGAAAGAGTATGCAGTTCTGTCAATGTTGGCTCTACTAAATGTGGAATTAATATGGATGCGGTTAAACTTCTTGGTGAAATAGTTCTTGAAACAGCAGAAATGACGAAAGATGTTGATTCTCTTGGCTGTGCAAAACTTGTAGTGTTTTGCAATGCACCAGATGATAATCCTTTTATGGCAGGTGCGTTTCATGGTGTTACAGAAACAGATGCGATAATAAACGTGGGAGTAAGTGGACCCGGAGTTATAAAGAAAGCATTAGAGCAGATTAGAGGAGAAAGTTTTGAAATTCTTTGTGAAACTATCAAAAAGACAGCATTTAAAGTAACTAGGGTTGGACAATTAGTAGCGCAGGAAGCTTCTGGGCGTCTCGGTATCCCTTTTGGAATTGTAGATCTTTCGTTAGCTCCAACACCTGCTGTTGGTGATAGTGTAGCTGAAATATTTGAAGAAATGGGACTGGAATATGCAGGTGCACCAGGGACAACAGCGGCTCTGGCATTATTAAACGATCAGGTGAAAAAAGGTGGTGTCATGGCTTCTTCCTATGTTGGTGGATTAAGTGGTGCATTTATTCCTGTAAGCGAAGATCAGGGTATGATTAATGCAGTTAATGCAGGAGCTTTAACAATTGAAAAGTTAGAAGCTATGACCTGTGTTTGTTCGGTAGGACTTGATATGATAGCAATACCGGGAGACACAAAAGCAACAACTATAGCAGGAATCATCGCGGATGAAATGGCAATTGGAATGATAAATCAGAAAACAACAGCGGTACGTCTGATTCCTGTAATTGGAAAAGGAGTTGGCGAAATAGTTGAATTTGGCGGCTTGCTTGGGTATGCACCGATTATGAAGGTAAATCAATTTTCATGTGACGCGTTTGTTAATAGGGGTGGACGTATACCGGCTCCAATACATAGTTTTAAAAATTAATTAAATATGATTTTATAAATAAAAGGGGGTTGGAATATGTCGAATATTACTACATTTATGTGGATTGCAATATTTTCAATAAGTGCAATGATTGTTAACGGGATAGGTATTTGGTTTGTTTACAAAAATATAAAGTGGGCTGAAAAAACAAAGGAATATTTTATGTGCTTTGCGGCAGGCGTTTTAATAGCATCTCCTTTGATCATGGCATTTCCACAAGCAATTGCTAAAAATCCGTATGCTGGTTTTGCTGCATTAATTGGATTTTTATTTATGTTTTTTAGTAACAAACTAATAAAGTATAAAACAAAGCAAAAAGAATTAGCGTTTGGAATAACAGCAATAGAAGGAATTGCTATACATTCGATTGTAGATGGAATTATCTATTCAGTTACTTTTAGCGTAAGCATGATTACAGGGGTATTAACTGGTATAGGGTTAGTAGTTCATGAATTTGCTGAAGGCGTGATTGTGTTTTCCGTATTAATAAAAAGCGGAATAAACAAGAAAAAGGCTTTTTTATATGCATTTTTAGTAGCTGGGTTAACAACGCCAATAGGAGCATTTATTGCCTACCCTTTTGTTAGCAAGTTAGATAGCTCCAAGCTTGGGGCTACATTGGGTTTTGTTGCAGGGGTTCTGATTTATGTATCATCATCGCATCTTTTGCCAGAAGCAAGAGAATATGAAAAGAAACATTCTTCATTGGCATTTTTGCTTGGAATTATTTTGGCATTATTTATAATGATAAGTAAATAATTTGTAAGATAATCATAAAATTAGAGTCTAATAGGGGAAGGAGGTGAAAAAGTGACACAGTCCAAATTTGAAAAAATATATCAAGTCTATTTCCACTATGTGTATTTGTATCTTTTAAAGCTATGTAACAATGAACATCTTGCTGAGGAATTAACGAGTGAGACATTTTTTAAGGCAATGAAGGGAATCGATAAGTTCCAAGGAGATTGCGATATAAAGACCTGGTTAGTCACAATTGCAAAAAATACTTATTATAGCCACCTAAAAAGAAAAAAATCAGTAGTTGAGCTAGATCAGACATTTGAAGTGAGGGACGATAAGGTTGATATTGAAAACCAGATGATTAAGATGGAGACTTCACTGGAGATATACAAAACACTTCATTTATTGGAAGATCCTTATAAAGAAGTATTTTCTTTACGTGTTTTGGGAGATTTAAGTTTTAAACAAATTGCCGAAATTTATGGGAAGACAGAAAATTGGGCATGTGTTACTTATCATCGTGCAAAAAACAAAATAAAATCGAAAATGGAGGAATATTAATGAAGCTTTCATGTGATGTTATAAACGATTTATTACCCCTTTATGTGGAAAATATAACAAGTGAGGACTCTAATCAGTTGATACATGATCATTTAGAAGAGTGTCATGAGTGTACTGTATGTGAACAGAATTTAAAAAAAGGGATAACAACAAACACAGGAGAGATAGAGACCATACCTTTAAAACAAGTACAACGGGATATACTAAAACGTAAAAGAGATTCCATTATTTTCATCTCGCTAATAGTAAGTTTGTTTATGTTTATTATATTTTCTTATATTACTAAGCCACACTTCATTGCGGAGAAAGATAGCGGGGCTGGGATAGAAGTATCAAATAAAAATAATATCTATATAAACTTCTCGGAAAATGTAACCTCATGCAAATTAACCAGTGAGACGTGGGAGGAAGGACAGCATGTTGTTATTGTTGAAGCGTGGACATCTATCTGGGATGATATTTTAGGTAAATCAACACCATCTTTATCAATCAAGAATGTACAAGAAACAGTAGATACAATTTATTACTGTTCGAACAAGGAAGAGAATAATACTGGTAATATGACAATTATTTATGGAACAAATCCATATCCTAATGGTGGTGTTGTGATACTGCCAAGGCTTGTTATGGGGTATTATTTTTATTTGGCCATTCTTTTGTCTGCAGTTATCGGAATGATATGGTTAATTCTTAAAAGATGGAAAAGAGCGGGTGTTATTTGTAAATATATTTTTTTAGTTCCCATAACCTATATAACTGCACAGGTTTTATTAGGAGTAAGTCTTATAAGTTTTACGGCACAACGTGATTTTATTATGATTATCATTGCAGCTACAATCATTTATGGAATCTGTATTTATGGGATCAAGCTACTAGTACAGTATAAGCGAGATAAACAACAAGAATTTAATTAGGAAGTTAAATAGTTTTAAAGGGTTGAGGGATCGTCTTTTCTGGTCATTTCAAATTCGTAAGTATATGTTTGTTTATCTTTTGAAAGAGTCAATGTTGTATCCTCAAGATAACGTATCCAACCGTTAGTTGGCGCTGAAACGCAAAGGATTATACCCCTTTCTTCATTATAAAAGTTTAATAAGTTTATCTGCAATTTCAGAATAATGAGTATCCGTTATTCCAAAATCCTTGCCCTTATATGTCCATGCCGCCCTTGCTATATTAAATTCTTCAAAAACACTGTGAATATCTGCAAACCAGTTCAGCGTTGAGTTAATTGAGGCTTGGTCTATTACACCGTATTCACCACAGTATAGGGCAGTGTTTCTTTCCTTAGCCGTATTAATCGCATCAGAAAACGCTGTTTTAAAAAAGTTTATGTCAACCTTTTCACAGTTCACGCTGTCATAAAAACCATGATTGACCGAAGGAAGCAACTTATGTGAATCCTCAATATATTTTTTGAGATCGTTTGGATATTCGATTGAAAAATCAGTTGGCATTTTTTCCACCCAATATGCCGACTGATGTGTGAAAATCAACGGCTCATAAAAATGGAAGGTGTATACGATATTTTCGTCATAAGGCTCATCAAGCTTTCTAACCCAAAGCACGCTGTTGTTTCTCACGCCACCTAGCAGAATTTTTGTAGTGGGAGCATGTTTTCTTATAGCAGAGATTGTTCCTTTTATGATGTCATTCCAAATATCAGCAAAGCTTTCATCAACCACTTCATTGAGCAGTTCAAAAGAAAGCATATTACTGAATGATCCATATCGTCGTGCAATTTCTTCCCATAAAGATATAAATTTGTCTTGAAGCAAAGAACTTCTGAAAAAGTCATCTGCCTTTTCATCAAAAGAATACCCAGCAGTTTTGTGCAGATCCAAAACCATATTCAAATTATATTTCATGCACCAGTCAAGACAGCTGTCAATATGCGCAAAGCCTTCTTCGATAAAACTGTCGTCACCAGCCCTGACAAGCTCATAATCAATCGGAAGCCTGATATGGTCAAGCCCCCATCCGGATATGATTCGCAAATCATTTTCTGTTATAAACGCATTGTAATGCTCTTGGCTGTGTTCGCATTGAGAAAGCCAACCACCAAGATTAATACCTCTTTTATATCCTGTAAATTCTTTCATATTTTATCTCCTACATTGTTTAAT
>DATESN010000092.1:0-4824 GCA_035270785.1 Lachnospiraceae bacterium | reverse complement strand
AGAAAACTATCCGTACAAGGAAGTGTATGAAAAATGTCTGGTATAATAAAGATATCATCTTGAAAATCGAGTGTTGCTCTGTGGATAACTTGCAGGGTTTAATAAGTATCTTTACTCCAAAGTTGCAATCAATAATTTATTTAAAAAGATTGAAAGGTGGTGGTAAATAATGTTACAATGTGGGAGTATCAGTTTAAATTCTTCTTGAAATAGTGTTCTTTTAAGCTAATAAAAAATGCACGTGGAATTTAGGTATTACAATCATGAGTATATCTGACAAAATTAAAATTGTTAAAAAAGGGAGGGATGAAGTAGATGAAGAGAAATAATGACGCCTTGTGCAGAGGTTTCTTTTATGAACCGACAGTTATGTATTCATGTGGGTTATCAAAATCAAATAGCATTTTTTAAGTTATTAATTGGTGTGTATGAAATTATTTCAAACAATAAAGGAGAAGAAAAATATGAATGTTAAAAAAATTTTATTTGGATTAGTTGGTAGTTTTGCTTTATCGGTTTGCTTATCTCCCGTAGTGACTTTGGCAGCAACTATCTCAGATTCTGTTTCAGAAATAGTATTGGAAGCAAACATCGCAGATTCTGTCCCAGAAGCATTGACAGAATGTCCCTCAAATTTTGCTTCAATATCGGTATTTGCAGTGAACTCTGCAAACCCTGTATGTGACCATAGAGATCCTCAAAATCCGCTTCATCCACATTCAACTATGCGATATTTAAGAACGGTTAATTTTTATAATTGGATAGAGTTAAGATATGATGTGAGAAGGTGGTATCAGTGTGTGCTTTGTACATATGAAACTTTCTTTGTTACTGAATATATTTATTAAAGTAAAACTATAAAATTGTAGGAAGGGGTGACTGGGCTACATAGTGCCCAGTCGTATCTATTTAGATGAAGAAGTTATTTAGTTTCTTGATGTTGGAGTTATTATTTTTGTCGTTGGTAGGTTGTTCGCTTATCGGAAATGGTGATAAAAAGCAGACAGCGGCAGAGGCACCAGTTTATGAGAGGAGCATATCCCAGTACCGACTTATGGAGAATGCAAATTCCTATATGACGGACTATGCACAAGAGGGCTTTTTCTATTTTGCATTGAACGAAAAGGAAATAGAAGAAGGTCTGGAGGGTGGAGGAGAATCGAAGTCCGAATATCAATTTTATTATCAAGCCTATGATGGTAAAGAAGTAATTCCTTTTGGCTTAGTAACGGATGGGATTGTGAGGGATTTTTCAAGCATTGCAAAAGATGGTGGGAATCGGCTTGCGGTCTTGCGGATTGGTGAGGAGGCTTGCATTCTGGAGTTTGAAAAGGCAGGGAATACTTGTGGAAAAACCGTCATTGACGAGAGGTTTAATAATCTTGAAGAACTTATCAGTCTACTAGCTTGGCCGGATGGAGGATTTGTCATCGGCATGGCAGATAATGTGTTTTTTCTAAATGAGGATGGTCAGATAACAAAAACCTTGAAATTAGAAGGCTCGGTAAGGGAATTGTATGTTGTGGATGAAAAAGAACTCTTTGCTGTTATTGAGAAAAACAAGGCGGGAGGCAATAAGGTATATCTGACAAAGCTGAATGTTCAAAAAGAACAAGTGGAGGAGACACGAGAACTGCAAAATAACCTAATGGGACTTTTTGTGTTTGAGGATGGTTTCGTTTCGGTTTTGGGGGATCGTGTTGTTTTCCTTCATGCAGACAAGGAGGATGAGGAAGTCTTAATTGATTTGAATAGGCAGAGTATTCTGGCCTCGCAGATTCAGTATATTTTTGGAAACCGAGAGGAAATAAAAATTGTCTCCATGGATCAAGAAAATGGATGGTATTTCACTACATTAAGGGAAATCACGGCTCTTGGGGGAGTGGACAACAAAAAGGAATCAGGGGAGCCACTTTATGCATCGGATGGAAGGAGAATCGTACGAGTGGCGATACCTAAAGGATGCCTTTATCAGGTTGAATTCCACGCAAAAAAATACAATCAGATTAGCGACAAGGTTTTTGTTGAGGTTGAACGAATTGAAGATAGTTTAGAGACCTTTTTGGGAAAGGGAAACCGACCAGATGTCATTATGTTTAACGACAATACGGAGATTGATGCATACATTCAAAAAGATGCCCTTGTAGATATTCTTCCACTATTTCAGGAACAGGAGACGTATTCTTTTGATGGAATCATTTTGAAAGCGAGAGAACTTCTTGGCATTGAGAATGCAGAAGGAATGTATGCTATGGCGGGAAAGTTCCGGCTGTTGTTACGCACCTCTGACGGGACAGAATATGATTCAAATGGTAAATGCGATAGTATTAACTACTTGAAATGGTATGATAAATTTATTACGGAAAATGAAATTGACGGTATGGGTACGCTGGAAAATTTCCTATATGCGAATGTTGCCGCCTTTTACAATGAAAATACGGCAGAAGCTTTTTTTACATCAGATGAGTTCAAGAAATTAATGCAGACATACAAGGATGTTCATGACCGTCACGAAGGGAATATTAATCAATGGCCCGTTACTATGGAAGGGGATTATAAAGGGATAGAGCTTGCTAGGGGGCCAAGATGGTATGCGAGTTATAGTTGTTTCCAGTTGGTAGAGCCAGATGTAAAGATTGAAGGAATACCGGGACCTGACGGAAAAAACCATGTATATATGAAACTGGAGTATCCAATGAGCATTATGAGTACATCGGATTGTAAGGAGGAAGCCTTTGATTTTATTATGTATTATAACTCACTGGTCGATGTCCTGATTAAGGGAGATACTGAGGCTGCCTATGGGAAGGGCAGTAATACAATGGCCATTTTTTCAGTTTACGAAGAAAATATGAAAGAAAAAATATATGAATCGGAACTTCCTTATTATAGTGATACGATGGCTGGCATAGACTATTTTTTTACGGAAGAGCAAAATACGCAGCTAAAAAATCTAATTAACAGTGCTGTTTCGGATACAAAGACTCAAAGGGACATCTATGCTATGTTTATGGAGGAGATGGATATGTATTTAAAAGGTGGTAAAGACCTAGACAGTGTCTGTGAAATTCTGCAAAATCGTGTGGAATTGTATTTAAAAGAGAAAAGATAAGTAAAACAAATAAGCAGGTGGAAGCATGATATCCACCTGCTTTGTGTCGATAAATTTATAAGTGTGGTATCCATACTAACATTTTAGTGAGAGACAATATGATATTTTGTATCTCTCTATTTATTTTTAAAACGGCAAGAATAGGATATAAATTGGTCAAAGACTGTTTTTAAATAGGTTCGCCCAATAGGGATGGTTTTATGATTGGTCAAGGTAATAATGTTCCTAGAAATATTACGAATATGAGCGAGGTTTACTATAAATGAGCGATGAACACGTATGAACTCCCTAGGGAGAAAGTTGATGCTTTCATTTAGGGAAGAATTTTGTACAAATAAGCTTGAAGTAGTTAAGATTTCCACGGAATGTAAGCGGCTAGAAAAGCATATGATTTCGCTGCAAGGGATATTGTTGATTTCTTTTCCATTTTGGTGAATATAGTTGACAGCAGCAATGTTGTTGGATATTTCGTCAAGACATAGGCAAAGGGAAGCAGGGTCTATGGGTTTTAGAAGGTAATTCAATGCATGTACCTCATATCCATTAAATACATACTCTCGAAAAGCAGACAGAAAGATAATTTCGCCTTGATATTTTTGCTCGCGAATTATTTTTGCTACTTCCAGTCCGGACACATCCTTCATTTGAACATCGAGGAAAACCAGATGAGTCTTACTAAGATTACAAATTCCGATATTCAAGTAATCTTCTCCAGTTTCAAATTCTTCAATTTCTATTACACAATTATTCTCTTGTGCCCATTTTGTAATATGATTTCTCAATAATTGTCTGTCAGATATCTGATCATCAAGAATCGTGATTTTAATTTTCATTTGTACCTCCTTTCCGAGGTAACAGAATATGAACAACAAAAATAGAATTATCAGTTTTTATTTTAATTAATCCATCAACACTTTTTACTATTTCAAATATACGTTTCAATCCGATGCCATGTTCTTTGTCAGATTTTTTTGAACGAAGGGTTCCGTCGTTGTTATATACAAGTGGCTCTTCGTAATTATTTTCTATATGAATGACATTCATATCCTGAAATGGTTTTATGTAGAACTTGATTACGGCTCTTTCTCTTTTTTTTGCATCTGAAATTCGGCATATCCCTTCTATTGCATTATTCCACAGATTCCCTAATAGTGAAGATAACGCAAAGGTATCTATCGGAAATTCTTGTACAAGAACAATAGAATAATTCGTGGCAATTCCCACCTTTTGTGCAGCGGAAAGCTTGGCAGAAAGGATGCAATCAATTGCAGAATTTCCTGTTGTAATAAAGCATTGCGTCTGGTCGACAAAACAGCAGTATTCATCAATATATTTTTTTAAACATTCCCAATTACTAGAATCAATGAATGATTTTATTGTTTCCAAATGAAAACGAATATCATGCTTGATTTCTCGTAATGATAAGGTAGCTTTGAAAAGATTTTGATACTCCATGGCTTCTATTTCGTTTTGTTTTTCTAATATTCGCTGATTATTAGCCTTGGATACCTCCAGAAAATAGATCCAAAATACGAGGACCATGAAAAATAGATTAAATAATAAGTTTATTATTGCAAATGATAATATAAGGATGTAGGAATTATGGCAAATAAAAATGTCATAAAACCTACATCCTTATTTGATTATTTTTAACATATTGGTACACTCTTCTTTGGAGGTGTAACACATATGAATAACAATCTCAAAGGAGA
>DATESN010000091.1:0-3461 GCA_035270785.1 Lachnospiraceae bacterium | reverse complement strand
ATTTGTATAGGTTCTTCTAATTGCTCAAACTCTGCTGATAGCATAAATTCAGTATGAGTGTTTACTGCAACTGAATGAAGTTCAAAGAATTCTACAATACATGGTTGTCCTAAACTCATTTTGATATTTTCTTCGTTAGTTTTAATCTTTTCTAATCTAACATTGTCTAAGCCAACTTCCGTGTCTCCAAATTCAAGCATTTCAAGAACTTTACTGTCGTCAATTTGTCCTGCTTCATTTCTGAACATTCCAATGTTTATTAATCCCATTACCATATTTCTACGTTGCGTTAGCGTTTCTGAAATCCTTGCAACTCCCTCAATAATGATGTCGTCTGCTGTGATTGTGTTTTTGTTCCAATACAATGTTTTTACAGCATCACCCTTGCCTACCATTTTGAGTATTCTCTCTGTGTTAGCAAACTGTTTATACAGATACATGCTCTGTCTTGCAACTTCCAACATACAATCTTGAATCTGCCTTGCTGTTAAAGATAGCCTTGTTTCGTCTTGTTCGTTTAATACAGTTAATGCTTTACCACTTTCTATGCCTGTTGGTGCTGAACTGTCTCTTGACATTTCACTTACGCCTGACATTTTAGAGAAGTTTGCTAAGTCTACATTCTCTTGATTAAAGAACTCATTCGGCATTCCTTGATTTTGCATATAGGTAGGAACTTGCGTTCCGTCACTTGGGTCATAAATAAGTAAGTCTCCCGGTGCAACTCCTTCGCTTTCAAGGTTGTTTTTCTCGGCTGTTGCTGCATCTGTAATAATAACCCCTATTGCAGCAGATTTCATATACTCTGTTATACGGTTTTTAACTGCATTGTATCTTCTTTGAACAGGTATCAAGCTGTCAATTACTGACTTTCCCCAAAAGTAACCCGGTCTTGTTATTGCTCTTTGTGCCTTAAACGGTAATTCTCTACTATTATATGGTGCGTTAATAAACGGTAATTCACCTTCGTATAATGGTTTACTGTAGTTGTCGCAACATATTATAATTCTACCTTCGGGAAATTCTTTCGTTGGAACTTCATAAAATTCATATAACATTATTACGTCGTCTTTTTTCTTAGTGTCGCTACCTTTTAATTGATTACTCATATTACGAACTATATTCATTCCGCTCGCAAATACATTTAACTTTTCACCGGGTAAATCAATTCCATAGTTATCATAGATATAATCAACATCTACTGCTCTTGCGTGAATAATGCTCTTACAATGCTCTACGTCTGAATTATAGGAACTATCAGGGAATATTTCAAAAGGGGAACAAACAACATTTTCAATATCTCCTTCTCTTATATATCCTCCTTCTTGCGACATTGCTATTTTCTGTCCTTTGTTGAAATTCCATATATTTTTATATATCGCTGTTCCTGTCATTTCCATCCATGCGTTTGCTGTACCTTGTGCCTTGTTTAAGTTAACACTTTCTACCCAATTTTTTAATATCTTGGTAGTTACAGAAGCGTTGCTTATATCATCTTTATCATTTGTAGCCGGTCTTGCTTTAAACGTAAGATTAAGTCTTGATAGTTTCGCAAGCCTTGTTGTGTATATCGGCAATATATGATTGTATGCTTCACGTTCCTGTGCTTTTAACAACTTAGGATATTCAACTAAATCATTAGTTATATTGCAAATATATGAGTATTGTTCTCCTTCTATAAATGCCATATTTAATTGCCATTTTAACTCAAAGTATAGTCTTTCAATTCTTCTTCTTTCGTACTCTTGTTTTACATACGCAACTTTATCTTGGTCGTCTACAAGTTTACGTTTGAATTTTCGAACTTCTTTTTTCTCGTTGTAATGCTTTAAGGTAAGTCCTTCCGCAAATTGCATAGGCGTACTTACTTTGCTATAAATATCGTTATACATTTATTCACCACCTTTCATTGCAAAATAAAAGGAATACTAATTTAGCATTCCATCGAATCGGTCGTCACCTAATATGTCTCCATCTGTTAAGATTGCCTGTTTAGGTCTTTTGTTACTTACCTGAATATATTCTGTTGTGTTCTTTGCCATTAATCTGTTAAGTAAGTCTTTTCTTTCTTCTGTATGCTCTCGGTCTTTCTTGTTCATTGACGCTATTAAGCTTACTACTGTTAAAGCATAAATACAGAATAGCAATCCAATTATAAAAATGTAATCGTTCATTAGTCCTCCTTTAATATACAATTTTTAATAATATTCTTTCTCATTCCTGATATATCGTAAAATTCCCACGGAACAGGATTATATAAATTTGTTACATCTCCTGTTATGTCGTAAAATATATCGTCAATTTCTGCTATGAAATGTCCTTCTAATTCGTCATACATACATATTGCTTGTGGAAATCTTGACTTTAATATTACATAAAAGTAATAGCACATTCCATTAGTGAAAAGTGCTATTGTTTGTGGTGTTTGAAATTGTTTTATGAAGTTTAGTATTATAGTATCACCTTCTCGGGTACCAAATTTTCGTTTTGTATCTACATTATTACACCTCAATTAAGCCGAACATTTCACAAAGCGTTTTTAAAAGATAGTCTTTTTCTGCTGTTGTCAAGCTTCCAAAAGGTTTATTTATGACTTCAAAACCATCAGGCAAACTCCAACCGACTTCACCTTTATCGCCCTTAACAGTTGGAAGTACGCCAAACTCTCCTGTTATCATACTTCTTATCTTTATTGCAGCCATTTAAACACCTCCCCGACTATAATATAACTTGTACCGCAACAGTTTCCTTGCTTACTATGTCCCCATCTTTATAACCTATTGCTGACACTTCATATTCACCAACAGGTAATTTTGGTATTGTCAAAACTTTTTTACTTGTTACAAATTCATAAGCAAACTGATTTTTTCTAAACATTATCCTGTAATAGTCATAAGTTATTGTTGAAGGGTCTGTTATCGTTACTGTAATATTTGTTTCTGTTTGCGTTATGCCAAGTTGCGGATATTCATAATTACTACTTCTTTTACTTATAGGAACAAGTATCTTACATTCATTTGTATGTAATGTTTTATGCCACCCATAACTTCCAAATTGGGGAAAGTTCTTAACTCCAAATTCACTTATTGCCTGTGCTGTCATCTTCCTATCCTTTTTCTTAAAAGTTAAGTCATCTTCAAAATTTCCCATATACGGTTCCGTACTTTCATTTGAAAGGTATTTATTATCTTTATAAAACTTTGCAAATAAGTTATCGGGGTCGTGAGTAAAGTCCAACATATCATTGCTATAAGTTTTCACTACCTCAAAATTCAGTTCCATTAAATCACCCCTTACGGTGTTTCTGGTAATATTTCTATTTCTCCATCAGGATAAATATGTACTGTAAAATCAGTATCTTCATTAACAGGATTCTTTGGGAATTCATTTAAATACAAAAACCAAGATTCGTGCAAATTACCTTCAGTTATTTCTTTGCCCTTAACTGCTTTTTCTCCACC
>DATESN010000090.1:0-14192 GCA_035270785.1 Lachnospiraceae bacterium | reverse complement strand
GCTTAATTTAACCGTTGAAGCATTTCTGCTTCTTTTTTACTGTTGCTTGTATTTCTACAAGCTGGTTGTTCTTTAAAAATTTTTCTCAAATCGAAACTTTCGTTCCGATAACAAAATCTCTTTTCTCTCTTGCGAGAAAATCGAAATTTCACTTAGAATTTTCAAGGTTGTATTACTGTTTATTTGTCAAGGTACATGTGCTGTTGCTGTGTTGTTGCTGTGCTGTTAAATAGTGCACCGCCCACAAGCGACTTCCTGATAATATCAAAAACCAGGTGGGTTGTCAACGGTTTTTTTTGTTTTTTTCAACATTTTTTTTATTAATCATTTTTGGGGTTGCAATATATAGGTTTGTTTATTATCCGAAAGCTTGATAACCAGGGATATATCCGTAATATTTTCCGTAATTTCTGGTGCAACTTCTATTACTAAGACTAGTTGTTTTGTTTCATTTGGTTGCAGCATATTATGAAAGGTGGATAAATCATTAGGTAGCATCGTAGTAAGAGAATTGTTTTGTTTGCCTCCATTAATAAAAAAGCGATATCTTGAGTCAACATTCAAAAAATCAGCTAACTTTTCTTTGTCTGAAATATTTGTAACGTCAAAAGAAAAGACTACCAGCTTTTTATTATTTGATGCATCCATGGATAAAAACAATTCTTCATCCAAATCTCCTGGATAAGAGTCGCATACTTCATATCCTGTATAAGTAATGTTAATTCCATCTAATCCTAAAAATGGAGCCATCTCTATAGGTTGAATCTCTTCCATAGTAATCTCATTGTCCGAAATAATGGTTTCATTACCGTCAACTTCAGGTGAATTAGTTTCTGGAATCAGTTCTTCAATACTATTTGATTCCAAAGAACTGTCAGAATTTTCAACTATGGATGTATCAACCAACATGCTGTGTTGATTTTTATCATACTTCAATAACAATCCAGCCGCATATTCAGTAATTAACTGATTTTGCTCTTCTGTTAATTCGGGGATGGAAGCACCACATCCTGTAAGTAATAGGATGCCACTTAAAATGAATGGAGCAATTATTTTTATTTTCTTCACGTATTTATCTCCCTTATGAGCTTTCACTTATTTAAGTTTAACATTTTTCAATCCAATGGACAAGAATAATCACAACCAAGTAACACAGAAGCCGTTACTCTCATTATTTGGTTTCTAACTCAAACCAAAATTCTACTCCATCTACGCAATTGTGAACACCATATTTTTGATTCATTGACTCCATAATCGCTTTCACAATAGATAATCCGACTCCACTTCCACCGTATTCCCTGGTTCTGGCTTTATCAACTTTATAAAACTTTTCCCAAATGCGTGAAATACTTTCTTCTGGAATAGGAATACCCGTATTAAATATATTGATTCTAACTATCTTATCATAACAAACCATACTAATCCGTAAAATCTTTTCACCATTTATGTGATTTAAAGCATTACTAAAATAATTATTAAATACTTCTTCCGTCTTATATTCATCTGCCCATACAAAAATTGGTTCCATTTGTTCCATTATCACAGTTGCCTCACTTTGCTTGATCAAAATGTCTGCAGATTGAATATACATTTTGATTAATGCTACAATATCAAAGCATTCCATGTTTATACCATCTTGGCCAAATTCTAATTGATTTAAATCAAGAAGCTTTTTGACCATTATATTCATCTTCTTTGCTTCGTCCATGATAACGTCACAATAGAATTCCCTGCTTTCATCATCATCATTAATACCTTCGTTTAACCCTTCCGCGTATCCTTGAATCAAAGCAATTGGTGTTTTTAATTCATGAGATACATTAGAAAGAAATTCTTTTCTCATCTTATCAATCTCATCTTTTCTAGCAATATCATTTCGAAGTTCATTATTTGCCGTCTTTAATTCCGATATTGTCGATTCAAGAGTGTCGGATAATTGATTGATGTGTGCTCCTAAAACAGCAATTTCATTTTTACTTTTTCCAACATATTTTGCTTCAAAGTCAAGGTGTGTCATCTTTTCAGATATCCCTGCAAGTTCCTGAATTGGTTCCGTAATCTTTTTAGTAATAATCCAAATTAATAAACCACTCCCAATGGAAACTAAAATGCCTGCATACATAAGAAACCGATTAGAAATAGCAACACTATCACGAATTCCTTCAATGGCTGTCCTTATTAAAAAAAGATTTCCATTATCCAAAATCCCCCACATTTCGATATACTCCAATTGGGTTCCATGATCAATACTATTTTTAATCACATACATATCCGTTTGTTCTAATATATTTTCCTTACCCTGATACTGTGAGAATAGATTATCTTGCAATTTACGGCTTAATACATCTGGATTTTCTCCTGAAACCATCTTCGTACTAGTATCTGCATCCACAATTATCATGCTAATACTATATTTGCTGCATACTTTTTGCATCTCAATCCCAAATGCATTTGAAGTAATACTTCCTAAATTAGATGCCATATTAATTTTTTTATAAGCATCATTTAATACCTTTTGTTTATTTTGAATATAATACTTTTCTAAAAAAAGGGTATTGAGAATCCAGCACAATATGATTGCACCAGTCATCAATAAAATAAATATCGTTGCGAATTGTTTTTTAATGGAATGTCTCATCGGATACCTCTTGTTCATAAAGAGCTTTCATCTCTTGAAAATTAGAGCACTAAACTTCAAATTTATAGCCCATACCCCAGATGGTTTTTATTAAATCACCTTTTTCTCCCATTTTGCTACGAAGTTTTTTCACATGAGTGTCAATCGTTCTTGCATCACCAAAGTAATCATAATTCCATACATTGTTTAATATCTTTTCTCTGGATAATGCAATTCCCTTATTTTCCACAAAATATGTTAAAAGTTCAAATTCTTTATAGCTTAATTCAGTCGCGTCTCCGTCAATTGTTACAATATGTGCAGTTTGATCAATGATAATTCCGCCTGCTTCCAGTTTGCTTTGTTCCTTACCCGAATGAGTTCTACGCAAAATTGCTTCTACTCTTGCCACTAAAATCTTAGGGCTAAAGGGTTTTGCAATATATTCATCTACACCCAATTGAAAGCCCTGTAATTCATCTTTTTCATCCGTCTTTGCAGTTAACATAATAATTGGAACTGATGAAATCTCTCGGATCTCACGGCAAACTTGCCAACCATCCATAATTGGCATCATGACATCTAAAATAATGAGGGCAATATCCTTTGTTTTCATAAAAATATCAACAGCTTGGCTTCCATTTTCAGCTTCCAATACTTCATAATTATTTTTAACAAGGAAATCTTTTACTAATTTTCTCATTCTGCTTTCATCATCGACTACTAATATTTTATATCTTTCCATATAATTTACTCCTTAAGCAAGTATTAATGACATCATAACAAACAATTATGTAAAAAATGTGAAGTCATTAACGATTCAAATCAACTTCCTTTTCTCGTTCCCGCACGATATCTTCACGTTGCTTCAGTTGTTGTTCCCACCCTGCATACTCATTTAGAATAGAGGACTTATAGTTAATGATATTAGGATTTTTACTATCTAAAGTAATGTAAAACATGGCTGCTGCCAATAAAATCAAAAAAACATTTATGATAATCGATGTTTTTAATGACATGCTCTTTTTGACTACCTTTGTTTTAGTATCTACACGTTTTTTAACTAATTCAGGTGTTTTTCTAATGACATTACTAAAAATATGATACAGTGGGATATGTTGTACTTCCCCTACTATATCCTCATTTTCCAATAAATACTTTTGTAGGCTTTTCAAAAATTCATATCCTATTGGTGTTTTAAAAACTCGATTTTCAAGGGCTTTATTATAAACTAAGGCAACTGCACCAGGGTTACTATAATCTAAACGCTGGTTCAAAATTTCAATTTTCTGAAGTTCCATTTTGGCTAGGGCAGCATCTTCCGTGGATCCAAAACGATATCCATCTATGACTAACTCATCCATTTTACAAAACCTTATCCTTATCTGCATCTTTTTTCATGCTTTACTATTCCATTATTTATCTTTACTATTTAGGCTATGTTCTTTACTATTTTAAAATTATTTTTGTGATTTAATCCAGTCTGCCATATTATCTATCACTTCTGATGAAACATTTCCATTTATATTATATTCACTTTCATCTGTCAGCCCATTTGTAGTCATAAATAAATGATTTAAATTAGGAAATAACATATAAGTGGCATTATTATTTCCTTCTAATATACTTTGCCATTCTTTATAATCAGAATCTACAAACACTTGAAAATCAGCATCTCCCTGCAAAAAAAGCATAGGTATAGATAGGGATTTCACAATAGAAGGAGTATCAATTTGTGCAAGGGAATACCAATATTTACTCCCTATGCCTAAAATATAACTGTTATCACTTCTTTTCACTTTTTTCACTTTATCAATTTCATCTTGGACCATCTTAATTGCTGATACATAATAATCTTCATTTTGAATTTCATTATTTTGAGTTTCTTCACTTAACGTTTCCTTAGCTTTCATATTTTCACTCATTCGCATCAGGTTTTGATCTAAGATAATATCTTCTAGTTTCCTAGGGCTACCCGCTAGTGAAATCATTCCAATCACTTCTTTATTTTCTTGGGAAATGAAAGGAGCTAGCATACCACCCAAGCTATGACCTAAAATGTATACACCATCACATTCAAAATATTCATTTGAAGTGGCATAGGATATTGCAAAATTTACATCATTTGTAACCTCGTCTTGTATCGTTATATCATCTGTGGCAGTTTCTGGGTATTGATAATATCTTTTATTATAGCGAATCGTTGCTATCCCTTTTTCAGCTAGACCATATGCTATGTCTCTAAATGGTTTGTTTCCCACTTCTCCAATTGTTTCGTCCATATCCGTAGAGCCCGATCCTTGTATTAAGATTACAACTGGTGGATTTACTATGTCTTTAGGTATTGTTAACATACCATCTAGAGGATATTCTTCTCCGATTTGAATTTTTACTTCTTCAAATTCTGTAGTTTCTTTTGCATCTTCTGGAATTGAACTATAATTTAACCAAAGTCCATTGATCTCATTAAGAAAATTATAGGTATAAGAAATTGCAATTCCATTCTCTTTATATCGAAGTACTATCTGAATGACTGTCTCGTCAACTGTTTTTTTTATCACTTCAGAACTATGATACTCTATAAACTCACCCACCTTGGTTGTAGTCTGCTCATAAGCCTGTTTTAATGAACTTTCATCCAATTTTGATGCAACAAGAGGAGAAAACTTTGTAACGACATCTTCAAAGCTTCCATTTGCCATTTGAACACTAAGCTCCTTTGACTGTAATACCAGATCTTCTAATTCTTTCTCGCTACTAATCGTATTTTCGCTAATTACTAGAGTATCATCCATTTGTTTTTCTACTTCATTTGTTGATTGTTTCGTATTACGACTGCATCCACATAAACTTACACATAAGAGTAAACAAACGATACCATACATTTTCTTATTTTTCATAATTCGTTCCTTTTTATATTTGCCAAATGATCTGTTCCTTTATTACATAACTTTCATATTGAATGGGCCATCATCAATATGGATATTATACCTTTTAATAAATAAAATGACAAATCATTTCAACCATTAGAATGAAACCATAAGAACTATCTGCAGCCAAATGCAACACGAAATGCAACACTATTAAAAGACACCGATATAATCAGCATCTTTTAATAGTGTAGACGGGAGTCTGAACCCAACGGGTTCGACTCACCGAGTCTTTCTTAAAATGGAGTAGACGGGAGTCGAACCCGTGTCCAAAAGCCCATTCCCTGTCCTTCTACTATCATAGTTAATTATTTCGTGGCAAGCCACTCATTCCCTCTGGAGATAGGAAATTAACACCCCGTCTCTTTCAGTAGCTTCATAATACGCCCGCATGCTCAAAGCTTTGCATGCGTCGTTTCCTATCTAGTCGATGCCAGGTTCTTAGCGGATAGGTGCTCTAAGATTGACAGCTGCCACTAGGCAGCGTAAGCTAAATTGTCTTCAGCGTTTATAATTTTTTTGTGATTTAACGCATCTCCCTGCGGATAGCTTCTCCAGCTGCAAAACCCCTGTCGAAACCTTAACTACCCCTTAGTTAATTATGATACTATTCTATTATATGCATTGCAGTACCATTGGTCAATGTATATATCGGAATAAAAACCGAAATTTTTAATAGGGTCCTTCTTTATAAGTTTTTAATCTTAAACTCTCTATCTGAATCTCTTCTTTGATCCTTTTTTGCAATTTCTTGACGTTTATCGTAAAGTTTTTTTCCTTTTGCAAGACCAATCTCAATTTTCGCACGCCCTTCTTTAAAATAAACCTGCAATGGTACAATCGTATATCCTTGTTCTGCCAGTTTTCCAGCAAGTTTGCTAATTTCAACTTTATGGAGCAACAATTTTTTAGGGCGCAGTGGATCCTTGTTAAAGATATTTCCCTTTTCGTAAGGAGATACATGCATCCCATATACAAAAATTTCTCCTCCTTCAATCTTAATGAATGCTTCTTTTACACTACATTTACCAAGACGCATGGATTTAACTTCCGTTCCATGCAGAGAAATTCCTGCTTCATATTTATCTTCAATAAAATAGTCGTGATATGCTTTTTTATTATTGGCAACCAACTTCATGCTTTCTCTTGCCATAATGATCACTCCCCTTCTTGGATGGTATCCTCTGCTACAACAAAGTCAATGGTTCTTGTTAATTTATCAACTCCATTTACCTTAATCACAATTTTTTCACCTAACTTATATTTTATTCCTGTTGATTGGCCTACCATTTCATATGCGTTTTCATCATACGTGAAATAATCCCCTGGTAGCTTTGATACATGAACCATTCCCTCGATGGTATTTGGTAATTCTACATAAACACCCCAGCTTGTAACTCCTGAGATAACACCTTCAAATATTTCACCCATATGGGCTTCCATGTATTCTACTTTTTTAAGTTTATTTGTTTCCCTTTCAGCTTCTTCTGCTCTTCGTTCCATTGCGGAAGATTGCTTCGATACCTCTGGTAAAATTTTACGATAATGATCTATTCTTTCTTCCCTAAGACGTCCTCTTAATTGCTCCTTAATAATTCGGTGAATCTGCAAATCTGGGTACCTTCTAATAGGGGATGTAAAATGACAATAATATTCACAGGCAAGCCCAAAGTGGCCTGTGCTTTCTGTTGTGTATTTTGCTTGCTTCATACTCCGAAGAGACAATCTACTAATTAATGCTTCTTCCGGGGTACCCTCAATTTTAGCAATTAACTTTTGAATTTCTTTTGGATGTACTTCTTCCCCTGTCACTTTTATGGAATAACCAAAATTATGAATAAACGTACTTAACTTTTGTATTTTTTCAGGATCAGGGTTTTCATGGGCCCGATATACAAATGGCAAATCCCTCCAGAAAAAGTCTTGCGCCACTGTTTCGTTTGCAATCAGCATAAAGTCTTCAATTAATTTAGTTGCCACGTTTCTATCATACGCTTTAATTTCAATGGGATGACCTTCTTTATCTAAAATGATTTTACTTTCAGGAAAGTCAAAATCAATGGAGCCCCGTAGTCTCCTTTTTTCACGTAGTATAAGTGCAAGTTCCTCCATAACCTGAAACATGGGAACTAGCTCTTTATATTCTTCTATTTCTTCTTCCTCTTTATCTTCTAATATCTTTTTCACACTTGTATATGACATTCTTCGATCTACATTAATAACTGTTTCTGCTATTTCATAATCTGTTACAACACCTTTTTCATTAATTGTCATAAGACAGCTTAAGGATAATCGATCCACACCTACATTAAGAGAACAAATTCCATTGGATAGTTTGTGCGGAAGCATTGGTATCACTCTATCCACAAGGTAAACACTCGTTCCTCGCAGTAAAGCTTCTCTATCAAGGGCTGAATATTCTTGCACATAGTTTGAAACATCCGCAATATGAACACCCAACTTATATTTATCGCCCTCTTTGCTACAACTTACAGCATCGTCTAAGTCCTTAGCATCCTCACCATCAATAGTTACCATGGAAACATTACGCAGATCCATTCTACCAGACATATCTTCCATGGATACTTCATCCGCAATTCGCTCCACTTGATTCATTACTTTTTCGCCAAATTCCACAGGTAAATCAAATCCCTTTACAATACTCATAATATCTACACCAGGATCATTGCTATGTCCAATTATTTCTATAATTTTACCTTCTGGACTTTTATTAGAAGAACCATACGATGTTAATTCAACAACTACTTTGTGACCATTGATTGCCCCCTTAGAACGTTCGTTTGAAACAAAAATATCAGAAGAAAATCTATCATTATCAGGAACAACAAAACCAAAGTTTTTATTTTTTTCATAGGTTCCGACCACTTTTGTAATCCCATGAGTTATAATCTTTACGATTTCTGCCTCTGTTCTTTTTCCTCTTTGATTCTCTAATATTTTCACTTGAACGGTATCACTATGAAGTGCCCCATTTACTTTTGATTCTGGAATAAAGAGATCTTCATCCCTTCCTTCTATTGCTACAAATCCAAACCCTTTGGAATGGCTTATAAAATTACCTATTAATATGTTTTCATCAGGCTTTTTATACTTACCCTTTTTAGTTATTTCTATTTTGCTTTCAGCCAATAGAGTATCTAGCACCATTTTAAATTCTTCTCTATCCTTTTTACTCACTTGTAAAAATATAGCCATTTCCTTTTCTTTCATAGGAACGTACATTTCATCATTTAAAAGATCACAAATCATTTTTTTTCTTTTTTCAATTTCTTCTTTTTTCAAATTCTTTCCTCCAATGGATGTTCCTTCCTATTCAAAATAGAAAAGAAAAACACCCTTTTGCAAGAGTGTTTAAGTCACAGATGAATTATTGTATATTATTGTAAATATAATAATAACGCAGCTATCACAAGAAATAAGGTTGCTAAAACTGCCGTTGTTTTCACAAGAGCACCTTCCATAGAACGTCCCTTATTTTTACCCCAATATGTCTCAGCCACACCGCTAATAGCTCCTAGTCCAGCAGCTTTTCCTTCTTGCATTAACACCATTACCGTTATTACAATACATATTAATATAAATACAATGGTTAAAATCAATCTAACTGTTGCCATATTTACGCCTCCTAATATCACACTTAAGTGAATTTTAGCACAACATGTACTACATTTCAACCATTATTTTCATAAACAAAAAACTTTATACCTTGTTAAATGGATCAAGATATTTAGAAACTGCGCCTAATTCTTCTTCTATTCTTAGTAGTTGATTGTATTTTGCAACTCGATCAGATCGACATGGTGCTCCCGTTTTAATTTGACCTGCATTACAAGCTACCGCTATATCTGCAATAATCGTATCCTCTGTTTCACCGGAACGATGGGATATAATGGATTTGTATCCACTTTTATGTGCCATCTCAATCGCTTCAAAAGCTTCTGACACCGTTCCAATTTGATTTACTTTTACAAGAATCGCATTAGCGACATGTAATTTAATTCCTGCATCTAATCGTTTTGTATTTGTTACAAACAAATCATCCCCTACTAACTGCATTTTATGCCCCAAGCGTTTTGTTAAAGTCTGCCAGCCATCCCAATCATCTTCAAAAAGCCCATCTTCAATTGATATAATGGGAAATATCGTTGCAAGTTCTTCATAATATGCTACCATTTCATTTGCATCCCGATTCACTTCAACCCCTGACATTTGACTTTCTCCAGGAAAATAATACATTCCGGTTTCTTCATTATAAAGTTCACTTGCCGCGGCATCAATTGCAATTTTAATATCTTCACCTGGTTTATAGCCACTTGCATCAATTGCCTCTATGATTAATTGAAGTACGTCCTTAGAACTTGCAAGATTAGGCGCAAAGCCACCTTCGTCACCTACCGCCGTAGAAAGTCCCCTTTTTTTACATATTTTCTTTAAATGATGATAAATTTCTGTACAGATTCTAAGTCCTTCCTTAAAACTGTCTGCACGAACTGGCATAATCATAAATTCTTGCAAATCTACAGTATTGTCAGCATGTCTACCACCATTAAGTATATTCATCATAGGAACTGGCAATTGTTTGGCGCTAATTCCTCCAAGATATTGATATAAGGGGATCTCTAATGCCTCTGCCGCTGCTCTGGCACATGCCATAGAGACACCTAACGTGGCATTTGCTCCAATGTTTCCTTTGTTTTCCGTTCCATCCGTGTCAATTAATATTCGATCAATTTCACCTTGATGGATTGCATTTTTTCCTAGTAATGCCTCACGAAGTTTTGTATTCACATTTCTAACTGCATTTTGTACACCTAATCCAAAGTATCTTACTTCTCCATCTCGAAGTTCCACAGCCTCGAAACGTCCTGTTGATGCCCCAGAGGGAACTGCAGCCCTACCAGTAATACAATGTTCTAATGTCACTTCTACTTCTACTGTTGGGTTACCTCTTGAATCCAGTATTTCTCTACCATGAACATTTGTTATTTCTAAATATTGTTTCATAGATACCTCCTTATATTGTGTTACTAAGTTTTACACTTACTACAACACACATTATCTTTAAGGTAGTATTACCCAAAATTAAAAATAGAATTCAAATAAACATGCAAAGTATAATTGGAATAAAAATCGCTGGTACATAATTCATAACCTTCAGCTTAGTGATTCCTAACATATTAAGACCAAGTCCTATAATGATTACGGATCCTACACAGGTCATCTCATTTATCACAGTACTTGTTAATAAAGGTGATATCCATTGTGCCAACAAGGTAATACTACCTTGATAAAGTAGTACAAACACTGCCGAAAAAACAACCCCAATTCCTAATGTGGAAGCAAAGATAATTGCTGCCACAAAATCAAGAATGGACTTGTTAAATAACATCTCGTGATTTCCGGTAAGGCCACTTTGCAATGATCCAATAATAGCCATTGCCCCAACGCAAAAAAGTAAACTACTTGTTACAAATCCCTCAGCAATAGAATGAGATCCATCCTTCTTTGCCTTGCATTTAGATTCAATCCATACCCCCAATTGGTTTATTCTAGTTTCAAGGTTTAATGCCTCACCTATAATTGCGCCAACTACTATGGATATAATAAGTATTAATGAATTACTTCCTTTAAGGGAACCAGATATTCCAAGATAAAGAGTGCATAATCCTAATCCCTTCATGATTGTATCCGCAAAACGTTCCGGCATTCCTTTTTTTAAGAGTAAACCAATACAAGCGCCCATAACCACGGCGCCTGCATTAATAAATGTTCCTAACATTTTTTCACTAACAAAGAGCTTCCGGTCATTTCAACTGGCTTCTCTTTTCCCATAACTTCAATCAAAGTTGGGATAATATCTGCAAGACAGCCACCTTCTCTTAAAGTATATTCTTCATCATAGTTAACTAAAATAAAGGGAACTTCATTCGTTGTATGGGCTGTAAATGGCGTATTTGTTTCATAATCAATTAATTTTTCAGCATTACCATGATCTGCACAAATGAACATGGTACCATCTACTGAAAGAATCGCTTCTACTGCTTTTCCAACACAGTGATCAACTGCTTCAATGGCTGCAATGGCAGCACTTTCAATACCGGTATGACCTACCATATCTGGATTGGCAAAATTAATAATAATAACATCATATATGTCAGATTTAATAGCATCTACTAATTTGTCTCCTACTTCATAAGCACTCATTTCCGGTTTTAAATCATAGGTTGCAACTTTTGGAGAATTTACTAAAATTCTATCTTCCCCTTTGTTTGGAACCTCATTACCACCATTAAAGAAAAATGTAACATGTGCATATTTTTCTGTTTCCGCAATTCTTGCTTGTGTCATGTTATTTTCTGCAAGCCATTCTCCAAATGTATGCGTAACTGCAACTTTATGAAATGCAACTTCTTTATTTGCAATTGTTTTATCATAATCAGAAAAACATACAAAGGTGAGTGGAATTCTTTTTCCTCTTTCAAAACCAGTAAATTCCTCATCACAAAAACATCTTGTAATTTCTCTTGCCCTATCTGGTCTAAAGTTAAAAAAGATCACCGAATCATTCTCACTAATCTTAGCAATTGCTTTTCCATTCTTTACTACCGTGGTAGGTTTTACAAATTCATCATTTTCTGAAATATCATAGGACGCTTGTATTCCTTCTGGACCACTTAATGCTGTCTTACCTTCACCCTTTGTCATAGCATCATAAGCTAATTGAACTCTAGAATAGTTATTATCTCGATCCATTGCATAATAACGACCCATTACAGATGCAACTTCACCCACTCCAATTTCTTTCATTTTACCCTCTAGTTCTTCAACAAACCCTTTACCACTGGAAGGTGGGGTATCACGTCCATCTAAGAAACAATGTACATAAACCTTTTTAATGCCATTTTGTTTAGCAAGCTCTAATAAACCATAAATGTGTGTGTTGTGGCTATGAACGCCACCATCTGATACCAAGCCAAATAAATGAAGCGCGGAATCATTCTTTTTACAATTTTCAACTGCTTTTAGCAATGCTGGATTTACAAAAAAAGTTCTATCCATAATTTCTTTTGTAATTCTTGTTAATTCTTGATATACAATACGTCCCGCTCCCATATTAAGGTGACCCACTTCTGAATTACCCATTTGTCCTTCTGGAAGGCCAACGGCCATACCACTTGCTTGTCCTCTTGCAAAAGGATAGGTTGCTATCAGATTATCAATCACAGGATTTTTTGCTCCCGCTATGGCGTTTCCTCTTTTAATATAACTTAATCCATATCCATCTAATATCATTAAAACAATTGGTTTTTTACTCATTACTAATTCTCCTTTTCTTGTGAACTTCTATCTATGATTGCCTAAACTATGAATAATATAGGTCTTTATAGTAATTCTTATAACTGTTTGATTTCTTATTTTTATCCTATTTCTTCTTACCGCTTTTAAATTATACTCGTTTTCATTTTTTTTTTCAACATTCAATTGTTATTAGACTAAAATACATTTGATTTTTATCTCCATTAAATGTAAACTAATAGGAATCATTCATGGAGGTATTTATGGTAACTATTTTAATCAATTTATTTATAAAAGATAAAGATAACACTTCTTCACCAAAGGTTCGCCTATCTTATGGAATCTTATGTGGAATAGTTGGAATCTTTCTGAATGTTGTTTTATTTTTAGGGAAACTTATTGGTGGTCTATTTAGTAATTCTATCGCGATTACAGCCGATGCTTTTAACAACCTTTCCGATGCTGGTTCGTCACTGATCACATTAATTGGTTTTAAAATGGCTGGGCAAAAGCCGGACCATAACCATCCGTTTGGCCATGGTAGGATTGAATATTTATCAGGATTGCTTGTTTCTATTGCCATACTTATTATGTCCTTTGAGCTAATTAAATCTTCCATTAAAAAAATTATTCATCCAAGTGATGTGGTCTTTAATCCTATTGTGATTGTTATTCTCATCGCTTCTATATTAGTAAAACTATACATGAGTTTCTACAATCATTCTATTGGTAAAAAAATTAATTCTGCTGCAATGAAAGTTACCGCTACGGATAGCATCAGTGATACCTTTGCGACTTCCGCAGTATTAATTGCGATCTTAGTTAATCATGTTACTAGTTTAAAGATCGATGGGTATTGTGGCTTCTTAGTTGGAATTTTTATTTTCTTTGCTGGTATTAGCGCTGCAAAGGAAACAATTGCCCCTCTTCTTGGACAATCACCCTCTAAAGAATTTGTTAGTAGCATCGAAGATATTGTTATGAGCCATGGTGATATCCTTGGAATTCATGATCTTATTGTTCATGATTACGGTCCTGGTCGACTTATGATTACCCTTCATGCAGAAGTTCCGGCATCTGGTGATATGTTTGAATTACATGATCTAATTGACAACATTGAACACGACCTACGCGAAGAGCTAAATTGCCATGCTGTTATTCATTTAGATCCTGTTATGAATAACGATTCTGAAACCATTGAATTAAAAGAAAAAGTGACTAAAATTCTAAACAATATTGATTCTTCCTTAACCCTTCATGACTTTAGGATTGTAAAGGGTCCTACTCACTCTAATATTATCTTTGATGTTATGGTAATTTATACTTTT
>DATESN010000089.1:0-2227 GCA_035270785.1 Lachnospiraceae bacterium | reverse complement strand
GCTTAATTTAACCGTTGAAGCATTTCTGCTTCTTTTTTACTGTTGCTTGTATTTCTACAAGCTGGTTGTTCTTTAAAAATTTTTCTCAAATCGAAACTTTCGTTCCGATAACAAAATCTCTTTTCTCTCTTGCGAGAAAATTGAAATTTCACTTAGAATTTTCAAGGTTGTATTACTGTTTATTTGTCAAGGTACGTGTGCTGTTGCTGTGCTGTTAAATAGTGCACCGCCCACAAGCGACTTCCTGATAATATCAAAAACCAGGTGGGTTGTCAACGGTTTTTTTGTTTTTTCTCACTTTTTTTTATAGTTCTCTTTAAGATAGATGAAGATACCCATATTAAAGCATTATTTTTAGGGTATTATTGCCTTATCTTTCGAATTCTATTCCCTCTATTTAAATAGTTTACTCAGTATGTTTTGATGATATAAAAATGATAAATACTTATTATCAGATATTAATTGTATCATCTCGGAGCTTTTTCCATAAATGTTATATTTGGAGATCACAATAAAAATAATCCAAACTACTATAAGACCTTCTACTAGACCTAACACAAAACCTAGCAATCTGTTGATTCCATTTATAATAGGAAGTTTTGTAAATATCTTAATAGAAACAATTACAATTCTAAACACTTGCATTAAAATAATGAGAACTACTAGAAAGATACCTGCCAAAATCGCGTCACTAAATTGATGATCTAAGGAACTTCCTATTATATCAGCAAAAAGTGCCATTCCTAAAACAGCTAATAAAATCGAAATAAATGATGTTAATTCCCCTACTAAGCCTTTCATGTTTCCTCTTATGGCAAATACCGCTACCATAACTATTACACCTATTTCAACATAATTCATATCACGTTACCTCAATTCTATTGTTTCTATTGTTTCATTAGTAACTAATGTATAGGTAGTTATCTTTGATGTCGGGATAACTTCCAATACGCTTTGCGAAAACTCTCCATTAAACTTTTCCACACCTTTTATATTAAAAAGATTACATCCTCCCTCATTATAAATGAGAATGCTATCTTCATGAAAAATAATATCACTATATTCCATGTTAAAATCAATGGTCTGTGTAAGAGAACCTGAAGCATTATAAATATCCATTTTATAGGTTGTTTCCCCTGAAGTATTCAAATATACTAATCCAATATAGGAATTACTATAATATGTACTTTCCACATTTTCCTTTAATATAATCTCAGAATTGCTTGTAGGAATTTTTTTTCCCTTATAGATCATAAGACGATTATCAGCGACTGCAAAAGCAGTCTCATCATTCATAAATTGAACCATCGGAACAACAGCATCTACATAATCATAGCCACTTACAAAGTTATCAAGATAATTCTGCCCTACTTCATCAAAATTATAAAACGCAACCCTTGAAGTCATCGTTCCACTATCCACATATAGATAGGAAACAGCTACCATCTGACTATTATCAGAAATACTGATATCCACTGGATAGCCATAGTCCTCCATGGTTGTTTCAAATTTAATTAGGGTATTCCCTTCCGTATCAAAAACGCATATTCTTGTTATCTTGGATTCTTCTAAAATAGCAACTACGATACCACTTTGGGAAACACAAAATCTTCTAAGGGGAATTTTAGTATCAATCTCACCTTTTTTTCCAGAAGAATTCATCACATATATTGAATTGCCATTATAATCCCCAATTGCTACGTAATCGCCATTCATATCTATCATGGGATTCTGCATTTCATATGTTTGATTCCAAAGAACCTTACCATTTAAATCTGTACAATTAGAACCATCTTTACTATAGGAAAGAATGTTTTCATTATATCGTTTACAAATAGCATCTGAAGATTCACTCCACTTAATGGAAGATTTCACTCGATATTCTGTATAAATCTTATTGTTGATACTTATTTTAACTACTATAAATATGGTTGCAATTGCAATAAGAGCTAATGTCGTACGATAAAAAAGCTTAAGCTTATGCTTAAGTAATTTATTATGGAATTCATTTTTATTGCTCTCTTTTTTCCTTAAATACTCTCTTACATTAGACATTTTTTTCTTAACCTCAACTCTTTTTTAGCAGTTATAGTATATCATAACTTACTCATGGAAGTAAAATTTTTTGGCCTGAAAAAATACTATCTTTATCTTCTATATTATTAATCAAACAAATTTCGTCAATTTTTGCTGTAGTCTGATAAAAGGCTCTGCAAATACTTGCCAG
>DATESN010000088.1:0-18668 GCA_035270785.1 Lachnospiraceae bacterium | reverse complement strand
GTGGTTTGGCACCTCGATGTCGGCTCATCGCATCCTGGGGCTGTAGTAGGTCCCAAGGGTTGGGCTGTTCGCCCATTAAAGCGGTACGCGAGCTGGGTTCAGAACGTCGTGAGACAGTTCGGTCCCTATCCGGCGTAGGCGGAGGATATTTGAGAGGAGCTGCCCTTAGTACGAGAGGACCGGGGTGGACGGACCGCTGGTGTATCTGTTGGTAACCAATACCATAGCAGAGTAGCCAAGTCTGGCAGGGATAAACGCTGAAGGCATCTAAGCGTGAAGCCCCCCTCAAGATGAGATATCCCAATGTGGAGCTTGCTCCACATGTAAGACCCCTTGAAGACGACGAGGTAGATAGGACTAAGGTGTACGCACAGCAATGTGTTCAGCTGATAGTTACTAATCGGTCGAGGGCTTATCCTAACGGTATATGTAGTGCAACAAAGTGTAAGAGCTTTGTCAGATGATAACTTGTTTTTCGTAAGCAAGAAGAAGATTAAATTTCAATGTTCGGTTTTGAAGGTATAACTTTCAGAATCCAAATATTCCTTGATAGCTCAATGGTAGAGCACTCGGCTGTTAACCGAGGGGTTGTAGGTTCGAGCCCTACTCGGGGAGTTAGTATCAAACAAAAGATAAAAGTACTACACTGTTCAAACAGCCAAGAAATGTGAAAATCACTAAAAATGGCAAGGAGAACAAACAATTAGGCTCCTTGGTCAAGCGGTTAAGACATCGCCCTTTCACGGCGGTAACACGGGTTCAATTCCCGTAGGAGTCACTTAGAAGTCTGCATAATTTGCATTTGCCGATGTGGCTCAATGGCAGAGCAGCTGATTTGTAATCAGCAGGTTATCGGTTCGAGTCCGATCATCGGCTTCTATATCCGTAGTGATTGCGGACCTTTAGCTCAGTTGGTTAGAGCAACCGGCTCATAACCGGTCGGTCCTGGGTTCGAGTCCCCGAAGGTCCATTAGTTTTAAAAATAGTCACTGGCCTGGTGGCTCAGTTGGTTAGAGCGCCGCCCTGTCACGGCGGAGGTCGTGGGTTCGAGTCCCATCCGGGTCGTTTTACTAGGAATAGTAATCGAAAAAAGTAGATATTGAATATTAAGTTCCCATGGGATCATAGCTCAGCTGGGAGAGCATCTGCCTTACAAGCAGAGGGTCACAGGTTCGAGCCCTGTTGGTCCCACTACTAAATATAACTATTTAGTAAGTTTATATTATGCCGGCGTGGCGGAACTGGCAGACGCACAGGACTTAAAATCCTGCGGGACTAATCTCCCGTACCGGTTCAATTCCGGTCGCCGGCATTATAAACACCTTTCTTAGCAGGAAGCTAAGTAATATTTTTAATTAAATATTGAGTGCGTGTAGCTCAGCTGGATAGAGCGTTTGGCTACGGACCAAAAGGCCGGGAGTTCGAATCTTCTCACGCACACTAAAAGCCCTAGAATTCATCATTCTGGAGCTTTTTTATTGGAAAGAATATGTGTGACCTTTGTTCATAATATAATACTAGACATAAACCTCCTGGAGCTTGTGGTTGCCAATGTCGTTTGAACATGATATATTTAATCTATTGAATAAAAATGAAAAAGAAATGCTAAATTTATATAAGTAGCTATCAGAAAGAGACCAACCGAAATATATAGCACTTCTGAGGGATGAAGTAGATAGAAATAATAAGATACCGGGAGAGGTAGAATTATTCAATTACAAGATTGAACAAAAAAAAGTAGGTGATCATGATTATGAACAACTTTTTATTATTATTTAAACTAATTGTTATAGGTGGCAAAGATTATACTATGTTTTTTATGATAATAGGAGCATCTATTATTATATCAATTGCAACTAAAATACATGATATATATTTAAAGAAAAAGAAATTTGAATCTTTTTGGCATAATAAATCTATTAATAAAATGAAAAAGTCTAAAAAGAAGAAAAGACAAAAATATGTTAACTATAAAACAGTTAAACCAACGATAATTTATAATGATCACTATAGGAATGATTTTACCAAAGATTATATTGAGGAAATATGGAATGAGATAAAATAATCTGACTACAAGGATTTTTTGATTCAAAGAGTTATAATAATATTTGCAGTTCTAAAGTATTTTTATTGGGATGTATGGTTTCGTGAATAATATCAGTTTCAATAATACTAAAATCTTTTTGATTGGAACATATATCCGAAAAGATTTCGATTCCTGAATTAATTTTATGATCATTGTGTTGTTGACAAAGATAGCTGCCACCCTTTAGCGTTTGAATTCTGCTATCAACATAGTTATTCGTACCTTCGATATGTAAAAATATAAATTTATGTAAAGTATCTGCGTTATATTGATAAAGGACGCCAGAGGGGTAAGTTACAGTCATATCTAACGATTGTGCAAGCATAAATAGTTTTAGTATTTTTTGATGATAGTTTTCAAATGAGTTGGAGTCTTCAAAAGGAATAACTAAAATAGTACGTTCCTCTATCATCCGTGTATAAGAAGTTATTATATTTGAAAAAGAAGGATTTTTGTTTAGATAATTTATTGAATTTTCAAGATTATCTAAACATTTATTTATTTCATCAATTTTCTTATTGGCAAGTATTTTTCCATCATTGAGAAGCATCTTTAAATTCATAGAATCGATATCCATATATTTTTGAAAATTCTTTAGTGGGATACCTAATTCAACACACATTATAATGGCATCAAGTAAATAGAGCTGCTCTTTGGTGTAATAGCGATAGTTGTTAAGTACATTAATAAAAGCAGGTTTCAGGACCCCAATTTCATCATAATATCGCAAAGACTTAATGCTTATATTCTTTAATTTTGCTACTTTTCCAATTGTAAGTAAATTCTTCATAAGTTTCTCTATTCTGGGAGTATATATTAAATTAGAGAAGTACTAAAGTAACGTTCTGCTCTATCTGCCAATATGGTAGCAATTCTTTTATCATTTCCGTATTTCTTTGCCATTTGTTCGGCCGCCCATACATTAGCCCCTGATGAAGTACCACAAAGTAATCCTTGAATTCTTGCAAGTCTTCTTGCAGTTGTAATAGCATCATCATCCGTTACTTCTACGAGATCATCAATAATACTTACATCAAGAATATCAGGAATAAATCCATCCCCGATTCCTTGTATTTGATGGAGACCTGGTTCATCGCCAAGTATAGCAGATACATTTTTAGGTTCGACGGCTACGATTATAATATTCTTATTTTTTTCCTTTAAGTACTTAGCAATTCCAGCTAAAGTGCCACCGCTTCCAATACCAGAAACAAAGATATCGACGTTACCATCAAGCTGCTCAAATAATTCGACGGCTGTTCCTTTATAGTGTGCATCTGAGTTCGCAGGGTTCTGAAATTGCTGCGGTACAAAGCAATTAGGAATTAAAGAAGCAATACGTAGCGCTTCTTCTACTGAACCACCAATGCTTAGTGCAGGAGGAGTTAATATTAACTCTGCACCTAAGGCTTTAATAATTTTCTTTCGTTCATCACTCATATTTTCGGGCATTACAATAATAACTCGATATCCTTTTCGAACTCCGCAAAGTGCTAAACCAATGCCGGTATTTCCAGAAGTCGGTTCAATAATTGTCATCCCTGGTTTTAGGGCACCTGATTTTTCGGCTTCTTCAATCATATTTTTTGCAATTCTATCTTTAATACTTCCTCCAGGATTAAGAAATTCTGCTTTTGCAAAGATATTAAGCCCGGTTGTGTCTTTTAAACTAATTAAGGGGGTATTGCCTATGAGATCTAAAATATTTGTAGTATACATTTTATAAATCCTTTCGTTAAGAAATAGGATATAGATTTTTGAATCATACTATATTGTATGATAAATCTGTAATAGTTCCACAGCTAATAACTATTATAATGTGAGAAAGAAGGAATGTCTAGATAACAGCGGAGAATGTTACATAAACTATGACAGCGGAGAATGTTACATAAATAAAAAAGAAACCCGAAGGTTCCTTTTTCAATATCAATTATCCCATTGTTACAACAACATGATAATTTGTTTTGTCCTTTTCGTAAGGAATAATACAGCCATTAATGGAAACCCCATCAACGGTCAATGATAAAATGCCTTTTTCAACATTGTTAGGATTTTTAACTTCAATATTATATGTTCCTTCACGGAATTGTCTTGTTAGTTTAAAATCACCAAATCCTTTTGGCAAACAAGGATTAATGCTAAGTCCAGTATGTGTAGGATATACACCTAGGATATATTGTGAAATATTAACAAATGTCCAAGCTGCGGTTCCTGTTAACCAACTGTTTTTTGCTTCACCATGGAATTTAGCATCAGCACCAGCTACCATCTGTGAATATACATATGGTTCAGTTCTGTGTATTTCACTAATTTCTTCAACATAAGCAGGGCAGGTTTTCTTGTAGATATCAAAGGCTCTATCTCCACGACCTATGCAAGTCTCTGCGATAGAAACCCACGGATTGTTGTGGCAGAAGATACCAGCGTTTTCTTTATATCCTGGTGGATAAGAGGATACTTCACCAAGTTCAACATGATATTTTGTATAAGCTGGTTGTAACAGCATAATGCCATATTTTGTATCCAATTTTTCTTTTACAGAATCAAGGGCTTTTATAGCAAGACCTTCTTCGATACCAACACCCGCAAGAACACAAAAACCTTGTGGTTCAATATAGATTTGACCTTCCTCACATTCTTTAGAACCGATTTTTTGGCTATAAGCATCATATGCACGAATGAACCAATCACCATCCCAACCGTCTTTAAGAATTGCTTCATTTACTTTTTCAACTTCATCAAGTGCGCGTTTTGCTTCTGCAATGTCTCCTGTTAATTCACAAAGTTCAGAATATTCTTTTCCATATTTCACAAACATACCAGCAATAAAAACGGATTCAGCAACAGGTCCTTCAGAAGGTCCAAATGTTTGAAAAGACTCGCCTGGGTTAGTAGAAAAACAGTTTAAATTGAGACAATCATTCCAGTCGGCACGTCCGATTAATGGAAGGCTATGAGGTCCCTTATGATTTACTATATAATCAAAAGAACGTTTTAAATGTCCCATAAGTGAGGTTGCCTTTGACATATCATTATCATAAGGAACTAACTCATCTAAAATAGTCATATCCCCTGTTTCGCGAATATAAGCCGAGGTACCAGCAATTAACCATAATGGATCATCATTAAAACCACTTCCGATATCAGCATTTCCTTTTTTGGTAAGAGGTTGATATTGATGATAAGCGCTACCGTCTTCAAACTGCGTAGAAGCAATATCAATAATTCTTTCTTTCGCTCTATCTGGAATTAGATGTACGAATCCAAGTAAATCTTGACAAGAATCACGGAATCCCATACCACGACCAATACCAGATTCATAATAAGAAGCAGAACGAGACATATTAAAAGTAACCATACATTGATATTGATTCCAAGTATTAACCATACGATTAACTTTATCGTCAGAAGATTCAACGATATATTTTGAAAGAAGTGATTTCCAATATGTTTGTAATTCGTTAAATACTTTTTCTACGTCAGCATCTGTTTTATATTTTGCGAGCATTCCATTGGCAGGATCTTTATTAATAATACCAGGAGATTCCCATTTATCTGCTTCTGCATTTTCGAGATATCCAAGAACAAATACATAGGAATTTGTTTCCCCAGGTTGTAAAGTTAATTTGATCTGGTGTGATGCAATTGGTGCCCAGCCACTTGCAACAGAGTTAGTTGCTTTACCATTTTCAACAACGACTGGCTTTTCAGCACTTCTGTATGCACCTAAGAATTCTTCACGAATAGTATCGAATCCATCTATTTTGCTGTTAACAGAGTAAACAGCGTAATGATTTCTGCGTTCACGGTATTCTGTTTTATGATATATAGTTGAATCGATAACTTCAACTTCACCAGTATTTAAGTTTCTTTGGAAATTGCGGGAGTCATCATCTGCATTCCATAAACACCATTCAACATAAGAAAATAAGTCGATTTCTTTTATTTTATCTGAATGATTCGTTAATTTTAATTGGGTAATTTCACAGTTATCATTTAATGGAACAAATGTAAGTACGGAAGCTTCCAAATTATTTTTTGAAGAGGTAAAACGACTATAACCAATGCCGTGACGACATTCATAAGAATCAAGTTCAGTTTTTGTTGGTTGCCATCCTGGATTCCAAATAGTATTTCCTTCTTTAATATAGAAGTACTTGCCATTGATATCAAAAGGAACATCGTTATAACGATAGCGTGTTAATCTTAATAATTTTGCATCCTTATAAAAAGTATAACCACCGCAAGTATTGGATATCAAAGAAAAGAATTCATTACATCCTAAATAGTTGATCCAAGGGAGCGGAGTTTTTGGTGTTGTAATGACATATTCCTGATTTGAGTCATCAAAATAACCGAATTTCATAATTTCGTTCTCCTTTATAATAGAAAATATAATTTATTAAGTATAATCATGTTTCTTTACTAAATCGATTTAAAAAAAGTAAAAATAAATAACTTATGGAAATTTAAGAAAACGATTAAGTAAAAAACAAGATCTATTCTTGTACATACAAAGTATACAGAAGAAATCACATAAAAGCAATAATAAATGAATGATTTTTGACTATTAATTTATATTTTAAAATAAAAATATGGACACAAGTGCAATATAATATGCAAAATATTAACATTTAGTTGTCATTTTAAATTAAAGATTATTTTTATTCCAAATTTTATGTGCAAATATATGCAAAATGGATGACTAAATCTGTTAAACATACACAAAGATGTTTAATTTGAACAAAGATGCACAAATAAATATTGAAAAAGTATCGATGTTGTTGTATAATGAAATTACGAAAACGTTTAAGCAAATTAACTATACTTAAGAATGAAAACGTTTGAGCAATAAACTCGTTATAGAAATGGAATATAAAAACCGTTACAGTTATGTCTAATTTACAAAGCACATGGTTTGGAATTGCGAGGGAAGGTAATAGCATGGTGTCCATGAAAGATATTTCCGTTGCATGTGGTGTATCAGTGGCAACAGTAAGTAAAGCACTTAATGATCACAAGGATATTGGAAAAGATACAAAATTACGCATTCAAAAAGCAGCGAAAGAAATGGGGTATTTCCCAAATAGTTCTGCAAGAGCATTAAAAACGAATAGAACGTTCAATTTGGGAGTATTGTTTGCAGATGAATCCCTAAGTGGCCTAACCCATGATTATTTTGCAAATGTACTAGACAGCTTTAAAGTTGCTGCAGAAGAAAAGGGATATGATATTACATTCCTAAATTGCAGCAAGTTGAGAAAGAATAGAATGTCATATTTGGAACATACTAGATACAGGGGTTTAGATGGAATTGTGATAGCTTGCATTTTCTTTGGTGATTCAGAAGTGGTTGAACTTTTGGAAAGTGATTTACCAATTGTTATCATTGACTATTTATTTGATGGCAGAATGTCAGTCGCTTCTGACAATATAACAGGTATGAAAGACTTAATTACCTATATTTACGATAAGGGGCATAGGAAAATAGCATATATTCATGGAAATGATACATCCGTAACAAAAAATCGACTTTCTAGTTTTTACAATGTGGTAGAGGAACTTGGTTTACATATACCTGATGAATATATAAAAGCAGGGGCGTATAGGGATTTACAATTAGCAGCGGAAAGAACAGAAGAATTGCTTGATTTATGTGATCCGCCAACTTGCATTGTATATCCAGATGACTACGCGTCCATTGGTGGAATTAATGCTATAAAGACCAGGGGTTTAAGTGTGCCTGGAGATATCTCTGTAGCAGGATATGATGGAATAAATCTGGCATATCAATTTCAACCGAATCTAACAACAGTAAAACAGGATACGAAAACAATTGGGAAGGTAGCAGCAGAAAAGTTAATTGACCTAATTGAAAAACCGAAATCAACACTTATTGAACAAATTATTGTAACAGGCGGACTAGTCGAAGGGGATTCCATCTTGCCCTTGATTTAAAGCAAATACTTCGAATTATAGAAGGCATTTCTACCATAAGCAATTATGGTAATCATATAAATGCATGGTAACTTATTAACCAATCACTTATAAAATTTCAGAGGAGGAACTAAAAAGTGAAAAAGAAATTATTAAGCGTGTTATTATCAACAGCTATGGTAGCAACCTTATTAGTAGGTTGTGGAAGCAAAGATACTAACAAAACAGATGACGTTAAAACAGAAGTAAAAGATGATGTTGAAAAAGATGTGAAAGAAGAAACAGCAGCATACACAGGAGATCTTGAAATTATGCATTTCTCTACTTCAGAAGAATCTGAAGGAAATGGTGGATCTGATGGATTTCGTACCGTTTTAGAACAATGGAATGATGCTAATGCAGATATTAATTTAGTACAAACTGTATTATCAAACGATGATTTCAAAACACAAGTTGCTACTCTTGCAGCAGCGGATGATCTTCCAGACGTATTCTTATTACAAGGTATGAATACAAAATCTTGGGCGGAACAAGGACTTATCATGGATATGACAGATATTATTGCAGCTTCTCCATATGCTGACAAATATGATGAAGCATTATTCTATCCTTTCCAAACAGGTGGTAAAACATATGGTATTCCAGTTTTAGTAGCAGGAACATGTGCAGTAGTGGTTTATGACTCTGCAGTATGGGCAGCAGCTGGATATGATACATTCCCAGCAACATGGGATGAAATTATTGAAGCAAAAGAATACTTTGATGCACAAGGTATGGATACCATCGCATTTGGTAACAGTGGTAAATGGCAACTTAACTCTTGCTTCTTGTCAACCGTAGGTGATAGATTTACAGGCGCTGACTGGACTCACTCTTTAATTGAAAAAACAGGCGCAGCTTTTACAGATGCTGATTTTGTTGCAGCACTTCAATTTACACAAGATATCTTCGCTTCAGGCGTATTTAATTCAGATTATAACGCTGTTAACAACGAAGAAGCTCGTGAATACTATATCTCTGGCGATGCAGCAGCTTTCATCGGCGGTAACTGGGATGCTTCTTACATCGGAGCTACTTTAGAAGGAACAGATCTTAAAGCAACTACTAAATTTGCTGTTATACCTCAACCAGCAGGAGCTACAGCTTCTACAAATACTCAAAACATGGGATTAGGATATGCAGTTGCAATCAATGCAAAATTAGCAAGTGATCCAGCTAAATTAGCAGCAGCTATCGATTTAGCTTATGAAATTACAGGACCAGCATTTGCTGAATTTGTAGCTTCTAACTATGCATTAAGTGGAATTACAAAAGTTTCAGGTGTAGATTTAAGTAAATTTGATCAATTCACACAAGATTTCTACAATTTCTCATATGTAGATACAACTCCATGTGAAATTTATGATTCATTTGTAACAGGCGCTGTTTGGGATGTTCTTAACACAGACCTTCAAGAAATGATTAATGGAAGTATTGACCCAGCTACAGTTGCAGCAAATGCTCAAGCAGCTTATGTGGCTAACTATTAATATTCAATAAAACTATAATAAATAATTAAATAAATAAATAAATAATTGTTTAGGTCTTATCTGGAAACAGTCAGGTAAGACCTAACTGTTAAGTTATCTGGTAATAAAAAGTATTTCACATAATAGTAGGAGGCGACGAGATGCTAAAATCGATTCGACCTAAGGGCAGAGTTATTTTCGCCTATTTATTAATACCAATGGTATTATATATTTTCGCTGTATTTTTTCCTTTAATTACAGCAGGTTATTACAGCTTTTTCGAATGGAAGGGCGGACCGAATAAAACTTTTATTGGAATTGACAATTACGTGAGTCTTGTTAAGGACTCAGTTTTTCGGCATGCATTTAGCCATAATATATATTTAGTAGTAGCATGTATTATTGGACAAATTGGTATTGCATTTGTTTTTGTATTAATGATTAATTCACGTCTTGTAAAATTAAAAGGACTTCATCGTACGTTTGGGTTTTTCCCAAGTACTGTTTCTGCTGTTTCCATTGGTTTTATATGGACAATGGTTTATGATTCTAGAAGAGGAATTCTAAACTGGGCAATTGGGCATTTTAGTAAAGGAAATGCCAAATATGTTTGGTTAAATGATCCTAAAATTATTATGTTATTGATTGCAATCCCTTTAATATGGCAATTCATTGGTTACTATATGGTAATCATTATTTCAGCTATTTCATCAGTGGATGCAGAGATTTTCGAAGTAGCTGAACTTGATGGAGCGAATGGGTTCCAACGTGCTATTTATATTGTTCTTCCTTTAATTAAAAACACCTTACTTGTTTGTGTTACCTTATGTATTGCGGGTAATATGAAAGCCTTTGATCATATTTTTGTTATGACAACTGGAGGGCCAGGTAATGCTTCTATGGTTATGGCACTCTATGGATATAAAGTTTCTTTTATGCAACAGAATATGGGATATGGTAGTGCTATTTCGGTGGGCATCTTTATTGTTAGTTTAGTTGTTATTGGTGGTTCCCAATCAATTGTTGGTTATCTTACAAGAGAAAAAGGAGGCAAATGATAATGGCATATAATCCAAATGGTATTGCAGGGAAAAATCCTAATTCCCCTGGCGAAAAAGTAAAAAGAGGAATATTATCCTTTTTTTTGAATATCATGCTGATCTTCTTCTCTATTACTTGTATTTTCCCTTTAGTATGGATGTTTTATTCTTCTCTAAAAGTTAAGAGAGTATTTAATGCAGATATTATGGGGCTACCTTCTAATCCTACCTTTGATAATTATATTCGCGTTATGACAAATACGGATTATCACATATGGGCATCCATGTTTAATAGTTCAAGAACAACCATTTTATCTATTTTATTAATTGTTGCTTTTGGGTTTGTAGTAGGATATATTTTGGCACGAGTAAAATTCAAAGGAAATCGAATTTTATATATTTTGTTTTTAATGGGTATGTTAATTCCTATCCATTCGTTAATGGTTCCTATCTATGTGGTATTTAGTAATATTGGACTGAATGATCGTTGGTATACACTAATCATTCCTTATGTTTCTTTTGGTATTCCCATTGCTATTTTCTTGGTAGAAGGCTATATAAAAGCGATTCCAATTGAACTCGAGGAAGCAGCAGCGATTGATGGAAGTAGTTTTAGTAGAACATTATTTAGAATTATATTACCAGTTGCAAAACCGATTTTAGTAACCGTAGGTATTATTCAGACATTCTCCTGTTGGAATGAATTTGCGTTTGCTTTATTATTATTAAAAAGGACAGCCCTTCACACGGTTCCGTTAGCAATGAAACAATTCACGGGACAGTTTAGCTCTGATTATCCTAAAATTATGGCAGCTATGTTACTAACTATGTCTCCTGTAGTCATATTGTACTTTGCATTTAGCAAACAGATTATTAAGGGAATGGTATCAGGAGCAGTAAAAGGTTGAGATTATCTTAAAAGAAAATGTATGATGCAACAGTCTTTTGAAATTTAAAAGGGCTGTTGTTTTTTTATATAAATATATCTATAATAAAGAATACATATGAAAAAATAATATGATTTAGGAGAATAAGGAATATGAATCGATATGAATTTGTTGAAGAATTAAGGAAAGCATTATCTGGAAGTCTTTCTGCCAATGAAATAGATGGACATGCTAGATATTATGAAGAATATATAGATATGCAAATCCGCAAAGGAAAAATGGAAGAAGAGGTACTACAAGAATTAGGGAACCCACGCTTATTAGCAAAATCAATGATTGATGTTAGCGAAAGTAAAATGGGTAATAATGAAGATGGAATGGCGGATTTCACAAAGAATAATCAAGAAAATGAAGAAGGTTTTTCTTATAATAAGATGAAATTAAAATCATGGTTTATTGTGGGTTTTATTATTGTAATACTTTTGATTGTATTTGGATTAATATTTTCTGTTATTGCAATATTACTTAAATTCTTTTTTCCATTGATTTTATTAATTCTAGTAGTAAAGATGATTTCAAAAATTAATAAAAGATTATAATGAATGAATTTAAAAGAATTTATAGAAAAATTTGCAAGAGTTTAATATTTATGGAATAATTTTTAACTCATAAGAAATACTACCCATGTAACCAAAAATATTCAGGAGGTATTTCAGATGTCAAAAAATGAAAGCAACACTAACAACATGAATAACAACCAAAGCCAAAAAGATGTCCAATCAAACAGTCAATCAAACAATACAAAGGACAACAATCAGAACAAAACTAGCAATCAAAACAAAACTAGCAATCAAAACAAAACTAGCAATCAAAACAAAAATTCCAATCAAAACAAAGAGAGCGATTGTTCAAACAGTTACAAAGAAAGAAATGATTTTGATTTTTAAAAAATAACAATACGAATATAAAACAGCGATAGAGATTATTTCTATCGCTGTTTTTCATTATATTAAATTAATTTAGTCTGAATAGATTGACAGGAAATTAGAAGGGCTATAATATATAAATATGAAAAAATATGAATTAATTGCACCTTGCCATTTTGGCTTGGAAGCGGTATTAAAAAATGAGATATATGATTTGGGATATGAAATTGCCATGGTAGAAGATGGAAGAGTAACATTTTATGGCGATGAAGAAGCAATTTGCCGTGCTAATGTCTTTTTGCGTTCTGCAGAACGGATCCTTATAAAAGTAGGAAGTTTTCATGGAGAAACCTACGACGAATTATTTGAAGGAACCAAGGCATTACCTTGGGAAAATTTTATTCCTAGGGATGGAAAGTTTTGGGTTGCAAAAGCAGCGAGCATTAAGAGTAAACTATTTAGTCCATCAGATATTCAATCTATTATGAAGAAGGCCATGGTAGAGCGTCTAAAGGACAAGTATCATATTAATTGGTTTGACGAAGATGGGGACAGTTTTCCTGTGCGCGTTTTTTTGATGAAAGATGAAGTGACAATTGGTTTAGATACCACGGGGGAATCGTTACATAAAAGAGGGTATCGTAAATTAAATGCAGTAGCTCCAATTGCTGAAAATTTGGCAGCAGCATTAATAATGCTAACACCTTGGAATAAGGATAGGATACTTGTTGATCCATTCTGTGGAGGCGGAACGATTCCTATTGAAGCAGCATTAATGGCTGCTGGTATTGCACCAGGAATGAATCGCTCTTTTATATCAGAAAGATGGGATCATATTGTTAATAAAAAAGTATGGTATAATACAAGTGATGAGGCAAATGAAAATATTAACTTATCAATAGATACGGATATACAGGCCTATGATATTGATGACGAGATGGTTAGAATTTCAAGAGAAAATGCAAAACTTGCTGGAGTTGAAAAACTAATTCATTTTCAACAACGCCCGGTAGAACAATTGAGCCATCCCAAAAAATATGGCTTTATTATTACGAATCCTCCTTATGGGGAGAGATTAGAAGAAAAAGAAAACTTAGTACCATTATATAGAAGCATTGGGCAAAGATTTCAAAATTTAGATTCATGGTCTATGTATTTGATATCTTCCTATGAAAATGCAGAAAGAGATATTGGTAAAAAGGCAAATAAAAATCGTAAAATTTATAACGGTATGTTAAAAACATATTTTTATCAATATTTAGGCCCAAAACCCCCAAGGAAAGTGTGAGTTAAATTCAAATGCATGAAAAGATAATGAAACTAACAGCTATATATGGATCAATCTTCACGTTATTAGCTATGAGTTTTATGATGCTCTATATAGAAAATAGAGCGGTTACATATGCATCTGATGAATCAGTTTCACAGAATGAAAGTAATCTTATAGAAATAATTAGTGAGATAGATTCCAATTCTATGAAGAAACTTACGATAGTAAAGAAATTAAATGCAAAATATGTTTACATTCCTGTAAGTGAGGAAGTAATGGAAGATGATATTTCTATAGTGAATGATTATTTGGTAAATACAGTGACTTTGTATTTCGAGGGAATGGAAGAGAATTATTATGATATTAATTCTATTTCTGGTAATAATGATAAAATAAAGTCCGTTTTATACACCTATAAAAATGGCGTTTCTATATTTCAAATTAAAATGACCGATATTTATGAGTGTGAAATAGTGAAAAAAAATAATTCTTTGTGCTTGGAGTTTCAGTCTCCGAGGGAGCTATATGATAAGATAATTGTAATTGATCCAGGGCATGGTGGTACAGAATCTGGAAATATAGCAAATGGAATTGTTGAAAAGGAATTAAATTTAGATATAGCAATGAAGTTGCAGAGTCTATTGTCGGAAACGGATATTAAAGTATATTATACAAGACTAGATGATAGCAATCCAGATTGTGAAAAGCGAGTACAATTTGCAAATGATATCAATGCGGATATGTTTATAAGTATTCATGCAGTTTCAAAGTTGGAAGATGATTCCATGTATGGAATACAAACGGTGTATAATTCAAATTTTTTTATCCCCCGTTTTAGCAGCCTGGAACTAGCAGATATGATAGAAAAATCCGTTGTTACATTAGTGAATGGAAGAGCAAATGGTTTAATTATGACTAAGGAAGATAATGTGATTGTAAGTAAAGCTACTATTCCGGTAGCTTTACTTGAGGTAGGCTTTTTAAGCAACAAAAAGGAAGCGCTTTTGCTAGGACAGGATGAATATCGTATGAAAATAGCGGAAGGCATATATGAAGGAATATTAGAGGCCTACAGGTGAGAGAGGGATTTCAACGTTTGAATTAAGTGCATGCTAAAGCATGCAGACGGGTGTGATGTTGAGGCTAACCTCAACTTTTGAATTAAGTGCATGCTAAAGCATGCAGATTGGTGTGATGTTGAGGCTAACCTCAACTTTTGAATTTAGTGCATGCTAAAGCATGCAGATTGGTGTGATGATGAGAAAGATTATCTTTGCGACAGGAAATGAAGGTAAAATGAAAGAAGTTCGCATGATATTTCAAGATATGAATGTTTTAGTATTATCTTTAAAGGATGCTGGAATTTCAATAGATATAGAGGAAAATGGAATCTCATTTAAGGAAAATGCAATCATAAAGGCAAAAGCGATAGCCAAGATATGTCATGAAATTGTTTTGGCAGATGACTCTGGGTTGGAAGTGGATTATTTAGAAAAAGAGCCTGGAATATATTCTGCAAGATACCTTGGGGAAGATACTTCCTATACAATAAAGAATCAAGTAATCCTTGATCGTTTAGAGGGCGTACCGGAGGAAAAAAGGTCAGCAAGGTTCGTATGTGCCATTGCAGCTGTTTTTCCAGATGGTGAAATAATAACAACAGAAGGTTTTATGGAGGGAAACATAGGATACGAAGCTTCGGGAAGCAATGGTTTTGGATATGATCCTATATTCATATTGCCAAAGTATGGGTGCTCAACAGCGGATTTAACGCCGGAACAAAAGAACTGTGAAAGTCATAGGGGAAAAGCACTAAAAAAAATGAAAGAGGAACTAAAGAAAAAATCAGTAGGTGAAGTGAATGAAAGTTCTTATTGTTAGTGATACACATCGACATAATGAAAATTATATTAAAGTAATAGAAAGAGAAAGAGTATCACCCATAGATATGATTATACATTGTGGCGATAATGAGGGAAGTGATGATATCATTGACGACGATGCCAATTGTACCATAAAAATGGTTTTAGGTAATAATGATTTCTTTTCTGAACTGCCAAGGGAACTTGAGTTTCATATTGGGAAGTATAGTGTCTGGCTTACTCATGGTCATAATTACTATGTTTCCATGGGAAATGAAACTATAAAAAAAGAGGCAAAGGCCAGGGGTGTTAATATTGTAATGTATGGACATACTCATAAACCGCTTGTAGAAGAAGATGAGGACATCATTGCAATTAATCCAGGTAGTTTAACATACCCAAGGCAAGAGGGAAAAAAACCGTCTTATATTATTATGGAGTTGGATGAAAATGGGAAAGCAAGTTTTAAAATTAACTATCTATAACAAAAGATGGACATGCAATGTCAATAAAACAAATACATATAAAAAAGTTAAAAAATATGTTGACAATAGGGGAACCTTATTATATAATTTATTTTGCGTCACGGAAATATCGTGATACAAAATAACTACGGGGTGTGGCTCAGCTTGGCTAGAGCGCCTGGTTTGGGACCAGGAGGCCGCAGGTTCGAATCCTGTCACCCCGATTTTTATACAATTTCAAATAGAGTAATATGCGGGTGTGGTTCAATGGTAGAACGCTAGCCTTCCAAGCTAGACGCGTGGGTTCGATTCCCATCACCCGCTTTAATATTGCAAAATATTAGTTATCTTGTGTTCGTAGCTCAGTCGGATAGAGCAACGGCCTTCTAAGCCGTGGGTCGGGGGTTCGAATCCCTTCGAGCACATTTATGTGGAAAAAACAAACCTATGTTTAAATTTTCTTTCATATGGTGGGTATAGCGTAGTTGGTTATCGCGCCAGATTGTGGTTCTGGAGGTCCAGGGTTCGAGCCCCTGTATCCACCCTCGGTTATTGCAACCGTTTAAAATGTAGGGCTATCGCCAAGCGGTAAGGCACAGCACTTTGACTGCTGCATTCGCAAGTTCGAATCTTGCTAGCCCTGTTAGTGTAATAAAGCACTTATAATGATTGTTCGGGATATTAGCTCAGTTGGTAGAGCACTTGACTTTTAATCAAGTTGTCCGGGGTTCGAATCCCCGATGTCTCATCATACAGGATTCGGGAAGTCTGAAAAATAGACTTCCCGTTCTTTATTTTCTTTAATGATATAGGATTATATTAATGTAGATGAAAAGTTACAGGGTATATGAATAAATATGAAGTAGCAAAATGGAAATACGAATGGATTTGATTGCAAGCGAATGCTTGCGGATAGGAGTACGGATGATGGTTGAACAAGAACAACAAAAACAACAAAATGAAAATAAAATGGGAATAATGCCGGTTAATAAACTACTGATAACGATGTCATTACCAATGATGATATCAATGCTAGTACAGGCCCTTTACAATATTGTAGACAGTATCTTTGTATCAATGGTAAGTGAGGATGCATTAACGGCTGTTTCGTTAGCTTTTCCGATTCAAATTTTGATGATAGCTATTGGTACTGGAACTGGGGTTGGAATTAATGCAATTCTATCTAAATCACTAGGAGAAAATGATAAAGAAAAGGTAAGTAAGGTAGCTGAAAATGGGATATTTTTGGCTGTGTTGGGATATGTTTTATTCTTACTAATAGGATTATTTGTAACTGGTCCGTTTTATAGGAGTCAGACTGATGTAACAAGTGTTTTATCATATGGACAACAATATTTGACAATATGTTGCGCTTGTTCTTTCGGTATCTTTATGCAATTAACTTTTGAAAAGTTACTTCAGGCAACCGGTAAGACAATGTATACAATGGCAACACAGGGAACAGGTGCGATTATAAACTTAATATTAGATCCAATTTTAATATTTGGATATTTTGGATTCCCAAAGCTTGGCGTTGCAGGTGCTGCCTTGGCGACGGTAATTGGTCAAACAATTGCCGGAATATTGGCAATTTATATGAACCAAAAAGTAAATAGTGAAGTTAAAATAAGTTATAGGGGTTTTAAACCTGATAAAAACATTATTGGGCAAATATATAAAGTTGGCGTGCCATCTATTTTTATGCAGGCCATAGGCTCAGTGATGACGTATGGGATGAATCAAATATTATTATCGTTTACGATAACAGCAACTACGGTATTCGGAGTTTACTTCAAAGTGCAAAGCTTTATATTTATGCCGATTTTTGGTTTGAATAATGGAATGATTCCAATAGTTGCATATAATTACGGGGCAGGAAAAAGAGGTAGGGTAATAAAAGCGATAAAGCTAAGTATGCTTTATTCCATGAGCATTATGTTTGTAGGATTTTTAGTATTTCAAATATTTCCAAAAAGATTACTTATGATGTTTAACGCATCAAATGCTATGTTGGAAATTGGAATTCCGGCTTTTCGCATTATAAGTATAGGGTTTTTAATAGCAGGATTCTGTATTATTGCAGGTACTGCTTTTCAAGCATTGGGTAATGCTATGTATAGTTTAATTGTTTCGGTGGCAAGACAATTGGTGGTATTATTGCCAGCCGCATATTTATTATCGTTATCTGGGGTATTGTCGAATGTTTGGTGGTCCTTTCCCATTGCTGAGATTATGGCACTTACATTGACCGTTATATTTTTGGTTCGGGTATATCACAAAGTAATAAGAGAAATACCGGATAATGCATAAGCCAATAAAACTTGGAACTTAAATAGGAAGAAATGAATTTTATAAGTTCCAAATTATTTTTATAATAAGTATTTACAAAATAGTAAAACTGTTATACAATATCAATCGTGCTAGTCACGATCTTGCGGATGTGGCGGAACTGGCAGACGCGCTAGACTTAGGATCTAGTGGGAGACCGTGCAGGTTCAATTCCTGTCATCCGCAGTAAAGCAAAGCCTTGCAAACTCTATGTTTGTGGGGGTTTTTTATGTCACAAGACTAGATAGAAAATATGTTGAACCGCGCTAGATTCTGGGGGCTTTTTTACCCTAATCCCGCGTGTACCTATTGACTTATTTTTTATCAAGGAAGGTGAATATCATGAAAAAACTATCTACA
>DATESN010000087.1:0-16010 GCA_035270785.1 Lachnospiraceae bacterium | reverse complement strand
ACAGTATAGAGGGAATATCCCTTTATTCTTTACCAAAAGGCTTATTAAAGTGATTTAAATTTAAAAAATTGATATAGAGCCATTTTTAAAGCTAAAATCAAAATTCCAATCAAATAAACGGTTGATTTTTCAGCAGCTTCTTTGTGAAGTTCATCAACGCTACTAACAAATCTTCTAGTATCTTTGATACACTACCTACTGTTTCGTTAAGACTGGCTGCTTCTCCTAGTCCTAATAATGCAAATTCCGCCCCATCTCCAATAACAACCATAGGTGACACCACTGTCATCACCAATAAAACTATCATGACACCTGCAACCGACATATTGTATTTACTGAGTTTAAAGTCAAACTCGAATTCAAAAATAGGCTTACGTGCTTTTGCTTTTGCTTCAGAACCTAAGATAAAATAAAAAAACAAAACAATAAATAAAATAGTAGATGATAGAAATTGCCAACTCAAGGTAAACGAGCCAATGCTTAGAATAAAATAAAAGATATGATATACAACAATTAATATCATAGTTGATAAAAACAGCTTTTTTACCGGCTTGTTTAGAGCACTCAAAACAATAATGCCGCCAGATACCAAAACGGGCAGTATGTTTATAATAAACATTGGGATCCCTATAACAAAATGCTTAATCAATTTAATAATCCCGTCTCGGACACTTTCCACACTATCATCAACGTCAAAATAACCTTTACTCCCCAGCACTAATATAAGATAGATAATAAATAAAATCCCAACCCTCAAATAGTGCCCATTCACACTAATATGTAACTTCATACTCTTATTCATATCCATTCTCCTTCATGGCTTTTGAAAAAGTCCCGAAAAATCCTCACGGTTTCTAATTCTGTCCACCGCTTAACATCAACTGGAGTTTCATCCATATCATATATTTTTGCTTGCTTTAAAGATAGCAGAAAGGGTGAGTGAGTTGAAATTATAAATTGACAATTGTAAAATCTAGCTGAATCTTCCAAGAATTTCACAAGTTTAATTTGGTTATCTGCAGATAAACTATTCTCCGGTTCATCCAGTAAATATAATGCATCTCCTTTAATTTTTTCTGTAAAATACATAAATGCACTTTCTCCATTTGAACGTTCTCTTACATTGTCCATTAATCTGCCACGTACATATTTGGATTGTGTTTTACTCTTTGCCATATTCACCTTTTTCAACTGCTCATAATCATCTAATGACTGCATTCGAAATGTTGAATATTTAGTTTCTAGATAATCCTGAAAACACTCTACTCTTTTTTCATCTATACCCGCATTCAATGTGCGAATGTTTAGCATATAGTCAAACACATCATCACTAGTTATAATCTTGCTTTCTCCTGGTAAATCCTCAACCATATTCATTTTGCATAATGAGGTATAATCTTCGAAGAAATTAGATCGATTATAAACGGATTCTCTTGTAATTTCTAATTTTTCTGCAATAATATTTAATACAGTTGTTTTTCCCGAACCATTTCCACCATATAAAATAGTAATTGGTTCAAAATCTATTCTTCTAAAATTTTTTTGAGATAAAATCTTAAATGGATAGAATGAATCATAACAGGTTCTTAAAATCGACATGAAAAAATCATATTCTTGTTCTGAATCCGGAAAAGTAAAATCATCTAAATATATCAAAGTATGTTTTCTCCTTTACGACTCTCTTTAACACTTCCAATATATTTTTAAAGAGTTATGAGTTACGCAATTATTAGTCCATAAAGGTATTTTAAATACTACTTTAATAAATGTCTACCTAAATTCACTATTCATGTTAAATATCAAACTGAATAGTGAAAAAATTGCCAATGATATTAAGTTCATTTTCATAAAAGACTTTGCTTTATACTAATTGGCTTCTCATTTTATTTGCAATACTTAGTGAATACTCAAATGGCCCACCTGTAGGATACTTCCATCCATGGTTCATTATACTTTCATTGATATTCATTATGTCTAGCATATCCCTAATTCTCCATCTTAAATCTTTATCAATTATATACTTTACTGTATTATTTGTTTTAGAATTTAAAAACTTTTCAATATTCATGCTTTTGGGAATAATCGAAAAACATGAATATTGATTAATTAATCTTTTATCTATAATTGGCGGCTCGATTAAAACCATTGAATGAGATTTCATATCATCGTCATAATCATCTAATTCTTTAACTAGATTATTAACCATATCTAAGGTGAAAAAAGATGTATTATCATCATTAAGAACCTTTTGGTAAACATTAGGTAACATTGCATTTAATTCTTCCATATCGATTTTCCATAAAACCCCATTTTGTTTATCCATATTTGATAAGTCTTCGCAACTAGTTACAAAATGTAAACCTATTAATGGAGAATATGTCCAATCTAAAAGCCTTGTTGGGAATCCGTGATGTTGTCCAATAATCAGCTCACTCCATATTGATTCTTCTACTTGTAAGTCTTTCGTTGCAACATACTTAGAAAAATTTCTTAATATACACTTTTCCCTATCTCTATGATCGTTTTTATAATTTCTGTTTATATTTGTTTGAATCTTAAACTCTTCATTAGGTAGTCCTCTATATAAATATTTAGACTTATGTCTGCCACTTTTAGTATCAAATTCATGATTTTCTATTAAATCTAATATTTCATTTAAGTTTTGGATGTTTTTCACTTTAATCATTATGTTCTCCTAAGTGTTGTCAGTATTATTTATATTGGTCTTACCCTTGGTGCTATAAAGTAAAATTTTATATACTTATTCAAAACTTGATTATGACTATATTACAAATATTAATTTTATTACTCCTATTTTTTTCTTATATTTTAACATTTTTCTACATAATAATATCCATACTGTCATAATTAGGCGTATACACGTAATAATTAATGTTGCAAAATGCTATTTGTACTAAACTGTGTACTAAACTGCGCTCAAATGTGCACCATCTTCCATAATAAAGCAAAAAAAAATCACCTATTGGCAATGTCCTAGGTATTAATCTATTTAATATTAAAGTTCCCTCTTTATTAATATTTTATTTCAGAATTTATTAGTTTTTTTGAAATCTCAAGGGAAATAACCAAAAAGAGTCTTAAACCTCATTTACTAGGTTTAAGACTCTTTTCTAAATTAGTAGTGGTCTTTGCATATTAACTTATCAAACACTGCTAGAATTCCTGGTAAAACAAATAATATTAATATCAGTGCACAGGATGCTCCCATAGAAATGGTATAGCAAATCTGTCCTATTGTTGGATCTTCAAATGCATATCCTAGAATTCCAGTTACTACAACCATGATCAAACCAGATGTAAGAATAGTATGAATGGAACCATTATAGGCGCCGATTAGAGCTTCCTTAGTTTCCATTGACTTACGTTTTTCACGATAATAGCTTGTATATAAGATCCCATAATCTATGGTTGCTCCCATTAGAATACTTTGAACAATCAGAAGCGCTATATAATTAATACTAAATCCCTGTAATCCAATGATTACAACGGTAGCGTACACAGCTGCCTGAATAGTCAAGACTAGTATTAACGGAATTACTAGTGATTTAAAGGTAATTAAAACAACTATAAATATAGCTACAGCAGTGAAAATAGTTATTTTATTCATTTCATCACCAAAGGTTAATGAAATCTCATACTGTAATGGAGAATTACCAATGAAATAGTACTCAGAATCAAAGTCTTCATCACATCTAATTGTTAATTCTTTTAAGAAACTATTTGTCTCATCAGATTCAACCGGTAAAGTGGTTGTTATGATAAGTAGAGAATGTTGATCGCCTTTTAACATTTTAATTGCAAGATCAATATCGACTTTTGCATCGTTTAGCATTTCCACTGTATCTTTGTCAAAAAAGCTAACATACTTATCATTCACAGCCATATTATTTACAGTGTAATCAAAAAGTTCTGCAATTGACATTGTCCATGTGTTATCTGAATTGTGACTGCTAAAATACAATGTATATAATAACTCCATGCTAGATTCATTCATAGCTTCTGAGGTACTACCAAGAATTTGAGATAATTCAGTGGCACTATACATTTTTTCTTCCATTACCCCTGTAATGATCATCTGTAATAGCTGCATTTGCTGTGCTGATTCAGCATTATCTGATGCCATGGAAGCTACCATTGTTGGATTAGTCGTAATCACCTGTAAGAATTGCTGAATGCTCATAGTTGAAATCCCACTCATGGCAAACATGGAATCAATTATTGTACTATCCATATTAAATATCTGTCCAAGTTCAGCGCTACTTCTAATTTTGGTTAACTCTTCAATACTTGAAAATAGCGAAAACATTTTTATCTGCGCAATGCTATTTTCATCAAATTGGGAAGAAAACATCTCATTTGTCATAATATCATTCTCAATAAACCCAATAAACTCATCAAGAGAAATATTTCCTATTTCCCCTTTTTTATATTTTTCGTAATAGATAAGATCTAACATAATAGAATCCATTTCCATATCTGAACCCATTTTTTCTATTACGTTTATCATTTCACTGGCCGTATATTGTTTTCCAATGGTAGTTGCATATGAGACAACACTTTCCACGCTATCATTTTTATTGATTTCTGTAATTAATTTATCAGTTGCTGTTTCATCACTATTGTTGTACAGCATAATAATTTTATTGTCTTGGGGAAAAATATCATATATTTTATTTTCAGTTGACATAGTATATACAATATTCGTACTTCCTTTTGACAACATCATACTTACAAAAAACACAGCAAAAATACATAATATAACGTATCTATATTTAAAGCTAAAATATCCTATCTTATCCATTTTTATATGAAGTTCTTTTTTTGAGGTCTTTTGAATTAATTTATCAAAGGTAAGTATCAGTGCTGGAAGAACAGTAAAGATACAAATCATACTGATCATAACACCCTTTGCTAAAACGATACCCATATCGGCGCCTATTTTAAAGCTCATAAACAATAGTGTAAGTAAACCTACGATCGTGGTAATTGAACTACTGGTTATGGAAGAAAATGCACCAACTATAGCATTTTTCATAGCTTCTTGACGATTATCATTTAACTTTAATTCCTGACGATAGCGATTCATCAGAATAATGGAATAGTCCATAGATAACACCAACTGCAATACGGCTGAAACGGAATATGTTTTTTCTGATACCCCACTTAAGAATGCATTGGTACCCATATTTATAATAACTGCAATACCAATTGTTGTTAGAAAAAGAAAAGGCTCTACCCATGAATTACTCATTATAAAGAGAATTACCATCAATAGTACCAGTGCGATTCCTAGAATCCATAATGGTAATCCACTTCCATTCACATCATCTACGCTATAAATCATATCATATTGATCGGTATAACTATCTATTACCGCACTCTCCACACTATTCATTTCTTTTGATGCATAGTCATATGGGATATTTAAAACATACAATGTATAATTTTCTTTATTATAATGTGTGTCTTCGGCTTCATAATTTACTGTTTCAACATATTTCATATTACCTAATTCTAACTTTAATGACTCCTTTTTTTCATCTGGAAGCCCTGTGAACATGACACTAATGGTATTTTCTATAGATGTCTCAGGAAACTCTTCTTCCATAATGTGAAGACCCGTTCTCATTAATGAATCATCCGGTAGAAACTCCGTCATATCTGTAATAATATTTACCTTACTCATCATAATTCCACTAAAAACCGTGAAAATTAACACTGCTAAAAATATAAAATACCGTCTTTTTACTAAAAATTTTGCTGTTTTATCCATTTCTGCACTCCTTTTTTATTTGACAAATTCTCATTAATATTTATAATATACATGTGTTGCTTTTTCAACCAACTGTTTTTGTTTTTTGGCTATTAAGACAACATATTTTTACAAAGTGTTGCCCTAAAATGTTTATTTAATTAAATTTTAAGATTTAAGTTCATGCTAAAGTATGGAGATGGGAATAAAGATGAATAATAAAGATAATAGAAGATCACAGATTACAGAACAACTTTTACGGGAAAGTCTTTTGAAATTATTGCAAACAGAAGAAATTCACAAAATATCTATACGAGCGCTATGTGAGCATGCTAATGTAAACCGCTCTACTTTTTATAAACACTACGGTTCTCAATATGACTTATTAAAAGATATGGAGGAAATCCTAGTTTCACAGATTGAAAAACAGTTAACCTCTAACGGAGAACATATAACAGGAGAAGAAAGCCTAATTAATATACTTACATTCTTTAAGAATAATCTTGATTTATGCAAAATGCTAATTAACTCTAATATTGATCCGGAATTTCCAAAACGTATGTTATACCTTCCATCTATTTTAGAAAAAATAAATCTAAAGATTACAGACGATAATATTTCTAATATTTCCTACTTTCATGATTATATCCTATATGGTGGATATCAAATGATTAAAAGATGGATAAACAACGGTTGTATAGAATCACCTGTTCAAATGGCTCAAATACTAAATTATGCCTTTCAGAAATTATCATTTTGAAGTTGATTGTTTATTAAGATGATTTCGTTAGTATCCAAAATAAAAATGCTAGTTCAACAATTATCATATTAAAGAAGAACCAAAAATGAGGTGCTGGCGTTTTTGTACTTCTAAGAATAGGGAAATCAAACAATATTTGTCCAAATAACGGAACCATGATACTAATATTACCGCATTTATCATAGATAACCAAATATGATCCTACCATAAAAAAACTAACAATTAACATGCTAGCAAGTCTATCCCTTAGATGATTGCAGAAATAGTATAACCATACTTTTTTTTCTACTGAAAATCCAAAAATGAACCATAAAAATCCCGCCAATAATACTGCCACGGTGATTTGCTTGAATAATATAGATATAATAATCAGAAGTATTAATATTTCAATAAATTTTCTTTTATTGAATTGATATAACATTTGAAATAACATAATATCCATCTTGCAATTCCTCATAATAAGCTTCTATATAATATTTATTTGCACCTAGATCTAATAATGCCCTATCTGCATATCCTGAAAAATAAGTTTTATTTGAAATCGCTTCTAGTATCTGGTTAAATATTTCTTTACTACTTATAATAGTATTAAAGTTATAACTTCCCATACCATTCCTCATAACTTGGTCATAGCAATCTTCATAATAATCTTCAAGACTATACTTGATATCTTCAATAGTAAAACCAAAATCTTGTAAACTTTGCATTTTATCTATCACTGGTTCCTCGATATTAGTGATCTCTAGATCTCGATAGTTTTGTCCATTACATGCGGGAAGGTAAATAGATAAATCTTCTCTCATATGACTAGAATTATAATCCCTGTCCGACTTATTAAAATAGTCATACGTATTAGGATTGGTATCATCCCAGGTTGTATCAACATTGTAATATTCATCATCCAGTGAGACAATATTCCATGCATGTTTTTCACCTGCAAATCCCATACAGTAATAGCAAGGGATACCAATTTTTTGCATCAGATACTGATAGGCTCTCGCATATCCTGCACAAACAGTTTGACCGCTTACTAATGCACTGTAGGCACTTTGGTTAAGCGGTGCGCTGAGATTATATTCTATTTTACTGATTAGGGTGTCATGGATATAGACTTCTTTATCATAATCCGAATCAAGATCGGTTGTTCCTTGAATAATATTATTAGCACTATTTTCAAATTCTTGTTTGTTTATCTCCAAATTAGTTGCTGTATGATTGAATTGAAGACTAAACTGCACACATTTTCCATTTGGCAAATATTTACATTCATATGCGGTATCTAGCCAAAATAACTCTGGGTGATCTCCAAAAACAGCTGTAAATACATCCTTCAGTTGGTCTACTGACACAACTTCAATAGGTGCAAAAGTAGGATTTACCGCCATGGCGTTGGCATAAATCTGTCTATACAGTGACTTTAAAGTATTATTTAACATTACATAATATGGATGAAACCGAGTATCAAATTCTAGTCCTTCTCCTGTCTCTCCATATCCTATTATCTCAGCAAGCTTTTCTCCATCTTCTTCTGCAATTTCTTCTGCATTTTCTACTATAGGCTCATAACCATTTCTATCAACGACATTTTCAGATGGCGTAATCTCTGATTCATCATTCACAACATATTGATCATCATTTGGAACTGTACTTACAATACTTTTTATTCTTTCCGTGCTAACAGCTTCCTCATTCATATTTGAACCAAATGTATCTAAAGTATTTTCCTTTGCTTGTAACTGGGTACTTGGATTATCTGTGTTCTTTTCTTCAGAATATAAGAAATTTGCTATATCTTCAGTTAATTTTGGCTGAAAAGCACATAACATGATAAATGCTATCATTAAGGCATATAGCACTCCCAATATATACAATATTTTTTTGAGTAGTTTCTTGTGTTTTTTCATTTTAGTCTTGCCTTTCTTCTTACTTAAATATATCAAATTGTAAACCATTCCTGTAGTATTACTACAATATTGTATCACAATAATTCGATGTATTTTTATTAATTATTACATGTTCCTCATTATTTATTACATAATCTGTACGTCAGATCAGAGATTTATGGATGAAATTCAAGACTTCACGCGTAAGTTTGTCCGCTCACTGAGCTCACGTTAATAAGAAGAAGCTAAAACCTATTGAATTTCACTAGGTTTTAGCTTCTTCTTGCTTATATTGATGCACAATAATCAGTGTATTTATGGATTATCTATTGTTAATTTTTTGTTTTTGTTCCCATCCAATATCCCTCATAGGTTAATTTAAGATGACTATTCTTTTTATGTAATGGTACCAATCAATATTATAGGTTACTCTACTAGCCATGATTCAGTGCGGTCAATATAATCCTCCAAGTCGCGTTCTTCCACACCATATTCATCGCAAATATATACCTTATCAGGGTAAAACAGATACTGACTTGTAGCTGCATATGGTATGTAGTCGATGGGAATCCCATAGTTTTCCTCACAATATTCCCAGGTATCCAGTCCGCCTGTTATTTGGTCCGGAACTTTATAAAAATCCACAACATAATCAGTACCATACGCAAGCAAATCGTTACCCATTCTTGCTAGAAGACAGTTTCCGTATTCGTCTCCCATATTGGCATTGTCAAAAAATAAAATATGTAAACCAAAAACATCACAATTTCCATAAGAAGGATTATCTCCTAAGTATTCTTGAATCTGTTTACAATCAATTTCCCCCGTTTGTAAGTCATACGTTCCATAATAGTAATTCCAGTCCATCATACCACCTAGATATATCTTACCTTCATATACGGAAAAAGGAGTTAGTAGCTGGAAATTTTCATGTGCTCCTCCAAAAGCACCAAAACCACTCATCCAAGGAATATCATTAATTGTATTATATACCAAACTTTCTGTAGACATATAACCAATTTTCCCTGAATCTTTTATTAATAAGTAAAGGTTATTATCATATACCTGCATATAGGAAAATGCTTCACTAAACAGATATTCTCCTATTCCTCCATTTTTTGGAATACGATAATAATCATAATACATATCCGAATTCTTTACAGAATAATAGATATAGTCCCCTGCCACTGTAAATGTCGCAATTGCATCCTGCCCATTACGTTGTACTGACAATATCTTTTCCCATTCTCCATTTATATTATTTTTGGGCATCCGGTATACAGCACTTGTTAAGTTTGAAGATTCAACATATTTCCATTCATATTTATTTTGATGCAATGTATATGCATAATTCTCATCTTCATCCGCCATCATATAATAAATATTAGCATGTGGAAAATTAGGCCATACATAAGTATCTTCACTACTGAGTGTTACGCCTTGTTCAATATTTTCTATTGCTCCTTCATCTACAGTTTCCGAAACATTAGAACTATCAGAATTTTCTATTTCCAAACTTACATCCTGTGAAAATTCTTCTTCACTAAGTTCTTCATTCACTATTTCCTGGGAAATGTCATTATTAAAAGATTCTGTTGTATTCGTTTCCATATTTTTTCGAATTCGTGGAACTGTATATATGCTTGCAAAAATTACATTAGCTGCTATCAATACCAATGCAATAATGATTGCAACTGAAACACTTCTATTACTTTTATTTGTTTTATTTCTTTGTGTTTCATTTCGCTGCATTTCATTCTTTTGCTGCATTTCATTCTTTTGCTGCTTTAATTCATGCAAATTAACGTAGTTAGTCGTTTGTTCTACTGGCACTTGTACAGTAGGATATTCCACTTCTTGATAATCACCTGTTTCTGGATAATACCAAGTTACATAATCTGATAAATTGCCTTGTGCATTTATGGCCTTTCTATTTTGGTAATATAGCCCACTATTTGAGTCGTACAAAAATCCTTCAGGAATAATTTTCCCCTGGGTAGCTTCATTTATCTGATCTAGGGGATAACTCTGCTGTATGTATTCTCCTGTATTCGCATTAAACCATGTTATCCACTGAACATTCTGTCCGTTTTCATTATTTGCGACGGTCATTTTATAATACATGCCGCTGTTTTCATCATAGATAAAACCATCCGGTGACATATACTTTTCCATTTTTCATTTCCTCCCGTCTCATTCAAAGAAAATATACGCATTCTTAATATCTTGCGCATTTTTCTCATTTGAATAGAATTTAAGTGTTACCCCTTCTACTACTGTAGTAAAGACGTATTCATCATCAATTTTATCTTCTAATAAATTACTTCCATATGTAGCGCGAAGTGATGAAGCTGAAACTTTGCCCACTTCGAAAAGGTCACTTGCTTCAACTTGCATCCCTTTACACATGCTAATAGAATTATCTGTTTGGAATGCATCAAATGCAGCATATATATTTCCACCACCATCAGAAGGCATATAATAATAATCATACTCCTCAAATGAAAAGTCTTTTTCTCCTGGTGAACTCATTAGTAATTGATCCAATGACATCATACTTAACATTTTTCCAACTTCTGCCATTTGTCCTTCTTCGCCACTTATAGTTAATATATCACCAGAGGAATCTGCAGGTTCTTCTTCAATATAAATTACATCCTCCGTCTCCAATTCACTGTTTTCAGCCATATTTGGACTAATATCTGTATCTTGTTCTGTAACAATATCTTCCAATTCAACTGTATCTTCTGTTATCTCATCTTCCTGCGATTGTCTCTCACTTTGTACTAATTCATTACTTTCATCACCTTCAATATTTTTCTTTGCAGGATCAGTAAAGAAAAGAAATGACTGCACACTAATCATCCCGAATAACAATATAATCATAATCCATAGAAAAATCAAAGTTCCCTTATTGCTCTTCATTTTTCTTTTCCTCCAAGCCTACTTATCTAATAAATCTTTTTTCCTTATTTATTCACAAACCTTAGCTGCTCAAATTTTAAATTTTCTTCTATTTCAGTATCTTCATCATAGCGTACGGATACTACATCATTTGTACGTTTAAATATAGTACACGGATAATACGCTCCCTGGCCATTCCAATTACCAAAAGCTTGCAGTTGCTCAATTGCTGCATCTAATGTAATTATTTTATCCTGATTGATTTCATCAGAAACTTCATCAAAAAATTTAAATTGCACATCATCTCCGCTTATTTTCATGATTTGACCAAAATAGTAAATTCCCTCTCGCGAATATCTTCCATAGCACGTTTCACCTTCCTTTAGCTGTCCACCTATAGCACTGATTTTCTTTGCCGAAGGTGTAGGTGGTATTGGAGGTGCCATTTGTCCTTGCATTGGTTGCATTGGCGGGATTTTCGGAATCTGCACGTTAGCCGCTTTATTTTTAGCGAATTGGAGCACATCTCCACCTTGTTGCATAGCTTTATTTTTTAGACTCTCCATTTGTTTACCAAGTTGACTTGGTGTAGTTGGTTCAATTATTTTCAAAGAACCAGGTGTCCATTCTTCAATAGCGTCAAGACGATCTGCAGTTTCTGGATGTGTAGATCCAAGTGCCGCAAATACTCCCTTTTCCTTCCCACTACCATATTTTTGTTCCAATTTATATAACGCATTATATAGATTTTTACCATATCCACATTCACAGGAAAAAGCATCAGCTCTATATTCGTTTGCACGTGAAGATTTCATATGAAATAAATTTCCAAGCCTAGTCCATAAGCTCATTAACCATACAAGTAATAAGTCAATAAAGAAGCTGGCTAGAATACTACCAATTGGTCGTTCATCTCCACCAACTAAGATAATTACAAAAGACACTATTACACGAACTACAAAGAAAACTGCGGTAAGCAGGAAGTTGCTTACATTGATTACAAGTAACATATCCGTATCTTTATGCGCAATATGTCCGAACTCATGGGCAAGTATTCCAAGTATCTCATCATCCTCTAATTCACATAGACCACGGGTTACACAAACTGTTTTTCTTCCTACTGCAAATGCATTAGGATCTAAACTTTTGTTCATATAGAATTTGACATTATCAGAAATAGTAGGATCGAGAATTTTCGCCCTCCTATATGCCTCCTGAAATAAAGGTTCTAACCTGTCTTTAAACTTTGCTTTCTTAATTTTCTTACACCTACATTGCACACGAAGAATAAATTCTCCAATGGGAGACAATGCGATTGCTAAACATGCCACATAGATTAACATTGCCATTGGTATCATTTCTGGCAATGCAAATCCACCCATTAATGCGATATACATAATTAGATTCATACATAAATAAATTATTGTTCCTATATTATTTTTTTTGAAAAGTCTTTTTAAAAAATCAAATAAGTACATGTTTTTATACCTCCATTATTTTAATATTAAAGGAAAACTTATTCCTCCGAAATTAGTTAAATTAATTCACTGGGCTAGCCCATATACTTGTTACTTCTGTATCTTGCGAACTCTCTGCATCATAAAAAGTATATCTAACATCTCCTATAACCGCACTAGCAGTATATATTTCCATACCATCCATTTCACTATAATAGGTATCTTCTATCAAATAATCTCCCAAGGCATCACGTACTTCTTCCATTGAGACACTATCCTTGTCTGCATAATAATTAATTGTTTCAATTAATAATAGAGCATAATTCTCATCCTGTGACTCATAATAATCCGGATTTTCATATCCATAATACCATCCCTCAAAATTTGACACCGGATAAAATGCACAACCTTCATGCGTGAATTCATAATCATATATATCGTATTCTGAATTATCATTAAGATAGTCTTTTAAGGAATATTCCTTACATATACGCTGTATCTCAGCAGCATTCTTTTCAAATTTCTCAACAGTAATCTTTGATGATAAATCACTACTCACCTTTGCAATTTGTTCTGTGCCATCAAGACTTGTAATTGGATTAGAAATCATATCAACCTCTTGCAAATTAGGCAACTGATTTAGAAAACTGATATCCGAAACCTCATTGTATGAAAAACTAAGTTTTTCCAGATTTTGTAACGAGATTAATGAAGAAATGTCCGAAATATAATTTTCTGATAATATTAATACTCTTAACAGTGGCAGTTTTGCAAGAGGACTAACATCTGTAATATGATTTCCATAGACACTACAGCGCTCCAAAGATAAAGCATATTGCAAATCAGAAATATCACTTATATTTTGTTCCATCAAATTCAGACGGTATAAATCAGTAAAATATTTAAAGTCTGCAACCGATTCAATACTCCCCAAATTAGTAGAATCTCGGAATAACTCCATATCCACTTCAGGCAATTCATCAACGTTAATATATGTATTATTTCCAATAAATGACATATGTTTTATGACTTTTAAATCATTTGGTGTTATATCCCCTATTTCCAAATTCAGATATTCTCTTACACTTCTCTCTACCGTGCTATCCGTCCAAACTATTGGTTCATCCAGATCCAGTACAAATTTATCTTCTTCATATAGTTCCAGATTATCTTCAGAATGATCTTCCTCTGGAATATTTTCAGTTAATATTACATCCTCTATATTGGTATTTGCATTGGTATCTGTATTGAAATCTGTTGCAGTTTGATGGGGTTTTTCGTCCTCTATAATCATCATAATTTTTCCAAACCAGTCAAACTTATATACACATACAATAAACATTGCGATGATAACTATTGTGGATACTCCTATCATATATCCTATTTTTTTTCTTGAAATATGTTGGTTTTCATCTACGTATTCTAGATTTTCCTGCCATGTCGTCTCAGTTTCATTAACCAATTTTGTATATTCCTGTGCCTCTTGCTGTAAAATTGGAATACCGTCCATGGAATAATAATACTGAGTATACTCTCCGCTCTCCGCATTAAACCATGTAACTAACTGATTTACATTCCCTGCTTCATCGTAACTTGGAACACTTTGATAATACATGCAGGAATTTTCATCATATATAAATCCTTCAGGCGCACTATAATTCTGCATCTATTTAACCTCCTGAAAATGAAACCAAAATGGTTCTTTACCAGGCAATCCAATAATAGCCTCCCCAACTCCAAGTGCTGATATGTCCCAGTCCTCTATGACATCTGCATCACGTACTTCTTCTATTATTCCACGTCCCTGTACAGATGCCATATATATATCTTTTTTACGATTTCTACCGTGCAGATCTTTTATGTATTTTTTAGACCCAGCATCATTAACTCGAAATGCTACTGAGGTTAAAAACCCCGATAAAATGCTGCGAGCACGTTGCTCTCCATAAACTTCATAAACCTGCTCTACATTTTGAATACCAATCATGAACTTTACTCCTAGACTTCGACCAAAATTAACAGCATCATCTACATGTTGCAAATTTGAAATTAAACGAAATTCATCTGTGACAAAATAAACGCTTCCTTCGCTTTTCTTTCTACAAAGCGCTTCCTTAATTGCCATATCAAAAAGAAGACTATAAATAGGTGATAACATATTACCAATTCCCAGGTCATATTCAATAAAAATAAATTTACCACCTTTGGAGCGAACCAATTCACGCATTGAAAGTGTTCCTGCTTTTTTAAAATTACCAAGAAGTATCTCACGTGCCATCTGCTGCAATTCTGATAAAACACCTTGTGTCTGTGGTGACTTGTCATCAAATATATAACTAATCATTGACTGCATATCCGGATGCTGTTTTAACATTTCCCTTATTTCAGCTGTAGGAGAACTGTCAAGAAACTCACGAAGTTTCTGATTATCACAGGAAATGGATTCTCTATTTCTTGTGAAATGAGTCAAGATAGCTGAAAAGATATCTTTTGCAGCATTGGGGAAAAAAGGCTGATTCGTCTTTTCAATCTTTTGATGAAACAAAGACTTGGCTATTTCAACTATATTTTCTTCCATATGATCATCATGTTCTATTTCATTAAAGATATTCCAATAATCTGGTCCGTTCGTTCCTGTTGCCGTCGAATCATTACTAATAACCACATCACCTTCTCGGTAGAATCTATTATAGAAGTCTCCCTTTGTATCAAAAATAACCATAACATCATCTTGTGTCATAGTGGCACGCAATTGACTAATAATCTGATAAAATGCATTGGTTTTACCAGTACCAATTCCACCTAAGAATGCAATATGTCTACTCAACAAATTCTCATCCAGCGATACGTAATTGGCCTCACCCGATGGACTAATCCCGTAAAATGCACACTTTGCATCCCTGGTTGGATAATAAACCGGTTCTCTAAAATATGTATTTCCATCAAATATTTCCGTTGTTTTCACGTTCTTACTCCCATCTCGTTTTCTAATATTTTCAACTACTAACATGCATAATTAAATAAATATTTATACATTTACATTGAATATCCATAATCACAACTTTCGGAACTACTTTCAGAAGAAACTCCATCTAAATCCTTTTCTGGTTCTGGTTCTGGTTCTGGTTCTGGCTCTGGTTCTGGTTCTGGTTCTGGCTCTGGTTCTGGCTCTGGCTCTGGTTCTGGTTCTGGTTCTGGCTCTGGCTCTGGCTCTGGCTCTGGTTCTGGTTCTG
>DATESN010000086.1:0-65421 GCA_035270785.1 Lachnospiraceae bacterium | reverse complement strand
CTTTCCAACTTCATAACTTTATGAGGCTTATTTGTTGTGCCAAAAATTAAAAGTTTTCACTTATCATCTCAAGAATCCTGCATTGCAGGATTCTTTTCCTGTTTCAATCAAGATTGCGAACTTGTTTCGCAATTTCCTATTTATAGATAAAGGTATGTTCTTTTTGATTTAGAATATCTAGGTAGATTCTAGCTTCTTTTTTTGCAAGGTTTAGATCTAGATTAATATAATTACCACACTCAATTTTGCTTGCACCGAACATTTCACCCTTGTGGTTTATAATATCTTGCAAACTCTTTTTAATTACCTCTAGCACTTTTTCATTCTTTGCATTACGAACTAAGAGGTAAAATCCTGTCTGGCAACCCATTGGTCCAAAATAAATAACATCCTCTGTAATCTCAGAATTTCGAATCATTGTTGCAAACATATGCTCTAGTGAGTGGATTGTACCATTATCAATTAATTCCCCTGTATTTGGTTTACGTGTTCTAAGATCATAGGTTGTAATATCTTTATCTACTCTTGATACATAAATACCTGGATCTAAAATAGTATGATCCACTTGAAAACTTTCAATTTTTTTCATTTTATATTCCTTCTTTCTTAGTTAACATTTCGTTTCATGGTTCATTTAGTACATTTCTTGATTCGCCCTTTAAAAAGGCTTCCATATTATTAAATACTTCCATAACAACTCGTTGTCTTGCTTCTAAACTTGCCCATGCCATATGTGGCGTAATCATTAATTTAGTACTATCTTTTATAGCATTTAAAGGATTATTGGAGGAAATTGGTTCCTTTTCCAAAACATCAAGTCCTGCACCAGCTATCATTCCTTCATTCAGTGCTATCGCTAAATCCTTTTCATTTACAATAGGTCCCCTTGCAACATTAATTAAAATAGCAGATTTCTTCATCTTTCCAAAGGCATCCATATTCATTATATTTTTTGTTCTATCACTAAGAGGACAGTGAATCGATATGACATCTGACTGTTCACATAACGTATCAAAATCAACTCTTTGATATTTAGTTTCCTTATTGTTTCCTGATGCAGAATAGAAGATCACTTTACAACCAAATGCGGTTGCTATTTTGGAAACCTTCTTTCCAATGTTACCCATTCCAATAATACCCCAGGTTTTACCTTCTAACTCCATAAATGATCTATCAAAATTGGAAAATCGAGATTGTGAGCCATATTCCCCGGATTTAACATACATATCGTAAAAATTCAGTTTTTCTATAAGATAGAATGCCAATGCAAAGGTGTGTTGTGCTACTGAATCTGTGGAGTAGTTTACTACATTAGCAACCTTGATTCCCCGGCTTCTGCAATAGTCAAGATCCACATTGTCATATCCTGTAGAAAATAAGCATATTAATTTGAGGTCTTTGGCCTCTTTTAATGTTAATTCATTCATTGGTGCCTTATTTATGATTGCAATATCCATATCTTTTACTCTTTTGGCTACTTCTGCTTCCACAGTATTTGGATAATAAGTTACTTCTCCAAATTTCTCATACATATCTATTTCTATATCTACTCCTACGCTATTTCGCTCAAGTACAACTATGTTCATTGCCTTTATTCCTCCTGATAAAAGTATAATGATTTCATATCAAAACTCTCTTTTCATTATACTTGATTCAACTTTAGAAAAATAGTAGTAAATTTTTTAAACATAATAAAAAAAGGCTTTTCTTATTGCGAGGAAAAGCCTTTTCTACATAATCAAATATTTTACTTCAAAATAAAAGTATTACAGTCTTTTTAATAACTCTTCTCTTTGAGCTTCATATCCTGGTTTTCCAAGCAATGCAAACATATTTTTTTTGTAGCTTTCAACACCTGGTTGATCAAAAGGATTAACGCCTAGTAAATAACCACTTACACCACATGCAAATTCGAAAAAGTAAAATAGTTCTCCCAAGTAAAATTCGTTTACTTCTGGTATATGAATCATCATATTAGGAACATTTCCATCTGTATGTGCCAAGATCGTACCATTCATAGCACTTTTATTCACAAAATCTACACTTTTTCCTGCTAAATAGTTAAGCCCGTCAAGATCTACAGATTCTTCACCAATTAAGATTTCTTCTCTTGATTCATCTATACAAATAACCGTTTCAAACATATTTCTTGCACCATCTTGAATAAATTGACCCATAGAATGTAAATCCGTTGTTAAATCAACACTTGCTGGGAAAATACCCTTTTGGTCTTTCCCTTCACTTTCACCAAATAATTGTTTCCACCATTCACAGACAAAATGTACACTTGGTTCATAGTTAGCTAAGATTTCAATACCTTTTCCTTTTCTTAAAAGGATATTACGGAGTGCTGCGTATTTTAAAGAAGCATTTTCTTCATAAGGAGATTCTAACGCTTGTTTTCTTCCGCTTGCGGCTCCTTCCATTAATTGATCAATATTAGCTCCACTTACTGCAATGGGAAGTAAGCCAACTGCTGTGAGCACGGAGAAACGTCCACCAATATCATCTGGTACAACAAAAGTTTCATAACCTTCTTCTGTAGCAAGATTCTTTAGTGCTCCCTTTGCTTTATCTGTTGTGGCATATATTCTTTTAGCAGCTTCTGCCTTACCATACTTATCTTCCATTATTTTCTTAAAGACACGGAATGCAATGGCTGGTTCTGTCGTTGTACCTGATTTTGAAATCATATTAATGGAAAAATCTCTATTTCCAACAACATCTACTAAGTGTTTTAAGTAAGTAGAGCTAATAGAATTACCTATATAATAAATTTCCGGAGTTTTTCTAATAGATTTATCTACTACATTATAAAAACTGTGTCTTAAAAACTCAATGGCTGCTCTTGCCCCAAGATACGAACCACCAATTCCAATCACTAATAATACTTCGGAATCATTTTGGATCTTTGTTGCTGCTTGTTTCATTCTTGCAAATTCTTCTTTGTCATAATTTACAGGTAAGTTTATCCACCCTAAAAAGTCGTTTCCTGCGCCTGTTTTAGATACTAAAACTTCTTTGGCATCTAATGTTAATTTTTTCATTAACTCTACTTCTTCAACGCTAATGAAAGATGCTGTTTTTGAATAATCGAAAGTCACATTTTTACTCATTTGTTTCGCTCCTTTATATCTGCGGTATTTTTCTCTTATAAATCCTACCTAGTTTAGCAAAGATGCGCTGTTTTTTCAAGTTAAAAATTCTTTGAGTAGTTCCTCAAGTTCCCGTTCTTCCGCTCCTGTAAACAATTCCTTTTTAGAATAGTTTCTCTCATTTCGCCCTTTTCTAATTTCAGTATTGTCTCTTCTTGACAAAATTGGCGATGCCTCAAATTCATCATTCATGGAAACTTGAAGTCGATTGACCATATGATTTTCCAAATAATCAACTAAATTGGTTTTAAGCACTTTCTTTTTTCCCGAAATATCCATAAAAGCAGAAACAGAAAAATATAAATACAATCCCAAAAAACTAATGATATAATAGGGAAGTATATTACCTAATGTCTTGCCTTCTATAATTCCTCTACAAATACCAATTCCAGAAACTAAAACGCTTAGAAGCATTGCTTGTCCGCCTAAATGGGATATACTATAAAAAGATAGATATCCAATTCTTAAGCGATTTATAAATTTATCTACGAAAATAGGTATATTTGCAACTCCTAAATTCAAATGATAACAATTTGTAAATTTTAGTTTACAAGATTTTAGAAGTTTATTATCTGTGGACGTCATATTATCCGTTTCATGAATCATATTTTGGTATAAGACCCCAATAATCACTTGACAGATCATACTAAACACTAACAATATAATGACGATACCAGTAAAAAAGTTTTGTGTAAATAACTTCATTTTAACTCCTTTCTGCTTTTCAATTTATAAAGCATTACTTATTATAAAAGAATCTTTGCCTTATCTCAATACACTTAACCTATAAATCGTTTTACACATTTCGCTATTTTTTATGGTTACTACTAGAAAGAAGTTAATATTTCTGCTATAATCCGTATGTTGTTAAGATAAAAAATAAATCATCACAATTATATGTTGGAGGCTTTTTAATGAAACGAATTTTGCTTACTGGTGGCGGAACTGCTGGTCATGTAACACCAAATATTGCTTTAATTCCCAAACTTAAAGATCTTAATTATGATATATGTTATATGGGCTCTTATGATGGAATTGAAAAAAGACTTATTGCAGACTTTGATATTCCTTATTACGGAATTGCTACTGGTAAGTTTCGAAGGTACTTCGATATAAAAAACTTTACGGATCCTTTTCGCATTTTAAAAGGTTTTACAGAAGCAAAGAAGCTGCTAAAAGAGTTGAAACCTGATATTATCTTTTCAAAGGGTGGGTTTGTAAGTGTTCCTGTAGTACGTGCCGCTTCTTCCCTTGGGATTCCTTGTATCATACATGAATCCGATATGACTCCAGGACTTGCCAACAAAATGTGCATTCCAGTCGCAACCAAAGTATGTTGTAACTTTCCTGAAACATTACAAGAACTTCCCTTAGAAAAAGCAGTCTTAACAGGTTCTCCCATTAGAGAAGAACTTGCTAAAGGTAACAAAATTGCAGCACTTTCTATGTGCTCTTTTACGGCTAACAAACCTGTCATTATGGTTATTGGTGGGAGTCTTGGGGCAAAAGCTATTAATATTGCAGTGCGATCTGCTTTATCAAAATTATTAGAAGACTTTCAGATTGTCCATATTTGTGGAAAAGATAATATAGACAATTTATTATTAAATACAAAGGGATATCAACAATTTGAATATATAAAAAGTGAATTGAAAGATATCTTTGCTATGACTGATCTTGTAATCTCAAGGGCAGGTGCCAATGCCATTTGTGAACTATTAGCCTTAAAAAAGCCAAATCTTCTAATCCCGCTTCCAGCTTCCAGTAGCCGAGGAGATCAAATTTTAAATGCAAAATCTTTTGAATCTCAAGGATTTAGCGTGGTTATTAACGAAGATGATTTGGAGGAACAATTTCTTATTGAAAAAGTGTATGAATTATACTTTATGAGACAATCCTTTATTGATGCTATGAGTCGAAGTAATCAACTTAATTCCATTCATACTATTATTGAATTAATAGAAGAAACCGTTAAAAGATCAAAAAAATAAAGAAAAACAAGACAGGAAATTATTTCATAATTTCCTGTCTTGTTTTTTCTAACTCATCATCCGTCGTCTCTTTTGATACCCAACTAATATCTTGATTATCGTCCTTATATCTAGGAATCAAGTGCATGTGAAAGTGAAATACTGTTTGCCCCGCTATTATTCCGTTGTTTTGTACTAAGTTAAAACCCTCGCAATGTAGCTTATCCGTCATCGTAATTGTCATCTTTTTCGCTAGTTGAATCATATCTGCCGCTAACTCATCCGGTAAATCATAGATATTTTCATAATGATCTTTCGGTAAAATTAATGCATGACCCTTCGTTGCAGGACTTAAATCTAATATCACTTTGAATTTAAGATCCTCATAAATAGATTTTGACGGGAATTCTCCATTTGCTAATTTACAAAAAATGCAGTTGTCATCTTTCATCTATTCTTTACTCCTTCTTTATTTTACTTTATTTGAATCTACAACAAACCGGTTACATTGATGTATCCTTCATAAATGGAAATATTTGATCTAAGGTTCTTAAAATCTTAAAATCACCTTTCATCTTCATATCTCCACCCATAAATGCCCTTTGAAAAGTCATTCTTCCATAGATAATATCATTCATAGTCTGCTTTGTTAATTGTATTTCTACGTCTTGCTTATCTAGCATTCCATAAAAGCATTTTAATACTGCATTATTTACTTGAATAATCAATGGTTTTTTTCGATCTTTTATTATAAACTTATAGGTTGCCTTAAATCCAGGCTGTGGTTTATAAACCCCTTCAAAATCTTTTATAAACAGAGCGGTCTCGTCTTCCTCATTATTTTCAAGCATCCCTTTAAATAGACTGGTTAGCTCTTGTATATCTTCCTTTTGGGTTGCCATATAAATATCATCAGATACATATTGAGAAAGTTGCTCCGTTTCTTGAGGAGTAAAGTTAATATTCTTTGTACTAGATACCATTTGCTTTACCACTTGATTACTAGCAGGGAAGCTTGCCATCCTTTGATTAATCGTGCGATACATATTCTCCGCCTTTTTCTCAATAATCTTAGAATATTCTTCATTCATTTCTAACATTACCGTGTCAGGAATATAGCCACATATTCCACTACAAGGAAGCCCTCCTAGAATCTCCCATGCCACAGAAAGATCTAGTTTTCCTTCTCTTTCTCCATAGGTGGTAGACATTACAATCGGGCACATATATATTTTGCTTATTATTTCTTTATCGCCATAAAGCCAACAGGCATCTAATAATTGGTTCATATAGCCACCAATTCCATACCACTCAACCGTTGTTGCAAAGATAATGCCATCTGTATCTTTTAGAGTTTGAGGAAGTGTTGTAATGGAGTTCTTTAATTCATACAGGTTAAAACGTTCCACAGTAACATTTAATTCTTGAAGAACCCCTTGCATTTTGTTGATTACATAAAGTGTTGGATCACCCATTAATCCTCGACCGCCATAATAAATATTGATTTTCATAATTTCCTCCCCAATAGTACCTTTTCTAATTCCTGGCTGTTCTTGTTCCTGCATTATATAAAATAATAGCCATTAAAAACCCACTACATAATCCGCCTATATGTGCTGCATTATCCACATTAGTACTTGCAAATCCCGAATAAATAGAATAGGAAATCATAAATATAACTCGTGGTAATGTAATCGTATCTAATCTTCCTTTGTTTGCGATTACCAGATAAAGTAATGCTCCAATAATTCCAAAAATTGCACCACTTGCTCCAATGGAATCTACAAATCTACTTATATAATATCCGTATGCGATAGATAGCCATCCTCCACCGATTCCACTGAAAAAATAAAGAATAGTAAATTTCATATGCCCAAGTTTTCTCTCAATCATTTCTCCTAGAAAAAACAATATTAACATATTACTAAATAAATGATTTCCGCTTCCATGTAAAAACATGGCTGTAATAAATCGATAATACTCCCCATTTACCAAGACATCTGGTCCATTCAGCGCTCCCTTATTATACAACATCTCCCCTGTATATGTACATATGAGAAATATTAGTATGTTAACAACGGTTAAAATAATGGTGATGTATGGTGAAAACTTCTTTTCCATTTTTTTTGTTGTTTTATTTGTTATTTTATTTGTTTTTTTATTTCCTATTTTCTTCTTCTCTAATTCTATTTCCTTAACAATGCAGCCCCCGTTAAGCCAGTCTTCTAGTTTCTTCTTGATACCATAAAAATCTGCTACTTGATTCTCGTAAATAACAAGCCTTTTTTGCTCACTATCTACTAACCAGCAAAAAGAATCATCTTTACTAATACTTCTTGCATTTTTATCATCCGCACCTATTAGTAATGAAAGAATATGAATGTTGACGAAATGTTTCTCTTCAAATAACTTGTATATCTTACTCTTAATATGTTCATATTGGTCTTCTGAAATGTATTTGCCCTTCATGCAATCAATCACATGAATGACATTAACAAAATTATTTTCTAACTGAAAGTATATGGTAAACTCAGGAAGATTTGAGGGGATTTTTACAAATCCAATTTCCTCTAAAAACAAGCCCAGTTGCTCTGTCATGGTGTACTCCTTCATCATAGCCCTTCTATATATACTATGATGTTAGGTTATCATTTATGGTATTTCGTGTCAACAAAAGGTAAATAGAAACTTCGCAAATTGAATTTGATCTCCTTCTTCAAGCTCTACTGTTTCATTGGGACTTAGCCTTTTTCCATTTCTATAAGTCCCATTTGTTGAATTCATATCTGTTAATAGGAACTTGTCCGTCTCTTTGTAAAATCTAGCATGAATTCTACTAATAGATGAATCTTCTATTACGATATCTACACAATCTTTCATTTTTCCTACAGACATTGGAAATTCATCTAGTTGATAAGAGATATCTTTTCCATTCATACTGCCTTTTAAAAACTTTATGTCTTCTTCTATTTCATCCAATTCTTCCATTCCGAATAACTCCGTATTTCCAAAGGTTTTTTTGGTTTCCATTCCTTGAGTTAAGAAATTAGAACTTTTACGATGTAAATCATGAACACTGTTGTCATTTATCTCATGAATGAAATCTATATCCATATTATCTTGGGAGTAAATATCCTTACTCTTTTCATGTTCTATTATCTGAACCTCTTTTTGATATTTAATATCCTGAATGTAATTATGAATATATAAAATGATGGCTGTAAATATCATAATTAAAAACCCATATAACAAAACAGGGTTTCTCCATGCCATGGAAGTGTATATTAAAAAGATAACCCCCATCACTCCTATCCCAATAATCAAAAATAAGCCGATTGGACTATTCCCTTTCATAGGATTAACCATTTCCTCCTCTAATGGATTACTTTCTTCCATAATTCCACTTTCTATAGTTACCCTCTTATTGCATTCCTCTTCTTGTGAAAAATTGATGTTACATTCATCCTTATCTTTAGTCATATCCAATCTAGCTTCTAATTCATAATATTCAAGTTTTTCCATGGATGTAATAATCCTTTGAAAGGTGAAGTTATCATCTCGAACTTCTTTAAAGAGTTGATAGATCACTTCTACTGCTTGTTCATCTTTATGATTAACTCTACTTAAGAAAAACTCAGAAAGCACTTTAAATCCATCTATTACATTTAAATCAGATGCAGGGTAAAAGACAAACTGAATCTCTTTATTTTCTATATTTATAAAAAAATATTCCGGATCAAGAACCAAATAACTTGCATCTAAAAGATATTCTTTCATCTTCATAAAAGCATAATAGATTGATAGAAGTATATTTTTAACATCACTATATTCCATCTCTTTATTTTCATACACTCTTTTTAAACTCTGCTTGGAACTAATATCATAGTAATATGACGCGATTCCATTTCTTAATTGTTTGTTACATGATAAGAACTCTACTATTTTATTGGAAACAACCATTTCCCACTGGTAGTCCTGATTAATTTGATATGATTTATCTGGCAATACTAAAAAGCTATGATTCAAATCTCTTTTAAATTCAGGGAATATCATTGTCTACTCCTTCCCTCACAAAGGATGCCACTGCTTTTATTTTTCTTATATTTCTGATAAAGGAAACGGAATCCACTCTTTTTGCACTGGCCATTTCAGAAACAATTAATTTTTTTTGTTGCGGAAAAAGTACCGCAATCATTGGAACTGGAAGAAGGATGTTTCCCTCTAGCAATATGACTGTTTCTTTATTGCTTACTGATACTTTATCACCAAAAGAATCTATTGCAAGAATTTTATCTTTTAATAAAATCAATGTACTCTCCTTTGCCTTATGATACGCTTTTTGATTTTCTTTTATATCACAACTACTTGCCCGTAGTGCAGAAATATAGGCACTATTAAAAAATAAAACTTTATCATATAAAAAAAAATTTAAATACACAATAAGCACAATCATACACACAATTAGTGGAATAAGAAAAGATGCTTCAATCGTATAACTTCCTGGTAAAAACCTTTTCTTTACAATCTTATTCAATTTATCCCTCCATAACTAAAAATAATTACATAACTTAACAGAAGAAATGGTACAAATGGAATCGTTGTATTTCTTTTTGCTTTTTTGAAACAGATTAAAATAATAGAACAACAGAAGGCCAATATAAATCCACCTAATACTAACATTATATTTACGTAAATACCTAAATTAACACCTGTAGCAATTAATAATATTCCATCTCCACTTCCAATACTTTCTCTGGTGATTTTGGCAATAATCATAAAGAACGCCCCTATTAGACCCCCGCTCAAATACAATTGCCATTCACTTTTATGTAAGAATATCACTAAGATCCCACCAAAAAGTATGGTGAATATCACCGGAACTATGGGAATCTCTTTTCTTCGAATATCAAAATAGGTGCATATTAATAAAATGACTAAGATTACTATTATGTTAACTACATTTTTTTGAGTTATGATGATAACCCCTCCTTTACTTTAATTCGTTGAGCCACACCGTGAACAAGGTGATCTTGCACCAACTTCAGAGATAGGAATAGTATATATGGTTCTTTTTAATCCACTACAATCTAGAGAGGAATGATATCTATTTCCTTCTTTTGTAATATATACGGTTTCTGATCTTTCTTTTTTTCCGCATACCTCACATTCATAATATTTACAACCACTGCTATTTCTCATATTTATAATATCCTTAAAGAATACCAAACTAATACTTAAATTAAGATGACTACAATTTTGATTTTTATGATAAACAGTTCCAGTCTCCGTAATATATACCATTTCATCGGTAGATACTCTATTATTTCCTTTTGTATTGTCATACCCTGTCCATGCTCGCATTCGACATCGATTAACCATACTGAATGAGTTTATACCAACAATAGAAAACCTAGGTGACACTTTATAAATTGCCACAAGATCGATGATATCCTCATTCATAATGCTAGATTGCAAAAACGAAATTCCTGACACCCCTCCTTTGACAATAGATGATTCTAAATAAGAACTTCCTATTGTTTTTACTACTTGATTCTTAACATAAACATTAGAAAAACCAACATTTTCTATTAGCTTCTCTACATCAGAAGCTTCTTGTTTCCATTCACTATATATAAATCCATACTCTGCTATTACTTTTCCTGTTTGGTGCATTGCTGCTTCCATTCTTGAATGCAATGAAATCATTTCCATTACTGACATGATATTTATCATTACAAATAAAAATAAAGGAACAACAAGAGCTGCTTCTACCGTTAAGCTGCCTTTTTTAGAGGTATTCAGTGAGAACCTTTTTGAGATAAGGGTGTGTGTGTGTTTGGCGGAACGTGCCTGGAGAGAAGTTGTCATTTTTATATGTTTATAGTTGCATTTAATTTTTCTCAAAAAGGACCTCACTGAATACCCCTTTCTAACTATATGAATAAGAACGTTTTATATAAAAAATGTATCCAAATCCACTAGAAACATTCATATTGGTTGTAATGCTATCAATACAACCATCCATTCTAAAATTTTTGTTACCTTCCGTTTTTCTAATATCCATTTCCATAATATCCATACATCTTTGTGTTTGTTCCTTATTATCTTCCATACAAAGTAAAATTCGTAGGTACATTTCATAATTTAATCCTTTTCCATCTTTATTAGTGTCTTCAAGATGATTTTTATAATCGAACATGTTTGTTAAGGTGAGGTGCCAATCGTTTTTTGTCTTTATTAATGGAATCTTTCCCCCTGAAAAAAGCAATTTTACATCTTGTATACTTTCTGCATATGCCCATGCAAATAGAATAGAGTTTTTAACTAATGGTTGTAAATAGGGCGTCAAGGATATTGCTGTTAATGTACCTGCAAGTGCCTCTGCCTCAGCAACTTTAATTTTATCTGAAAATAAATAGGTTACATTTGCTACTTCTCTTAATAAAATTAATCTATTTGCTACCCACTTCAAATTATCAATATCTGTGTTTTTACCTGCCAATAAGTACTCTAACTGATATTTTAATTCACCTTTCTCTTTTTGACTTGAATAATTCCCCATCTTTTCCATTAGGTATTCTACAAATAAAATATCTTCCGCTTTACTAAAGGAAATTTCTGGCTTCTTATTGAAACCAATCCCCTTGTTTTGGATCCTCCTTGATACATAGTTTGCAGGGTTTATAACAGTACTAGATAACTTACTAGTTTCCTTTATTACCATGTTAAGAATTCCTTTATTTCTTGTTTTATTTACAACATCTGCCGGATTATTAAGATCAATTTCTATCCATCCCTCTTCATATTCTTCTTTATACTCCTCTTTCATCTCTTCCGTTGTATTACTAATTTCTTCTTCTACCTTACTTCTTTCTCCCTTGATATCCCTCATATCCAATTCATGATCTTCTACAATTTGTAATTTCCCTTCTATTTCCTTTATAAAATCTAATCCGATTTTATCTTTCATATAATTAATTGCTTGAAGCTTTAAGATTTCCCCATCCCCATCTGTTGCTAACCTTGCCTCAGATATCCATACATCATCAATCGTAATGCGATTGAAATCTTTGATGTTTAAGCCAAATTCATTTTGAAACGATTCAAAGTTATATTCCATGTATTTTCTTAAATGTTCTTCCGTATAGTGGTAAGAGGGTGTTATTGTCCCGTAGGAGGAATCTATAAAAAATAGATCATACTGCTCCAAAAGTTCTCTGTGGTATTCAGCGAATGCTGAATCCAAACCCATATCCATAACACATTCTGTTTGCATACCAATTGCACTAATTCTGGATCCTTCAATACATGTTAGTATGAGTGACAAAATAACAGTCATGATTAAAGCGAAAAATACCGACAATTGACCTTTCTTCATTGATACCTCCAAAATATAAATGGTTCATTATAGGGTTATTATAGGGTTATTATTGTAGTCTTAGATGAAATAGTTTTAAAAATAGAATTGACTAATATTGTAAGTTGATTTTTAAAAATAATAACCAATCCAATAAGTACTACTAATATAAGAATAATTTCGACAGTTCCTATTGCATCTTCTTCTTTTACAAATTGTTTCCACTTACTCATACTCCCCCTCCTTTCTCCACATCTATTCGTGGGAAAAATTAATCTATGTAAAATGGCATTTGCCATACTCTTTAAATGTTGAATGTTAAAAATGCTGGAACCATAATAATTATCATGACAATCAGTAGCATAAGCATCATCGGAATTAATAGTTTTGTTCCTGCTTCTTCCCCCATCCGTTTTGCTAAGTTTTTCCTCTCTTGAAACGCCTCTTTTGCTTCTTCTTTTAACATTGCGATGAGTTTTGCAGATCCTCTCTTTAAATTTTGAGAGATCAGTGAACTGAATTTTAAATAGCGTTGTTCTCCACATCGTTTCCCAAAATTTGTATATGCCTTTATTTCTGATACTCCGCTTTCCATTTCACGACAGGTTAGTAGCATTTCTTCATACAGGTATCTTTTCTTACTATCATTACTTCTTCCATTCTTATAGTCATATGCCACTTTTCTCCACGCTGCTTTAATTGTCATCCCTGAGCACATTAATAATGATAGCTTACTGACCATTTCTGGATAGTCTAATACTAGTTCTTTATTTCTTTGCATGACTTTTTTATGAAGTTCTCTATCTTTTCCCATATATATAGCTATACTTGTCATAAATGTTATTATTATCAAAATGCCACTATTGTCATTTCTTTTTTCCGACCAACTAATCTCATTTTCAAAAAGTTTACTTGGTAATGGAAATATATCAGAATCTTGACTGGTTTGATCCGATTCTAATAGCATATTTTCCAATTCTACTTTTATTTGTTCCTCTTTAGATAGTACAAGAGGATACACTTTTATATAAAAACTATGTTCTATTTTTTCATCAAAATATGTTAGTACTGCAGTTAATAAAATAAGTTCGCCTTGTAACCCTATTTCGTTTTTTTCTATATGTCCCTCTGAATTAATAATGGAATAATCACTGCTTTCCCAAGTAATATTTACGGGAAATTCTTTCATAGAATCTATTAAATTAAGATCATTCTTAACGAACTCTAAGCTTTCATTATCACCAAGAATGTTCTCAGGCAATCTTCTAATTATTTCTTTCATAACTTCTAGTGTCTCATCATGATTATATTTTCTTTCATTTACAATAACCTCTATTTCTTTATCCATTTCTTTATCCATCTTTTTATCATGGATATTGGCAATTAATGTAACCTCTTTACTTCCTTTACCATATGAATTTCTTTTTATGTAGTCACCATTCCATATGCTTGTGCTTTGTGGGTTGCTTAAGGACGAACAAATTACTATAAAGTTTCCAATTAAGATTACCATTAGAACCATGCTAATCTTTTTTAAATAAAACTTTGTTTCCTGAAGTTTTTCCGACTCCGCCGGATTCAAAAATCTCAAATCTTCTGTCACTTGCCTTTTATAAAAAATGTTAGACCGTTCCTTGTTTTTCATCTTTGAAAGAAAAATGCTTTTCTTGTATAAAAAACATGCCATTTTAAGAAAGACCATTGTACAATTGTTGTTGGTCCACTCTTTATCTATCCTTTCTTTTCGCGAGAAGATAAATAAAAAACCATATATAAGAATAATAAATATACATATAATAATCATTTTACACCTCGATACTTACAATCTTTTGAGACATGTTATAGGCTATAAGATATACTAATAAACATGCTGTCATAATAGTTATTCCTACTACGTTATGGTAAAGACAATGGAAAAACCCAGGGGATGAAATACTGATGTAGAGAATAATAAAGAAAGGTATGCAATTCATGATTTTACTTTCATATTTTTTTGCACTAATAGAAGTATAAATTTCTCTTTTTACATCAATCTTATCTCCAATTGTCTCTATACAATTTCTAATAATTTCATTTAAGTCTCCACCATTTCTTTTTGCTATCATAAAAATATCTGCAAATTCCTGAATCTCCTCAATTTTACTTCGCTTTCCAAAGTCGTCTAATAACTTTTCTATTGTTACACTATTTAGCAAACTATGATTCATGTAATATAATTCCTTTGTCATCATGGTTTCTTTTCCATAAATCATACACATATCGATATATGATTGCTTTAGTGCATTCTCCATAGAATATCCTGCTTGTAGGCTTGAAGAAATATAAATGATGGTATCTCTAAATTGTAGTACTAACTCTTGCCTTTGTTTTATAATAAGTTCCCTTTTCTTCCTCTTAATGTAGACTATAAAAAGTGGAAGTAAACAAATAACTGCAATAATTGATTCATAAAATAGATAACCAATACTCCCTATTATGAAACCTCCTTGTATTAAAAGACTTGTTTTCTCTTTTAAAGACATTGTATAACTACTGTATACCCTTGGAAATGAGCTTTTCTGTATGCTTAAGTTCTTTCTTCTTGTTAAGTTTTCCAATAATTTGATGATCAATTGTTTCAGTCTCCTCTTCAAACTCAAATAAAGGTTCTGTTATAATTTCATTCTCGCAAAACCCAATTACTTCTATGATCTCTAAAACTTTTCTACTTCCGTCTCTACATCTTCCTAGATGAATGATAATATCTATTCCCGAAGCGATTTGTCTTCGAATTGCTGGTAGTGGCAAATCAATACCCATTAATATCATTGTTTCAAGACGTGATAGCATATCCCTAGCACTATTTGCATGTCCTGTTGATAAGGAACCATCATGTCCTGTATTAAGGCATTGAATCATATCAATTGCTTCTTCTCCACGAACCTCTCCTACAATAATCCTATCTGGTCTCATTCGAAGTGATGCTTTGATAAGATTTCGAATGGATATTTCTTTGCACCCCTCTACATTTGCATTTCTTGTTTCTAATCGTACTAAATTTGGTATTCCTTGAATTTGTAATTCAGCACTATCTTCTATTGTAATAATTCTTTCATCCTTTGGAATATAATGGGACAAGGCATTTAAAAATGTTGTCTTACCTGATCCAGTTCCACCACTAATAAAAATATTATAGCCAGCCTTCACTAGTTTCTCTAAAAACATGGCAACCGCCATATCTAAAGACTTATAATTGATTAAATCCAACATAGATATGGGCGTTTCTGGAAACCTCCTTATTGTTAAAATAGGTCCATTTAGTGCTACTGGAGGAAGAACAACATGGACCCTAGAGCCGTTTTCTAATCTGGCATCTACAATGGGAGACGATTCATTTACCACACGATTACAATTAGCCACTATTTGTTGAATCACATCCTCGAGTTTTTCTTGATTCTTAAAATGACTTACCCATTTTATTAGATGTCCACTTTTCTCCACAAATATATTGTTAGTACCGTTAACCATAATTTCTGTGACACTAGTGTCATCTATTAATTCTTGCAAAATATCTAACTTTCTAATGGAAAAAAAAAGTTCTTTTGCTAATTTTTCTTTTTGTTTGGAGTTAAGATAATTTTCTCTGCTTATATCAATGACACAATCATCAATGATTTCTTGTACTTCTGTATCTTCCACACTTCTTGATAAATCAATTTTCTTTACAATCTTATCTAGTAGGGATTGTTTTAATTCGTCGTATCTATTCATTAAAATCTTCCTCAATAATTTGTTTTACGAATACAGCTAACTCACTGAATGGTAATTTTTCTATTGTATATGGGATATTTCTAAAAATAGGTAAGTTACATCTTTTTGTTTTCTTAAGAATATCCTCATAATTTGCTAAACTTAACATTTCTTCATATTGAGCTATTTTGGCTTTTGCAAAACCATCGTCTTTTTCAATTGTATAAATCCAGCTACATTTTCTCAAAATATCAAATAGCCCACAAAGTTGATCCGACAAATCCAATAAAATGTAATCGTAATTACTAATCTTTAGGAATTCACTAATGAGATTAATCCACTGTTCACTTTCTATCATAGTTACGTCCATATAGGTTCTAACTGGTGGTATAAAGTCAAGTCCATTTACAGTTTCCACCATGCCATTCATTCGATATAAGAATTTGTCTTTTGCATGGGTAATATAATACATTAAATCCGATAAATTATAGGAATAATCACGATTTAAAAGATATTTGAATCCGGAACAGCCTTCAAGATTCAAATATAAAACTTTACTTTTCTTGGCTAATATTTGTCCCAATAATAGAGTGAATGAAGTTTGCAAACATCTTCCAATGGGTGTGTATAATCCAATTAACTTTGTCTGTGTCGCCGTTGCTTGTATTGGCAGGTCATTTTCTTCACCATACGTAGAGAGAATTCTTCTTAAAATATTTTCAGCCGACTGAAATTTATAAATCCATTTTTCTAATAGATTACTTTTGTCTCTTTCTTTTGTCAGAAAATAAGTCCACTTTACTTGATTGAACTTCATCTCTTGATCACAAATATTTTCAGAGGTTAGTAAGATTTCTATTTCATTTTCCTTTTCAAAGTCCTGAAGCTGTTTCAGGTTATAAAAATACCAAATAGCAAATGGAAAATCATCCTTTTCACTAAAATATTCACTTAGGCGGCTGGCATATGTTTCATCAGCGTCGCAAACCACCATTATTTTTTTACTCAATAAATACCTCCCCAGTGTAGAAGTACACTTAAAAGAATTGGAATTGAAAATGGAATAACACTGTTTTTATCTGGGATTCCACTATGATAGCTATGTGACTGATTACTTGAAATTGATTTTTTAAGGTAGGTTGCAAGATATTGCATACGGAAAAATAGATTTTTATGAATGATCATTTTGATAAGAGAAAGAAGTGCTCCAATGAGGAAGGCAGTACAAAGAGTCATTAGGCTAATCTTTATTGGAAGATAGCATCCAACTACTGAAAAGAGTTTAATATCTCCTGCACCCAATCCTCTCATAATAAATAATGGATACAAAATTAATATGGGAAGTACAATTCCAGCTATTCCTTGCAGGATTCCAAAATAGCTATTTTGTTGAAACTGGAGTAAACAGCCAGAGGATAATCCAAATACAATTAAAGAATTGGGAATTCGATAGCAATACACATCCACCGATGCTGCTATTATTAGAATTAAAACTAAGACATAAATAAGAAATCACCTGCTTTTTAATTTGCTTTTGATTGTTGTAACCGAAGTATATGATAGGAATGAAAGGATGTCTACGCCTTTTTGATAATTTCTTTAACTTTGGTAGTTTTCTACAATGATTTGTATAAGTTGATCCCATAAAGCAGTACAAGCCCAGGAAAACCCAGTACTCCGGTTGTCAAAACGGTAATTGCATTAATCCCAATCTCTAAGTCTATTTCATTCATTTTCATGAAGGAATTCACAAAGAATATAAGAATGACACCGAAAACTCCTCGCAATACAAAATTGATAACCAATTCTGCTTTTTTACGAAATGCACCGATTGCCAACACAATAGCGCATATACATATAATTAGAATTGCTCCTTCTGATAGATTCATAGATAGTCCTTCTTTTTATGATATGTCCATATATTATATGATAAACATTTTTAAATAGACCTTTTTATCTCATGTGGCAAGTATATATATGGTAAGTTTTGACTATACTTTTATAAAGTAAGTTAATAAATGTGTACTTTAATATGGATGCATATAGAAAGGAATTAATTTGAAAACACAATTTAGTCAATCTACGTATGAAGATTCTGGAATGAATAGTATTTTAAATGATATTGAGAAAACAAAATGGGCACTAGAGAATGCTTATGCAGGGTTTGATAATGCAACCGATCCCGCATTAATTGATTGTTATATTTACGAAGTTAATTCAGTACTAAAGAGATATACCTTTTTATTAGAACAGGCAGCGAAGCTGCGTCCGCTGCCTGATGAAAGTTCCGAAAACGAAGAAGTCTTATGCCAGGAAACCGCGGTTACTTCTTTGATTGGATAAACTTTCATTTAAATTATTTTTACTATAGGTAAGTCCTGCATAGACTGTTTGTGTATTTTCCATTAATGGTCCTGATGTATCTTGATCACTAATTATTTCAAAAGATTCATGGAGCCCTTTCATAACAATTTTTATTCCATCAAAAGGATCTGGATTATTGCTAGTTTCTGCTTTCGCTAATTCCCTGTTTACATAGAGGTATAACTGCATTAGTCCAGAAGAAATACTATATTGGAAATCGAGTGTAGACATTAATTGGTTTACACAGCCTCTTGCTCTTTGAATATTTAGTCGAAACCCTGTCCGGTCTTTTTTCTCATGGGATGTTTTTGCATCTTCCACATAAATAAAAAATATTTCATATAGTATCACAACAAGTTGGCTGCGATTTGCCCCTGTTATCTTAAGGGTATATTGTTGTTTTAATTGATCCACCATTTTAATTACCTCATTTTATTGTAGTAATTGAAGTACTTGTTCTGGCCTCTGATTTGCTTGAGCCAACATGGAAGTGCCTGCTTGAACAAGAACTTGATTTTTAGTATATTCCGTCATTTCAGTTGCCATATCTACATCTACAATTCTAGAATATGCTGCGGTCATATTTTCACTAGTAGTATCCAAGCTAGAAATCGAATGTTCTAATCTATTCTGATAAGATCCTAATCTAGAGCGGACAGACGAAATATATGAGATTGCATCTGGCATAGCATCTAATGCTTTTAATGCATTTTCTCTCGTTTTACAATCCTTCTCATCTATTCCTAGTTTTGATAGAGAAATCTCTGGAATTCTCATTCCTAAAGATTGCCCTTCATTTGCTCCAATTTGTAAGTTCATGGAACCTATCCCTGTTATATCTAAACTAGCATTTAAACTACCACTTCCATCATCTATCATTGTCACCCCATCCACTTGGGTTATTTTACTTTGATCTAATTTAATAAGAACTTCTTTTCCTGCCTGATCTGCAATTTTAATGGTAGAACCCTCTAAAGTAATAGTAGCATTATTTGCAAACTCCTCTTCCGCTGAACCTGGAAGAACAGCATTTAAACTAATGCTGACACTGTCTGGAAAGACGCCTGACAAATTTAGCGTGTATTGCCCAGTAGGGACTGCATCCGAATAGGAAGACACATTAATTCCAGGAACACCTGAATATCCTTTTAAATCAAAGGTTCCTGCTAATAAATTCTGACCATTAAATTCCGTATCTTTTGATATTCTTGTAATTTCTTCTTTTAATTGTGTTACTTCATCATCGATTGCGATTCTATCTACTGTTGTGCATGTACCATTGGAGGCTTTTATAGTCAGTTCATTCATTCTTTGAAGCATATCCTGAATCTCAGCTAAGGCACCTTCCGCTGTTTCTATTACGGAAATACCGTCTCCTGCATTTTTTGTTGCTGTGGAGAGACCTCGTATTTGTGCATTCATCTTTTTAGAAATAGCAAGTCCTGCTGCATCATCTTTAGCGCTATTTATTTTAAGTCCTGATGATAATCTTTCTATGGATTTGCTTAATGCATTATCGCTATTGGCTAATGAGTTTTGTGCTATTAGAGCTGATACATTATAATTAATCTTCATGTGTACACCTTCCTTGTTTGGGTGAGCTAACTTCTATTCTATAATGGTTATCGGTTCCCTTGAAAATTATGTAAAGAGACAATAAATGCCTTTGCCACCTCATAAAGATCTATTGTTGAAACCCTTTCTGTTGCTATCTCTTTTTCTTTATTTGTTTCAATATTTGATTCTTTATTTGATTCTGAATTTGTTACTATATTTGATTCTGGATTTGTCTTCATCATATTTTTCCTAATATGATGAAAATCTAAATCTTGACTATGCACGAAATAAAGTTCTTTTACTTCTCGTATCTCTGTAGATAAGTCCTCTTTTAAACTCTTTTCTACCTTTTTTAGTTCCTCCACTCCGTCTTTGCTACTACAGGCAACATAACCCGAAACACCTTCACTCGTTACTACAAACTCCGCACTGATACGACCCCAATCTTCTGTCCTAAGTGTTGCTGTCACTTTTCCTGCTTCTTTGTTGTTATGAATAATTCGTAAATTAATAGATGTGATTTCATCATTAATTTGTACTGGTACTTCGTAGTTCTCTTTTTTTGCAAAACGATTTGCCATAGAAATTTGTTTACAAAACATATTAATGGATCGAATATCTACATAGCTTGTATTAGCGTCTGTTGCACCTTCAAGTATTTCATTCGATATCTTTTTCAGATTTTCATAGGCACTAATCGCTGATTCCTGATCGGTCATATTTCTTTGTAACTTCATCATCCCTTGTTCTAACTTACTCGTATCTGATTCCATTTTACTCATTATATCATTATTATTGACATTCTTGTCATTCTTTGAAGCATATTCGAATAGTTGTCGGAATGTTGACCCTCTGTATTGCATTAAGTAATTAGCTGCCATTAAATTATCTGGCGTAATAGGTTGATCACACTCTATAAGGGCTTGAATGACGGATTCATCTATTTCATTCACTCTACGAATTTCATGAAACTGCTCTTTTATATAATCTTGTTCTAACTTAGGATCTGGTATTTCATTTTTTAAGGCAGTGGCAATTTCCCAAGCGTTCATACTTCCCGTTAAATTAATATGCGCGAGCTTTTCTGGATCTAAGTTATCATATATTTCAGATATGATCCTACTATAGTATTTTTCCTTATTGTGATCATTACTTCTTGTTTTGCTTTCAAATCCGGTATCAATTTGCTGTGAAATAGACATTTCATTTCCATTCACTTCTTTCCTTAAACCAAACTCATCATCAATGAAATAGTCCATTCCTTTTTTACTATGATTACGAACTTGAGACAAAAGATTTTTAAAGGATAAATCTGCCCCTTGATTCACTAAGCTTCCAATCACTGCGCCATCTGATTTTTCTATCTGATGGAATAAACGATATATTCCTATATAGGCTTGTTTTTCTGTTTTCGATATTTCTCCACTCTTCTCTAATTTATAAAGATATTTACTATATTTCTCAGTTTCAGTAATACTATCTTTATGAAGTTTTGTTAAGTATTCATCTAGCTCTTTTACATCAAATTCCAATGGATTGATTCCTTCACGAATCAGTTTAAGCGTAGTCGCTGGTGTCATCTTTTCCATTACTCTAGATAAAGCCAAATCAGCATCTTTTACAGCTTCCATATTATCCATATTCACATACATGCTATTGTACCCTAGAATTCGTACAGCTCTACGATTCGTTTCAGATACTTCCATATTCATATCTTCTAAAATAACATCTACATTACGGAACGCCTTTTTAATAGAGTCTCCTAAATCCCCTCGAGGGGCCGTCATAAGCGACTCATAGGATTGATGTGCAAATTCATAAGTATTCTTTAGAGCAGTTCCTTGTATATGGACATCCTTTAGTGTGAATGAATGATTCCCTAATAAAACTTTCCCAATTACTGCTACTGGCATAAATGGAATATCTGACACTTTTGTCAATGTATCCCGATATAGTAATTCATTATCTCCTACATGATTTGCCACATCACCCGAAAAAAGGATTTCCTTTTGCTGTTGCTCTACTTCTTTTAAATCTTCTACTAATTTTCCTAATTCCGCTGTTTCAATAGAATAACCACTACGTAACAGTTTTGCATTTGCCTGTACCGTCATTTGCAGCCGTACTTCCTCTAACTGACGTTTAGCTGATATCAATGATAATCCTTTTTGGCTATCTACAACTTCTTTACTTGTGGTCTTTTTCCATCCTCTTTGAGCATTACAAAGATTTCTAATATTTAACAGTTTACCTTCTTCAACCACCTTTGCAAGTGCCTGATCAGAAATCTCGTTTACAATATTTTTCAATTGAATGGATTGGCTTAATGTACTTTCTTTCTCTGACAAAAGGGCGTCTTTTGCTTGTTTTCCATCTGCCAAGGAAAACGCAACGGAATTAATAATTTGATCCATATCTTGGGGAAGATTGATACTCTTTATTTGTTCCAAAGCGGAAAAAGTCTTTTCTGTAAGTGGGATACCTTTTTCAACAAGCCATTTTGCATCAGCCATTGTGCTATCCTTTACTTCATACCCTGCTTCCTTTATGACGTTTTCCATCTGACTTGTAATCTTATCCCATTGGAAATCATCTGCTTTTTTAGAATAGTATCCTGGAAGTTCATCAGAATAATATCCTTTGCCTTGTCTGTTTCCATCTGTAATGGAACTAAACTGCGCCAAATACATATTATTGATGGTAGGTTCTTTCTGATTTTGAACCAAATATTTTGTAGCCCCTTCCGTTAAGGATACTATTTGTTCTGCTTTATCTATTGCATCTTTTGCTTGTAAAACATTTTCCTTTGTGACAGGTACATCATTTTCTGCGAGCTTATCCGCTATATTTTTTGCGCGAATGAGACTTCCTGTAATTTTTGCTAGCTTTTCTATATCTAAATCATCATTATATCCTGTAATTTCTACGCCAGCTTCAGCCAACGTTGCTTTTATTTCGTCTACTACAGTGACAATTGTTGCTACGTCAATCTCACCTGGATTAAATCCCTTTTCCTGTAATTTTGCAAAATCTTCCTGGGACATAGAATTAGACATTATCGTCATATAGTTTTGTTGAACAGTAACATCCGTTTGACTTGCGTCATGCATAACTTCCTCCGCAGTCTTTCCTTGGCCTTTATAAGCTACGTTATCCAAAAGGGTTCCAGAAATATCTAAGGCAATTCCACCAACTTTTTCTGCTTTATACATTGTGTTGGTGTTTTGTGAATTGATTCCTTTATCTATATTTTGATTTGCGTTTAAGGTCTCAAAATTTATTTTCATACATATTCTCCACGTAAATCATGAGGACTTATTATATAATTTCATCCTGGTAAAAAGTTAAGGTGAATGCTACTACTAGCACTCACCTATTATTTCGGCATTTACAGTCCACTTCTTAACAACAACGTTCAAATTATAAAAGAAATACAGCTGCCCCATAAGAAGGTAAATCAAATTTGATTGAGAACTCTCTATCATCAAAGGGTTTTTTTTCTGGTAAAATCTCACTGGGAATTTTACTTCCCCGCCCACCAAATCTTATATCATCACTATTGAGGAGTAATTTTACCTTCTTCTTTACTGGCACACCTACTCGATAACTGTCTCTAGCCACTGGTGTCATATTAAGTACCACTAAAATTCGAGTGTTCACTGAATCACCCTTACGGAGAAAGCTATAAATACTTCGCTCCCTATCGTTTGCATTGATCCATTCAAACCCAGCCCAATCATTATCGATTTCATAAAGGCACGGATACTTACGGTACATTTCAAGTAGCGTTCTCACATATTCTTTCATACCTTTGTTCAAAGGCTCCATAAGGAGACACCAATCAAGTTCTCTGGATTCATCCCATTCTCGTTCCTGTCCAAAATCTTGACCCATAAAGAGATGTTTTTTACCAGAGTGGCAAAACATATATGCATATCCTAAACGCAGGTTTGCATATTTTTCTTCTATATACCCTGGCATTTTATTTACCATGGAACATTTTAAATGAACTACTTCATCATGTGAGAGGGGCATAATATAGTTTTCACTACTATTATAACTCATAGCAAATGTAAGTTTATGATGGTTGTCTTTACGATAAATAGGGTCCAACTTCATATACTCACAAAAATCATGCATCCATCCCATATTCCATTTAAAAGTAAACCCTAACCCGCCTTCTTCTACCTTTTTTGTTACCATTGGCCAAGCTGTCGATTCTTCTGCAATCGTAATAACATCTGGATAATTTTTAGCTAGAATAGAATTGAGGTGCTTAAAAAACTCAATGGCATCTAAATTCTCATGTCCACCATATTTATTAGCAACCCATTGTCCGTCTTCTTTTCCATAATCAAGATACAACATAGATGCAACTGCATCCACGCGAAGGCCATCTATATGAAATTCACGTATCCAAAAAAGTGCATTTGCAATTAAAAAGTTTCTTATTTCATTTTTACTGTAATCAAAGATCTTAGTTCCCCAATCGGGGTGTTCTCCCAGTCTTTTATCTGGATGTTCAAATAAGCACGTTCCATCAAATTCAGAAAGCCCATGGGCATCTCTTGGAAAGTGCGCTGGTACCCAATCTAAGATAACTCCTATCTTATTTTTATGTAGTGTATTTATTAAATACATAAAATCCATTGGATTCCCATATCGACTTGTGGGCGCAAAATAGCCTGTCACTTGGTATCCCCATGATCCATCATAGGGGTATTCTGCAATCCCCATTAATTCTACGTGGGTATATTTCATTTCTTTTAAATATTCAACTAACTTTGTAGCAAACTCGCGATAGTTATAAAACCCTTGATTTTTATTATCATCTGGATGTCTCATCCACGAACCAATATGGCATTCATAAATAGACATAGGCTCCTTATTCATTTCTTTTTCAGCGCGTTCTTCCATCCATTGGCTATCTGTCCATTTATATCTGTTTAAATCTGCTACAACAGATGCTGTTTCCGGACGCATCTGCGCTTGATTGGCAAAGGGATCTGCTTTATATAGCTTCCTTCCGTCTGGAATGGTGAGTAAAAACTTATATAAATCACCTTCTTTTACTCCTGGAACAAAACATTCAAAAATCCCACCGTCACCTAATCGGATCATATTATTTACTTGTTCATCCCATTCATTAAAGGATCCGATTACATTTATCTTTACTGCATTTGGTGCCCAAACAGAAAAATATACCCCTGATTTACCATTTTGAATACATATGTGTGCACCTAACTTTCTATAAATGTCATAGTGTGTTCCCTGACCAAACAAATATTGGTCCGTCTCAGAAATAAACACCTCATTATTACTAACTTTGGTCTTTTCTGCCATATGATGCCCCTCTCAATATATAGTTCAACAAATGAAATCCTTCTCACGCAATATAATCATATCCTCTTCATCATACCTTTTAGCAAATAAAATATGCACGAAATGTTCCAAATTCTTGCGATTTGCGCTCCAAATCGCCTCATCAATAATGTTACGCACATCATCTAAAGTCACAAAATAGTCACCTGATTGTTTATCTGCTATTCTTGTATACAATGCCAGGACTCCCAAATCATCAATAGAATACTCTTGTGTTAGTGCATATTCTTTTCCATAATTCACTAAACAATCATTATCCATTTCTGCAATATCAATGCATGCATTAAAATTACATGTAATCTTGTTATTTTTCTTAAAGAGTTTTTTTATTTCCCCCTTTGTGTCTTCTAAAACAACTACAATTCCGTGATTTTCCTGTTCCAAATATTTATTTAATTCATTTAATGATTCTTCCGTTAAACCATTTGCCTTTTCGACAATTACGGCACCATTCTTTAACTTGTTGAGGGTTAAGTCAATATTCTTTGTACTTAGTGCTGCACCTGTTATTCTAGCTACTTTTCCAGAAAAGTTTTCATCCGATTGCTGAACCACTTTGATTAAGTTTTTAGCTAACGTTAAGGTTCCAGAACCTTCTTCACCCGTTACAATTACATTACCAGTATAGGATGCCAAACTTATACAATCAATTGCGTTTGCTACTTGTGTTTTTAAACTTTCCGTTTCAATCATTGTTCCAAATAACTCTTTTTCTTCTTCCGTTAATACTCTTGTATTACAGATTGGTACTTCTAAATTCTCATCACCATCCTCAAGATCAAGGGGATCCTCCTCAGATGTATCATCAAGAAAATCATCTTGTTCTAAAATCTCTTCTAGTTCTTCTATCTCTGGAAGTTCATCTAACATTTCTTCTTCTCTTAGAACATCCTCATCTTCTAAAGGTATTTCATCTAGGTTTACTTCATCAATATTGTTTTCTTCCAAGGTTACATCTTCCAAGGTTACCTCTTCCAGTTCCTTACTCTCTTTAAAAACAATTGCCCTTTCCTTTTCTGCCTGTACTAAAGCTGCTTCTTCTAATTGAGCTAAAACACCGGTTTTAGTGGCTGCATCAAAATGAGAGAACATGTCCCCCGTTTGTTGCAAAACACGAGCTTTTACATCTTCAATACGCCTCTGTTCAAGGTCTTTTTTCATTTTTTCCCACTCAACGAGAATTTCTTCTATATTCATTTGTCCCGTAATTTGTTTTTCAATTTGTTCAGACGCTGGAACTACAAGGCTTATTTGTCCATCATATTCTTGAGATAGAACATCTTCAAACCCAGACTTACTATCATCTATCATTAGTTTTGCTTCTTTTATTGATTCTTGTGTAGAAAGCTTTTCATTTGTTAATTCTTCCGAGATTTCTTCCATGGAATCATCGAATAGAATTTCTTGAATTTCACCACTGGTATTCATTTTAGGCATTTCACGAGGCGTTACACATACTTTTTCACTGATTTCTGGTTTTGGCTCTTCTTCAAATACGCGTTCCACTTCATCTTGAAGCACTTGTTGCACATTTCTTTCAGAGATATCAGTGGTTTTCTCTAACATAGGTGCCATAATAGCATTCGTAACTTGTTCTCCCATATCTGGAATTGCCATTAGATCTGCCATACTTGCTGCCAAATGTTCTTGAATGTTTATCGTATTATATTTATTATCTGCTTCATAAGTCTTAACTTCAAAATCCAATTCTCTGATTGGTAATTCCATAGTGGATGCACTCAGTGCATCTTGCCCATCTACAACTGCCTTAGGCAGTGTTGACGTTAATCCAGAAACCATCTTCTTCTTATTACGATTTTGATATTTTTCTTGCTGAGAAGGTGTTAGCGGCTCGTGTAAAAGCTTTAACTCCATGGCTTTTGTCACATATTTTCCTTCCCCAAACCATAAAACAATTTCATCACATTCTTCCACACACTTGGTACCAAGTCCGATGCGATGATATAAATATGCTAATTCGTAAGCCCACTTCTCTCGATAATCTCGTTTTTTAAACTCTTCAAGCACAGATATCATTTCTTCAAGGCTAACTTCTTGTGCCTCATATAACTTGTACTGAAGAATATATCTTCCCGTATCTTTTGGAGCAATTTTAACAAACTCTTTATAATATTCCACTGCCTGCACAAAATCTTCCATTTTTATGGATAGCTCACACAATGAATAAATAATCGTTCTTCCGCTTGGGTGGTGATCATATGCCAAAAGAAGGATATCCCTACTTATATCGTATTTGCGATTAATCTTATAAAGATCGCTGACCATAGTCAACATCATTACACTTTTAACGCGATTCCAATCAATACTATCTGCTATTTTCATTGCATCTGCATATTTCTTATTTGCAATTAATGCTTTTATTTCATCAGCACGTAGCTTGTACTCATATTTATCCAAGGTGCTCACCTCATAAATTTTTTTACAGTTATATGCTCAAATTATTTACACAATAACCCACTTTTTCACTTTTTTAAGTGTATCATAGGACATAGACAATGTCAAAATAAAAGCCACTCTATTAATAAAATTTAGTCCATAAAAAACAGCCATTTTTGTATGATTATACCATACATATAAAAGCTGTTTTATCTAAAGTCTTATCTAACCTTATTACTTTCCTAGGTAGTTACTAAGCGTAGCAAATTGTTCTAATGTTAATGCTTCTCCACGTATTGTTGGGCTTAGTTTCATCTTTTCTAACGAAGCAAGAATCACATCTTTTGTAACATTTAGATTACATGCATTGAGTAGTCCATTTACTAACGTCTTGCGTCGTTGATTAAAGGAAGCACGTATTAATGAAAACATAAACCTTTCATCCTTTACATCTATTTGAGGTTGGCTATATCTGCTTAATTTAATCACAGCACTTCCAACATTTGGACGAGGAATAAAACTAGTTGGCGGTACATTTTCAATAATCTCGGGTTTTGCATAAAATTGTACAGCAAGGGAAAGTGCACCATAATCCTTAGTTCCCGGTCCCACCTGCATTCTATCTGCCACTTCTTTTTGAACCATAATTGTAATGCTTTTTAGAGGTACATTGCTTTCAAAAAGTCCCATGATAATTGGTGTGGTAATATAGTATGGAAGGTTTGCAACAACTTTAATAGGTTTCCCACCATTTCTTTCTTCAACAATCTTTTTAATGTCAACTTTTAAAATATCTTCATTAATCACTGTTATATTGTTATATTCTGATAAGGTATCTTCTAAAATGGGTATGAGTGCCTTGTCTATTTCTACCGCAATTACTTCTCTTGCACTTTCTGCCAGGTATTGTGTCATAGTTCCAATTCCTGGTCCAATTTCAAGAACACAGTCTTCTTTTGTTATCTCTGATGAATCTATAATCTTTTCTAAAATATGATGATCAATAAGAAAATTCTGACCATATTTCTTTTGAATGTTAAAATTATATTTTTTTAATATTTGTATCGTATTTGTTGTATTACCAAGTGTAGCCATTTATCGTCCTCACTATTTCATTCTATATAGCCTTTTCCCGTTTTGAAAAGTTATTTCCATTACTTCATCATAGGTTATTCCTTTGATGGATGCAATCTCTTTTGCAATGAAAGGAATATTTAAAGCAGAATTTCTCTTTCCTCTATTTGGCATCGGTGCAAGATAGGGAGAATCTGTTTCTAATACTATCTTATCTAACGGTATAAACTCCACTGCTTCTTTTAGCTTTTTGGCATTGGTAAACGTAATTACACCGCCGATTCCAAAATAAAAATCCATTTCCAAAAACTGCCTGGCCATTTCCTTTGTATAAGAGTAGCAATGTACGACACCTCCAATTTGTTCCGCTTTAGCACTTTTCATCATATTATATGTGTCATTCGCGGCGTCTCTTGAATGAATAATAACGGGTAGTTGTTCAGCCCTTGCTAATTCTAATTGTCTTGAAAACCATTTTTGTTGAATATCTCTTGGAACATCCTCCCAGTAATAGTCTAGTCCGATCTCTCCAATCGCTAGTATTTTATCTTTTTTGCACTGAGTAGCTAACCATTGAAACTGTTCTTCATTTAACTCCATCGTTTCACATGGGTGCACTCCTACAGCCCCGTAGATAAAGGGATATTTTTCTGTTAATGCAATTGTAGTCTTACTACTTTCAATACTTGCTCCAACATTCATCACCAATTCTATCTCGTTATCCACAAAACTTCCTAGTAATACGTCTCTATCCACATTGAATGCAGGGTCATCATAATGACCATGTGTATCAAATATCATGTTATACTCCTATCTATTTATCACTCATTTTCATAATATCTTAAAATAGAACTATTTTATTATAAATAATGCTTGCAAACTAAAATACATTATACTATAATTATCCTTGCGTTGTAAATATCGCAAATGCACCGCTAGCTCAGTTGGTAGAGCACCTGACTCTTAATCAGGGTGTCCAGGGTTCGAGCCCCTGGCGGTGCAGGTAGAGCATTGGTTTTGTGGACTTTGAGCCATGGGGTCAGTGCTTTTTTTGTATTTTTTTTTACTAACTTAAATTCAAAAAAGTGACTGTAGCATATACCTACAGTCACTTAAAAATAAATGTTACATATTTTCACTTATATAAATCTGAACGCGACTTTGAATAATCGCTGCAACATCTGCTGCTGATTTTTGACCAGAAAAATAGGATGCTGCTTCTTCCACAATAATATTTGTTAAATCTTCATCATACACATAAACTTGATCTAAAGACGATAAGAAATTCATTACTGTTTTTATATCTTCATCGCTACTTGGTGTAATTGGAATCTGTAAATCATTAATCCAATAACTATCTTCATACTCCACCTTTTTACCGTTTTCATCCAAATAGAATGGTTTTTCCTTTGCCTTTTGTGCTAGTGCATCTAGGCTGCTTTTGCTAATAGGAAATCCGTAGGTAATTGAATCCTGATATTCATCTAGCATAAAGTTTCTCATATATTCCCATATACCATCTTTATTTTTGGATTTAGCAGACATCGCCATCCTCATATTAGCCATAATTGCTGAACCATCTTTATTTGCAGTGGGATAACCAATCATCGTGATATCTTCTCCAAAACTTCCTTGCTTAGTATAATTATAGTCATTGAATTGACTCAAATTTATCATGGATAATAGGGCTCTTCCGTCTCGATACATTGTTTGATAATTATTGTAGTAGTTAGGGTCATCATACCGGCTGTAATCATATTCTTCTGGAAACTGCTTAATAAACTCAAGTAAGTCAGTAAAGCTTTTAGAATTAAAGCTACATTCCCCTGTTTCCCAATTAATATATTGTTTGTTCGTCATTTGAATACAATTATTCAAAATTGTACTTCTTACGGTATCAGAAAATACTTCCACACCCTCTGGTTTTGAGGCCATGAGTACATTTAAGTCGTCTAAGGTCCATCCAGTCTCTTTACCTACATCTGCAGTCTTACCTACTACGGTAAAGGCACTAAAGCTAGTAGCTAATTGATATAGCTTCCCGTTTGTGGAATAGGCATCAAATATGTTCTCTAAATAGTCTTCACGATTAATCTCTTTATCTTTTTCAATAAAGGTATTTAAATCTTCAAATAATCCTTTTGATGCATAGCTTTTAATTGGCAATGAATCATTTAATATGATAATATCAGGAACCTTACCTGATACAATATCTGCGTTCAGTTTAGAAACACCGGCACCATAGTCATCATTGGTATCATAAATAGAGTAATCCGAAATTCTTATCCTATAAGTATCATTTGATTTATTAAAATTAATGACATTTTTTCGAACATCATTATCCATATAATAACAAGCCATTGTTATCATTTTCTTATCTTTTACTTCGGAAGGATCCACTTTAGTTAGTTTTGCAAGATGAGACATTCCATCCGTATCGTCATAATATTGACCTATTAATTCGGTATCACTTAATCCTATTATATTATTTAGATAAGAAAATCCAAAATCCGAATCAATAAAATTCACAATTTCCTTTAATTCAGTATCACCTAGATTATAACCATAAATGGATGAGCTATTTGAAATAAAGAAATCAAAGCCAAAACCTGTACTCATTCTATTATTATACGACGTCGTAGGCAATGTATATTGTTCTGTTTCTAATTTTCCCGTTGTTGCATCTACTTTTTGATAGAATTCTCCTTTTTCTCCATAGGTAGATATGAGTAGGCTGTAGTCTTTTAAAAGATACATGGAATTACAATCAATTCCCAAATCAAAATTAGTTACCAACTTACCCTCCGTATCAAAAATAAATATCCCTGAAGTAGTAAGCATAACTACTTGGTTTTTTTCATTACATAATGCTGAATTAACATAAAAGTAATCTGCATCTGGTTTTGAATATGTTTCTAAGTCCACTTTCCATTGTTCTTCGCCTTCGGTATTTAACTTTACTAGGTAGTAATTCTCTACCCAAATATAATTATTTGGATCACTATTATCCTCGAAATTTTCGCTTAGTATTACATAGATATTTCCTAGTGAATCTATAAAATAATTATTAATACTACTATTTTCTCCAATACTTAAATCAACTGTCTTTTTATTTGATCCATCTATATCAAAGGAACTTACATAGTATTGAACGTAGTTGCCACTTGGGGCAGGCATCTCTTGTAATCGTTTCAAATCTTCTTCTGATACAGCATCTACGGAATCTTCTGTTATCACTTCGCTTGCTTCTTCTGTATTTATTACATTCTCTTCTACGATATTTTGGGAATCTTCTGTAGTATTATAAAGTCCTATTTCACCGTCTTCATAGCCGCCCTCACTATAATTATAATGAACGCCCCACATATAGATCCTATCATTTGCAAGAAAAACGTTATTTAATTCATTCATATTAAAATCAAATTGCAATTCTTCTGCAGAATATACAAAATTCTTAGATAAATTCGTGGTTTCTTGTGTGTCTTTTTTATTTCCACAAGCTCCAAGTAGCATCAACATGGTTACTGCTATTAAACTAACAATTACTCTCTTTACAATTTTTTTCATTTTATTTTTCTCCCACTATTTTGTTGTCTCTATTTTTTTTATGTAGCCAATACATCTCCCATATTTTATCTATCATATTTTTAACATCTTTCCAATGCCACGTTCTTATTTTCCATAAATGAACAAACATAATAATCAACAATATGATAGGAAACAGTAGAAATAAAATCTGAAACAGGAGAACTACTGCTAATATATCTTCCCATCCCCTTGCAACGTTTTCCCAATAAGGAAATATAATTTCTTGTATACTCATGGATCGGGTTCCAAATTCTTTTATTACTCCTAGCATAGAAAATAGTGAGAAGCGTTTTGAGTTTTCCAAAACTTTCATTTGTTCCTCTGCTACTCCTATATTTTTCTTTACGGCAGATAGGGCGAATCCTTTGATTGGATTTGGCATAAGAACCTCGTAGGAACCAATTCCCTTACTTGTTCCATATGCCGACATAGTACTATAGGAAACATATATCGTTGATGAGTCATGACCTGCTGCTTTATTCAACCGTCCTTCCTCTCTACTAATAACTCCTACCACAGTATGAGGAACACCTCCTATTGTTACGTCCATTCCTACCACATCACTAGATCCAAATAATAACCAAGCTATATTCTCATCAATTATAATATGATCCTGCATGAGGTCATTTCCCGAAAAATATCCCCCCTTTATAATGTTTAAGGGATGAAAGAGGAAGAAGTCTCCACCAATACCTACTCCATCTACGGTTATGGTCGTTTTACCACTTGTAACTGAGATTTCTCCCATGGCACTATAAGAATCCACCCATAATCTTGCATTTTCCTTCTCTACAACAATGGAAGCTTCTAAAAGTAAGCTATCTAACTGATGTTCAAACGTTTGAAGTTGCATTTCCTCAACTGCTGCTTTCTCAGAAAAAAAACAACTAATCTGCGCTACTTTCCCATTTTTTGACCAACGAGAGGCAATTTGCTGATCCAATAACGAATTTTGTTTTGACTTACTATATGTGGTAAGACCTAAAAATATGAAAAGGGATAACGTTCCCAATATACATAAAATTATTTGTTTTACAGTAAACTTTTGAATAAACCTTTTCATAGGATCCTTTCTACTGCGCTAATCGAACTTGTTTTCCTGCTTCCACTGGTTTTGTTGATGTTGTTATTACATACTCATATCCATACAAACCACCTGATACTGCTGTCTGAGTGTCATCCGAAGCAAGTACCTCTACATCAACCCGAGTTGCTATATATCGATTGCCTAGGGGGCTACTTTTTGTTTCAACGATTAAGATAAACTTGCCATTATTGTCTTCACGAATAGCACTATTTGGAACAATCAAATCATAATCCGAACTCTTTTGTCCAACGGAGAGACTGAGACTTTGCCCACCAGTTAATTCTCCCTTTAATTCAAATACAAGTAACTTATTTGTTGTTGGCTTTGCTGTATCTGTTCTAATTCCAGCTACTGTTGCAGTAAGGTCTGAATAATACCAGAAGTTTGTAAGTTCTGCCATATCACCAATGCTTACTTTTTTAGCTTGTTCATTCGTGACAGAAAACTCCAATGTATAACCTTTTTCTGAATTTTGTATCACAGCCAAAACCTCCTCGGCAGAAGTACTTTCTCCAGCAATCTTATTCACATTTGTTACAGTTCCACTAATAGGTGCTATCACTTCTGATCCAATTGCTTTGCTTTTAAGCTTTTCTACTATTTGACTTTGTTCTGCAATCTGTTCCCCTTGAGAGCCAAGTGATAATTCGGCTTGAATGTTTTTTACTAACTCGTCTTTCATTACCTTAAGCTTATCTAGTTCTCCTTGTGCAATGACCATCTTAGCATTTTCTTCTACCAATTGAATTTGTAACTTAGAAACTGTAGTTTCATTCTTTGAATCAGCGGCTTCTTTTGCCTTCTTAACATTATTAAAAACAATCTGCTCCGATGCAACTTTATTAGTTGCATTTTTTAGTGTCGTATTTGCGTTAGACAATACCGTTAATGCTGTGGAAAGACTATTATAATTAGTAACTGCTGCGGCATACGCTGTTTGTGTAACTGAATTATCCGAAACCGTCTTTGCCTTTAGTGTTGAATCCACCGCTTCCTGCGCTTCTGTTATTGTTATTCCATATGCATCTACCGTAGATTGTGCCGATTCCTTGTTTGATTTTGCTGCTGCTTCTGCTGCTTTGGCATTTTCTAGGTTTATATCCGCCGTTGCAAGAGCGGCTGCTTCCGCACTTACATCTATTATAGTTTTATTTAATATCTCCATTTGTTTTGTTATATTGTTTACACTTGTTTGATAGGCTGCAACATTTGCTTCTGCGGCTGCAATACTGTTCTTAATTGCTTCTATCTGTGACAAATAAGTTGCAACTGAAGTGTTAGTACCCGCGTTTACATTCGTATAGACACTACTTGATATATCCCCTGTAAGTAAAGCGGTTTCATATGCTAATTTTAATTGATCCAGTGTTTTTTGTGCCTCTTTAAGTTCCGTGCTTTCACTATCCTCTAACAGAAAAAGAACATCTCCTTTTTCCACTTGGGTACCTGTCTTTACAGCAACACTACTGATAACTCTACTCTCACCAATTGTAACATTATATGGATCATTGGCCATAACTGTACCCGTTCCACGAACCTTTGCTGTGATGTTACCTGCTGTTACATATTGTGTTGCCACCTCTGGAAGTGAATAATTCATAATTGTATTAGAAAAAAAGGTCAAAAGTAACATAATAATTAGGAAAATAATTGTTATATTTTTTATCCACTCTCTTCTTTTCATGGTCTTTTCTTTCATTTGTCTAATAACCTCCCATGCAAACGATTTTTTCGAATGCTAACCTTTGATTCCACCTTGATATGTGATTCCTTCTACGAGATATTCTTCTCCATAGAAAAACACCAGTAAAGTAGGGATCATGTAAATAGTTGCCACTGCAAATGCTAATCCTATTTCACCCTCATTAATCTTTGATAAAAAGACGGATAATGGATGTTTTTCTGCATCTGATAATAAGATTAATGGCTGTTCTACCATATTCCAATAATCAATAAATATTAAAATTGCCACAGAATAGATTGCACCTGTACATAATGGCATACATATTTTTGTAAAAGTCTGCCATTCTCCCGCACCATCGATTTTTGCTGCTTCTATTACAGATGTGGGGATTCTTCTCATAAACTTTGTTAGGAGAAAGACGGCAAATGGAGAAAAAATACCTGGAAGCCAAATTGCCCAATTTGTATCTAATATATGTAACCAATTGGAAACCAAATAATTTGGAACTAACGTAACCTGATATGGCATAAGCATTAATATGATATAAGCAAAAAATATAATTTCTTTTAAGCGCCCTCGAAATCTTGTAAAACTATAAGCTGCAAGACATGCAACTACTAGTTGAAAAATTACAATTGGTACAACTAATATCATGGAGTTCCAAAATTTTAGCAAATAATCTGGACTTTTCAAAAGTACTGTTATGTACTGATGAAAAGAGACTTTATCAGGAATAAGTTTGAGATTTACCACTTCCTGAATAAATGTTTTGCCACCTGTTTCATTTGTCTGAAAAATCTTACCATAATTAGAAGAGATCTCCGATGAAGCCATAAAAGAATTACTAATTGTTAAAATAATGGGTAATAAAAATATAATTGCATTTACTAAAAGTATTGTTGTTGCAATGGAAATACGGATTTTTGATTTTATCTTATGTTTCCTTATGCTTGCGTATTTATTATTTTTACGTCTATCTTTCATCCTTCTACATCCTTTCCAAAATAATTTTCTGTTAGGAATAGGATACCTATAATTATGATCATACATACAGACATGATAATTGCTGCAGCTGATAATTTTTGATAATCAAGTGATAAAAAGGTATTATTCATAAAATGTTGAAGCATGTATAAAGTATCATAAGGATATTTACCCGTTAATAGATAGATTTCTCTAAATACTTTAAACGAATTGATAAGAGACATAATGGTTACAAATAGAATGGTGGACGACAAATATCTTATCTTGATATACTTAAATGTCTGCCATGCTGAGGCGCTTTCTAATTGTGCAACTTCAATAATATCTTTAGGTACACTGCTTAATGCGGCCATAAATAAAATCATGTTGTAACCTAGGTTTTTCCATAAAAAGAGTATTACAATAACAATTTGTGCCTTATTTGATTTAAGCCAATCTATTTTGTCTGCCCCAAAAAATAACAACCATTGGTTTACCACTCCATTGTAATGGAAGAGAACCTGCCAAATTAGAACTATCGATGCCACTGGTACCATCATTGGACTTAGAAAAAAGGTTCTTAACTGACTCTTGAATGGAATCCTTGTCTCTAACATCATGGCTAATATTAGCGATAATACTACTGCTAGTGGAACCGCTATTAAAGAAAACTTTAGAGAATTACTTGCTGCCATTTTAAATGCAGCATTTCCAAATACATTTTTGAAGTTTTCAAATAGTACAAAGTGATGACTAATTGGATTATCAACAAACGAATAATAAATGACCACCAGAAACGGTATAACAAAAAAGGTTAAAACGCCAATTAAGCTAGGCGCCAAAAATAGCGCCGAGCCAATCCTGTCTATCCAGTATCTTTTATTTCTTTTACTCTTTTTTTTCTTTTTCTGTAGTTTGTTTTGCATATTTTTCATCTTGTCTTCCAACTTACTTCGTTTCATTTACATATATTTGAACTCTACTTTGAATAATCTCTGTAACCTCTTTGGCATTTTTTGATCCGCTAAAAAAAGCTTCGGATTCTTCTGAAATAATCGAATACATTTCCTGATCATAACTACTTATCGTATCTACGCTATCAAATAAATCTTTTAATTGTGCAACTTCTTCTTCCGTTGCTGCATAGATATCTGCTTTCCAATCATCGTATTGCCATGATGTTTTTGGTTGGATTACAAGTTCTCCATTTTCATCTTCATAAGAATTAGATTCCATTGATTCTTTCAACATGTTATCTAGGGCTTCTTTTAACACTGGGAAGCCCCAACTGTTTTTTCTGTTTTGATATTCCTTTGATAGGAAATAACCCATAAACTCCCATGCTCCATCCTTGTTTTTAGAATTCGTATTCATTGACATGGAAACATTATTTGGAGTAATCATAGAGCCGTTTCCTGTTTCAGTTGGAAATCCAATAAAAGTTACCTCTTCACCAAACATTAATTTGCACATTTGAAATTGTTGCATATCTGTAATACTTGTATTCATAAGCAACTGCTTTCCGCTTTGAATGAGTGATGGTTCACTTGGACTATCCTGATTATAGTTATAATCTGCATCAAATTTATTTGCTAATTCTAGTACCTTTTGAAAAGAATCTGAATTAAATGAACATTTACCTGTATTCCAATCAACATACTTATCCATATTATACATCAAAACAGTGCTTAGAATGGATGATTTTGTCGCTCCTCCCATAAGGGATGTTCCGGCTGGATATTTCTCATAAAAAGCCATCAATCCATCTATATTCCAACCCTTTTCTTTTCCTACTTCTGAGGTTTTACCAATTAACGTATTAATATAAAAATTAGACATAATTCCATATAACTTACCATCCACTTCATATGCTTTCACCATATTCTTTAGATATTCATCTAGATTTATTTCGGAATCTTTTTCAATATAAGGATATAAATCCTCAAAAATTCCTTTTGATGCATACCTTTTTATAGAAAATCCATAAGTTAAATCTATAATATCCGGTCCGTTTCCTGCTGTAATATCCGAATTAAATTGTGTCAATGCAGCTTCATAATCATCATATCCATTTGCATACTCTTTTACTTGGATTCTATAATTTTCATTGGTTTTATTAAATTTAATAATAGCACTTCTTACATCATAATTCAAAGACATTGTTCCATACGTTAAAATTGTGTTGGTCTTTACTTGTGATGATTCTTTTTTTGTAAGATAGATTATTTCCGTTTCACCTTCTGCATTAGAGTAATCTACCGTAATAACTGCAATTCTTCCATCCTCTAGTGCACTAACTGCGCGAATGTTGTTACTATCTATATCACAATCAATCCAATCTAGAATCATAGTCTCTTCTTTTGTGTCAAAATCATACTCTATCAGTGTATTTCCCGAATTAATTAAGATACCTGAATTAAGACCCGGAACAATTGGCATATTACCGTTAGATGAAGGTAGTTCCTTATAGGTGGTTCCAAAACTCTTAGTTGCAACATCGATTTCTTTCATTTCTTCTCCGTTATTACCATATGAAGAGATAACAACCAAACCATCCTTATTAACACCTATACTATTAATCCAATTATCAAGTGGAAGGATAAACAATAATGTTCCGTCTGGGTCAAGTACCCATATGCTACTATCGGAATTCGTTAAATAAATATTGCCCTTTCCATCTATCTCCATATTTTGAAAATATTTATTTTCTTCTTTATCTAATAAATAGGTAATATCAATATTGCTTATTGGATTACCTTTTTCATCTATTTTTATAAGTTCAAAAACAGATGTACCACCCATTTCGTTTGACTCATCTACAATATACTTATTGGTAAGAAGCAATATATTGCCATCTTGATCTCCTCCCATATTATAGATATAACTATTTTCCCCAAGACTAATTGGAATCTCTGAAGGGACAGTCTCTCCAAACCTTAATACATTTAATGTAATAGAAGAAATTCCGGTTTCTTCATCCCAATCATTATTTGTATATATCAATTTGTCCTTGACTATGGTTATACTTTGAAGGGATTTGGCTCCTGGCAAATCTTGATATTCCGGTACGTAAACATATTTTGAAAGTTCATCCCCCAAAGTTTGCTCTGTTTTTCCACATGCGGCTAACTGCATACATGTAATTGCTATTATTGTTATGACGACTATTTTCCTAAAAACTCTTTTCATTTTTTTTCTTCCCCCTTGAATTATAAAATAATTCCTAAATTAATTTCAAATTATACTGCTAGTTTAAGAGTATCTTTATATGCCACAATAGTCAATAGTAGGAATCCTTAATATTTTGTTAAGATTATCCTATCCTAGTACTTTTCACTATGCTATAATTTATGTGGAAGATATCCTCTTTATCCCACTTGAGGATTAACATTCTTATAAGCCGCTGTTGCAAAGGAACCTGCTTTCTAATTTTTAACAATTTGTTAACATCTGTTATTATTTTAATGAAAGTAATTGTATGGTATGAATTTACATGGTAAACTATTTTATATACAGGCTTAATTTTATGTGCATTTTATCCTTTGAATTAGACAAAATACACATAGAATATTATTGCATGCGAATGCTTGCAGATTGGAGTAATATGAAAAGGATAGCCATATTTATCGCCGGCTGGGATAGTGAATCACATCTTTATTTGATTAATGGACTACACGAAAGAGCAAGCCAAGATAATGTAGATGTTTATGTATATAATTGTTTTGGTGGCTGGGATGATAACAGTTCATTTAATCAAGGTGAATACAATATTTATAATCTACCCGACCTTTCAGAATTCGATGGGTGCATTATAGCAGCAAGTTTAATTAGCAGTAAATTAATTAGAGACAAACTATGTCAAAAATTAATAGCAAGCAAAAAGCCATGCATTAGTATGGAACATGATATTCCTGGAATGGATTATGTGGGAACTGATAATTATACCGGTATGTATGAGATGATTGAGCATTTGATTATATTTCATGATTGCCGCAACTTATGTTATGTTAGTGGTCCAGAAGATAATTATGAGAGTATTCAACGATATCAGAGTTTTATTGATCTCCATAAAAAATATAATTTAACCTATAGTGAAAAAGATATTTATTTAGGTAAATTCGAATTTGAAGACGGTATAAATGCAGTTGACTTTTTTATGTCTAATAGAGATACCCTTCCAGATGCCTTTGTATGCGCAAACGATGAAATGGCACTTGGAATGATTGTTGAATTGAAAAAAAGGGGGATTCAGGTGCCCACTGATATACGCGTAGTAGGATTTGACAATTATCTACCTGGGTCTCAATTCAGCCCTAGATTATCTACCGTGGATAGAGCCAAGAAAAAGATGGGATACGATTGTTGTGATCATCTAATAAAAATGATACAAGGAAAAAATATTCCATCAAAAGTGTTATTACCAACAAAATTAATTTTATCAGAAAGCTGTGGATGTAACGGACATGTATGTCATGACAACCGTGCCTTTCGAAGTAATCATTTGGAAGTCCTAGAGAAGAATAAAAATTTTCATCAATTAATGAGACTTATGGAGGAAGAACTGATTTCAGCAAAAGATACTAATCAGTATTCTGCAGCATTAAATAGATATTTGAAGCAAGCTGATCGTCGTGACTTTTATATTATGTTAAATTCCAGAATTTTAGATTTTACATATGAAACCGAGCAATTTTCTTGCATCGAGGGATATGATGACCATGTTGTTGTAGCAGTTGCTCCTGAGAATGGATTATGGAAGGAAGGTACTGTCATAAAGTCTAATACTTCCTTGCCCTTCAAAGAAAATAGTGGGAGATTAATTGTATATCATCCTATTCATTTTCAAGAGAAATGTCTGGGATATTCTATCAGTATTAACGATATGTTTTTCTTGGAACGTGATTCACAATACACATGGTTAAACATCATAAATAATACCTTAGAAAATTGTATTAGAACAATGACCTTGTGGCAAATGAATGAAACTTTAAATAAGCAGTATGTAACTGATCCACTAACGGGTCTGTACAATCGATTTGGATATACAAAGTTTGCAAAAAAGTTATATGAGAAAAACAAGGAATTAGGTTGTATAACTGCTGTTATCTTTATGGATATGAATTGTCTAAAGAAAATCAATGACAATTTTGGTCACGAACAGGGAGATGATGCCATTAAAATCATGGGAATCTGTGTTGGTGAAAATTGCCCTAAAGATGCCTATGCTATTCGTTATGGCGGTGATGAATTCTTAATTATTGCAACAATGAAAGAAAAAGAAGAAGTAGAGTCCGTTATCTCTAATATTGAGAGAAGCCTTATTGAAAAATGCCGTGAGCTATTAATGCCATTTGACCTCACCACCAGCTTTGGGTACGTTTTTACAGATAGCTCCAAACCCGAGCAACTTGATGATTATGTTGATATTGCAGATGGTATTATGTATTATAATAAAGAAAAAATGAAAGCATTAAAAAATCCATGTTGCCAAATAACATAAATCACTACTGTCTATCATCTTTATTATAGTAACATTATTATCTGCCTTTGCATTAATTCCTGCTTTTCTTCATAAAAAAACATTTAATACTACGGTGTTAAGCTAGATATGGTATATTCGGTTTTGACTTATACTAATTAATCATAAGTATATGACGGATATCTTTCATTTCTAGCTTTATCTTTTGCCTAAGCTTTTTCTTTTACCTTAACTTTATCTTCTTTTTAATTCTTTTACACGTGCAATTGCATTTCTATTGTTGTATACATTAATTCATATCCCATAGACAGATAAACTTTCATTGCTTTGAGATTTGTTCCACTCATGGAAAGAGTTGCTATTTTTTGACCAGCTTCTTTTAAAAACTCAAGACCTGTTGCAACCACTTCTTTTGCAATACTTTTTCCTCTATATTCTGGATCTATAAAAATATTCTCCGTAGCACTACGTCCCTCTGCCATATCCCATATGGTTACAGCACCAACCACTTTTTTTCCGTCCATTGCTGCATAAACCCTAAAACTTTCTCCCTCAGTTTGAAAACATAATTTACCTGTGTTATCTTGAATTCCATTATTGGCAATGGCAGTAGCAATTTGATAACTTTCAGTATTATTCTCACAAATAGGATACTTCTTTATCTTAATATTTATCGGAATCTCATAGTGTCTAATTTTTTTGGATAAATCATATTTAAGTACTGGCCACACATGATTCATTTGGAATCCTTTTTCTAATAAAAATTGTATGTTATCTATTTGATCTGAATTACACCATCCACAGATGCACATTTTCTTGTTTGGATACTTTTTTTGATAGTCACGATATTTGCAAATGAAGCGATCTATTAGCTTGCTTGTTACAAGAACTGCAAACTCCGAGTCTTCTTCTACTGCTATATCAAACTTTAGTTTGTGCATACTATCCAAATCTAGTCCATACCATGATTCATCAAAAGAAAGACTTCCCACTCCTACTGTTTCACCCTTATCATTCATAGCTGTAAAAACATTTTCATTACAATATTCTTCCTGATATCGTATTTTTAGGTAAAATAAAAAATTTATTCTTTTTACAAAATCTAGATCCCTGTTTTTAAATTCTTTTATTATAATTTCCATCTTGTCATCTTCATCTTATTGATTTGCAATAATTGCTTCTATCGCATTTAATTCATCATCACTAAAGTCTAACTTTTCTACAATCTTGATGTTATCATCAATTTGTTCCACTTTACTTGCACCAATTAACACTGTGGTCACTCTATCTTTTCGTAATACCCAAGAAAGGGCCATTTGTGCTAAAGATTGTCCTCTATTTACTGCTATATCGTTTAATTTTGATACTTTATCAACTACTTCTGGTGTAATACTTGATTCCGATAAAAAATGATTTTTTGTAGCTCTGCTACCTTCAGGAATACCATATAAATATTTATTGGTAAGAACACCTTGTGCTAATGGAGAGAAACAAATACAACCTGCTCCAATTTCTTCTAATGTATCTAAAAGTCCATCTTCTTCTACCCATCTATTGAACATATTGTAATTTGGTTGGTGAATCAACAGTGGTGTACCGTTTGCTGCTAAAATTTTGGCCGCTTTTCTTGTTTGTTCTGATTTGTAATTGGATAGTCCAACATAAAGTGCTTTTCCTTGGCGAACAATATCAGAAAGTGCTCCCATTGTCTCTTCTAATGGCGTATCCATATCTGGTCTATGATGATAAAATACATCCACATAATCAAGTTTCATTCTCTTTAAGCTTTGATCCAAACTTGACATAAGATATTTTCTAGAACCATGATCCCCGTAAGGCCCTGGCCACATATCATATCCTGCTTTTGTTGATATAAACATTTCATCTCTATATGGGCGCATATCACTTTCCATTATTTTTCCAAAGTTTGCTTCTGCTGATCCATATATAGGTCCATAGTTATTGGCTAGATCAAAATGGGTAATTCCTTGATCAAAAGCTTCAAAAATAAGTGCTTTTTGATTTTCTAAAGGGTCTACTGATCCAAAGTTATGCCATAAGCCCAATGCAACACGGGGCATCATAACTCCACTTTTTCCACATCTTATATATTTCATTTGTTCATATCTATCTTCTTTTGCTTGATACATATTTTCTTCCTCCATATTGGTTCTTATGATTTGTTTAGAGTTACTTCTATATTTTTATTTTTTTCCTTTACAACTTATTATTATTATACCCAACTTCTTCTAAAGATAAAATGTGCATAAACGATTAATTTCTTGTACACAAGCGACATATTGTAATAATAAACTTTTTGTGATACATTAGAAAAGCACGGACTATTCTATCATTTTAAAGGAGTACCATATATGTATTTTTGTTTTAAAACAGATTTAATTCCAAAGATATCTTACATGAATCAAAATATTACTTGTGAAAATTGGATGCAACTTCAAAGAACACCTGATGAATACATCTTAATAATAGTAAATAGTGGTTGTCTCTATCTAAAAGAAGATAACAACCTTTTTGAATTACATGCAGGTGACCTCTTATTACTTCAACCCGGTCATACACATGTTGGCTATAAGGAGTCTTTCTGCGATTACTATTATATTCACATGAATGAATCAACCTTTACTTCTTTTGACTGTGGAGAAATAGAGAACATTGAGAAAATAATTCTTGATAATAAAAAGCTCTTTTATAAATGCAATCCTTTTAATGGCGAGCTTTATGAACAATCAAGGGTGTTTATTCCTAAAGATATGCACATTGAAGATATAAATCTTGGTTATGATATTGCACAAGCTATGAAAGAAGCCATACGTGCTTATGAATGTAGAGATGAGCATTATAAACTTATCTGTTCCTGTAAATTCATGGAAATACTAACACTACTTTCTTCCTATTTCACCCGGCTGATTTTTAAAGAGGCCCAAAATGAAAAATCTGAAATCCGCGGATCTGAAAAAACACAAGAAGTTATAACCCTCATTCATAATGAATATCCCGGTAAAATAACTGGAAACTTCATTGAAACTAGATTAGAAATGAATTTTGATTATTTAAACCGTTTATTTAAACAACAAATGGGAATTACAATTTTTAGTTATCTTAATGATGTAAGAATTACCAAAGCAAAAGAATTTCTAATTAACGGTAATTTAAAATCTTACGAAATCGCTGGAGCAGTTGGTTTTTGTGACGAGTACCATTTTAGTAAGGTTTTTAAGAAAATGGTTGGGATGTCTCCAAAACTATATCTGCAAAATCATTTGGACTAGTATCCTAATAACTTGTTGTTAATCAAAACTGCCAAGGCACGAATGCTCTTGGCAGTTTGATTTTTATATTTTAATTCTTATGCCCTTCAACTCAAATAAAACATTTTACTTCTTTTAGCAATTGTTCAACAACTTCGTTTACACCATCTGACGCCGTAAGAACTTCTTTCATTTCCTCTGCAAGATCAGAAGTATTTCCTGCAACTGTCGTAATGGCTTCTGTACTTTCAGTAACCGTATCTGAAATGCCTTCATTTGCATTTGTTACTTTATCCATCACTACCATCATTTCTTCCGTAGCAAGTGAGAACTGAACCATAATCTTATTGACAGTTTCTGCTGCTTCATAATATTGCTGTCCCGTTTCTTCAAGGGCGTCATAATCTGCGAGAACTCTTGTATTTACAAACTTTAGAAGCTTTGTTGCATTTTGAGAAAGCTCTTCCACACTTCCAATAACTTCATTACTAATTTCTTGAATATGACTTGCCGTATTTTTAGAATTATCAGCTAAAACTCTAATTTCATTTGCTACAACAGCAAAACCTCTTCCTGCTTCTCCAGCTCTAGCTGCCTCAATAGAAGCGTTTAATGCTAATAGATTTGTTTTTTGTGAAATTTGTAGGATTTCTGCAGTAAGGTTAGATATCTTACTAATCTCTTTTCCTTTTTCCACAGATTGTTCAACTGCTTCTGCTATATTTTCAACAATATTATGTACTTCTTTTTTACTGTTTTTTGCCTGCTTATCAAGTTCTTGCGCCTTTTGCTTAATACCTCCTGCGTAACTAACACCATCTTCCGCCTGTTTTGTCATGGTCATTACAGAGCTTTCAATTACTTTTGTTTCTTCTTTAACCATATCCACTCTGGATGCGACTTCTTCCATACCTGCCGCCAGTTCTTGGAGGGTTGCTGATGTATCATCTGCACCTGTATTTGCTTTTTTAACATTTACGGCTACATTCCCCTGTTTATCGGATAGCTTTTCACAAGAATCACTAATATTAGAAATAATCTTCTGAAGCATTTCCATAAAAGAATTAATACCGGTAGCCAATTGACCTATTTCGTCGTGGGATCTTACTTTTATGCGTTTTGATAAATCACCCTTTTGCAAATCAATGGACTTAATGATTTCTTTTAATTGCTTTGTGGCTCCTGAAATTGGCTTCACCACGGAGTTTCTTGTTACGATAACAATAACCAATGTTGCCCCAAATAATGATACAATTGCTACAATAATAGCAACGGGAATTGCTTTTGCATAAGAATCACTCTTTTCCTTTGTGAATTGAAGTTTCTCATTGGTAAATTGTAACATTTTATCGATATAGTCATCTACGTTTTCCGCAAAAATTTTAAAATTAGATGTTGCTGAAACAGCAACTTGTTGTTTGTTTTCTCTACTTGTTATTAACATTTGTGCAGTCGTTATCTTATATCTATTATAATCACTTATAAATTTATCAAAAGGCTCACGTCTTTTGTCGTTTTCCGAGAGTTTTGTGTCAAAACTAGTAACCTTTTCATTAAGAATTTCCATTCTTCCTTGAATTGTCATTTCTAAATCTGCCATTTTCGAATCATTAGTCTCAAGGGCATGGGTTAATATGAGACTGTTAATACTAGAAAAATCCCTTGATATTTCCGATATTTGTTCAATTTCAACCACTTCATTTTTAACAATACTATCGTTAATTCCTTTCAAGGAGTTTAACATGGATGAAATACCAATGATAATTACTAATGCTATCATTACAATCATAAAGACTAAGGAATAAATCTTAAACCCAATTTTCTTAATTTCAAACTTTGGATACTTTGTTTTATTCTGTTTTTTTTCCTTAACTTCTTTCTTTAAATTTGTATTTTTCACTGTCCTTAGTTCTCTTTTACCCTTTTTCATATAGCCGCCCCCTAGACATGTTTGCATTTATAAAAGTTACACATTCCTAATATGGTTTTTTTGTCACTATGTCAATCCAAAAGAAGTTCTAATATGCCTGCACATAAAAGAACCCCTTCTAGATTAGATATTAGATAAGTTTACTTATCTGCTTTTTTGGTTACTACATCAAAGATAACGGCTAATAAAAGAACAAGTCCTTTTACTACTTTTTGATAGTTTGCATCAACACCCATAATAGACATACCAATGTTGATTACACCCATAAGAACTGCACCCACAATAACTCCTGGAACAGTACCAACTCCACCGTAAGCGGAAGCACCACCAATAAAACATGCTCCAATGGCATCCATTTCATAGTTCTGCCCATATGTTGGTTGAGCCGATGTCATACGAGCGATTGTTAGCATACCTGCAAGCGCTGCTAAGAATCCCATATTTGTGTATGCAAGAAAATATACTTTGTTTGTGTTAATACCAGATAACTTTGTTGCCTTTTCATTTCCTCCAACCGCATAGAAATAGCGTCCTGTTGTTGTTTTAGATGTAATATATCCATAAACTACTACAACAATAATTACCCAAATAAGCGCTGTTGGGATACCTCTATACTGAGAAATCTTAAAGGTTACAGCTAAAATTATTACATTAATTAATAGTAACTTTACTATGGTTGAAACTAATGATTCCATTTCATAACCCTTTTTTGCTTTTGAAATACGACCCTTAATTGTAATAATGATATAGATCAAACATGCAACAATACCCATAATCATACTGGTCATGTTAAAATCCGGTAACTTCATAAAATCAAGAAAATCTGGAATATAACAATTTGCTCCACCACCAAATAAACTAATAAATGTTGGGGATTTTTTAAGGGAAACTGTTAATCCTTGCAATACTACATTAGAAAGGCCACGGAATATTAACATTCCTGCCAAGGTTACAATGAAGGGGGGAACTCGAACAAATGCAATCCAAAATCCTTGCCATGCTCCAATCATAATACCAATAATTAACATTAAAATTACTGCAATTGCGGGATGAACATTTTGGTTTTCCATAAGAGTTGCACCAACGGCTCCTACAAAACAGGCTACTGAACCAATGGATAGATCAATATTACCCCCCGTTAAAATACATAACAACATACCTGTTGATAATACAAATACATAGGCATTCTGCGCGATAAGATTACTTATATTTTGCGATTTTAGAATGTTTCCTTCTGTTGCAATCGCAAAGAATATGGTGATCAATACTAGTACAATAATCATTGTATACTTTTTGATACCCATCATAATTTTTGCTTTACTCATTGTTTACACTCCTTTAGCTGCTAGATTTTAAAATATGTGACATAATAATTTCTTGTGATGCTTCTTCTGAATCAAGTTCACCAACTACTCTTCCTTCATTCATAATATAAATTCGATCGCACATACCTAATATTTCTGGCAGTTCTGAAGAGATTAAAACAACTGATTTTCCTTCTGCAATTAGTTGGTTAATGATACAATAAATTTCATATTTTGCACCAACATCAATTCCTCTTGTTGGTTCATCTAAAATCAAAATGTCAGGATCTGCGAACATCCATTTGGCAAGTAATACCTTCTGTTGATTTCCACCACTTAAATTACCAACACTTTGTTCCACAGACGGACATCTTGTATTTAGCTTCTCTTTATATTCTACAGCGACTCTATATTCTTCATCTTTATCGATAACACCATTTTTGCTAATGGATTTTAAATTTGCTAATGTTGTATTGGTTTTGATTGGATTTGAAAGAATCAATCCATTTCCTTTTCTATCTTCTGTTACATATGCTAACTTGTGTTTAATTGCATCTTTAACAGTGTTTAAATGTACTTCTTTCCCATTTAGAATGATGGAACCTGTGATATTCGTTCCGTAACTTTTGCCGAATACACTCATGGCTAGTTCCGTACGACCTGCACCCATAAGACCAGAGATACCAACTACTTCACCTCTTTTAACTTTAATGCTTACATTATTAACAACTTTTCTTTCCGTATATAGTGGATGATATACATTCCAATCATTTACAGACATTCTTTCCTCGCCAATATTTTTTACTAGGCGTTTAGGAAAACGATCCACTAAATCACGTCCAACCATGCCCTTTATAATTCTATCTTCAGATATTTCATCAACTGTTTTATCCAAGGTTTCAATAGTGGAACCATCTCGTATTATAGTAATTTTATCAGCTACATAAGAAATCTCGTTTAATTTATGAGATATAATAATCGAAGTCATTCCTTCTTTTTTGAATTTAAGCAATAAATCTAAAAGCGCCCTTGAATCTGATTCATTGAGCGATGCTGTCGGTTCATCCAAAATAAGTAATTTTGCATTTTTGGCAAGTGCTTTTGCAATTTCAACAAGCTGCTGCTTACCAACACTAATATCTTTTATAAGAGTTCTAGAAGATTCATTGAGGCCAACTATCTTTAGATATTTATCGGCTTCACCATATGTTTTAATCCAATTTATTGCTGCTTTATGTCCCTTTTCATTACCTAGGAACATATTTTCACCAATTGTCATATATGGAATTAATGCTAATTCCTGATGTATAATAACAATTCCTTTTTCTTCACTATCTCTAATCTTGGCAAACTGACAGGTTTCGCCATTGTACAGGATATCTCCCTCATAACTCCCATAAGGATAAATACCGCTTAGTACATTCATTAATGTAGACTTTCCCGCACCATTTTCTCCTACAAGTGCATGTATCTCACCAGTTCTAACTTGCAAGTTAACATTATCAAGTGCTTTAACTCCCGGGAAGTTTTTGGTGATATTTTTCATTTCCAGTATGATATTCGCCAATTGTATCCCTCCTAATAACTAATCTAATCTATATTACAAATAGGGTTTTATTGTTTTACTTACAACAGGCGGGAAAAACTCCCGCCTGCCTATAATTTATAATCTTATTACTTTAAGTCAGCTTCTGCATAGTAACCAGAATCGATTAATAATTTTGTGTAATTATCAACATCTGCAAATACTGGTTCACATAGGTATGAAGGAATAATTCCTGTTCCATTATCATAACTCTTTGTATCATTTACTGGAGCTTCTCCGCCCTTCATAACAGCATCAACCATAGCTACTACTTGAGTTGCTAAAGTACGAGTATCTTTGAAGATTGACATTGATTGTTTTCCAGCAATCATGTTTTTAACGTTAGCAATATCACAATCTTGACCTGTTAATACTGGCCATCCGTTAGCTGTGATATCGTAGTTAGCTTCAATTGAGTTAGCAACACCAAGTGCTGTTGAATCGTTAGATGCTAAAACAACGTCTAATTTTGTTCCACCAGAATAATAAGTTGCAAGAATGTTATCAAATCTTGATTGAGCTGCATCTGTTGCCCAGTTAGCTGTAGCAACCTTTGCAAAATCTACCTGTCCTGATTGAACTACCAATTTTCCTGAATCAACATATTGTTTAAGAATATCCATTGCACCATTATAGAAGTATTTAGCATTGTTATCGCCTGGATCACCAGTGATTACTTCTAAATTAAAAGGACCAGCTGCATTGTCTAAATCTAAAGCTTTTACAATGTATTCGCCTTGTTTTGTACCAACCATATAATTATCAAATGTTGCATAGTATGTAACAGCATCTGAGTTCATGATTAATCTATCATAAGCAATTACTGGAATTCCAGCTTCTTTTGCTTGAGCTAATACTGTTCCAAGAGAATCTCCATCAATGGAAGCAATAACTAATAAGTTACATCCGTTACTGATCATGTTTTCGATTTGAGAAACTTGTGTTTGAATATCGTTAGATGCATATTGAAGATCTACTTCGTATCCAGCTGCGATTAATTCTGCTTCCATATTAGATCCATCTTGGTTCCAACGTTGTAAATCTTTGGTAGGCATTGCTACACCAATTTTTTGAATTGCTGTGTCTGCTTCTTTTTCAACTACTGCTGTGTCTTTTTCAACTACTGTTTTGTCTGCATCCTTTGTTGTATCAGTTGCTTTTCCACATCCAACTAATAATGTAGCAACCATAGCTACGCTTAGTAAAACACTAAATAATTTTCTTTTCATTCTTGGTCCTCCCTTTATTTGAACAACAATTTGTTACACCCATAATATATCATGAATCCTATAGTACATACTTGTTAAACTCATGAAATTTTTAACTTTCCTTCTGTGCTAAGAAAGACAAATGCTAGGACAATTTTTCTCCTACTTCTAATTGTCCTAGCATTATTTTGTTGTAAAATCTATTGTGACAACTTTGTGCTACATTGTTGTATGTATCTATGTACCTTATCTTGAAACATTTAAATATACATCTTCATATAGGTGGTATCCACTATTAATAATGATATTATCTATATTTAATGCATTAACTGTTATTGGTTCTAATACCACGGAGGGAACCTTATATACTCCATCTGAAATTGTTGATAATTCTCCAAGGTCCTCACCCTTTGCAAGCTTGATAGCATATTCAGCAGCTCTTTGTGCTAGTTTTTCCACTGGTTTATATACGGTCATAACCTGAGTTCCTTCTACAATTCTTTGGCATCCTTCCAAATCAGCATCCTGACCCACAACCTTAATGATTCCAGCCAGCCTTTTTTCCGCCAGTGCACGAATGCATTGTGTAGCCAAACAATCATTGCCACACATGATCGCATCTACTTGATTCACTACATCCATATTATCATAAATATAGTCACCTGCCTGCTCAGCCTTCCAACCTTCTGCATGCATAACGTCAATAATTTCCACATTATTTGCTCTCATTACAGAAGAAAACCCTTTCTCAACCATAGCGACATTATTATCCGTAGTAGGTCCACATAACATAAGCACTTTCTTCGTTTCAATTCCTGCTTCTACAAGGGCTTTACCCATCATTACCCCAACCTGCTCATTATCAAAAGATATATAAAGATCCGCATTTCCTCCATTAATCATACGATCATAGCAAATCACTTTTATTCCTTGATCTTTCGCCTTTTTAACTACATCAGCTAGACCATCCGCATTAATACAGATAATAACAATAACATCCATTTTCTTTTTAACAAAATATTCAATCTGTGAAATTTGCTCTGATAAATCACCATTGGCATTTTGAACATTAACCTCAGCACCAAGTTCTTTTGCTTTTGAAACAAAAACGTCTCTGTCACGCTGCCAACGTTCTATGACAAATGAATCAAAACTCATGCCAATTTGAATTTTCTCTTCTTCTACTTGAATATTATCTTCTGGAATTTCCTGTTTTTTACTACAACCACATAACACGCATACAATTACAAGCAGCAAACTAAAGCTTTTTCTTTTCACTTATTTACTCTCCTTATATTCCGTTGGGGTTACTCCCACATTCTTTTTGAATGCTCTACTAAAATAATTCGGGTCTGAATATCCTATCTGAGCACAAATCTCTTTCATACTTAAATCTGTATCTGTCAGCAAAAATTTTGCATTATCGATTCTAATGTTGGTTAAGTATTCTATAAAGTTTTCTCCCGTTTCCTCCTTAAATATTTTGCTAAAATAATAGGGACTAATATCCACTTCCCTGGAAACATCAACTAACGTAATATCTTTAGCAAAGTTTATATTAATATAATTTTTAGCTTTACTAATTACTCCGCTTGACTGTTCTTCTTTTTTAATGACAACATTTCTGCACGCTTCCGAAACCTTATCTACAAACCAGGTTCTAACTTCTGAAAGATCTTCGATTATCATTAATGTAGGAAGATAATCCTGTCTGGAGCGAAAATGATATGTCATACCTCCACTTTCATAGGCCAAATGCTCGGTCCATAATACAAATTCTAATGCCTTTAGTTTGATATCGGTCAAAAACTCTGCATAATTTTCTTCCATCCAATCAAAGAACTTATTTGCAGAGGTAATACTGCCATTAATATCGCCTAATTCTATCTTTTCAAAAAGAGATTTTTCTGTATCAATTGGATAGTTTTCTTCGTAATCGCAACCAATGGGTAAATCATCTACATGGGCAACGGAACCACTTGAATGCATCAAAGCGTTTAGTGCTTCGTTGTAGGAATCCATCGCACCGTTTAGTCCCGTTACTGAACCTATTCCAATACGAAACAAGATATCAACCTTTTTACGTAATTTTCGCACAAGCTCTCTTGATTTCTCCACTACTTGGCTTCTTTCATTATATTCCATTTTGGAGTCCTGATATGGGATAAAAATGGGAATTTTATTAGACATAACCGTTCCCATAATACACGGGAAAAACTCTTTTATAATTTCTCGAACTTCATGAAAGTAATTTTGTATCTTAACACTGGCTCCAACAACATTGGTCATATAGTTTCCTTCTTGCTTATCACCACAGACCAAAACTGCCATGTATCCATGGTCTTCTTCAATTCCTAAAAGTTGCTTATAATTTACAATATCTTGTTCAAAGTTTTCACGAAATAAAATACTATAAATTAAACCACTTTCAATGATGGGAACTACTGTTTCCAACTTTTCTCTTGTTATTAAGTCCTGACTTCTTTTTTCACGGTCCTTATCGATCAGGTTCATTGCCTTTTTTAATATATTTACAATGGTATTTCTTTCTACTGGTTTATTTAGATATTCTAATACACCTAGGTTAATAGCTTTTAGTGCATAATCAAATTTATCGTATGCACTCATAACAATGAAAACGGTGTTAGAATTGTTTGTTTTAATTTCTTTCATTGCATCAATACCATTGATTCCTGGCATTTGTATGTCCATAATTGCTATATCAGGTCGATAACTTTCCGAGAGCTCAATTACACTTCTTCCCGTTTTCGCCGAAGCAATCATACAACTATCGCCAAATTCTTTTTCTATAATAAACTTAAGGGAATCAATTACAATTCCTTCATCATCTGCAATCATTATTTTATACATTTACAGTATTCCTTTCCGTATTTGGGATATGAATAATAATTTCTGTTCCCATACTTTCACCTTCGCTAATAATTTCTAAAGTATTATCAATATCAAAAAACAATCGCAATCTTCCTATCACATTATCAAGTCCTATTCCATTTGAATCTTTTGATAAATCAACTTCCCTTAATTCGTTAGAAATTACTTGGTTTATCTTTTCCTGGCTCATACCAATACCGTTATCCTTAATACTAATGCAAATCATATCCTTTTCACTATATACTTTTAATACTATAATTCCTTGCCATTCTATATCTCGAATTCCATAATTCACCGCATTCTCAACAATTGGCTGCAATATCATACTAGGTATTTGTATCTTGGTTAATGTCTCATCGATTTCTTTTACAAAATGAATATCTCCTGAAAACCGGACATTCAAAATGTAGATATAATTATCAACCAGTTCTATTTCTTCTTTTAATGTAACAATATCATTGTTTTTCTTCACATTATAACGGAAAAACTCAGCAACATTCTGAACATACATATAAGTTCTTTCCGCTCCTTCCATCATGGCAAGTTGCGCACCTGCATTAAGTGTATTAAATAAAAAATGCGGATTTATTTGAGCCTGAAGATATTTTAACTGAGCATCTTTAAGATGTGTTTCCATCATCAGCTCTTTTTCCTTCATCTTTCTTTCCATTTCCATGCTATCTCTGATTCGTTCAATATACTCTCTAATGTTAATCAGCATTTTATTGAATGCCTTGCTCACAACACCAACCTCATCGTTAGAGTGAACTTCAAGCAACTTCACATTAAAGTTGCTCTCTGCAACTTCATTTGCAACCTTCGCGAGAATTTTGAGTGGATTGATAATGGATCTTGTTACTAATGATATTAAAATAATATTATATATGGCTACCACAATTAAAATAAATATACTAATCATTTCCATATAATGTAGCGAAAAGGAAAGTACTTGATAATTGCTAGAATTACTCCGGAATTGTTCGTTATTCAAACTGTATATATAAGTACTAATGTAATCATGCAAATCAGTGGCTTTTTCATATCTAATCTTATATTTTTCCACATTACGTCCACGTTTTGCTTCTACAGTCTGATTTGTAATCTCCAAATAACTTTCAGACATATTATAAATATTCTTTTCCATAAGCAATAAATTATTATTGGTTGTTTCATGGTTCAACTCCCCAATTAATTCTGAATAATTCTGTTCACTACGGTAATATTCCTCCATAGCATCGGATGACTTTGTATTTAGATAATCCGTCATGTTTGTCTGCACATCAACTAATGCTTCTGCAAGTTCATTAAGAACGATATTACTTTTATAAATCATATCTAACTGCTTAATCATATTGTTGATGCTAAAATACATAAAAAGATTTACTGCTAATATAATAACCGTTGTTGAAACAAAAGTTAACATTAACTTTGTTTGAATTGTAATCTTCCAACGTAATCTTTCATTCCTTGGCCGCATTATTTTCTTCCTCCAAATATTTTTTAACATTACTTGAAGAAATCAAAAAGATATCCGCAGAATAATATTCGCTTACATATCCCGATTCCTTATATTCTTCCAACGCATTGATACAATACTCTCCCAATTGGGCAGTATCTACAAAAATGGTAGAATAAATTACTTTTTGTAAAATGGCATGTAAAATGGTACTAGAATCATAATATCCAATAATATCTATCTGACCCACTTTGTTATAATCAACCACCGCCTGATATACGCAAGTAGTGCTAAGCTCATCCAAACAGATAATGATGTCGGGCTGATTTTCTTTATCAAGTAAGATATCCCTAATGGATTCTTCTGCCGCAAACGCCACTTCATTGCTGATTGTTTTGGATTCTAATTGTACTTTGTCGGCATTTTCCGTTTCCCTTTCAATGGTTTCACCAATGCTAGTATAAACAATATTCTGACTGGTATTATCCATCCCTTCATTCATCAGGACCAAAACCTTTTTTGTTGGTTTCACAGTTGTACTTCTTATGTTAGAACCTATCCTATAATAATTATCTACAATGCTACATACTTGCTCACCATATTCACTACCAAGATCATAACTACTAATACCAATATAGCTCTGCCTACTACTAGAAGCACAGTCTCCAATTACGGTGACTACAGGAATTCCAGCTTTTACTGCTTCATCTATTAGATCACGCATCCCTCTATTTTCGTGAGCTTCCACAATAATTCCATCTACTTTAGAATCAATTGCTATTCTCATTAATTCTTTTTCAGAGTAATCCACACTAAGATTATTTCCAAGGACCTCCAGGTAAGCATCGTTTTCATTTGCTGTTTTAAGGGCAGCCTGATATGCACCTTCCCAAAACGACGTTTTTCCACTTCCCGTAATCATTACATAATGTTTACTATATTTTGTATACTTTAGATTTTCTTCTATTATGCTATCATCTGAAATTTGCATTTTAAATAATGTCATACTGCCTACTGTAATGAAAAGCATAAAAGCAACGGAGCATATAAATGCTATTACAAGTGCCCTGTAATTCGTTCTTCCTATCTTTATAGTTAAAATATCAGGTTTTTCTTTTTTATTTTTCATAGTTATCTACCTATTTCTATTGTGTATTCTATTTTAATATTCCTTGTTGCTATAGAAGCCATTATTTTATTTCTTATTATAACCCATGGCCTTTGCCATGTATAGTTTTTCAAATTTAATTAAGTTTAATAAAAAAGTTGTTGCATATGCTCTCTCAGGAAATGATTGAAAAGCTTCCACAAAAGTGTTATGCTTGCAACGGTAAACTTGTATAGATATTTTGAAAGATTATATATAGAAGGGCTTATTTTATAGGCTCTTTTTTAGAATGAAAGAAAGGCAATACTATGATAAAGGTTGAAAACCTATCCTACTCATTTCCTCAAAAGGATTTGTATAATAATATTTCATTTACATTAGAAGAAGGTCAACATTGTGCTTTTATTGGAGCCAGTGGTAGTGGAAAAAGTACACTTGTAGACTTGATTATGGATCCGGAAAAATACATGTTTGATGGAACGTTAGAGATAACCCTAGACTGTAGAATTGGATATGTAAGCCAATTCCCTCAATTTGATAAAACAAAGGAAATAACAGTATTTGAATATATTGGAGAAGAATTCATGAAGCTACAAAATGAACTAACTTCTATTTGCACGAAGATGGAAACCTCGTTAGAGATTGAACCCTTATTGGAAAAGTATCAGCAAACTTTGGATTCCTTTTCTGCAATTGGTGGAGATGATTTCGAAAGTAGTATTCATAAAAAACTGAATCTAGCAAATCTAATAAAGCATGAAAACCTACCAGTATCAAACTTGAGCGGCGGGGAATTCAAGCTTATTCAAGTAATTAAAGAGATGCTGCTTGGTCCAGACCTAATGATTATGGATGAACCCGATGTGTTTTTAGATTTTGAAAATCTGAATTCACTTAAAAATCTTATTCATTCACACAAAGGAAGCCTTCTTATGATTACCCATAATAGATATCTTTTGAATCATTGTTTTAACAAAATTTTGCACCTTGAAAATAGGGAACTTCAGGAATTTAACGGAAGATATATGGACTATAACTTTTCCTTACTGCAAAGTAAAATTGAGTTACAAGAATTAGCTGTGGCTGATATGGAAGAAATCGAAAGAAATAAACTTTTAGTAGATAAACATAGAGCCATTGCATCTACCCATTCCGAAGCTTCTAGAGGAAAATCTTTAAATGCTAGAGTTAAAATACTAGAACGATTAGAGGCCCGCCAAATTAAAGCTCCCTTTGTGGATATCAAACAACCTACTATTTGTTTGACTACAGAACATACTTTAGAAGAAACCATTGTACTAGAGATTACTGATTATACCGTATCTTTCGATGATTTACTTTTAGAAAATGTTTCATTTTTAATAAAACCTGCAGATAAAGTTGCGCTTATTGGTTCAAACGGCACCGGTAAAACAACATTGCTAAGGGAAATCTATCATAATTCTCATGATTCTATTAAACGAAATAAAGATGTTAAGGTTGCTTACCTATCCCAGCTACAAGGAGAAATGCTAACGGAGTCTAATACGATCTTGGAGGAGTTTTACAATATTGGTTTTAAAACTTATGAAGAAATAAAATTACATCTTTTAAACTATAACTTTTTAGAAGAAGTTTTAAATCAAAAAATAGAATCCTTATCTGGTGGCGAAAAGAATTTACTTCAATTTGCTAAAATTTCTGTTAGTAATGCTAATTTGTTGCTTCTTGATGAACCTACAAGTCACTTAGACACCTACTCACAAATAGCACTAGAGAATGCACTAAAAGACTATAACGGTGCAATTCTAATGATTTCTCATGATTTTTATTCTATTGTAAACTGTATGGATTATGCTTTGATCATAGATGATAAGACAATTCGAAAAATGAGCATGCGTAAATTCAGAAAGATGATTTACGCACGTCATTTTGATAAAGATTATTTAGAATTGGAACAGAAGAAAAAAGAACTGGAAACCAAAGTAGAATTAGCATTAAAAGATATGGATTTTACCCTTGCAAAAACTTTATGTGTTGAATTAGAAGGGCTAATTAAATTACTATAATATTCATTCTTTGATTTACTAAGCAGAAAACTTTTTTGAATAGTATACTTTTAGAACTATCATAGTTATTTCTACAACTACGATAGCTGATAAAAAAGAAAAGAACGCTACTTTATTTAAAAACCCTGAAACGATTGTCATAAATAAGAATATAATCATTACAACTATCATACCTACTGATCCCATTTTTTGTACAATCAAACATGCCCTTTCATCATTTTCTTTTATATATTGTTTTTTTAATTTTTTTTCATCAGCGATTACGATTAAATTCCTAACAATATAAAATAGGAAAATGAATTCAACTCCTGTAAATGCTCCCACATTAAATCCTTTTATAAACCCTTCAACTTGTGGCAATTTATCTTCTATCTTGAATAAGACAATAATGGCACCTGCAAATAAAATGCATACTATTCCTAACAATTTATTTCTTTTGATTACTTTTTTTCTATAACTCTCCATCCCTACATCTCTCCTTCCAATTCTGTAAAATCAAATATCTCTTCAATTGTCATATTAAAATACTTTGCTATCTTATAGGCTAATACAAGTGATGCTGTATACTTTTCACACTCAATTGAAGTAATGGTCTGTCTTGTTACGCCCACTGCCATACCTAATTCTTCTTGGGATAATTTATTGGCCTTTCGTAACTCTTGAATTCTTGTTTTCATAAAGGTCCATCTTCTTCCTTTTCATTTCTATTATTAATAATACCAATAATTGCAATAGCGGTAGCAAAAAAATACAGTGGTATAGCAACATAATCTGGCACCTCCCAGAAAAACATTTTTACTAGTTTAATACCTGAAATAATGATAAGAAAAAATCCATAATACATTCCGGCTCTTTTTGTTTTTCGATTTCTCTTTATATCATCTTTGTTTTTAACATAATAATAAATTAGTAAGATACATCCACATACTAATAATACACCCGAAGAGCCCATTAAAAATCCTTTCATAAAATCACCTATTCTATCTAACTCCACCAAGATACTTCTAATGCCTAATAAAATTATTCCAATAATGATACTAACTTTCATTTGAATCTTAATTTTATCCATCCTAATTTCCCTTTCTATTATTAAATCCTCGTTCTCTAATTGTAATGTCCGCTTTGCATCTCTGGTATAGCCTGCTTTGCATACTATGTCAAGTAGGCTTTGCAAATAATTTTGCAAACTAAAAAAGAGCAGTTACCTGCCCCTTTCTTATTAGAAATCCCACACATATTTATTCTTTATGTCTAAAAACCGTAATGTAATTTTTAACTACCTTAATCAATTGCTCATAACTCATGGACGCCGTATTAATACAAATATCATAATTTCTAGCATCATTCCATTCGTTTCCTGTATAATATTTATAATATTCTGCTCGATGCTTATCTATTTTTTGAATTTTCTTTACAATATCTTTTTCATTTAATGCGTTTAGTTTCTTTTCCCTTTCTATACAATCCTTTAAAGGTGCATAGCAAAATAGACGGATTACATTAGGAACATCTTTCAAAATATAATCTGCACATCTTCCAATAATAATGCAGGATTCTTCTTCTGCCAAACTTTTTATTACTTTTGCTTGATAATTAAATAAATTATCATTGGTTACAAACTCATCACTATCTGGGGGTATTACTTCTCCCGTATATGCCTTTTTTGCAACTTTAAAAAGTGCTGTGCTTTTTAACTTTTCATCCGCTTTACCAAATAGCCCTTCGTTAATTCCACTATCATCTGATGCAAGTCTTAATAATTCCCTATCATAATATTTAACCCCTAGTTCCTCTGCTAACATCCGGCCTAGTGTTCTTCCACCACTACCATAACTTCTAGCGATTGTAATTACATAGTTAGACATATTCATTACCTCCTGCCACATCCATTATATAGTTCCATTATATAGTTGCTAAATTATTCTCCTAAATAAGCCTTTTTAACCGATTCATCATTCATAAGTTTATCTGCATCGCCCTCTAATACAATTTTTCCCGTTTCTAAAACATAGGCCCTATTTGCAATAGAAAGTGCTTTTTTTGCATTTTGTTCCACAAGAAGAACTGTCGTCCCACTTGCGGATATCTCTTTAATAATATTAAAAATCTCTTCCACAAAGATTGGTGAAAGACCCATAGATGGCTCATCCATTAAAATTATTTTAGGATGAGACATAAGTGCACGTCCCATTGCAAGCATTTGCTGCTCACCACCACTAAGAGTCCCTGCTGTTTGATTCTTTCTTTCTTCTAACCGGGGAAACTTTTTATATACCATTTCAAGGCTATCATTAATTTCTTTTTTATCCTTTCTGGTATAGGCTCCCATTTTTAAATTTTGTAATACGGTTAGTTGAGAAAAAACACGTCGCCCTTCTGGAACATGAGCCATACCAAGGTATACTATTTTATTTCCTGGAAGCCTTGTGATATCTTTTCCTTCAAATGTAATACTGCCCTCTGTAGAAGCTATTAATCCTGAAATTGTGTGAAGAATTGTTGTTTTTCCTGCCCCATTGGCTCCAATTAAAGCAATTACTTCACCAGCTCTTACTTCAAAAGAGACTCCTTTTATTGCCTTAATTACACCATATTGTACTTTAAGATCTTTTATTTCAAGCATTGCCATTTTAATCTTATTCTCCTATTCTCCAAGATATGCAGTTATAACTCGTGGATCGTTTAATACGACACTTGTATCCCCTTGTGCTAATACTTGTCCGAAGTTAAGTACTGTAAGTTGTTCACAAATTCCAGCTACAAGTTTCATATCATGCTCAATTAAAAGGATTGTCATATCAAACTTATTCCTTACAAATCGAATGGTTTCCATTAATTCCTTTGTCTCATTTGGATTCATCCCTGCTGCTGGTTCATCTAGAAGTAAAAGTGTCGGGTTTGTTGCAAGTGCTCTTGCAATTTCTAGTTTTCTTTGTTTCCCATATGGAAGATTAGATGCCAAAAGCTTTGCTTCCCCATCCAAATCAAATACCTTTAATAACTCTAACGCTTTTTCCTTCATTGCTTTTTCCATTTTAAAATAATTTGGCAATCGAAGAATTCCTTCTATTGTAGAATATCTAAATTGTTCATGAAGTCCCACTTTCACATTATCCAATACCGTAAGATTTTTAAATAATCGAATATTTTGAAAGGTTCTGGCAATTCCTGAATGATTAATATCAATGGTGCTTTTTCCTGTAATATCTTTTTCCCCTAATACTATTTTTCCATCGCCAGGTTTGTAGACCCCTGTTAACATGTTAAAGATTGTTGTTTTACCTGCTCCATTCGGACCTATAAGTCCATATAACTGACCCTTTTTAATAGAAATATTAAATCCATCTACGGCCCTAAGCCCACCGAAAGAAATACCTAAATTAGTAACTTCTAATATTGACATCCTTATGCATCCTCCCGTTTTGTTTTTCTATTTTTCCAATAACGTATGAGTGAATATTTTGCCCTAAATTCTATGGCCTTTTGACTAGAATTAAAAATCATCATCACGATTAAAACAATGGAATAGATAAGCATGCGATAATTATTCAATCCCCGAAGTAACTCTGGAAGTAATGTTAATATAACAGCTGCAATCATAGATCCTCTAATATTACCGATTCCTCCAAGCACTACAAATACAAGTATCATAATTGACATATTATAACCAAAGTTCTTTGGTGAAGCTGTTAAGGTCGATAAGTTATGGGCATATAATGTTCCAGCAACACCTGCCAAAGACGCAGAGATTGTAAATGCTAACATCTTATATTTTGTAATATTGATACCAATTGATTCTGCTGCAATTCTATTATCACGAATAGCCATGATGGCACGTCCCGCTCTAGAATTAATTAGATTAAGAACAATTACAAGTGTAATCAAAATAATAATAATTCCAATGGTAAAGGTTGAATCCTTATGGGTTCCTGTAATACCTTGCGCCCCCTTTATAATGACCTTTCCATCTGCCAGGAGATTTAGTGACATGGAATCCTTCATGGAAAAATGTACACCATTTTTGTCTACACCCAAATAAATTGCATTGATGAGGTTCTTAATAATTTCTCCAAAGGCAAGTGTAACAATTGCAAGATAATCGCCACGAAGGCGTAATACTGGAATCCCAATCACAATTCCAAATAGTGCAGCCGTAATAGCACCTACCAGTATTGCAAGGGTAAAGCGTATAGCAACGTTAGGTATACTATCCATTGTTATTGCTGTAAAAAATGCACTGGAAAATGCTCCGACACACATAAATCCTGCATGGCCTAAACTAAGTTCTCCCAAAATGCCAACTGTTAAATTTAAAGATATGGCCAAAATAACATAAATCGTGAGAGGCACTAAAAGACCCTTCAATAAACTTGAAATAGAACCTGAGTTAATATAAACCTGCATCAATAAATATACCAATAAGACTAAACCATAGGTCATAAAATTTTGTTTTGTAGTTTTACTCATTTTAATTGTTTTCATCATATTCATTATACCTTCTCATTCATTTTTTTACCAAGTAATCCAGTCGGTTTTACAAGAAGAACAATGATCAAAACACCGAATACTATGGCATCTGCCATTTGAGATGAAATATATGCTTTACTTAAGTTTTCGATAATACCTAATAAGAATCCTCCAATAAATGCTCCTGGTATAGATCCAATTCCACCAAACACTGCTGCAACAAATGCCTTTATTCCTGGCATTGCCCCTGTATATGCGGTAAGAGTCGGATATGCTGAACAAAGTAGGGCACCTGCTATCGCCGCTAATGCTGATCCAATTGCAAAAGTTAACGTAATGGTGGCATTTACATTAATCCCCATAAGTTCTGCCGCTCCCTTATCTTCAGATACTGCAAGCATCGCTTGTCCTGCTTTTGATTTCTTCATAAACACCATTAAACTAATCATAATCAAAATACATACTAAAATGGTAACTTGTGTTTCTCCTGAAATGAGTAGTTGCCCATTTGCTATGGAAATGGGTGGAACAGTTACAACGGATGTAAATATTTTAGTATTAGCACCGAAAATTAATAATGCTATGTTTTGTAAGAAATAACTAACTCCAATTGCTGTAATTAATACTGCCAAAGGAGACGCTGTTCGTAAAGGCTTATACGCTATTTTTTCAATTGTTATTCCCAAGACGGTACAAATAACCATCGCTGCTAACACACCTATAAATGGAGGATATCCTAGTGTAGTAGATACGGTATAGATAGTAAACCCTCCTACCATAATAATATCTCCATGGGCAAAATTTAGCATTTTTGCAATACCATAGACCATTGTGTATCCTAAGGCAATAATTGCATATACGCTTCCCAAACTAATTCCATTAATCAAATACGATATAAAACTCATATCAATACCTCAATCTTTCTAAACTTATCCTGTAACGTATATAATAAACTATAAACCCACTCTATTACAAGTATTTCTATAAAAAAGAGGGCTACCAATTAAGGTGCCCTCTTCTTAGTAATCAATTCCCAATTATTACATTGCTGTATATACTCCATTTACAATTTTAATAGCTTTTGGTTCTTTATTAACTTCACCCTCAACAGACCAAGTCATACCTTCACCAGTTAAGCCATTTACAGATATCTCAGCCATAGTAACTTTTAATATGTTACAAAGCTCTGCTGCCGTCATATCTACCGTTGCTCCACTTTTTTCAAGTGCTGCTTTAATGATATAAACCGCATCATATGCATCTGCAGCAAATTGGTTTGGTGTCTCTCCATATGAAGTTTTGTAGGATTCAACAAAACTTACCGTTAAATCATCTTTTGCATCTGCCGCAAAAGGTGTAAGTAACATTAAGTTTTCAGCCAATGCAACATCAAAGTTTTCAACAGTTAAAATACCGTCTAATCCATCACAGCCAAAGAACATTGGCTTAAACCCTACCGTATTTGCTTGGGAAAGGATTAAGGAAGCTTCTGCGTTATAGATTGGTAAAAATACTAATTGCGCACCTGCATCTTTTGCTTTTTGAAGTTGAACTGTAAAATCTGTTTTACTATCTGCTGTAAATGCTTCTGCCGATACAATTTTAAAATTTTGGTTTCCTACCTCTGCAGCAAACTTTTCATAAATTCCTGATGAATATACATCAGAGCTATCATAAATAACTGCTACCTTTGTTGCTATCGCATTTTTTCCGATATATTGTGCTGCTGCAATTCCTTGGTTTGGATCAGAGAAACATACCTGGAATGCATTATCATATCTTACACATTCAATTGCTGATCCAGATGGTGTTAATTGGAATACTTGATCATTGTTAGTTTCTTCTGCAACGGCAATACAAGGGGTTGATGTAACGGTGCCCATAAGAATCTGCATATTCCAGTCTTTTAATGTATTATAAGCATTAATTGCCTTTTCAGGATCACTTTCATCATCTTGAAAATTAAAAGCAAGTTGAATTCCGTTTACTCCCCCTGCTGCATTAATTTCATTAATAGCAAGTGTTGCACCATTTTTTACGGCAATACCATAAATGGCGGTTCCGCCTGTTAAAGGACCAATACCACCTAGCATAAAGCTTTCACCTGTTGGTGTAACTTCTGTTGTTGTATCTCCTGTTGTTTCCTCTGTATTTGTATAGTCTTTGTCTGTTTCTTTTTTTGTTCCACAACCAGTTAAAGACGCTACAACCATGGAAAGTGCAAGAATTAAAGTTAAAACCTTTTTCATAATAATCTTCTCCTTTTTTCTTATATCTTAATCATTTTTATTCTATGTATTTTATCTTGTTTAAAACTTAGATTACTATTTTGTGTTACTATTGTCAAGTTTTATTAATTCAAAATAAA
>DATESN010000085.1:0-2101 GCA_035270785.1 Lachnospiraceae bacterium | reverse complement strand
TCTCCTTTTGAGACTTCTTTACATGCTGTTAAAGTAAGTGATAATACTAATACAATACTTAATAATAATAATTTTTTAATTTGTTTCATTTTGTTTCTCCTTTTCTAGTTTTTCTATTGCAAAATAATCTTTTGCCTTTTTCAATAAATACGAATTGTATGCTTTAAGAACAGCGCTAGTAAACTCTAAACACATATTTTCAGTATCAAACTCATATTTACCATCTTTAGTAATATCAATCGTTAGTACTCCATACCCTATACAATTACAAGACCAATGAATTTCTATGCCTTGATCCCATACCTCCTCACAGTTACTAATACGGTTGAAATTATATGGGTATATTTCTCTAATTGTTACGCTGTATTTTGGTTTTTTCATTTTATTTCCTCCTTGTAAATGGATTCTTTTATTTTTAATAAATCATCTCGACCACTTTGTGTAGTTTTAGCGCCATCTAATAGCAGACTTGTTGAACCGATAAGAACACAACCGATGACATATAAATCTCTTGATGAAACATAGTCATTGTTTTTTTGTTTCTTGTCTTCTTTAACCAACATATTCAAAACCTTTACAAGTTTCTTTTTGTTGTTTTCGCTAATCCAATTCTTTGCAACGTTTAGAAATTTGTCCTCAGTTTCTGGAATATTAAAATCCTTTATTCCTTTTTTCACTTCATTTCCTCCAATTCTTTTTCTAGTTGCTTGATTTCATCATATATTGAAAATGAAAACTCGCTAAACTCATCTACTTGCTTACCAAATTGCCGATATAACTCCAATAATTCCTCAACCTTTTTAGCACGTTCTAGGGCTTTTTCTAATGTAGGTATAACGTGTATTTCAATACCCATTACAATTCCTTTAACTTCTAGTTCTGCAATATCTCTATTACTTATTTTGTGATTTAAAGACAGTGTTGTTATTCTATTTTTTAAATATTCTAGTGCTTCCTTTGGTGTCATTTCATTTCCTCCTTATCACATGAAATCATATCTTCTGCCATCATCAATCTCAACCCCATCTTCAAATACATAGGTTGCACAACCGCCGTTTTCATATGTCCACGCCCAATTTACCTTATACCATTCCAACAATTCATCATAACTATCGGTTTCAAATGTTGCTATTATCGAATGATATTGCCATATTTCGATTTTATATTTCATTCCAATTCCTCCTCTAATTCTGATTTTTCGGATAAGTCTTTAAATGTTTCAAGATAGCACTCTGCAATTTCTCTTGCTTTTTTCGCTAATTGCACCATTGAATATTGATAGTTGTTTTTAGATTTTCTACATTGATAAAGTCTATCAGTAACCCATTCTAAAACTTTCTCAACATCATCAAGTCGTTCTAATGCTTCACTATCGTGATTACTTTCTCCATATGGTTTTGTTGAACCTATTAAATTATCAAGTAAATCATTTATTGTATATTGTTTACTCATTCTTCATTACCTACTTTCTCTAATCCTTCGTAAAACCGACCAATAAGTGTTATTAAGTGTGGTGGCATAGTATACCAACCACCAAAATGTATTTCATTTTTTTTCAATTTAACTACACTATGTTGTCCATTTAAAGCCTTTGTATAAAATTCTTTTTGGTTTACATCATAATAAAATTTTTCATCAAACCACCCACTCAACGCCTCACACACTTCATCGGCAGTGGGTGGTGTGAGGGCTTTTCTAATAATAAGGAACACATCATAATGTGCCACTTCCTCAGCCATTGGGTATCGCTTGAGTTCTTCAAGTTCGGTGAGGGCTTTTAATAAATTCTGAACATAAATAGGTATTTTCTCAAATCTATCTTCTCTATACTCAAAATTATCTTCTTCAATGTGCCACCACTTTGTTGTACTATCTATTCTATGATTCTCTTTTAGAGTTACTACTCGATAACCTGTCCAAACTTTATTTCCTACTTCTAACGCTTCCTTTGGTGTCATTCCATTTCCTCTTTAACATGAACAATTATAATGTTCTTCGTTGGTGTCTATTTTTGATGCATCTAACTTCAAACCACAATGTTGACAGTATGGTCTTTCAACTTCTAACACTTCTTTAATCATAGATGGACTACACGTTGAAT
>DATESN010000084.1:0-8008 GCA_035270785.1 Lachnospiraceae bacterium | reverse complement strand
CATATATCATCTCTTCTTTTTGCATTGGTTCATAATGAATTAACACATGATCAATATTATTCAATTCTTGTTTTATTTGATTTTCAATTTTATCCGCAATCAAATGTGCCTTATCCAGATTATGTGTCTTTATCACAATATTCGCTTCAATAAATTTAAATCGTCCTGAATTTCTTCCTGTTAATTTTTTTATTTCAACCACCTGCGGAGTATTCAATATTATCTTTGCTGTTTTACTAAGCGTTTCATAATCTACCGAAGCATCCAAAAGAACTTTTACTCCATCTTTTAATATTCCGAATCCTGTCTTTACAATAAATATTACAACAATCAAGGTTGCTATTTTGTCAAGATGATACCCTATTGTTCCCAAAATAATGGAAACCATTACGATAATATTACTCAGCACATCAATATAACCATGATCTGCATCTGCAATTAGGATGGGCGAATTAATTTCTTTTCCAACTTTTTTTTCATATTTAGAAAAAGCAAAGGAAATAAGAACTACAACAACCAAGATAATAATACCAACAATAGAATTTTTTACCTCAGTCTGTTTTGCATTGATAGCCTCAAGGGCAATTTCATAACCTGAAAATAAAACCAGCAAAGAGATAACAACAGATATTAAATTTTCAATCTTATAAAGCCCATAAGGAAAAGACTTTGTCTTTCTTTTTGCAATCTTTAATCCAGCATATACCGTCAAAGATGCAATGAAATCTGTTAAGGTATGAAATGCCTCTGCTTTTAAAGCAATACTCTCGGTTATAATTGCTGCAATTAGTTTTATTCCAAAAATAAAAAACGCAACTAAAATCGCTTGTAATGCTATTTTTTCACTTTTTTCCATCTATCCACCTCCCAATCTAAACAGTAGAATTATGCACTTAATTGGTAACTAACTATATTACATCCCTTACCTTAAACGAAAAGTATCATAGCCCATATATTTAATTTTAAGTACTTCTTTATCCAATATAAGTCTATTGAATATATCTGCAATGTCGCTGCCTTTCCTATTTTTTAAAAAACTTTCTATCTCAAATTGATTCATAGGGTGTCTCTTTATAATACTGATTACTGCATTATAATCATCTGAAATCTCGCTGTAAAACCCTGTAGAGTTCAATAAATCTATTGCTATTCCACCAAGAGTCTCCGAAATATACTTCATTCTGTCATTGCTAACAACATTTACATCTGGTTCTGCTGGTGGCCGTAAAGGTGTATTTAAATATAATCGATCATACTTTATTTCCCTTAATAACCTTAAATACTGCTCTAGTATGAAATCCAAATCATTAATCCCTTCCATAAACATTATTTCTAACCATAACTGTCCTTGATATATCTTGGAAAATTCTATCAATCCAGAATAAACATCTTTATATATTAAATTTTTATACGGTCGATTTATCTTTTCAAATGACTCCTCATCAAAAGCATCCATAGACGGCAGTACAATATCCGCTTGAAGTAGCTCCTTTTGAACTGTTTTATCATATAAGAGCGCTCCATTCGTTATGACCGCAACTGGTTGCTTCACTCTTTTCTTTATTTCTGTGATAATTTTTCCAAGTCCCAAATATAGAGTTGGCTCTCCCTCTCCTACAATTGTTACAACATCAAAATAAATATTATTTTGAATTACATCATCAAATTCATGTATTATTTCCTCTACGTCAAAAAACATTTTTCTAGAATTCGTCATGGGGTTTGTTCTTCCTAACTGACAATAAATGCAGGAATAATTACATGTCTTTTTAGGAATCGGGCTGACTCCCAAAGAGATTCCCATTCTACGGGATGGCACTGGACCATAAATATATTTTGTTTTTTTCACTTAGTTTAGTTACACCTCCTGGACGTTTTCCCAAACCATTATTTATTATTCACGTGTCATCATTGTTCCGCAGTTTGGACACTTAATACTAGCACATGGAACCGCTCTTTCATGTTTTACTTTTGTTCCACAATTGGGGCATACACAATATCCATCAACCCCTACGCTAGTGTTCCCCCCCATTCTTCCCAAACCTCTTCCTGTCCTGTTCCCGCTTCCTGGTCCCATCGGTCCTAATCCCATTGGTCCTGTTCCGTCTCCTCTTGGCATAATTTTATACCTCCTTTGTTTTTTGAGCATATGGCAATAACTATTTTTAGTATACTCCATTATGGGCATATGTCAATAACTATTTTTATGATCCACAAAAAAGTCAGCCTATGTTAATTCATTGACTGACTTTTGCTTAGCTGCTTATTTAATTTGTGCTCTTATATTTCAATTTTCAAACCAACACCAACTTCATTTACCTTTATGTATTTACTAATTTCTACCTTTACATCAAAAGATACACAATGGCAGGGGTACAAGTTTATAATATTTGATTTCTGAAAATAATCAATTGTTTTATTTAGCCGTTCATCTACCTCGAATAAATGAAAACCACCAAGTACACCGATTACACGATTTTCTTTACAAACTCTTTTTGCATGTTCAATAATATTGCATATCCCGCTATGGGCACAACCTGTAATAATAAAAATCCCTTTTGATGTTTTGTATACAATTGCGGTATCATCTATGAGAAAATCTTTTTCATTTATACCATCCTTAATCTTTTCTCCAATATTATTTCGCTTTTCAAAATTAAAATAATTAGGTATTTCTCCCAGGAAAACTATATTTTTAGTAACACAAATGGTATCCTTGGATAGTTTTAATTTACATTTCTTTTTCATTTCTTCTGTTGAATATAACGACCCAATTTCTTCACCTTCATATATTTTCTTATTAAAAGTTTCCGGGTGTGCTATTACAGTTTTTTTCTGCAATCCATATTCTTTTCCAAAATATGAAAAGCCTCCAATATGATCATTATGACCATGGGAACATATAATTTTAGAAACATCACTTATATTTATCCCCATTTTTTTTGCATTATGAATAAAAACATCTGAGTACCCTACATCAAATAGAATCCTCTCCTCTTCATCCTCAAGATAATAACATACCGCAGGTTCTCCAAGATAATATTGATCAATATAAGTATTGTTGTCCACAAGTACTTTCAGTAACATATTTATCTTCTTCTTTCTATTTATACTAGTTACTTATTTTCTTCAATGTATTTTTCCATTATGTTCGCTGCCATTCCTACTAATTCTACGCATGGTCTTTTTTTATAATATTCTGCTGTTCTAAGTTCTGGCACTGGACTGTCTTTTCCTTTTCCAAGACCTAATAATTCTCTACAAATAATGGAATGATTTTCTGTATCAAACTCATTTGCCAGAAACTGAATTCTTTTATAATGTTCTGTTTTTGAAAAGTGATCTTTGGGATCCGTATATCCATAAAGCATTCCGGCTACCATAAACATACCTGTAACCGCACCACAAACTTCTCTGAGTCTTCCCATCCCTGCACCAAATGACGAACTAATTCTTAGTGCTGTCTCATAATCCATTTTATAAATATCACAAAATGCTAAAAACACGGATTGCGAACAGTTATATCCATTTTTAAACAACTCCATAGCCTTTTCCGAATAACTTGTAACTTTATTAAAGTTAATAATAATAGCATCTTTTGATTCTTCTTTACAATTCATTTTCGTTTTCTTTCCTTTAATCATAGTTTTCTTTTTCATTATTAGCATATGTTCTAAACTAGAGTTTAACATATTGTCTTTATATGTCAAATAAATAATATCAAAAAATATGCCCTCTATAATAGACGCATTGAAACGTTCTATTGCAGAAGGCACATGTATTAGATAACCTCAACTACTGCTTGCTATTATTCTGGGTATTGTCACCTCTTTTTGTAATGGATCGCATTCTTTGGACATACCTGCTGACAATTTGTACATTGCAGACACAAAGCAGTATTAATACTTGCCTTTTTATTATCCTCCACCACAATTGCCTCAGTAGGGCATGTCTTTTCACAAAGTTTACATCCAACACAAGCATCATGATTTACTAATTTTGAATACTTCGCATACTTACCAAAAACTTTTTGTAATACTCCAAATGGACATATAAGATTGTGAAATACATATGTACGATACCTTAATGTTACTAATACAGATATTACAAGCCAAATCATTAATATTGGGATGTTCACTTGCGCTATTTTCTTTGATGCTAGCATAATAACAATACTTACAAACAGCGCAATCCATGAGACTTTACCCGAAAGAAGCCATTTAGGCACCGCTTTTGTTTGAAATTTTAATTTTTTTGAAATCCATTGGATTGGTCCCATAACCGTATTCATAGGACAGACATAACCGCAATAGATTCTTCCAAAAAATACTGCAAATAAAAGACTAATTGCAAAAATACCAAGCCATAGTATCATTTTACCATTCAAAATCAAAAACATAAATAATCCTAAAGATAGAACTCTGATCCCTGTCGTTACATACTTCATATGCTTTCCTCCTCCACTGCCCTGTTAAATACAATTACATTCACTGGACATCTTTCAACCATTTCTACTATTTTTTTCATTTCATTCTTTTGGAATCTGCTTTATAAATGCTTTATTATTCTTCATCGCGTAATATACCGATAGCGTTTTTGCACAAAGACAAATTTTTAAGGAGAAATATTACAATACCTCCCATTTGCTTGATTTATTACTATTATACTTGTATAGTGGTAAATAAAGCGTTACCATGGTAACTATATAGGAGGTTTATGAATCCATATCAAAGCTTTATTGAAAATACTACCTTGTTAAGTACTTTATCCCCTGAAAACATAAGACATCATTTGGCAAATGGTACTTTCAAAGTCCAAACTTACGCCAAAAACAGTATTGTACATTTTGAAGGCGACAGCTGCTTCAAACTTGAAATAATTCTTACTGGAAAAGTAGTTATTGCACGAATTGATGAATCAGGTAATCTATTAACTATTGCTGAATTTTATAAAGATGATATTTTGGGTGGGAATTTAATATTTTCAAAAAACCCTTATTATCCAATGACAACAACAACTCCTGAAGAAAGTGTTATTTTAGAAATAGAAAAAGATCTTCTCTTCAATCTATTATCCAGATCACCAGTTATTCTAAAATCTTACTTGGAATTCATAGCTGATCACACTTTTATACTTGGAGATAAAATCAAGCACTATGTAAATAAAACCATTCGTGAGTGTGTTCTCGGGTTTTTGGAATACGAAAGTAAACATCAAAAATCCAATAAGATAATATTAAATATGACAAAACAAACACTGGCCGACAAAATTGGGGTTCAACGAACTTCCTTATCTCGCGAATTATCCAAAATGCGTAATGATGGTTTAATTGAATATGATAGCAAATCAATTACAATATTATAATATACTTTTCTTTAATAGCTTTAAAGTAAATCTTATGAAGTAAAGTGCAATTACTAAAAAGCTGATTTCTTTTCTTGCTAACCTCACAAGATATCCTTCATCTTCCGGCTCCTCAAATATGACCCGTGGATTAGCTTTGGCAGATTTTGTTAGTCAAAAAAACGGTGATCTAGCTTAAGCAAATTCTTGACATCTCACTTTTATAGAGTATAATTAAACCATATTTCAACACATTACTGCATAGCAGTAGGTGATTTTAATACAATAATAAAAGTGAGGTATTAAAAATGGAGAATAAAACCTACAATCCATATGTTACGGCTCAAACACAGTTTGACAGTGTAGCCAATCTGATTGATTTAGATCAATCAACCCGTGAATTACTTAGGCAACCAAGTCGTGAATTTCATGTAACTATTCCAGTAAAGATGGATGATGGAACAACAAAGGTCTTTAATGGTTATCGTATCCAGCATAATGATGCAAGAGGACCTGCAAAAGGTGGAATACGCTTTCATCCTCAGGAGACCGTTGATACGATCCGCGCATTATCCTTGTGGATGACTTGGAAATGTGCTGTTGTTGATATTCCTTTAGGAGGCGCAAAGGGTGGAATCATATGTGATCCACGTAATATGTCTTTAGCCGAACAGGAAAGACTTTGTCGTGGGTATGTTAGACAATTGGCAAAGGTAATGGGACCCTTCATCGATATACCTGCTCCCGATGTTATGACTAATGGTCAGCATATGTTATGGATGATGGATGAATTTGAGATGATTCATGGTGGCCATTACCCTGGAACTATAACCGGCAAGCCTGTTGGAATGGGTGGTTCTCTAGGCCGAACGGAAGCAACTGGATACGGAGTCATTTATACATTAAGAGAAGCTCTTAAAACAATGAATATTAATATTGCTACTACTACTGCAAGTGTACAAGGATTTGGTAATGTTGCTGAATACGCTGCCCGCCTTTATACGAATATGGGTGGAAAAATCCTTGCAATTTCATGCTGGGATAATGAAGATAAAAAAGCGTACACCTATCGTAACTTAAAGGGTATAGATGTTGACCAATTGGTATCTATAAAGAACTCTTTTGGTACTATTAATAAACAAAAAGCTATAGACTTAGGCTATGAATTATTAGATGGCGAAGAATGGATTGCGCAGGAGGTTGATATTCTTCTTCCATGTGCACTAGAGAATCAAATAACACCTCCAAAGCTAGCTAAAATTAGCGAAAAGGTAAAGGTAATATGTGAAGGTGCTAATGGACCTACTACACCGGATAGTGATGAGATTATTAAGGCCAAAAACATTTATCTTATCCCTGATTTCCTTTGCAATGCAGGTGGAGTTACCTGTAGTTATTTTGAGCAGGTTCAATGCAACATGAATTATTTCTGGCCAAAAGAAGAAGTATTAGATAAACTTGATCAAAAAATGACCAGTGCCTTCCAAGCTGTACACAAACTATCACAGGATAAAAATCTTTATATGCGTGATGCGGCATATGTAATTGCAATAAACCGTGTTGCCGATGCCGTTAAACTTCGCGGTTGGATTTAATTTTAATTATTTATTACAGTTTTTTATAGCGACCCAAAACATGACATAGTACAAAAAAAGTTCTAGGACTGTATGATTCATTCATACGTCTTAGGACTTTTTCTTTTTGGCTTCAATCCGATCTTTGTGATCTTCACAGATAGCTAAGTGCAGCATTGTATCCCCCTCCTAGATGTTATTCTTTTGTACATAATTCAACCGTTCTTGTTGTTTATTCCTATAATACCATTATTTTCTTATAAACGCCTCATTACAAAATTAACTTTATGCCACTTTAAAATAGACATCTGAAATGCTTTTTTAGATATTCGTGATTCTCCATGACTCTACAGAATCGATGTGTCCCCGTTGTGGCAAGTACCTTTTTGGGTATGATTTCATGAATCATCATAAAGATTTGGCAATTGCTAAAAACTTAATAGACAATTTGCTACATTTCTATTATAAATTCTTCATTGCCGGATTTTAATTACTTTTTGAATTATTACAAATATTCCTTCAAATCCCTATATACAATCTCTCTAATCTCATCAGCAATCCTTTGAGCTTTCTTCTCATCCATCTTGGCTTTTTTTGCAACTTCCATAATACCAACAAGAATGGTTTTTACAGAAGAAAGACATCCCAACTCTTCATCGTTAATATATAACAATTTCATATAAGAAGGAGTCATCTGAATAATATCAATGGAATTATTTTTAATTAAGTCACCTATTTTTCTCGGATTTGTTCTCTCATCCTCCGCAGATAAAAAAACACACAAACCCTGATGTAATGCAAGAACGGATTCAAGAAAAAAAATATCAAAAGTACTACTTGTATTACATAAAATACTTTGTCCTTTACAAAAATTAATAAATAAGGGGATTGAATACACAAAATTTGCAAGTCCCTTCCGTGTTACTTCTACTGCTTTGGGTAATCCTGTAGAACCGAAGCTGCTGAAAAATCAACCGTTTATTTGATTGGAATTTTGATTTTAGCGTTAAAAATGGCTCTATATCAATTTTTAAATTTAAATCACTTTAATAAGCCTTTTGGTAAAGAATAAAGGGATATTCCCTCTATAC
>DATESN010000083.1:0-8515 GCA_035270785.1 Lachnospiraceae bacterium | reverse complement strand
TAAAATAAGAAATAATTTTGCTATTTTTTTTAAGGAGGTAAGAAAAATAATGTTTAGTACAATTACATCAGGTGCCATCCAAGGGGTTACTAGTTATTTAATCCATGTGGAGGTAGATACTGCCCAGACGTTACCAGGATTCGACATGGTAGGTTTATTAGGTAATGAAGTAAAAGAATCAAAAGAAAGGGTTCGAGTAGCTTTGAAAAACTCTGGAATAAAATTGCCCCCACTGCGTATTACCGTGAATCTTTCTCCTGCCAATATTCGTAAAGAAGGTTCAGGGTTTGATTTGCCTATTGCTATTGGGATTTTAGCCTCATTGGGATATATAAAAGAAGAATATATTCGAAATATTTTAGTGATTGGAGAACTTGGGTTAGATGGTATGGTAAAACCAATTGCTGGAATTCTTCCCATTGTTCTAGAAGCAAAAAAAGAAGGATATACCACTTGCTTGGTTCCCAAATTAAATGCCATGGAAGGCGCGGTAGTAGAAGGGATACAGATCATTGGGGTAAGTTCTCTACAAGAATCCATGGAATATCTCATGGCAGAACAAACAGAAAAGAATCAGATCATCCAACCCACCAAAATAAATGTGCAACAATTGTTTCAAGGAAAAAATGAGATTCATAATCTTGATTTTTCTCATATAAATGGGCAAGGTCTTGTGAAGCGTGCAGTTGAAGTTGCGGCAGCAGGATTTCACCATTTATTATTAATAGGACCACCCGGTTCTGGAAAAACAATGATTGCAAAAAGAATTCCAACCATTCTACCGCCTCTGTCTATGGAGGAAAGTCTTGAAGTTTCAAAAATATATAGTGTTTCTGGATTATTAAATGCCAAACAAGCACTCATCACTCAAAGACCCTTTTTGAATCCCCATCATACCATTTCAGAATATGCATTAGCAGGAGGAGGTAGTAAACCGCGTCCTGGAGTGATTAGTCTTGCCCATCGAGGGGTTCTTTTTTTAGATGAACTTCCTGAATTCAAGAGAAATACAATAGAAATCATGAGGCAGCCAATGGAAGATAAAGAAATTCACATAGCAAGAAGTTATGGAACTTTTCAGTATCCAGCAAACTTTCAGCTGATTGCAGCTATGAATCCATGCCCCTGTGGTTATTATCCGGATTTAAACAGATGCAACTGTACACCTTTTGATATCAAGCGTTATCTAAGTAGAATATCTGGTCCTATTTTAGATCGCATAGATATCTGTGTAGAAGCTCCTAAATTAGAAATGAAAGAACTCACAAGGGAGGGGGTAAATGAAAACAGTGCACAAATAAGAAAAAGAGTTATGGTGGCAAGAAAGCGGCAAGAAGAACGATATAGGGGCACTAGGTATCAGTTTAATGCAGAGCTGGGAGTAGGAGATATTAAAAAGTACTGTCCCATAGGAAGCAAAGAACAAAATTATCTGGAACAAGTCTTCCAATCTATGAATTTAAGTGCACGTGCCTATCAAAAGATTATCAAAGTTGCTAGAACGATAGCCGACTTAGAAGATTGTGATCAGATTTTGCAAATACATTTGAGCGAGGCTGTTATGTATCGGATTACGGATAGTAAATATTGGGAGAGGTAAAAGAATGAAAGAACAGAAAATAAATAATTATGAAAAGAAGCAGGATTCTTATGCTTATTTTTTACACAACATGGTAGGTATCGGAAATAAATCCATTGCATCCTTATTAAGTGGGGGACATACTCCAATAGAAGTGTATCATTTTTCAGAAAAACAAGTAAAACAGATATTAGGCTCACAACGATTAGCGAATAGCTTTTGCAAGGCAAAAGACGAATGGAATGTAGAAAAGGAATATCAGTCCCTTCTTGCTAAAAACATTACATTCTATCATAAAGAGCATCCTCAATTTCCAGTGAGACTAAAAGAAATACCCAATCCCCCCTATGGAATCTATGTAAAGGGAACATTACCAGAAGAACATGAGCCAGCGATTGCCATTATTGGTGCTAGATTATGTTCCGATTATGGTAGATATATGGCGAGGCAGTTTGGAATGTTCTTAGCAGCGGCAGGTGTTCCAGTAATTAGCGGTCTTGCAAGTGGGATAGACGGAATCAGTCAAAAGGCGGCTATAGAGGCGGGTGGGAAAACCTATGGAGTGTTAGGGTGTGGGGTTGATATTTGTTATCCCCAGGAGAATAGAGCAATTTACAATGAAATGGATAAAAGGGGAGGAATTATTTCTGAATTTATACCAGGTACCCTTCCAAAGCCCGGACATTTTCCAATGCGAAATCGTATTATTAGTGGATTAGCAGATCTAATATTAGTCATTGAAGCAAAAGAAAAAAGCGGAACATTAATTACGGTGGATATGGCGTTAGAACAGGGGAGAGAAGTATTTGCACTTCCCGGTCGTGTCACGGACGCAGTAAGTAGTGGATGCAATAACTTAATTCGGCAAGGGGCTGGTATTGCACTGTCTCCACAACAACTGTTACAGGAACTGCAAAGTTATGGACAAGCATATAGAATTCATTCCAATGGGGGAAATCCTGAAAACGAACAGATAGGGAAGGAACGTGCCGGGAATGAACCGATACTCCCGTTTATGACAAAGGAAGAATTACTAATCTATGAACATTTGGATATTACAAAAAAATCATTGGATGAAATACTAAAAGAGCTTCCTGAATCATATAGTGTCCCCATTGTTATGGATACTTTAGTAGCTCTTGTTATGAAAGGGATCGTAAAATCACATGGAACTCATTATTTTGCTAAAATTATTAAATAATTCCAATCAATCACATGAATTCCAAAGGTTCCCACGTTGACAGTAAGCGTTGCCATAGAATATAATAAAATTAAATTAAAAATTTATTGGAAAATGGGGAAGAAATCAATGGATTTTAGACGAAAAAAGATACGTTTAGGGGATGCATTAGTTCAGGAAAAAGTAATTACAGAAAGTCAACTTCGAAAAGGTCTTGAACTTCAAAAAAATTCAGGGAGAAGATTAGGGGAAACACTTGTTGATGAAGGGATTATTACGGAGGAAGCATTAGTAAAAGCCCTTAGTGAACAATTGCATTATGATACAGTTGAGCTATCCAATGTGGTGGTTTCAGATGATATATTAAACTTGGTCACCGTCAATGTTTTAAAAAAATATACGGTATTGCCATTTGAATATTCTAAGAAAAATCCCAATGTATTGAGAGTTGCCATGGCAGATCCCATGGATATGCATGCCATTGATGATATTACCATTGTAACCAATCTCCAGGTGGAGCCAGTAGTTGCAGCAAGTAGAGGTATTTTACTTGCCATAGATAAATATTATGGTCAAGACGATGTAATGAGTGAAATTGATCAATATGCAAAAGAAAAGGAAGATAAATTACTAGAACAAGATACCTCCTATGAGGATGATGTTAATAATTCACCCATTGTGAAACTGGTAAAAACAATGATTGATCAAGCCGTACGTCAACGTTCTTCCGATATTCATATTGAGCCTATGGAAAGACAGGTTAGAGTTCGTTACCGTATTGATGGATCATTATATGAAAGAGGTAGTTATTCTACTCGTTTACTTCCTGCCATTGTAGCTAGAATAAAAATTATTGGGGGAATGGACATTTCCGAGAAAAGAAAACCACAAGACGGTCGTATTACGCAAGTAGTAGATAGACAAGAGTTTGATATTCGTGTATCTGTGTTGCCAACGGTATACGGTGAAAAGGTTGTAATGCGTCTTACCTCTAAAAGTTCTCTTACAAGAGAAAAGAGTCAGCTAGGTTTTGCAGAGGAAGAATTAATCTTATTTGATCATATTTTATCCAATCCACATGGGATTCTCTTAGTAACAGGTCCAACAGGAAGTGGAAAATCAACTACGTTATATACCGCGTTAAGCGAACTAAATAGAGAAGGTGTGAATATTATTACAGTAGAGGATCCGGTGGAAGCTAATATTGATGGAATTAATCAAGTACAGGTGAATCCAAAAGCCGAATTAACCTTTGCTACGGCTCTTCGATCCATTCTTCGTCAAGATCCAGATATCATTATGATAGGTGAGATTCGTGATGGAGAAACAGCCTCCATCGCCGTGCAGGCCTCAATTACAGGTCATTTAGTTGTGAGCACATTACATACAAATAGTGCTGCGAGTACCATAACCCGATTAGAAGATATGGGAATCGAATCCTATTTAATTGCAGATGCGATTATTGGTGTCATTGCACAACGTCTAGTTCGTCGATTATGTCCGGAATGTAAAACGAGTAGACAAGCAACCGAAGAAGAAAAAGAATTTTTGGATATTCCACTGGACAAGGAGCAAATCATCTATGAACCATGTGGGTGTGCAAAATGTGATAATACAGGTTTCCGTGGACGAATTGGTGTATATGAGATTATGGAAGTAACCCATGAATTAAAAAAGGTAATTGCTAAGAAAGGAAATGCAGACCAAATTAAGCAACATGCATTATCAGAGGGGATGTCCACACTACGTATGAGCGCAGGACGATATGTACAAAAAGGAATCACATGTTTGGATGAAATGAAAAAAGTTTCCTTTGAGATTTAATAATAGGAATCAATTTTCAGATAAGATTCAGATAAAAAAGAAAGATTATTTTATAGATAAGTGTGATGTTATCGATAATTTTAAATGGCATTCGCACTTATTTTCTTCAAAAAAAAAAATTTTTAAAAAAAGTGAACCTTTTTGGTTTCGTATATAGTCTTTATATATGGTGGGTAAAATATGCTGAATTTAAAGTAAATTTATATATTTCCATGGAACGGTGTAGAAGGAGGGGTAAAAATGGCTAATTACGGATATGTGGCAATTGATAAATCCGGAAAAGAAATAAAAGGAAGCATGGAAGGGGATAATGAAAATTTCATATCCGCCTCATTGAGACAACAAGGCTTCATTCCGCTTGAAATAAATTCACAAAGCTTGTTAACAAAAGATATTAGTTTTGATATTGGTGGTAACGTAACACCCAGAGATTTAAGTGTATTTTGTAGACAGTTTGTAAGCATGATACATGCAGGTGTAACAATTATTGAAGCGTTGCATTTACTAGGAGATCAAACAGAAAATAAAAGATTAACAAAGGCAATCAAAGAAGTTCAGGCAGGAGTTGAAAAAGGAGAAAGCTTATCCTATTCCATGTCGGTTCATCCAAAAGTATTTCCCAATCTTATGATTACAACGATTTCTGCGGGAGAATCATCTGGTAGCCTAGATATTGCATTTGAACGTATGTCAACGCATTTTGAAAAAGCAGCAAAGACGAAAGCACTTGTTAAAAAAGCTATGATTTATCCTTGTGTGGTAGCTATTGTAGCCGTTGCTGTTGTTATCCTTATGTTAGTTATTGTTATTCCAAGTTATGCCACCATGTTTGAAGATATGGGAACAAAACTTCCTGGAATTACTCTGGCAGTAATGGCAGCAAGTGATTTTATTATAGGATATTGGTTTGTTATCGTTCCAGTACTGATTGCAATTATTGCAGGAATTCGATATTTTGTAAAAACAGAAACGGGTCAATTATTTGTAGGAACATTAGCAATTAAGATTCCGGTTTTAAAAAACCTTACGATTAAATCAGCCTCATCTCAACTTGCCAGGACGTTAAGTACCTTATTGGCAGCAGGAGTACCCCTTGTAGAAGCAGTGGAAATCACAGCAAAAACAATGGAAAATGTATTGTTTAAAAATGCATTATTAAATGCAAAAGAAGAAATTGTGCGAGGCGTTCCGTTATCTACGCCATTAGAGGATTGTGGATTGTTTCCACCCATGGTATATCATATGATTCGAATCGGAGAAGAAGCAGGTTCCACAGAAGATATGCTAGGAAAATTAGCTGATTATTATGATGAAGAAGTAGAAATGGCAACCCAAGCGTTAATGGCAGCCATGGAACCACTGATTATCATTGTTATGGCAGGAATCGTTGCAGTTCTAATTGCTGCAGTAATGGCACCAATGTTAGGAATGTACAGCGCTCTTGACAATATCTAAAGATACACATCACTATTGAATTATACACTTCTGTTGTAGGGGCAGAGGCGTTTAAGATAAAACAAATAAACTTAATCAATTAAAGGAGATTTAAACATGAAAAAAACAAACAACAAAGGTTTCTCATTAGTAGAACTTATTATCGTTATCGCAATTATGGCAGTATTAATGACAGTATTGGCACCACAATTTCTTAAATATGTAGAAAAATCAAGATTACAAAAAGATAACAGCGCAATTGGTGAAATTGAATCTGCAATAAATGTTGCACTAGCAGATGAAAAGATTTCAGATAGCATTACAGCAAGTTATCCAATTACTTTTTCGGGTACAAGTGGTGTCAAAAAACATATAACATTTTCCACTGATGGTACTAAACTTCTTGAAGAAGAATTAGCAGATGTATTAGGTAGTACAATTACACTTTCCTCTAAAACATATACTAAAGAAACATATGGTCCAATTATAACAGTAACAGTAAGTGGAAATGGTTTTTCTGTTAGTAAGACTAATATTATAGAGTAAAAACAAATAAAAAGGACATCTTCCCTATGACCCCAGAAATTATTTTCTACATAATCATATTTTTATATGGAATTGTTATTGGTAGTTTTTTAAATGTATGTATTTATCGAATACCACTAAAAGAAAATATTGCAAAGACCAGATCACATTGTATGAAATGTGGATATCAGCTGAGGTGGTACGATCTTGTACCACTCTTCAGTTATCTTTGTTTGCGTGGCCGGTGTCAAAAATGTAAAGAACCAATTTCCGTCCAGTATCCTCTTGTTGAGGCTTTGAACGGAGTCTTATATGTAATCATTTTTATAGTAAGCGGGTTTACATATGAAAGTGTAATCTATTGCTTATTAACATCTGCACTTATTGTTTTAAGTGTAATTGATTTTAGAATTTATGAGATTCCATTCGGAATCAACTTATTTATACTGGCACTGGGGCTGATTCGTTTAGGATTGGACTATAAGAATTGGTCTAATTATGTAGTTGGCTTCTTTGCTGTCAGTGTATTGTTATACATTATTATCATCATAACCAAAGGAAAAGCCATGGGCGGCGGAGATATGAAATTAATGGCTGCATGTGGCATAATACTTGGTTGGAAATTAATTATTTTAGCTTTTGTATTGGGATGTATTTTAGGTTCTATCATTCATTTGATTCGAATGAAGGTAAGCAAGGAAGACCGGGTGCTTGCAATGGGTCCCTATCTTTCCGCAGGTGTTTTCATAGCCGCATTGTGGGGAGAACCAATGATCCAGTGGTATTTGAAATGTTATATGTAATAGGTTCATTAAAGTAGAAAAGGCAACATCAACTTGTTGTTAATAAAAGTGAAGTAGATGTTTTATTATAGATAAATATTATTATTGTTTTTTTGAGAGGGGAGCATTTATGGCTAGCAAAGTATTAAGTATCGAGATGGGGGATTCCTTAACAAAGGTATGTGAGGTAGACTTTCAAACGAAAAATCCAAAAGTTTATAGTAGCTTTGTGTTAGAAACGCCGAAGGGTGTATTAGAAGATGGAATCATTACGTTCCATGAAACATTTATTCAGTCTATGCAAAATCATCTAGCGGATAAAAAAATAAAGATAAAACAAGTGATTTTTTCCATTTCATCCACTAAAATAGCAAATCGAGAAGTTACCATTCCTTATGTAAAAGAAAGTAGAATCGCAGATGTGATTAAAGCAAATGCTTCAGACTATTTTCCAATTGAATTAAATCAGTATCAATTTGCACACAATGTATTAAGCATTGAAACAGATGATAAGGGAAGTAAGCAATATAAAGTATTAGTTCTTGCAGCACCTAACACATTAATAGACAGCTATTACTCCTTTGCTAGTGCGTTGGGTCTTGAAATAGTAGCCCTTGATTATAGTGGAAATAGTATCTATAACGCTGTTAAAACAGAATGTGCTTTAGGAACACAGATGATTATAAAGGTAGATGAGAACTCAACGTTATTAATGGTTTTAAAGGATGCTACAATAGTTCTTACGAGAACGATTCCTTATGGCATTAATGATGCCATCAATACGATTACCTATTCCAATGCCTGGGGAACGGATCTTACATACATGGAAGCGGTTTTGATATCTAGAAGAAAAACACTGGTGATGCGTTCATTAAATGATCAAAAGGTAGAAAGTTCTACAAATGAAGAAGAAGAAAGCGAAATCATCTTAAAGGCAAAACAAGAAGTAACATCGTCTTTATCATATTTGATTGGTGGTATCTCTAGAGTTCTTGATTATTACAATTCGGTGAATAGTAATGCAAACATTGAAAAGATTTTATTGACGGGTATGGGTGGAGATTTTTCTGGACTATCCAAACTCTTAACCAATGAAATCGGATCAAAAGTAATTACGTTGACCAAATTAGAAGGAATCAATATTGAAAAAGCTTTTAAAGAAGTAAGTTTTGGAGAGTACATAAGTTGCAT
>DATESN010000082.1:0-8207 GCA_035270785.1 Lachnospiraceae bacterium | reverse complement strand
TTTTTGGCAAGTTGTATTCTTTTGGACTGTATATATTCCATAATCGTGAAGCCTGTAGCTTCCTTAAATAAATGGGACATATAATATTTATCCATATAAAGCGAATTGCATAAAAAATCCAAGCTTATCTTAGTCTGAAAGTTTTTTTCGATTAAGGTAAGCATTTTTTGAACTCTAATATCCATGGTTTTTAATAATACAGTCGGTTGTGGTTGATCATTATAGATTTCATACAAGTGGATCAATAGTTGAAGCAGTTTGCTGTAGAGGAGTAATTGATTTTGTGCATCATCATAAGTATGTAAGGCTTCGATGGAATCAAAGCACTCAATCAGCAACGGAGCATGAGAAGATCCACTCGTTGACAACTCAATTTTATTGCCGTTACCAGCGGTTCTATGGGTAAATATTTTTAATGGATTATATTCTTTGTCTAATAAGTGGGAGAAGAGTTGAGGCTTAAATTGGATAAATCTTCGCTCATAGGGAGTTCCATTTGTTACTTGTGGGCGATGCAACTCTAGGGGGTTCGTTAAAATAAGATCTCCCTTTGCTAAATTATAAACATGATCCTCAACAAAGTAATTTATATTGTCAGAAAGAGCCATAAATATTTCACAAGAATCATGTAAATGAATTTCTACTTCACAAAGATCACTTTTAGCCCGCCCAAACAGAATTTGTCCGGAATAATTATTTTTATGAAGCATATTATTCACTCTCCCATCACAAGATTTGCAAACATAATAACAAGATATACTATTTTGGAAAAAGTATAATTATACTATACTATAATTAATAAAAAAAGCAAGAAAAGGTGGAAAGAGCATATGGAAAGTCAATTTATTATATCCGGTTTTTCGGATGAAATATCCTCTAATTTTAAAGAGCAATTAAGAGAAATCAAAGCTTTAAATATTGCATATATTGAAATTCGTGGTGTGAATGGTAAAAACATTAAAGACCACACCTTAGAGGAAGTTAAAATACTAAAAAAAGATCTAGACCAAGCAGGAATTGAAATTTCTGCCATTGGTTCTCCCATTGGTAAAATCAATATAAAAGACGCATTTGAACCTGAGTTTGATTCTTTTAAGCATATCGTTGAGATTGCTAAAATTTTAGAAACAAACTATATACGAATCTTTAGTTTTTACATGAAGGAAAACGAAACCATCCAATATCGTGATGAAGTAATGAAACGCTTAAAACAAATGACTGAATATGTTAAGGGTACTGATATTATCTTGCTCCATGAAAATGAAAAAGGAATTTTTGGAGATGTCCCACAGCGATGTCTTGATATTGTGACTACCATTGATTCACCGAACCTGAAGTTGATTTTTGATCCAGCTAATTTTGTACAATGTCAGGTAAAGAACTACCCTGATGCATTTAACACTCTGAAAGATCATGTTATATATTATCATATGAAAGATGCTAAATTAAGAGATGGCCAAGTCATGCCAGTTGGCTATGGTGATGGCAACCTAAAAGAGCTTATTCAATCGCTAGATCAAAGTGGTTTTCATGGTTTCTTATCCCTCGAGCCACATTTAGGACAATTCACAGGGTTTGAAAATCTCGAAGGAAATGGTATTTCTCCTAAATTAGAAGAAAAAAGTGATGTAAAAAAGTTTCAATTGGCGTATCAATGTCTTCAGAATGTAATCAAAGAGGTGCAAAATGAATCAAATTAGAATTGGTGTAATTGGTATCGGTAATATGGGCAGTTTTCATGCGATGAATTTATATCAAGGTAAAGTGAAAGACGCCGTACTAACTGCAGTCTGCGATGTAAATCAAAGTCGCCTAGAATGGGCAAAAACAGCGTTTAATAATGAAGTTGCTACATATTTAGAGGTTGACAAATTACTATCCTCTCAAATCGTGGATGCAATCATAATTGCAACACCACATTATGATCACCCTATAATCGGTCTTAAGGGATTAGAAGAGGGGTTACATATACTGATTGAAAAACCAGTTGGCGTTTATACAAAAAATATTGAGCAACTCAATTTGCAAGCGTTGAAATTGGATAAAGTATTTACAATCATGTATAACCAACGAACAAATCCTATGTTTATAAAATTACGGGAGCTAATGAATAGCGGAGAATTAGGAGAATTTAGAAGGGTTAATTGGATTATTACGGATTGGTATCGAACACAAGCATACTATAATTCAGGAGGATGGCGTGCTACTTGGAAGGGAGAAGGCGGTGGCGTTTTAATTAACCAATGTCCCCATCAATTAGACCTTATCCAATGGATTTGCGGGATGCCAGATAAAGTTCGTGCATTTTGTAATTATGGTAAACAACACGACATTGAAGTGGAGGATGAAGTAACGGCTTATTTTGAATATTCAAACGGTGCTACTGGCGTATTTATTACATCGACTGGGGAGGCTCCTGGCACCAATCGACTGGAAATTGCTGGGGATAAAGGGAAAATAGTACTTGAGCATAATGAACTGCTTTTTTATCGAAACAGAATTGGTGAGCGGGAGCACAATGCGGTCTGTAAGCAAGGATTTCAAAAACCTGAAAATTGGACGTGTAAAATTCCAACGCAAGGAGAGGAAACAGCCCATGTAGGAATTATGCAAAACTTTACAAATGCCATTTTGCATGGAGAACAACAAATAGCACCAGGGATAGAGGGAATAAATGGGCTAACCATCTCCAATGCAATACATTTATCATCCTGGTTAGACGATTGGGTGAAGCTTCCACTTGATACGGATTTATTTTACGAAAAATTACAAGAAAAAAAGAAAAATTCTAAGATGAAGACATCAGATAAGGATGTGCTTTTAGATATAAGTGGATCTCATTAATGCAAGAATAAAAGCCTACATAGGAAATATAAAGAGGTAATGTGCAAAAAGTAATAAGTGAATAGAGGTATCGTATGGGGAAAAATATTAGAGTAGGAGTTGTAGGGTGTGGAGCAATCGCACCGTTGCATCTTGAGGCGATAGAACAAATACCAGGAGTAAACTTACAATATGTTTGCGATAAGGATATGGATAGAGCCAGCAAAACAGCAAAGAGATATCAATGTCAGTATGTAACAGATTATAAGGAACTTTTAACGAAGAATCTGGATGTGATTCATATACTCACACCACATTACCTGCATATGCCCATGGCGATTGAAGCACTCGAATGTGGCAAACATGTCATTCTAGAAAAACCGATTGCAATAACGCTAGAGCAATGTCAAATGCTTCAAGCAGCACAAATGAAATCAATTGGGACAATTAATGTAATTTTGCAAAACAGATATAATCCGACTTCCCTATATTTAAAACAAGCTGCTGAGTCTGGCATATATGGTGCAATGAAAGCGATGAAAGGGATCGTTGCATGGAATCGCTCAGACGTTTACTATACGGATTCAGATTGGCGCGGCAACTGGTCAACGGAGGGAGGGGGACTTCTTATCAATCAAGCGCTCCATACCCTTGATTTAATGCAATGGATTGGCGGACCAATAAAATTCATAAAGGGTCATATTGATAATTATAATCATCCTTATATTGAAGTAGAAGATACTGCGGTTGTGATGATGGAATATGAAAACAGTGCCATAGGAAGCTTTTACGGAACAAACAATCATGGAATTAATTCTAACATTGAATTAGAGGTTGTTTTTGAAACAGCAACCTTCACGCAGATGAACGAAGAATTATGGATTACAAAACAAAACAGCCCAAAGGAACTTGTCGCATGCAATCGTACAGCGATGGGTGAAAAGGGATATTGGGGAGTAGGTCATAAACAGTGTATTAAAACTGCATATTCTCATATTGAACAGGGGTTGCCTCCTGCGATATCGATTGATGATGCATTTCCCGTACATGAATTGATTTTCAATCTATATGAATATATGAATGATGCATTTGCCCCCCTTCACCCTATATGCATTAATGAGATCAGCCAGTAGGGCTAATGAAAAATGGAAAGAAGTCGCACAAAAATAGCAGAATGCAATATATACATTGCATTCTGCTATTTTATGTGTTATTGTTTATGAAACAAAATAAACGGAAGGTAAGGGCATAGAATATTATGAAATATAAGAAATTTAGAGATGAACGAATTGAAAAAAAAAGCTATATGATTTGTTCTATTATGTATCTAGTAATAATTTGTTTTTTAATGGTATCTTTGATTTTGAAAATAATATTAGGAATTTCTTTTGAACGTTATGTAATAGAAATATTATGCTTTGTTATATCTGGAGGATATATAATATTTTCATTAAGCAAATTTCGGATTGGTCTATTTTCCAGCTCTGATGACGTCATAAGTGAGATTCGAAAAAGTATATTAGCAAAAGGCTTTATGATATGCTTCTGGATTGCCATTGTTGGTGAATTTGTGCTTTTGATTTTAGGCTTTTTAAAAGGGATTGATGTACTGTTATATTCTATCTCTTGGGGAATCCCATCAGTAATTATTACATCATATTCAATTAAAAATGGACTTTTGCTATGGGGAGGACATAAACGAAAATCGTCAGGAAAATCTGCATTGGCAAAGCGAACTATAATAGGTGCTATTTTCTTTGGAATAGTTATGGGGTCTCCAGAACTTTATAAAGGGGGAACATTTCATGCAATAGGAATATTGTGGATTATTGGTATGGCATTCGGTTGGGGATTACCTTTTTATTTGCTATTTAAAGCAATGATAAACCTAGGAGAAAAGAATGCAGATAAGCAAGTTACGATAATTGATGGTGAGGATGATATTTATGAAAAACAAGAGAATGAAGATTGCTAGAATAGAAAATGACTTATCTCAAGAACAATTAGCAGAAATAGTTGGTGTTTCACGTCAGACTATAGGTTTAATCGAAGCTAGTAATTATAATCCAAGTATTAATTTATGTATATCAATTTGTAAGGCTCTTCACAAGACTTTAAATGATATATTCTGGGAGGAGTAGTTTAATATCGGAAATGGTAAACTAAACAAGATTTTCCCCATGGAATTCTGGTTACTAAATATATCTGAAGCATCTAGAGAGAGAACTGGAGGAAAATCTGCTTTGTCCTTTCTATTATTATGGAATAAAAGACTTAGAAATTGCAGGCGGAAAGGCGGACCAATGAAAATCAGGAAACAGAAAAAAAAGAAGGGCATAACATCTACATTTCTATTGTATTTTTTTTAAATGGTGGTAATTCCTGTAATTGTCATTAATACCTTTACAACGACCTTTTACAAAAAACTGTTAATAAAAAATGCTTCAGACTTAGTATTTCAGGAACAACAAAGTGTAGCTAATATACTTGATTCTGAATTGAAAAATTATTCAAGAATGTTAGCAGCGATTGTTTATAATTCAGATAGTGCTGTTCTTGATCAAATGACAGCATTACATAGAGCTTCAGACTCATCGGCGCGCTTTGACTTGACCTCTGATATGGATCAACGGATTCAATTAATTATGACTACAAGCGATAAAATAGATGCTGTTTTATTTTTCTTTAAAGATGCTGGTTATTACTACTATATTAATCAGTTGAAAGTGGATATAAAGGAAGTAAAGCAATTACCTTGGTACAAAAGGGCATTAGAATATCATGACAAAGTTGCTACAGGTAATCTTGTGCCGGGTATTACTGCCGATGCCGCTGGACGCTATACGTTGATGTTTGCAGTACATCCATCTATTGGAACATTAAGAAATGATGTGGAAATGGTATTGTTGACTGCGTATACTACAGTTTTTGAAGAGAAGAAATCCATCGAGAATACTAAGAAACTTGGTGCAATGTTAATTATCAATCAAAATGGGGAGATCATGTACAGTGAGGATAAAGCATTAGAAGGAGAAAATGCATTAGACGTTTCCTATCTCAGACATGCCATGAATCAAACTAAAGGCTATTATACATATGATATTAATCATAAGCCTGCCATGATTAGTACTTTTAAAATGAATGATACTGGTTGGAGAATTATCAATCTGGTGGATCAGAGCACCATTGTTGATAAAGTCAATCGATTAGTCATGCTTAATGTGGTAATTATGTTAATGGCAATTTTTTTCTTTATCCTTTTTACATTATCTTTCTTTAAAGGATTAATAAAACCAATCAATCAATTAATTTCGGCTATGAAGCAGGTGGAAAAGCAAAATTTTGAGATTCAATTAGATTTACATGGTAATCATGAAATTAGGAGATTAAGTAAGTCTTTTAATAAAATGGTTTATCAAATTGGTCAATTAATATTTGATAATCAGAAAAAAGAGCAGGAGCGATCAAAGGCTGAAATAGCTGCACTACAAGCACAAATAAATCCTCATTTCATTTCCAATACGCTGAACTCTATTCGGTTTATGGCTATGGTTGCTAAATTTGAAAGCATCCAGACAATGGCCGAGATGCTGATGAATATATTAACGACGTCCTTTCGAAGCAGTGGGCATTTTAATACGGTTGAAGGGGAACTTGAACTCATAAAGAGTTATATATATATTATGCAAATAAGGTACGGTAATAACTTTACAGTACGCTACGAAGTTGATTCCAAGCTGCTTAATCGACAAGTTCTCAAATTAATATTACAACCCTTTGTAGAGAATGCCATTATTCATGGTATCAGTGAGAAAGAGGGACAAGGTGATTTGCTCATTAGTATCTATGTGCAAGAGGAGCAATTAGTCATAGAAATTTGGGACAATGGTGTCGGGATGACGCAAGAACAGATGGATACCATATTCAGTCTAGAGCAGAGTCCAACGTTAGATCAATCTCACATTGGAATTTGCAATGTCAAGCAGCGAATTGTGCTTAATCATGGAGCCACTTATGGAATTCAAATGGAAAGTGATGTAGGCCACTATACAAAAGTAAGGCTAATGTTACCATTGATTGATGCACAATTAAAAGAAAGCGATATAGAGAAAGCCATAGAGGTGACTTAAATGCTAAAAACAATCATTGTTGACGACGACGCTATTGTGAGATTAACGCTTCAAACTATTCTTGATTGGGAAGAAAGTGGTTTTCAAGTTGTTGGGGCTTATGCAAATGGAAAACAGGCACTTAGATATATCACAGAACATCAGCAAGTAGATTTAGTGATTACGGACATTAATATGCCCATTATGAATGGGATAGAGCTTATTGAAGCCATAAAAGGAATGGGGATTTTCACCGAATTTCTTGTTATTTCATCGTATGATGATTATGAATTAGTTAGAAAGGCTTTTAAGCTGGGCGTAAATGATTATATCTTAAAGCCAGAGATTAATCATGATAGCATGCAATTATTACTCAGTACAATTGCAAGTAGGTTTAAGAAAAAAAATATACCACAGAACCTAAAAACAAATGAGAATTATCAAGAACAGTGGCTGAGTACATTGCTTTTCGACGAGACCGACATTGCAGCAGTAAATGATGTTAAAGAACAGTTGAACATTGAAAATTATGTGATTTGTATAATAATGGTTGAGGATTATAAGCGTATCTTGGAAAGATTCGGCCAAAATTTACAAGAAGCTCTTGTTATTCCATTTGAAGAGACCGTAAAGCAAGTTATGATAGAAAAGAAAAATTACTTCTTAATTACTAGCAGACCAGAGGAACATGTTTTAATTTTACATAACTTAGTCGAGGGTGTGGGAAATGAGTTAATTAGCGAACAGCTAAAGCCATTGCTTAATAGAATTCAACTACAACTGAAAAGCTTTTTGAATATATCGGTGACTATGACAATTAGTCCCTTTGGAAAGGGAGCAATTTTATTTCCAAGCATTATGAAGCCTTTGAAAGAAATATATGATGGGCATATTTTAAAGAAGGATAAAAAGATATTAGGCATGATGCTTATTGGTGATCGATTGGGTGTGGACTTAATTTTGGAAGATATCTCAAGGAAGGCAATAGGCTTTATAGTGGATGAAAACGACATGAAAAATGTCGTGAATTTCTATCTCATCCTTATTTGTGAGGTTGGTAGTTATTTGAATGATATTCAAGATGATCTATTAAATGTATTTAGAAAGAACATGAATTATTATGAGAGATTATTATGCTAATTCTCCTTTGAGATTGTTATTCATATGTGTTACACCTCCAAAGAAGAGTGTACCAATATGTTAAAAATAATCAAATAAGGATGTAGGTTTTATGACATTTTTATTTGCCATAATTCCTACATCCTTATATTATCA
>DATESN010000081.1:0-3051 GCA_035270785.1 Lachnospiraceae bacterium | reverse complement strand
TTTATCATTATTAATTTGATCTTGTAAAGATGGCCTTCTTTTATCTAATGTTGCAACCATAAAGGTGATTGCCTCATGTAATTCATCCATATTGGAAGGTTTTAATAAAAATCTACTTACACCCAACGTTAGTGCCTTTTGAGCATATTCAAAATCACGGTATCCCGTTAAAATAGCTACCTGCATATTGGAATATTCTGATTTTAAGCTGGCCACCATGGTCAATCCATCCATCTCTGGCATACAAATATCAAGGAAAATAATGTCAGGCTTATGTTTAATAATAAGCTCTCTACCTTCTTTTCCATTGCTTGCTACTGCCACTACAATGCAACCAAACTGTTCCCACGAAATACTTCTTGATAAACCCTGAACAATAATCGGTTCATCATCTATGATCATGACTTTATACATAGGTATATCTCCCTGTCTTCTTCTTACATGCACATCTTTTTACATGCATAACGATTTATAATTCGTTTCCATATAAAACAGTTACTCCACTGAGTATACAACAAAAATGCCCGCTTAAGTAGGCATTTTTGTTATTATTTATGAAAACCAGCAAGGATTCAGTTACCCTTTTATTGCACCAGCCGTAAGTCCTTTTATAATATTTTTTTGTAAGAATATATAGACAAATAATACTGGAATAACGATTAAGGTGACAGAGGAGGCCATTAAGCCATAATCCGTTCCATATTTTGAACTAATTTCTTCAAGCAATGCAGCAATGGGGAACTTACTATGCTCACGAATCATAATCTTTTGTACAAATAAATCATTATAAGACCAAAGGAAACTAAAAATGGCTACCGTAGAGATTGATGCTTTACAAAGTGGAACAATGATTTTTCCAAATACCTGGAATACATTAGCGCCCTCCATATAAGCTGCTTCCTCCATTTCTAGTGGAATGCTTTTTAAAAATCCCATCATAACAATGGTTGCAAAGCTAAGATTTCCTGCTATCTGTGGCAGAATTACTGACCAATAGCTATTTAATAACTTAGTTACTGACATCATTTTAAAAACAGGAATGATGGTAGAGAAGGCTGGAAACATTAAGCTGGCTACCAAAAGGCTAGTAATCATCTTTATTCCCTTGAATTTATATCTTGTCAAAGCAAATGCCATCATTGTTGCAATAATAATAACACCTACTGTTACAGTCCCTGAAATGATTAAACTATTTTTATACGCTGTTAATATCTTTAGTTTGCTAAATGCATTGGTGTAATTAAACCATGTGAATTCTTTTGGCAACTGAAAGGAAGAAGTAAGTACCTCAGCCGATGGTTTAAAGGAATTCAGAATAACCCATACAAAAGGAAAAATAGTGGTAACTGCCCATATAATTAAGATAAGATATACAATAATTTTTCCATAACCCTTATTTCTAGCTGGTTCTTTTTCATCTAACATATGACTCTACCCCCTTCTATTTTCTTTCTTTTAATATGGAACCAACCACTTTAGATACTACAACACCCATAACAACTATTAAAATTGCAAGTGTTGATCCATAATCGTAATTGTTCATGCCAAATGTTACTTGATACATATAGGTACCTAAGAAATGTGTTTTTCCTTGAGGTGCACCATTTGCTGCTATTACCCATGGAAGATCAAATACTTTTAGTGCTCCTGTTACTGCTAATGTTACACAGGTTGCAATCACTGTTCTCATCATGGGAATGGTAATGTAAAATACTTGTTTGAGTTTTGTGCATCCATCAATGGCAGACGCTTCGTAAATATCTTCTGAAATATCACTTAACCCAGTAAGTAATATAACAAAGTAAAAACCTACATAACTCCAAAGAGTTGGAATACAAATCATAATAAATGCAAGATTAGGACTTAACCAGTTAATTGGTTTTTCACCAAATTGGATTAAAATTTGATTCAACATTCCACCATTATAATTGTAGAAAAGTTTAAATAACAAACCGATTGCTGTAGCTGATATTACAATTGGGAAAAAGAATACGGTTCTGAAAAACTGTTGTCCTCTCCTAATACCATTCACTAATACTGCTAAAACAAATGCGAATCCAACTTCAATAAGTACAGTAAGACCCATCATTTTTAATGAATTCATAATTGCTATTTTTACATTTTCATCTATAAACAGTTTTTTATAGTTGTCAAACCCCAAGAACTTCCATTGTGTGCCTTGCATTTTTACAATACCAGTCATATCATAAAAACTGTTTTTAATATTGTCGATAAATGGTGCGTATAGAAAAAGTAGCATGAATATTAGTCCTGGTACTATAAAAATAAGCAAAGGCCATTTTTTCTTATATAACATTCTTTTTCCACCTTTCTTATTGAAAATAAGGTATCTAGAGTTTTAAAAAACAGAGGGGGGTAGTTTTTACCCACCTCTGTAATTCTTTTTCTTTTACTATTTTCTTTGATTATTTTCTTTCGTTATTTAATGCAAGTGCTTCATTGATTAAATCTTCAGCAGAAGATCCTGTAGAAACTTTAACCATTCCTGCAATGATAATCTTATATGCTTCTGGATCTATTCTTGAATCTGTTGGAGCTGAAATGCTAGTTGCGTTATTTGTAAATTCAAGAGCTGATAATGCAAGTGGTGTCATACCATCAATAGGTTTCACTTCAACTGCAGCTTTTGCAGTAGCTCCACCATTTTCCCAATATTTCTGAACAGCTTCTTGATTCGTTTGAGCCATTACATATTTAACAGCTGCATCCCTTTTGTCTGGATCTTCCCATGCTTTTCTTGTGATATAGAAACCAGTAGAAATACCACCAACAATTGCTCCTGCATCTGCTTTTTGTCCATCGATTCCTGGGAATGCGATAACAACCGTATTATCTTGATCTTCAACTCCTCCTAAGAACCATGAACCATCAAGTTGCATAGCTGCTTGTTTGTCTTGTGGAAAAATCCAAAATGGTTTTGATATGGTCATATACTGTATCTTCTCCGCCATCTGCGTACGTAACTTTTTGGTTAGCAAACTCAATTTCACCTGTTTCTTTTATGTATTCTACAATAGATGCTACTAACCA
>DATESN010000080.1:0-7316 GCA_035270785.1 Lachnospiraceae bacterium | reverse complement strand
AAAACAGGAGTACATCCAATGAAGACAGTACTCCGTCTATTTTTAGATTGGGGTATTTCTTTTAGTGAGCCTTATATTATGGAGGAAAAGTCACATCGCAAAGTAGTATATGCAGATAAGGTAACCTTAGAAGAAAATATTATACTTGGCACAGAAGTAACTAAGGAATTAGAATCTGAAGAAGAAATACGAACAGGAGGTATGATAAATACACAGAATATGTTATTAAAAACTGAAACAAGAGAAAATAAACGAAGGCCGACATTAAGAACATAGGAGGGAAAAGACTTGAGTTATTTTGGAACAATTTATTCCTACTCTTCCGATGAACTACCATCCCGTGCGAAAACAGTATATATGTATTTAAAAGATAGAAGTAATGCAAAAGGTGAATGCTGGCCAGCCGTAAATACTATTGCAAGGGAAACCTCTATGTCACGAAGTACAGTAAAACGGGCTATAGCTGATCTTATACGCTGTGGTTTGCTTACTAAAGAAGCGCGTTATAGGGAGAATGGAGGGAATACTTCTAATCGGTATTTCTTGCAAAAGTAGTTTGATATATTTTAAAAAGACAAGCCAACCCTCAAGGGGGTAGTGTGTCTTTTTCATGGACTGAGGAGGAGTTCATTATGAACTTACAAGAAGGATTCACTTTAAGAATATATTTAACATCAGAAAAAGAACAAGTATAATAAAGATTAAGTTTAAATTATGCTAAAAAGAATAGTAAGTTCATGATTTTAGAATAAAAACTTAAAGCTGATATTTTATTAAAAAAGCAATTAATAGGATTCAATAAGTTTTAAAGATGTATAGCTATTAGAAAAAGAACGGTTAATTTTCCGTTCTTTATTCTGATTTGGCCTCTTTTATTCCTTTTGCAGTAGCAGTCATAATAACTAAATCTTTGCCATCCATTTCATCAAGCAGACTATCAAGCTGTCTTCGCTGTGTTGGTTTGTTTGCTTCCTTATCTGGAAAAAAGAATTGGTCTACCGATACATCCAAAATGGTAACAAGTTCATAAAAAATTTGCAGGCTTGGGTGTTGTCCACTGTTCTCAATAGATGCAATATATCGAGGAGCGATGTTCATCATATCCGCCAATTGATTCCTTGACATTCCCTTTGCATTTCTTGCTTCCTTTATCGCTTGACCTAGAGCCTTAAAATCATATTTTTCAACTTTTCGCTTCATAATTTGTATCACCCTACTACATCTTACTGTTCATCTTTTTATTTAGATATGAGTACAAATATCATATAGTTGATTGAAATAAATCATATATCTTTCTGATAATTATTAGTCTAATGGTTTAGTATTTTATAGCGATATATGCTCATACAATTATAACTGTTTGATTGAATGCTAGAAAATAACGAGAATAATTGGAAGATTGTAAACAAAAGGTTAGATTTATAAACGCATATATTTCAACATAGAATGTAAAAAATACTTGACCGAATCGGTTTATAATGTTATTATAGGCATAAACCAATTCGGTTTATTAAATTTTAATGAGGAGGAAACTATTTGGAAAGTTTTTTAAATTTACCTATGGAAAAACAAAATATAATTATTGATGCTGCATTAAAAATATTTGGAAAGCACGGATATAAAAAGACATCTATAAGTGATATAGCCAGTACTGCAGGAATTTCCAAAGCAATGATATTTCATTACTTTGGTACAAAGAAAGAGCTGTACCTCTACTTGGTAAATACGTGTGTAGATAATATTAGCACTGAAGTTGTCGAAAAATTTGATGACAGTATCACGGATTTCTTTGATAGGATTTTATATATATCTAAGCTTAAGTTATCTTTGTTGAAGAAATATCCTAATGTCCCCTCCTTTATTCAGAGCGCATATTTTGAAAATGATGAGGAAGTTAGAACAGAGATAAGAGTTATTTTTAAAAAAGATGATGGCAAAACTATCGGAAAGAAAATAACTTTTGAAGGTGCAGATTTTTCGAAATTTAAAGACGACATTGATCCGAAGCTTGTCTTGAATATGCTTGATTGGATTTCAGAGGGTTACATGAGTAAAATGCAAGATGCGGAAAAAACTGATTTTGATGAATTATATAAGGTGTTTGAAGAATGTCTACAACTCTTTAAAAGAAATTTTTATAAATAATTATTAAAAAATATGAAAGGAGAAATATTATTATGACAAGAAACGTAATTGAAATTAATAATCTCACAAAGCAATATGGCAAGCATAGAGGGATTGATAATGTTAGTTTTTCTGTTAAGGAAGGAGAAATTTTTGGTTTCATTGGTCCAAACGGCGCAGGGAAATCTACTACCATTCGTACTTTATTAGCTTTGATTCATCCAACATCAGGAAGTGCCACTATTTTCGGAAAAGATTGTATCAAGGAGGCTCCTGTTATTGCGCAGGATATAGGCTACCTTCCCTCTGAAACTTTTTTTTATGAGAATATGAAGGTACGGGATTTGCTGAGCTATGCGGCGACATTATACAAAAAAGACTGTTCAAAAAGGATTGAAGAATTAACTTATCGTCTTAACCTTGATGTCACCCGGAAAATCCGCGACTTATCGTTTGGAAATAAAAAGAAAGTAGGGATTGTTGCAGGGTTACTCCACTCGCCAAAGCTCTTGATGTTAGATGAACCGACAAGTGGTCTTGACCCTTTGATGCAACAGACATTCTTTGATATTCTACGTGAGGAAAATCAAAAGGGAGTAACCATATTATTTTCTTCCCACATTTTGAGTGAAGTGCAAAAAATGTGTGATAGAATTGCAATTCTCAAAGATGGAAAAGTAATTAGTCTTGAAGACATTGAAACTATGCGTTCCAATGCCTACAAAAAAATCATTCTTCATATGCCTGAAACAACTGAAATTCAGACGCTTGATATGGATGGTGTGAGCAACTTTGAACAAAATGGAGAGCAAATCAACTTTTTGTTCAAAGGAGATGTAAACATGCTTCTTGACAGTCTTCGACAACACCGTCTGCTTGATGTTCTGATAGAAGAACCGTCACTCGAAGAGATATTTATGCACTACTATATATAACTATAACGGGAGGTGAATTTTATGGGTGTTTTTCGATTTGAATTAAAGCAATACAAAAACTCAATTATAATATGGGCGTTGTCCTTATCGTTGGCGATTATGTTTCTTCTTCCAATGTTCAGCGGAATGCTGACGGAAGATAAATCGTCAGTCGTGAGTTCACTTCAAGACAACCCTATGATGGAAGCAATGGGGATTAGTGCGGAAAATTTTTTCAGCCCGCTCGGAATGTATGCTTTTTTGATTAGCTTCCTAATGCTCGCCGCTAGTATTCATGCTATCAATCTCGGTCTGTCGATTATAACCAAAGAGCATATGCAAAATACCGCTGATTTCTTAATGACAAAGCCATATAGCAGGAAGCAGATATTTCTTTCAAAGATGGCGGCAGCTTTATGTGCGATATTCATTATAGCCATTGCATGTTGCATTGGTGGATTTGTGGCAATGTTAATCGTAACAGGTGGTGGTTTTGATTATACTATATTCACACTTTTATCACTTGTATTTCCTCTTTTGCAAGTTCTTTTTCTACTGATCGGCGTTCTAATCGGCGTAATTATTTCAAGGGTTGGCTCTACATTGCCGCTTGCGCTGGGGGTTGCTTTTGGACTTTATGTTACAGGGCTGTTTTCAAATGTCGTTAATAGTGATATTGCAAGGCGGTTTTCACCGTTCCGATATTTTAACAGCAACTATATTATGGAAAATGCACAATACGAAAGCAGTTACTTGATATTATATATCGTATTGCTTGTAATTTGCATAACAGTAAGCTATATAATTTCCATAAAAAAAGATATAAAGATGGTACTTTAGAAAGGGGTTACATATATGAAAGCAATTGTTTTTAAAGAGTTAAAAGCAAACCGAAAAGGCCTTTCTATGTGGATGTTCGGAATGCTGTTCATGGTGGCGATTGGAGCCGCAGAATACGGAACTGTAGTAGAAAATTCGGAGTCTATTATGTCGATGATGGATGCAATGCCCCGCATTGTAAAAGTAATATTCGGCATGGACATTCTGCCCGTGCATACACCCCTCGGTTACTATGTTTGTATGTACTTATGGTATAGCATGGTGGCTTTTGCTCATGCGATAGTGTTGGGGGCAATAATTATATCGAAAGAAGAAAGGGACAGGACGGCAGAATTTCTATATACAATGCCATATTCGCGTAAAACCATTATCAGTGGGAAAATCATCGCAGCCGTAATAAATGTTCTATGTATGACAATTTTTACATTCTTGTGTATTATTCTTACATTGGTCTCTCAAATGAACGGCGAGAGCATCCTGCCCGAAATTTTCACGACTATGATTGGTATGTTTTTTGCACAAATGTTGTGCCTTGCTATTGGATTGTTTTTTTCGTCGCTGTTTAATTACCATCGCACAGCAATGTCAATGGCAATTTTATTCTTTGCGTTGTCGTTTGTTTTAGCAATAGTTATTGAATTTGTAGGAAATATTGAGTTTTTGAATTTTCTGACCCCATTCCGATATTTCCTTGCTCCATATGTTGTAACAAATGGGATTAGTTCAGTATATTTATTACTAAGCCTAATTTTTACTGGTGTTTTTGTTTTCCTCACTTATAAGTTATTCGAAAAAAGAGATATACATTGCTAAATGAAAGAGTTTTGACAAAAAAAGCTGAATGGATACTTTGTCCTGCTTGCCAAAACAAAACTCGGATTAAAGTTCACGGGGACACCGTATTGTTAAATTTCCCGTTATATTGTCCAAAATGCAAACATGAAACTTTAATTAATATACAACAAATGAATATATTTGTTATCAAAGAGCCAGACGCAAAGATGCAGAGCCGATAGCACGCAAGATTAAAATTGCTGTTATCGGCTCTTTTTGGCTCTAAAATATAGCACCTAAACACAAAACCGTTGCTATACAACGATATTGGTTTTGAGATGTTGCAGCGGTTTGAAATACTACATTTCGACCGCCTTTTTTCTTTTCAAAGAATTGAGATTCGTAGGGTGTATTAAAGTCGCCCTTTTTTAAGGATACGGCGGTATTGACGGAGGTGTTGCCGTGTCTATTTTTAATTATCATAGAGCATACAAATTCTATTCATTAAAAAAATCCTATATCACCCAACGGGATATTATTGCTATCAATATGAACACACACATCACCTAATAAACGTAGATAAACCCTCTTATGTTCGACTGTATTTTCAGTTGGGCATTAGTGCGTTTAATTTTAATCTTTTTCAAAAAAATTCTTCAAAAGTTTGGCATTTTTGCAATTCTCACCGTAGTAGTAGTAACGAAGGGGTGAGAATGTGAAACCTAATAACCACGCGCAAAATAAGCACACCTTTGAGGGCTTATCCAGAAAAATTCAGAGACACCAGACAAGCAATTATTACGATGAACTGAAACGGCAAGAAGTAATTTTTTTTTATTTATTTGTAAGGAAGATGGAACAATTTTATACAGTGGATAAATACTATATTACAGAGATGTTTTATAATGTTTTAGGTCTTGCTGTAAATATTATAGATAAAAAACATGTTTTTATATTAAGATTAGTTAAATATACAAAACTTTTATTCCTATGGAATAAATTAAGATTAAAAGATACCGCAGAATTTAATATTAATCAAACTACTTTAAAACCCGCAATTTGCAATAAGCAAGCTGCGAGTTTTTTATTGACAAAATACTTGTATTTTCGACCAAAGGTTATAAAAACAATATACTTATTTCTACATCTTTTTAGATTGGACTTGGGCAAGCCTTATTTCTTTAAACTTTTAAAACATTCATCAGGTTGTCGCTCACCTCCCTTCATTTCTGATTTTCTAAATTAAAAAAATCAGAAAACGGAGGAAAAAAGATGGGTTTTAATTACAGCAAAGAAAAATTTATCTTTGATAGAGAATGGAAGAAACTACGTGAGCAATACATCAAGGAAGGAATGAGTGAAGAGACGATACAGGAGTTATATGATTTTGACTGGGGTTGGTTTCGTGCAAGAAGAAATTACGAAAATCGTGTACAAGCTTTGCCGGATGATGAGATAGATGAGCAAAGAACTGAAACACGATCTAATCTATTCCGAAAATTTGCATCTTTATCTATAGACTTTGATGAAATTGAACCATCAGGTAGATATGCATGGATAGATACTATTTCTGATGATGTAATTTCAAAAAGATTAAAAGGTTTAAATGAAGATGAATTAGAGCTTTTAACCTTATTGGCTATAGAAGGGTATACACAGCGTGAAATTGCAAGGAAAATGCATTGTTCGCAGAATTCTATATCCAAGAGATTAATCAAAATAAAAAGAATTTTGAAAGAAAATTAAAATATTTTTCAAAAGTGGTTGTCAAAAAGGTCTTCTCATTGCCTACACAGTGAGGGGATCTTTTTTATTCCCTAGATTGTACTTTGAAAAATTAATATCCGATTTCATAAATACCTTAGCTGATAAACCAGAAATGGATAAGCGACATTGGAAGATGCGCCAAGACCACCTGTATAAGCAGATATTAGTCTCTTATATAAAAGTCGGCCTTCTAAGGTGCAGAGCGGTACCCATCTGCTCCATAAAACAATCCATGGTAGATTGTGTTCGCCATAACCTTATCAGCCTATAATGATACTTCTGTCCAGCCACAGACATCCCAATGGGGGCAGCCAGCGGAGATCCCGGTGGAGGTGAAATTCCTATGATGCAGTATAACCAATTGCAGTTAATGAAATCGACCTATAAGCCTTATATTAGGCCCTATGTGTTGGGGATAGTAGTGTCTAAGTACAACACAATTTAATAAAATTTATAATTTTTAATATTAGAAGCAATGGGGATCACTTATTTAATACAAGAGATTATGTGTTTTGTTTTACAAATATGGTGGTCCCTATTTTTGTGATATTAAGAAGAAAAAAGAGATAGAAAGAATAAATAAAAATTACATAGAATGGAGGAATTAATATGACAAAGGAGCAATCATCTAGAGAAGTAGAATATAAAATGTCTTTGAAGCTATTAAATATACTGCTTAACAGAGGGATTATAACGGAGGAAGAATACATAAAAATTGATGAATTGAACCGTCAGACCTTTTCTCCGGAACTTTCTGAGTTGATAGGAACTGTCATTTCGGGGTTTTTAGCAGTTTTCCGTCGAAATTCGGATTTTTCTCCGAACTACAACCATTTTTCCAGCCCGAACAACTGAACCAATCAAAAATTTTCGGCAACGCCAACAATTAGCATTATT
>DATESN010000079.1:0-53833 GCA_035270785.1 Lachnospiraceae bacterium | reverse complement strand
CGATGGTTTCCTGCATATAGGCGATATAGGGAATATTGTACAGGTTGCTGCTGGCTCCGAGCAGTGTGCATAATGCCGTGAACACCCAGAACCACACCATCTCTGCAGGCAGCAGACCACATAGCAATGAGGATGTTCCCATTCCCAAAAGTCCCAGATGGATAATCCAAAACTTGTTTTTAATTTTACCGCGCTTTCCCAGAATTAACGCACAAAGCATCATACCACCTGCATAACCGAAGTTTACCATGCTGGCATGCCATGCGTCGGCTCGAAAATAGTCGCTGGTCATGAGCGGATAGTAGGTGGACAACGGTGCGTAGAATACCATGCCCAGTAGGGTGGCCGCTGTCACAATAAACAGGTTTCTGTCCTGCCATATAGCCGCCGCACCTTCCTTCATTTCATTGAAAAAATGTGGCTTTTGGTGTATATGTCGCTCAGGATCGGGTATTTTGACGAGTGCCACCGTAGCGCTGGCGATGAGTGCACCCACCAAATCGGAAAGTAATATAATCCAAAGGGGCAAAGCAGCATACATGGCTGCGCCTAATACAGGTCCCAGCAGAAAGGCACCGGACTGCATGAATTGACTCCAGCCGTTAGCGCGCAACAACTCATGTTGCGGTACCAGCATGGGTACTGCAGCTTGAATGGCGGGACTGTGAAATACATTACCCACCGCTCTAATACCTAACACCACGCAAACCGACCAATATGGTGGACTATCAAACAAAAAGAATAGGGCAAAAACCAGGGCAGCAAGACCAATGAATAGATCTGCCGCTATTATGACAGTTTTACGACTTAGTCGATCGACCCATACGCCTACAAAAGGACCGAGAATAAACTGAGGTAAAAAGGCGAACACACCCGCAATGGACATCATGATAGGCGAACCCGTTTCACTGGCCAACCACCAGATCAGTGAAAACTGCACGGCGGCACTGCCAATCAACGACACTGTCTGCCCGCTGGCTATGGTAAGGAAGTCTCGCTTCCAATTATTTTTTTGGTACTGATTCATAAGCATTTCCTCCTTATTTTCAGGCATACTTCTCCCCGCTGATTTTGAGCAGGGTATAGAGTATGTTGATTAATTATTGCGGTTACTAATACTTTCATATTTCTCATACATATCTTCTGTATATCTTGTTATATTCTTATCATACTCAGGATAAATAAAGCCGAGTATCTCCGACACCTCTTTAGATACTTCTCGAAACAATTCATGGCATATTAATAATGCCTCCCAAACATTTTCATAGGAATCCATGCGATATGTAGATAACAATCTATTCCATAGATCTTCATCAATATATTTGTTAATATACTTAGAATTCTTCCCGACACTTAATGAAAATCCTGTTTCTATTCCAACCTTCCATGATATCATTCGCAATAATTCATGTCGTACAATCTGGTTCAAATGATCTATTGCGTACAGTATTTCTTTACGGCACAATCCTTTAACTACATAAGTGGATACCCACCAAAATTCATTGCAGCAGTCATCATAATCTTGTATAGTAGGCTTCTTAACGTGATAATCCCTATCAGTTGGGGCAGGATAATTTTTAATTTTTTTATCTTTATCCAACAAAACAGCAAGCAACTTATCCCATGATAAATATAAGTCAAGCTCACTAATGGGAACTAATTTTAGATCAATTCGTGTGCCATCTTCAAAAAGCATTAAGTATGAAAACCAATTTCCAAGTTCAGGAGGAAACAATGACATAGCTTCTGGCTTTTGCATAAATATTCGTTTCCCAAAGTATTTGAGCCATTCATCATCTTTTTTGAACGATTCCATATCAGTCACAACATAGGTAACATCATAATCCTGAAATTCATCTTTAGGTACATGCACATTTGTTCGTGAACCTTCCATGCCTACAACCTTAATGCGCTCATCCTTTTCTGCAAATAATAAAATTAAATCCATCATTTCTTGTTCAGTTCTCATATGCTCCTCCAAAACACTAAATCATTCAGTTCACTCATTAGAAGCTTTATAGTTTCATTTCTATTCTGTTCCTCTTGCTTATCATACAAAAGTTGTTCAATAAATTCAAATATATCTTCTAGTTTACGTCTAATACGATAGAACAATAATGTATCCATATTGATTACAAAATCTTTATGTAATTTCTGGTATATATCTATAAATATATCATAATATGGCTTATCTACAAAAAACATGAGATCCGCTTCTGCAGGAGCCAATTTCAAGCCTTCCCAGTCAATTAAAACGATCTGTTCATCTGCCTGCATCAAGTTCCAGTTATGAATATCTGTATGGCATAGGACCATTTTAGGATTACTTCGTCTTATATCCATAGCAAACCTTTCTACTCTATCAATAGATCCTTCAAGGGGTTTTATATATACTCCAAGCAAATCTTTTAAATCCACGAAGGAACTGACAAACTCTTTATGCAATATTTCTTTTAGTTGATTCAGAAATGGTAGGCTAAAATCTTCCCTAATATTCTTAGTATTGACAGGTATTTCATCCCTATATGAATGCAGAGTTGCTATTATCTTTGCAATCTGCTGCACCTGATTCTCCATCAATTCACTGCTACCTACGGTTATGCCATCAATATATTCGTAAAGTAGATAAACTCCATTATCATCTTCACACTTAAGCTTACCATCTTGGGTTAGCAATGGAATGGGAAGTTTCCCCTTCATGTCCGTATTCTCATTCAGCCACAGAGTAATTGGCACATAAGTATCAACAAGCGCTGTCAATTTTGGTGTTGAGGCTCTACTTTTTTCATAGACTTTTAGAAAATAGTCCTTCACACCGTCGGATACTTTATATGCAAGAGCTGACCAGCCACCTGCTTGAGTTGTAATATTGATGCAATTTATACCATATTGTCTTTCTAATATATTAATAAGCCTAATCATAGCCTCTCCTCGATACTTTAAAATATTTAATGTGATGCTTATAGTACTACTTAATAGCATTCGCTCGTTCCATTATTTCCTGGACTATCGATGTTTTGGCATCCGCATAGTGCTGAACATACCTCCACTTATTTTTTGCCAAGCTTCGCTTGACTTGTGCATATTTGTCCCGATCAGTTTCATTGGACCGTAACCAATCTCTAAAACGTAACATTCTGTCAATCTCAGATGTGCCTGAACTGAACACATGCAGGTTGATATTAGTATCAGGTCCTTTAAACAGACGGTGCTCGAACCAGTCAGACTCCCGAATTCTCAATGTATAACCAGTAGCTTCCATAGCTGGGACATAGGATGGCTCTTCGGTAGAGTTCTCCACAACCAGTATCATATCAATGATTGGTTTGCCACAAAGCCCCGGCACCGAGGTTGAGCCAACATGTTCAATCTGCAGTGCTTTGTTGCCTAGTACTGAACGAATCCTATTCGCTTCTCGCTCAAATAAATCAGGCCAACTTGGATCGTATTCAACAAGTGTAATCGGTGCATTATGTGGCTTAAGTTCACCAATCATGTTCTTTTGCAGCTCTTCATCTGTCGTAGGCATGGAGCTATTATCAGATTTACACAACTCCACCAACTTCTTTACAGTATTGGCGTTTCTGATTGTAATGCAGTTGTAAACAGATTTCCCCACGACTTTAGACCAGCGTGTCCTTGAGAATGTTTTTAATGGAGCAGACCAAAATATTACTCTGCCAATACTGCTGATTTTTTCATATTCAGGCTTAATTTCTCCCACTTCCTTAAATACTTCATCCACAGTGGTTGGCGGTATAACAAATATAGCATTATGTTTAGCTTCCTTATCAACATCCCACCATTCAGGCGCACTGCTTAGTGCGTCAATCAATTCTTCAGCAGATATGACCATCAATGAAAGTTCCAGCTTGAACTTCTCAAAAATCAAAGCTTCACAGTTCCTTTTCAAAAATTCAATGTCAGTATTATCGCTCGAAAATATAATGTTGCCACTGTTAATATACGTAACCACATCCTGAAAACCTTTTTTCTCCAGCAATTCCCTTAATTCATTCATTGATACTTTGTTTTTTCCGCCAACATTAATACCGCGAAGTAAAGTAATATATTTTATCACGTATTCACCCTGCCTTTCTAAACACCGAAAAAAGCATATTCCACATTTGCTTAAGTCAATCAGTATATTATCAAATAATTTTTAGCAGCTATTTTTTCTTTGCGATATAAAATACATAGCTGTAATAATCCTTAAACCGATTATACATGTCGGCTTCAATTTTACCTGCTTCAACGAATTCTTTAACTTCATCAGCATAATCATATTTTTTCAAGAATGCTTCTGACCTTTCCAATATGGGTTGATAATAATTATCTATCCAGCATTTATAATCTAGTGCAAAATGGGCGACAGAAGTATATCCACATTTCTCAATAACTGATAGCTTATTCTCGATTGTATCAATCTCTTGATATGCATTAACCCAGTACTGCTGGATTTCCTCTGGTCTTGTATCGGTTAGCCATGAAATTTCTGAAACAGCGATAAACCCGTTATCCTTCAAATATTTTCTCCACAGGGACAGTCCCTTTTCAAAACCGATGTTGTAGATTGCCCCTTCCGACCATATTACATCAAAAGAATTTTTATCAAAGGTTAAATTGTCCATTAACATTTCTTTCGCTGTTATACGATCTAAAAGGTTATTCTCCTTGGCTTTTTTCATAAGTGTTTCTAAAAACTGCGGCAGCATATCGACCGCTGTGATTTGTGCAGCTGTGTTTTTTGCAAGGGTTATTGTCTGACCTCCTGATCCACAGCCAATATCCAATATTTTAGTTTTTTCATTCAAATAAGGAATAAGCTTAAGGGCTTTCAATGTTGCTTCTTCACTGCCCGGTCCCTGCCGTTCGTTATCCTTGTGAAACTCTATGATTAATTCTAATAAATCCATTTTAGTCTCCTTCAATAATATCTATTTTTTAAATATCGCTACGCTACATATGCACTACTATTCATCGAAGTGCAATAGAATATCCTGGACTGATTGTTCCGGAGACTGCTCTGAAGTGTCTAGCCAGAATCCAATTCTCGGAGTTTCTCTCATGAAGTCCGCATGCAGAGTTTCTACTGAAAAACCGGTATACCCGATTTTCTCTCGCATCTTCTCACGCTTTTTTACTGTCTCCACATCTGGGCATAATACTATTACATTTACAGAATAATCCTTTAACATACTCAATATGCGGGTTAATTCCTTGCCGTAGTAGTTGTCCTGCAAGACGACGGAAAAGCCGTTATCATAATAGGTTTTTGCCGCATCGGCAGCCAAACGGTAACGCAGATGTAGTTGTCGGACAGCTTCTTCAGACGGCTGGACGGACATATCAGCCCGTCCAGAAACAATCATTTTACGAAATATATCGCCCCGTAAGTGTACTCCCTTTTTTATCTTTGAAGCAAGCAATTGTGCTACAGTAGATTTTCCGGACCCCATAACGCCGGTGATTAAATAGATTGCCCTTTTCAGTTCCTCCAAATTTTTCATGTCGATTTTATCAACTTCTCTAAGCTCATATCCACTGTGAAATAATTTTTGGGCTTCAGCAGAAATACATGGTATAACTCGACCTTCAAACACTGCAGTGGAAAACCATTTTGCTTCAAACTCATACCAGCCACCTTGTGGATCAGCCTGTCTGGCACTTCCATCTTTATTTATTATTAAAGGATGTATATCTATATATCCCAATTCAGGATGGTATAATTCAATACGTGAAGGGCTCCAATCAACTACTATTTCATAACCTATTTCTTTCAGTTTATATAATAGAGCTTTCGTAAACTCTCCATCAAAATCAACGTCAATATCTCGATGTTCTCTGTTTTGTTTCCCAAGTAAAATATCTACTCCCCAGCCACCATCTATCCAATATTTCATTTCCATTCTATCTAATAAATCCAATACTTCTATTAGATTTTCCTTAGTTGCAATCTCTTTTTTATTCATAAAATCTCCCTTTATAACTTTATTTTATTGTTTTCCATTAATTCTTCTAACCCAGCTTCTGATGTTAGCTTTTCAAGATTATTAAATATCTTCTCTTCGTCCCAATTCCACCACTCCAGCTTTAGCAAAAATTGAGTCTTTTCATCACTAAACCGTTTCTTGATAAATTTGGCTGGGTTACCACCATAAATTGTATAAGGTTCAATAGTTTTTACTACAGTTGAGTTAGCAGCAATAATAGCACCATCACCAACTTTAACACCCGGCATGATGGTAACATTTTGGCCTATCCAAACATCATTGCCAATCACCGTGTCTCCTTTAAAAGGTAGCTGTTCTATTGTAGGTACTACCTTCTCCCAGCCGCCACCAAATATATTGAAAGGATAAGTTGTAATTCCATCCATCCTATGATTTGCTCCGTTCATAATAAATTTAACGCCCTCAGCTATTGCACAAAATTTACCTATTATAAGTTTATCCCCCAGAAATTCGTAGTGGTGCTCTATATTATCATAAAATTTCTCTGGAGATTTTTTATTATCGCTATAATAAGTATATTCCCCAATCTCAACATTGGGTCTTTTAGGTAGATTGCTTATATAGCAAACCGTCTTTATATTTTCACTCGGATAAAGTTTTTTCTTATCTGGTCCAATCATGAAACACTCACTCCTTTTAGGCTTTCTACCTCATTGATTAATCCCTTAAGTATATCTATTCCCTTTCTTGTACTATCCTACCAAAACACTCCTTCATTACTTTTTATTTATCATCTAATGATTTAACAACTGGTATAAGCGGGCAAACTATAGCAATCCCAACTATTAGGATTCCCGATATTAAAAACCAATTATTCACACCAATTCTATCTGCAAATATTCCTGATAAAATTAACCCGACGGGCATAGCCAGTGACATAATGCTTCCTGTAAGAGAAAATACACGTCCTAAATATTCAGGTTTAATTTTTTCTTGAAAAAGAGCCGTTTGAACACCACTGTAAAACGGAACTGAAAATCCCATAATTGCACAGCAAACTACAAATATCACAAATCCACTCGTTGGAAGTAATCCCGAAATGGTCAAACTAGCTCCCATCATAAAAATAGATGCAGTTATTAATACTATTCGCTTTTTAAAACTACCTAATAGTCCTAATAACACCCCACCTGCCAGCATACCAGAGGCATAAGCAATTTCAGTAATAGAGATATGCATCGGTGTTCCCGCAAAATATTCCATGCTGATTAAAGGATAAAGCGCATTGATTGGCATATAAACAAACATATATAGTGTGCCTATAAGTAGTAAGGCAAATAATCCTTTGTTTTCTTTTAAAACAACGAGTCCTTCTTTCATCTCTTTCATAAAATTTTGCTCCAAACTTTGTTTCTTTAAACTAAGCTTGGGAATACGCACAAGCGCTACCGTAATACATGCAATCACAGCCCCCAGCACGTCGATGGCTATAATTGCATTTAATTCCCAAACAGAATATAAAAACGCTGCAGCAGCAGGACTCAGAATATAGCTTATGGACTGTAGGGATTGGCTGTAACCTGCACATCTGGTTAGTTGCTCTTCTGGTACTAAAAGAGGAGTAACTGCACTTAATGCTGGGGAATGAAAAGCCGTTCCAATACTACGAATAAATAATACTATCATAACCATCCAAACTGGCAGTTCCATGTACAATGCAATAATAGCCAATGCTGCTCCAGCTGCAGCAATAATTAAATCAGCACCAATCATTATCCTTTTTCTATCATAACGATCCACTAACACACCTATCATAGGGCCAAAGACTGCATAAGGCAAAAACCCTACTAATGAAGCAATTGACAGTACCATGGCCGATCCTGTTTTTTCTGTAAGATAAAAAATTATAGCCATTTGTAAGATGGCACTAGTAAAAAGTGAAATCGCCTGTCCTGTCCATATAGTAAAAAAATCTCGTTTCCATTTTAAAGTTTCTTTTGTCATATCAAATTTCTCCTTGCGTTTTTATTGTTGATTTCATACTAGTTTTAGGCAATAAAAAATGCAGGCTAAAATCCTAAGTGGGATCTTTAGTCTGCATATCAACGTTAAAAGACATAGAGAAAAAACGTATAGCTTCAAACAGCTACACTTCACCCCTATCCATGTCATAATACGTAAAATAAGCACAACAAAAAAGCCCATCACTGAGGAGATTTTTACCATCTTTTTTATTGCCTACTTATCTTAAATGTATTGATACATAGATATATGTCCTCCCATATCAAAATATACAAATACTATAACATAAAAATATAAACGTTACAAGATTAATATCTGAAATCTTCAGCCAAGTTCTTCACTACCGCCTTCACTCCAACAGCCTTTTTATCTGGTTAATCGTATATTAGATTTTTTCCTTCTTCTTGTAACTTTTTTAAAGATGTAAGCATATGATTTATGTCTTCATCGGAATGTCTTTCCCATGAACCTAATTCAGCTATTATTATCAAAGGAGTTTTAGACCTATAAGAACGTGTAGGGTTACCAGGAAATCTTTTGTCAGTTAAATTTGGATCATTTTCAAAATCACCTAATGGCTCTACAATATAAATTCTTTCCTTTAATTTAGATGCTGCTAATTCAGCACCCCATTTAGCAGCATCTAATGTTGCAGTGAAATATATATAGTTGGATTTTTTATCTTGATAATTTGATAAGTGCTGCGGTTTTAATAAATCTCCAATTTTTAGTTCTGCTTTAGTACCATGAAAAAAAGGTCCATTATCTAAGACATCTTGTTTGTTATCCATACTGATCTACCTCTTATATTTTTTAGATTTATACATATCATTATAATGTGTAAACTATAATAAAAGTAGTCTACAAATAATATATAAGTAATGGTATAATATAAGTAAAGGAAGTATTATCGAACGACAAATACTATTTCTTTAAATACTTCCTTCGTTTGCTGTATTATGGTCTTTGAGCATAGTATCCTTCTTCCTTTCTCAAAATAAAACGAATAAGTAGAATTTATTCTAATTCGTATCCAATTGTCCTAAGCCAATTTGTGACCTCTTCCGATGTAACTGTACCGTTTACAGCAATACCAGGTAGAATTATGGATTTAGAGCACTCTTTAGCTATATCATTTTCAATTTGCCCAAATCTACCACCTCCATGGGTACAAAAAGGAATTACTGTTTTACCTGCAAAATTATGTCGTTTAAGAAAACTCATAACTGGTGGGGCTAATGTTTTAAACCAGTTAGGAGATCCTATAAATATTGTTTGATAATCATCTATTGGCTCACTTCCGGATATCAGCTTAGGGCAGAATCCTCGAGAAATTTGATTTCTTACTTCTTTAGCGGCAGTATTATAATCAAAGGAATAATTCTTATCAGGAATTAATTCTCTTATAGTTCCGCCAGTTTGAATTGCTATTTCTAATGCTAAATTCGCCGTGTTTTGAAAAAGCGAATAATAAACAATAAGTATTTTGTTCATTTATGTTACTTCCTTTCAGTAAATGAATTTATCATGCTATTTGGATTTGTTAGATTCTGTACCTCATTTCTGATCTTCTCTACTAACATTCCTATATTAGCTCTATAATTTTCAAGACGATCTTCTAATGTCTCAATTTCTAATCTAGTAATAGCTTTTCGCCCATAAAATATTGTAGCAATTTTCCATTCTAATTCGCCAATCTTTTTATGAAGAAAATCAAATTCTTCTTTGTATCGTTTTAATTCAGTAGTAAGTTTCTTTTCCATAGTATTCCCCTTTCATTCATTTGGAATTTTCTATCTATCTTTCATCCGTAACAATATGTTCTACATAACTCTGTATATTTGATAGTTTATCAATAAAAAAAGCAGGAAATGCTTTGTACTTTGATAAGTTATTTATTGGTAACCAATGAATATACTCTTTGAACTCTCCTGTATAACTATTACTATTAAGTTCTTGCGTTCCCCTTGGCTTCATCAAAAAATAAAATGCAATTTCGTGGCAAGAATAACCTTCAAGACTACCACTACCAATAAAAAAATTCTCATGAATAAATGCTAACCTATCAATTTCATAGTGTATCCCTGTTTCTTCATAGCTCACTATATATAAATAGTGCGACACAAGTTTATTAAAATTATTATTTATAGTGTATGAAACTTCTTTAATTCGTTAAGCTGCCATTTCCTTTCTTTCGTTACAGCATCAAAATCATTTAGACTAATCAAGTTTATTGTTTTTATAGCATAATCTGATGCCACCATTGCATGCTCTCTCATATGTCCGCTTCCAACTGCTTGACCTACTACCCTTAATGCTGTTTTTATTATTTCTGAATCGCTTTCACGAGCACCCTTATGAATTTTAAACCCTGCCTGTCTCACATCATGCATTCTTGCTTCACCTATTTGCCATAACTCATTTACTTTAAATCCATTAACTATTTCATCTACAGAATGATAATCTATATCTACGATATCTAAAATATGTTTTGCCATTAATAATGACCATTTTGCTAAATCTACTTGATTTGTCTTTTCATATAACTCATCAATTTTCATCCTTAATTCACTATTATCTTTTATCTTTATTTTTACCTTCGTTGGCATATAAACCTCCTGAACCATATCTCTTGCTTCACATTTTTTCTACCGATGTTCATCTATAGTATATAAGTCATCCATCCATCTATCAACCTAATTTTGTCAATTATCATCTATCATCATCCAAATTACCCTATGTCATCTATAAAACACCCTATTTTTAAGGGTCAAAAAACGGTGTTTTTCCACTGTCTTTTGACCCAATTTTAGTCCTCAAACCACTATATGTTGTGGTCAACCCCCATCATTTCTTCTCCAAACCACAATACGTCATCAGAATTATACTCTCAACGTGGCTTGTCATTGGAAAAAGATCCACGGGACATATTTTTGTAACTTCATATGTTTTTTTCTTTTTTAAAATCTTTAAGTCTCTTTCAAGAACTTCTGGTCCACGAGAAATGTATATGATTTTTTTTGGAGCAAGTTCTAAAACAGATGATAATAATTCTTCCTCACATCCAATGCGAGGGGGATCCAAAAAAATAACATCTACTTGTTTTTCATGCTCCACTAGATCTAACATAAATTTTGCGGCATCATTATTATAAAAATTGATATTTTTAACATCATTCTTTTTTGCATTTATCCTAGCATCTTTGATAGCATCCTTATTTAGATCCACCCCCATTACTTCTTTTGCTAACTTGCTAGCAATAATTCCTAGTGTACCAATTCCACAATAAGTATCAATTATTGTTTCCTTTTTCTTTAAATCAGCTAATTGAATGGCCTTTTGATATAATTTTTCTGATTGAACAGGATTAATTTCATAATAACTTTTTGCTGAGATACGAAATATATTGCCGCATTGAGTATCCTCAATAAATCCTTTACCATACAACACTTCTTCTCTGTCTCCTAGTATCGTAGTAGTATCTTTTGTATTAACGCTTTGAATAATTGTGGTGATTTCTGGATGCTTTTTCATTAAAGCTTTTACAAAATTACTCTTAGAAGGAAATTCTAGACCAGTAGTCACTAAAATTACCATGATTTGACCGCTTTGGAAACCAGTTCTGATAATTGCATCCCTCATAAATCCAAATCCTGACTTTTCATTATATACTTTGAATTTGAAGGATTTAATAAGCTCGGCAATAGAATTTATTATTTCTCCCGCCTTCTTATTTTCAATAAAACATTTACCAACAGGAACAATATTTCGAGTTTTCTCATCATATACTCCCGAAATGATAGTTCCATCCTTTTTTCTATGAAACACTGAATGAACTTTATTTTTATAATAAAAAGGATTTTCCATTCCAATGATTGGATCCACCTTACAAAAACTATCCAGCAAAATGCGAAGTCTTTTCTGTTTTATTTCCAGCTGTTCTTCATAGGGTAAATCGATATATTGACATCCTGGGCACTTATAAAATATAGGACATTTGCTTTTTGGTAAGGATTTCCTTTCCACATTTTCTACTTCTCCCGATGCCCTATCAAAAGGTTTTCTATCGGTTTTATATTTTGTGCCGTTGCTTGTTCCATTGTCTGTTTTGCTGCTTGTTCTATTGCTTGCCTTATTCTCCGTTCTTTTTTTCTCTTCTTTTTCAAACTTTCTTATCATTTTATTTTCAAATTTATGATCTGTATTTTTTTCAAACTTATTCGATGTTCCCGTTTTCTTTTCAAACTTATTATCTATTTGAACGGTGATCTTCTTATCTTTTTTAAATTCTGAATTATGTTCCGTTTTTTGTTCTGTTTTATAATCAATTTTATTTTTCTTTTTTTTATCTAATGTTTTCTTATTCATAAAAACCTTTCCTCCATAACATTTAATTTATTTAATTTTTCTCATTTTTATTAAGGCATTTCATCTTCTTCTTTATTTCATACATCATTCTATCTGCTTCTATATATGCCACATCGATATTACGGCTTTCTAATTGATTTAGTATGTAATACCCCCAAGCCACAGAAAATTTTAATTCCAACCTTTCACTAGCCTCCCTAACTAAACGATTAATATCTTGTAGTTTTTCTTCTAGCAATTCAGGATTCGTCTTCGTCAAAATGACACAGATCTCATCTCCTCCAATTCGATAGCAATTGCCCAAGTCTTGAAACTCTTTCCTAATAATATTCGCAATATTAACTAGTGCTAAATCACCTTTTGCATGACCAAAATTGTCATTTATGATTTTCAGATTATTCATATCAAATTCCACAATAATTGTTTCTTCTTCTATGATGCCATCACGATATTCCTTTAGTTTTTCTTCAAATGCAGTTCTGTTTTGTAATCCCGTCATCTGATCTTTATAGGCTAATAATGCTAACATTTTAGTTTCTGTCATTTTAACCATTGCTCGTGACATATCCCGAATAATTTCCACAGCCCAAATAATAATAAATAAGAGCATCCCAATTCTAGTATAAAATCCATCATCTGTATATGTGAACACCATATAATAGCGCGTTATATCTGCTATTACAAATACAATTAATAAAATAAGGGAAAGAATTAATGTCCTTGACTCTTTTGATTTTTTATTTTTAACAATATCTTTAATTCCTTTTATCACTAAATAAATGATAGACATCGCCATTAAAATATGTGTCATTACAAGTGTTTGCATATAATCTAATACATTTGTTAATTGAAGAATCTCAACCGCCATAAATTCAGCTACTGATATCCAGAACATAACATTAATAAAAACACTCTTTTTATAATACTCAAAGGAATGAATAAACCACAAAACTATGGGAAGAAGTAATGTAAAGGAAAAAAAAGTAATGTTTAGTAATCGAAATACATCTCCATAAAAAATCTGAAGTAAGTTGGTTACAGAAATACTCCAAATTCCAAGCACAATGGAAAACACCCCCAATCTAAAAAGGGAAGTGGTGATATAAGTGTTTTCCAAAGAAATACATACTAGTACAATGACAGCCCCTGCGATCAAAAGGATAATACAAATTAAAGTACTTCCAATTCTACTATCTGTAATTTCTTTTACAATTGCACTTTTATCACCAATCTGGATTTCATTAATCATCCCCGCAAATCTGTCATAAACACCTGTTATAGCGACTTGAAAGGTGGCACCTGCCATCCCTTCATCAATAGGGATCACAATCCAGGCACAACCTGGTGTTTTAGAAAATAACCTTTCTTCTCCCCATCCAAAGCTATATATTTTTTTTCCATTAATATATGCATTTACTAATTGATGACTAGATCGAAAAAAAATGTAGGTTTCACCTTCCAAATCATCTGGTAACGTTTTTGTTAGGAGCATGGAGTCTCCAACTGACACATCCATATTAGCGGGTAGCAAAACATGTTCAAAAACTTCAGAATTACTTTTCACTTCCCAGTTTTCAGAAAAACCGCGAAGTTCATTTCCACTTATTTCAACAATATCAACTTTAGAAAACAGGATATCTGCTATCAAAATAATAAAGCCTATTAGAATGCAAAGTAGAATTCCAATCACTTTAAATTTATCTTCACGTAATTTCATAGGGTCTCCTTAAAATAGTTCTTTGGATATAAATAACATTTATTATACTATACTTACTAATAAGAATCTACGAAAATATTAAGTAATTATTATTATGCACAATAAAAAAGGATTCCCATGTGATGTCCTTGAGCATACATAACACTTGAATCCTTCTATAAATATTTATATTAAAATTATCTATACTACTCTTTTTGTTTATCTAACATTTCTTGTAACGCCTCTTCACTATCACTAACCCAAACATCTTCTTCTTCCTGATTGAAACCTAAATATTCTGCTAACTTTTTCGGATCTTCTTTTTCTCCCCATTCAAAACAAAATTCATCAATCATTTCAAATTCTATTTCTCCAGCAAGATATTTTTCTTTAAAATTTCTTTCCATACTATCAGACATATTGATCTCCTTCAAAAATCATATTGTTTTTTATTTTTCCATCTGTTTATATTTCTATTTTTCTCTATTTCACTTTGACACTCATTATTATATCAAAAAAGTGATATAATAGCGAGTAAATGAATCAATAATAATGCCTATTAATATTACTAGTTTTGTTGTCTATTGACAACTTCTATCATATAACGTATCATTTTTTCATTAATATTGATAACTAATATTGTTTTGATGATGAAAGGAGTATTCCTATGAATACAAATATCTTTACGAAATTATCCTATGGTGTTTATGTGGTATCAAGTTTAGACAACATGAGGCCTACCGGATGCATTGCTAATTGCGTTATGCAAATCACTGTATCTCCTATTATTATGGCTGTAAGTATGAATCATGACAATTTCACGAATGAATGTATTAGAAAATCCGGAAAATTCAGTATCTCTATTTTAAGTGTGGATTGTGATCCTTCTTTAATAGGAACCTTTGGCTTTCAATCTGGAAAAGATATCGATAAATTTGATGGCATTTCTTATGAAATGAAAGATGAAATGCCTGTTCTTACTTCAGCTTGTGGTTACATGACATTTAAGGTGATTGGCACGCAAGAAACCGATACACACACTATTTTTCTAGGTGAAATGATTGATGGTGATGTGTTTAACGACAAGGAAGTTATGACCTATGAATATTATCATACTATTATAAAAGGAAAAAGTCCTAAAAATGCTCCTACCTATTTGGGTAATAATGACGAGATAACAACTAAGGATCAATATATGTGTAGTGTATGCCATTATGTGTATGATGGTACAATTCCTTTTGAAGAACTGCCCGATGATTATGTATGTCCAATTTGTAAGAAACCAAAATCTGTTTTTGTAAAATTATAATTTTTTCTTTTAGAAAAGTTATGGGAACTGGGGGATGGAATTTGAAATTATTGAAAATAGCTATTGGTAGCGCTATTGCTATCCTTTTGGCTGACTATATAGGACTTCAAAACAGTACCGCTGCCGGCATCATTACCCTTCTTACCATCCAAGATACAAAGAAAGAAACAATTAAGATCACGTTCCAGCGTATTCTTGTCTTTGTAATAGCAACTGCATTGGCCTTTCTATTATTTAATTTAATTGGTTATCATGCTATTACGTTTGGAATATTTCTTCTTGTTTTTGTAGGTTGTTGTTATTTTTTTCATTTAACCGATAGTATTGCCATGAATGCAGTTCTTACTACACATTATTTAGTGGCAAAAAATATGGGACAACCACTCATTATAAACGAGTTATTACTATTAGTTGTTGGTGCTGGAATTGGTACTCTATTAAATCTTTATATGCCAAATGATTTGAAAAAGATACGAAATATACAATCTTCACTGGAAACTGATTTACGTAATATTCTTGAGGAAATAGCTTCCCTCTTAAATTCAGATATTAAGGTGGACTCTAGTACATTTCCTTTTTCTATTATTGATAAACATATCGAAACTGGGTTAGCTTATGCATATTCCAACATGAATAATCGTTTTATACAAGAAACCTGGTATTTCATTTCCTACATGGAAATGAGGAAGCAACAATGCCAAGTACTTCGTAATATCTATGAAAAAATAGCCTCTTTAAAATTTTCTCCCTACCAGGCAAAAGAAATATCCTACTTCGTTCAGCATATCGCACTTTCTTTACATGAAACAAACAACGCGGAAGATTTACTAGAAGAAGGGCAGTCCCTCTATGGCGTTTTTCAACAAAGCGCACTTCCTATTTCTAGGGATGAATTTGAAGCAAGAGCAATTCTTTATATGATTATGAAAGATTTAGACTATTTTTTAGAAATAAAGATTGCATTTTCCAATTCTTTAACAGAAAAGCAAATTAATATGTATTGGGTCATACCAAAAAAAGAATCTCTTTAAACTGAGATTCTTTTTTCATAAATATTATTTTATTGCTTCACTATTTTTACATGCTTTGTATTTTTCACTCCATCAAACAACACAACGCCTTCCATACTTTGTATAAACTTTGAAAATTGAGAATAACCATAATCTTTTACCTTGAATCCAGCATATTTATTATGAACCCTATTACTAAGATCATTTACTCCTATTCCAACCATTCCTGCACCTTCTATTGTATCTTTTAAGAATGCTCTTATCTTTTCTTCTGCCACTTTACTATCATTTAACACAACTGCAATGGTTGTCCCTTCTTTTACCAAAGATAAGCTTTCGAAGCTCTCTAAAAACTTGGAAAGCAAACTGTAACCATAATTTCTAGCATCAAAATCTGGATATTTATTAACTAATCTACTTCCCACTTCGCCTAATCCTGTTAATCTGTTTTTATTTTCATTTTCCAGGATGATATTAGCTATCGCATCTTCTATTTCTATTTTATCAGTAATATTGGCTTCAGATTCCTCTGTTTCTATTTTATCTGATAGATCAATCTGCTTTTTAATCTTATTTTCCACTTTTAATTTGTTTGTCTTATTTACATCTTTCTTTTCTTTTACTATCTTGAATGCTTCAACCTTTTCTTCCGCTTTCTCTTCCGAATCATTTTCTTCATCCTGATTGGATAAATTTTCTAACCATGTAAACTTCGTACATGCAGCAACAAAGGAACGTGGTGTTTTCTTTTCACCCATACCTATTACTTCCATGTTAGATTCCCTTAACCTACTTGCTAATTTTGTAAAATCACCATCGCTTGAAACAATACAAAAACCATCCACTTTTCCAGTATATAATATGTCCATTGCATCAATAATGAGTGCAATATCTGTTGCATTTTTACCCGATGTATTACTAAATTGTTGTATGGGCGATATGGAATATTTTAATAACTCCTCTTTCCATTTTGTAGCTTGCGGACTAGTCCAATCCCCATATATCCTTCGATATGTTGTCACGCCGTACTTTGTCATCTCATCCAATACTGCAGATATATATTTTGCCGATATATTATCCGAATCAATTAGTAATGCAAATTTGTTATTTTCCATACCATCCCTATCTGCGCAAGAAAAATATGCGCTATAAAAATTTCTTATCCTTATTTATATAATTATACAGTCCTTACCTTTTTGTTTTCCTTCATACAACTTTATATCTGCATGATGAATCATCTTTTCTATTGTTTTTCCTTTTTCATATTCCTCAATTCCATATGTTAAGGTTACACCAATTTTATCATTTTCACAAAAACAATCCATATTAGCTGTTTGCTTTCTGATTTCCTCTACTATCATAACGCTCTTCTTTAGATTTTCTTTTATAATCAGTAGGATTTCTTCTCCACCCCAACGGCATATTACATTTCCGTCTTTTATAACTCCTTGCATTATTTTTGCTAATTTTACTAAGACCATATCACCCACCATATGACCGAAGGTATCATTAATTAACTTAAAATCATCGATATCACCCAATATGACACAAAAAGTAGTATCTTCTTTCATTGCATCCCGCATTGAATCATGTAAGAAATGTTCCATACATCTTCTATTATATAAATGCGTAAGAGAATCATAATTTGCCAAATAAAAAAGTTCATCATTCTTTTTCTTTAGAATTACTTCTGCATTCCGGATTTCTAATATGTATAAAATAGAGAAAGCCCCTACCATGAGGAAGCTTATTGTACAGTTAAACACGGAAAGTCCAAGAGCTACTGTCTTGTCATATACATAAATTGGACCCATCATGTAAACATACATTCTAATAACGAGAGTGATAATAACATTGAAGAGAGTTAAAATGGATGCCGTCCTAATTCTGTGTTTAAAACCTTGGGTAAGGTATGCAATATAAAATGAAACTGGAATTAATCCCAAGTTATAAAGTGAAAAGCCAAAAGTCCATCCTATTAATATACAAGCTAGCATATCATGAAAAAATACTTCCAGATAAATCAGGCTAAAACCAATCACTCTGTTCTTGCTATTCTTCTCTTGGTTTATCAAAAACAAGAAGAATGGAATAATCAATAAATTATATATTATTAAAGGTACACAATTCATAGCAATAAAAATAATTAGGAAACAAACATGAAGCCATGTAAGAGAATGACAAATGGCACCATATCGCTGTATATCTGATATTGGTTCCTCGCCCTTAATAATGTTATCGATTTTTTTTATGGTTATCACCATATCACCTCATAATAAGTATTATTAGTTACCATTTTTGTCTTAAAAATCCTTGTATGCTTATAACTTTACCACTTTAAATATATAAATACAATATCTTCCATTAAACTAAAATAAATCTAGCATATTCATCTATTTAAATAATAGAAAATCATTCTTCCTTGCTTTCTGTAATATAACTAATTCCCTTTAATAGCATTTCTTCGCTGATTGCTCCTTGGGCATATGTTATTATCTTTCCTTCCAAATCAATAAAATAAGTGGTAGGTATAGAAGAAACTCGATATGTTGTGGAAGCACTTTGATCCAAATCAAAGTATACTGGAAATGTATACTTATTATCTTCCACATGTTTACTAGCACTATCTTTCGTTTCTCTCATTCCATCTGTTAAATTTACCATGATAAATTCGATTTCATCCCCTTGCGTGGTATATACGGATTGAAAATCCGGCATTTCATTTTTACATGGACCGCACCAACTTGCCCAGAAGTTTAATACAATAGGTTTTCCTATGAGTGAATGTAACGTTACTTCATCTCCATTCATGTTGTATACCGTAAAATCAGGGGCGAAAAATTCTTCTTCTTTAATTTCTTCTTCTTTAATTTCTTCTTCCACAATCCTGTCTGTGGAGCTTTCATCCTCTACTGATTTTAGTCTATTTGCATTACCATAATTCTTCATCAAATATTGGTACGCATAGGAGCTACCTCCTATTAATACTAATAAACTCATCGCAATCAGTACCATTTTTATATATTTTTTCATAACCTCTTCCTTTCTTTTTTAGTATTAGATAAAGTAACTACATTTTTTTATCTTAGAAACTTAAGATAGAGAGGAAATATCCCATATACCCAGTCATCATCAAAACACCCATTACAATCAAAAACAACCCTGCAATAAAATTTATCATTTTATAATGATTCTTAATAAATTGTATCGTTCCTTTTAATTTGTCTATTAGTATTGCACTTAAAATAAATGGGATTCCCAGACCTATGGAATAGGCGCTCAACATAAACATCCCTTGAATCATAGACCCTCTTTCTGATGCTAACATAAGTGCGGAACCCAAAAAAGCTCCTACGCAAGGTGTCCATCCAATAGAAAAGACCATCCCAAAAATAATAGAAGAACCAAAACCTGTACTTTGATTATTGTAATTTAATTTTCGAGAATTATTTAAAAACCTCAATTTTAGTATTCCAATATAATTAAGTCCAAAAACCAGTACAATTGCACCTGTCACAATATGAACGATGCTTTTATGTTGTGTTAAAAGATTCCCTATTGTTCCTGCGAAAGCACCAAGTAGTAGAAATATGATAGAAAAACCTAGCACAAATCCGAAGGCATTTTTTATTGTCTTTTTCTTGTTTTCACTTCCGCCCGCAAAATATGATATATAAATAGGGAGCATTGGCAAAAGACAAGGTGAAACAAATGTAATGATACCTTCTAAAAAAGCTATTAAATATTGCATTTATATCCTACTTTCCTAATTTATCCTATGAATTCACATGCAGCCAACCCAGCAACCGCACCATCCGCTGCAGCCGTTGCTAATTGTCTCACTTTTTTTGTTCTACAATCACCAGCCGTAAATATTCCATCCACTTTTGTTTTACAATCTTCTACAGCCATAATATAACCGCCCTGATCAAGATCTATAATTTCCTCAAAACAAGAATTCTCTGGTATTTGACCAATTGCAATAAATAAACCACTAATTGGTATTAGCTTTTCTTTCTTTGTATCTTTATCTTGAACAAGAATTCCTTCAATTCGATCTCCACCAACTAGCTTAATAATATTGCTATTTAATACGAATTCTACATTTTCTTTTTTCTTTAAGGAAGCTACTAACTTTTCTTCTCCTCTAAAGGAATCTCTCCTATGAACAATATAAACTTTGTTGCAATATGCCGATAAAAACATTGCATCTTCTAACGCTGTATTTCCTCCACCTGCAACTCCTACATCTTTACCTCTAAAAAAAGCTCCATCGCAAGTTGCACAATAGGAAATTCCTGCCCCAACCAATTCGTCCTCTCTACTGAGTCCCAATGGTCTGTTTTTCGCTCCCGTTGCAAGAATGATACTTTTACACTCGTATTCTTTTTTTAATGTTATGACTGTTTTTGAATTCCCGTTTTCTTTAATCTTTACCACTTTTTCATATTCAATTTTTGCCCCAAGATCTATTGCTTGTTCATATAGATTGGTTGCAAATTCATATCCAGATATCCTCTTTATTCCTGGATAGTTTTCTACTTCTGCGGAATTTATAATCTGACCCCCATAGGTATTTTCTTCTAAAATTAAAACACTTTTACCTGCTCTTACTCCATAAATTGCTGCAGACAAACCGGCAGTTCCAGCTCCTACAATAATAATATCATACATAAATTCACCTCCTATTTACTTCTAAAAAAATGACTGGGGTCAGTATTTTCTGTTCCCAGTCATTCTATTAAATATTTATCATATCAAGTATTGCTGCTTTCGGTTTTACGCCAACCGATGTACTTACCACTTTTCCATCTTTTATTACAACCAATGTTGGAATCGTCATTACTTTAAATTGTGCTGCTAACTCTTGTTGCTCATCCACATTTAATTTGCAAATCTTAGCCGTTGTAACTTCACCTGCTAATTCTTCGATCACTGGTAACAACATTTGACATGGTCCACACCAAGCCGCCCAAAAATCAATTAGTACAGGTATTTGAGATTTCATAACCTCTTGCTCAAAATTTTCTTTCGTTATGTGTAATGCTGCCATATTATATCTCCTTTTCCATTCATATTTTTTATCTTCTATTTTATAATTATAACCTTGTAGAATAAAATCACTGTGAGTTAATCACACACTTCTAATTCCTCGTATTGATATAGTTTCATTATACCGAAATATAAGTATATATCAAGAATAACTTTTGTCTTACCTATAAGAATTGTTGATTTTATTAGATAAATAGATTTACATTGGATTCTTCAGCGTCACCTAAATAAGATCCCACACCTGCAAATTCCACACCTTCTATTAATTCTTCTTTGGTAATTCCCATAACATCCATAGACATCGTGCACGCCACTAACTTTATTCCACTTGCCATTGCGTACTTCATTAACTGTTCTAAGGAATCAACATTCTTATCCCGCATAACCTTTTTCATCATTAAAGTACCCATACCTGCCATATTCATCTTGGAAAGTTTTAGCTTTTTATTTCCTCTTGGCATCATCATCCCAAACATACGATCAATAAACGGCTTCTTTACTGATACCTTTTCATCTTTTCTTAACGCATTGAGACCCCAAAAAGTAAAAAACATGGTTACAGGTCTTCCCATTGATGCAGCCCCATTTGCAATAATAAAGGATGCCAATACTTTGTCTAGGTCACCACTAAAGACAACTATCGTTTTGCCTTGTGGTAAACTAACCTTTTCAGAAACTTCAGAGATAGGGCAAATATCTGTTCCCTTTTTAATAGTTACAATGTTTTCTTTGTCTTTTCTTTCCGTTCTAAGTAGTGTGTTCCCGGTTCGTTTGCACCATGCAGCAATGTCCCTTGCAAATCCCATATCCGTTGCTGAAACTTGAAGCACTTCATCTTTTTTCATTGTACAAATATTTTCATACACTTTCATAATCGGTCCAGGACATTGCATTCCACAACAATCTAGAATTCGAATCTCCTTATTTATTTCAACAACCTCTTTGATTGGAGTCTGTAATTCTATTATATCCCGTTCTTGTTCCATATGATGCATAGATTTATAAAAAGAAGTACCTCCAGAGAGAACTTTAACCTTTTCAAATTTATTTTGCATTAATACTCTGGCAGCGTTATACGCTCTAACACCAATTGAGCAATAGATAATAATCAGTTTCTTATTATCGAGTTCTTCCCACCTGTTACGTAATTCTCCCAAAGGAATAGAAATTGAATTTTCAATAGAAAACACCATTCTTTCTGCGTTCTCTGTAATATCTAGTATTGTATAATCATGTCGATCACTTGCAATCAGATTATCTAGTTCCTCTGTTTCTATAAAAGATACGAACCCTCCAAGTACATTTTCCGCTACAAATCCTAACATATTAACTGGGTCTTTTGCTGATGAAAATGGTGGTGCATAGGATAATTCCAACTCTGCCAGATCGAAAATAGTCCCATTTAATCTCATTGTTGTAGCTAACGTATCTATTCTTTTGTCCACCCCATCTTGTCCAATAATTTGCCCACCAAATATTTTTCCGTCTTTGTTGAAAATCATTTTAAGTGTTATGGATGTAGCCCCTGGATAGTAGCCTGCGTGAGATTTCTGATTTATCAGCACTGTGTAATAGTCTTTATCTTTTTCTTTTCCTAAATATTTTAATCTTTTTTCGTTCATTCCTACAGTAGCAACATTTAAATCAAATACTTTTGCTACTGCTGTTCCTAAAGTTCCTTTATATTCTTTTTTATCACCAGTAATGTTATCTGCACAAATCCTTGCCTGTTTGTTGGCTGGTCCTGCTAATGGTATCATAGTTTTATCTTTCCAAACAAAGTTTTCTACTTCTATTACATCACCAACAGCATAAATATCAGAAATGGAAGTTTGTAAAAATTCATTTACAATAATACCGCCTTTTTGGTTAAGTAGAATCCCCGCATTTTTTGCCAAAATGCTGTTTGCTCTTACCCCAATGGATAATATTACCAGATCTACATCGATTTCCTTTTTACTTGCAAGATGAATGATTGTTTTTCCATCTTTTTCTTCAAAGGATGTCACGCCATCTTCTAAGATAAGATGAACCTCATTCATTCTCATGTTTTCATGCAATAATTGGGCCATCTCATAATCTATTGGTGCCATTACCTGATTTTGCATCTCTATTAAGCTTATTTCTATACCTGCATTGTGTAAATTTTCAGCCATTTCCAGCCCAATAAATCCACCACCTATTACTGCTGCTTTTTTAGGTTTCTTTTCCTTCAAAAACTCCTTAATAGCATCTGTATCTGGAATTGTCCATAATGTAAAGATACTTTTTCCATCGATTCCCTTAATGGGTGGTTTGATTGGTGTTGATCCAGTTGCAATAACTAACGTATCATAACTTTCTTGGTACTCTTCTCCTGTCACTTTATTAGTTACGCTTACTGTTTTATTCTCTACATGAATTGCTGTCACCTCACAAAAAGTACGAACATCAATATTATATTTTTTTTTCATTGCACTTGGTGATTGCAATAATAAAGCTTCTCTATTTTTAATAACATCTCCTATATAGTATGGCAATCCACAATTTGCATACGAAATATATTCACCCTTTTCAAACATAATAATTTCCATGGATTCATCCCGTCGCCGTAAACGGGCTGCTGTTGTTGCTCCTCCAGCCACTCCACCGATAATAATAGTTTTCTTAGTCATATGTATTTTCTCCTTTTTATTTGCAATGGATTAAATTTTATTCATAATTAGCTTTATTATACATCATTTATAAATATATTTCTGTAATCAAGTCACATTACTTTTTCGTTAACTTAACACCTCAAATAAACCATATATATCTATTTTCCCATATCCCCATGTTTTATTAGGGTATTGAAGATCTGGTGCTCTATTTGCTCCTCTAATTAATAACTTTTTAATATCAAATCCTCTAATCGATGTATTATTTCCTTGTACAACTGCCCACTCTAATACCATTGCTACGATCCCCGTTGCATGTGCTGCGGCAGCACCCGTTCCAGTTACTAATCCGTAACTATTATTTTTAGTTGGACATACCAAATTAACTCCTGGTGCCGCTAGATCTGGTTTGATAATATCTGTCCTTGTATATCCCCTACTTGATGCAATCGCAATTGATCCATTTGTGGGATTATATGCTGTTATCGTAATAGATTCTATGGATGCTCCTGGTGATGTAATGGTAGTATCTGGATTAGAATCTATAAAATATGTTTCATCTGAAATCAAATTACCGGAAGGTAGCCATACATGAAATTCCGAGGCTAAGCTCTCAAGATTGCTTACTCTAAACTTCCATATTCCCTCCTGTGGGTTCCGGAATCTCATTAATATTAATTGATCTCCTGTTTGGACTTCAAACACATCATTATTTACCCATATGGTTGTCGGTTCAAAAATGAACCTGATTTCACGGCACTCACCAATCCTTGGATAAATTGGTGTTATATATTCTCCTGAAGGAGAACTAATATCAAGAATCATCCGATGGGGAGCTCTCTGCCATAATTCCATAGAAAAATTGTTTTCATTAGCTCCAACTCGTAGTTCAAACTCCTTAATTTCTTGAGGTCTATCCAAAAAACCCACATAATGTCTTTTTGTATTTCCTTCATTTCCTGCTGACAAGACTACCGCTGTTCTAGCCAATTGAGAAGCAAAGGCCAAATACCTACTCAGTGAACTATATCCATCGTGTCCTCCTTGATTAGAACCTAAGCCAATGCATATTGCCAAAGGCCTATTCAATTTTGCTGCAACCGAAAGAAGATACCTGACTCCCAATATAATATCTGTCTCTTGATAACATATTTTATCTGCTGGAATTAAAAACATATCCCTTACAACCAGCTTGGCTAGTTTTAATTTGACAACAACAATTGTTGCATTTGGTACAACGCCACTAAAATTCTTTGATAACTTTGCATTACCAGCTATAATTCCTGCTAGTTTTGTTCCATGTCCGATTTCATCTTTGGAAGGAACAATAGATAATGGATTTGTACTGTTTAATGCAATATTCAACATTGTATTACTATACTCTGTACCATAAGTAAAACTCTCAGGAGGTACTCCTCCATTATTTATTGTCTGATCCCAGATTGAGCCAATTCTTGACGTTCCATCCTCATTTAGAAAAGCCTCATGAAGATAATCTATTCCTGTATCCACAATTCCTACTAAAACTCCTTGGCCTAACAAATTGAAATTAGGATTGTTTCGAGTTTTAATAACTCCAGATTCTTCCAAGCTATTGATGGATTCCAACACATAAATAGATGGAAATACATGGTATGGATAGTCGCCTATACTACATTTATCAATATCAACACTCGGAATATGAACCATGGAATTAGCATAGTCAATATATGTTACTTGGTATTTTTCATCATACAAATTTAGTGTTTCATTTTCCACTAGTAAATCCATATACTCTTCGCTTATCACTTCATTTGGCACATGTGTCCCTCCCAAATAATCATTCATAAGACTTAAACCTATTCAGATAAAATATATGAATTCATTTCCTCATTCATTCCAATCTAAATACAAAAACAAAATATTGAAATTAGAAAAGACAATAAAAATAAAATTAGAATATTGAAATTAGAATATTGAAATCAACATAATAATAGGATTGATCTGCCGATTCTTCCAAACTTGCATTTTGAATAATGATTTTAATATTTGCTTTCTCATTTTCTACAGTGAAGATAGCTTGATCCATGTCTAATTCTGATTTATCTTCTGGAAAGCTGAGATATCTTGAAAATATATCACTACAATCAAAAGAAATAACTTTTTCATCTTGATTGTCACGCAATACCATATATTCTTTTTTATCTATTTTTTCTTTATAAATGGTGTAAACTTTTCCAGACTCCTCCACCTTGCAAATCTCTTGTTTCAGTTCTCCTTCAGAGGTAATGGACGCATGCACAAAAGAATCATATCCCTTAATATCAATTTGCTTTGACGAATTTAAGTAGACATTAATATACTTTCTAGTATCTTCCGATATCCCATATTCATGAAATCCAAAAGTTCCCTTGAAATCGTGATAAATATTGAAATTCTTTGGCATCCATGCAATTTCTTCTATATATTCCATCCTATCTAGGTATTCTACCGATTTGTAGATTTTTCCCTTGTCCTCATTTGATATGGATTCATTTGGTGTAATAGTATTGTTCGCAAGCATTTTATTTTCTTCAAGTACGGATTGCAGTATAGATATCTGGCTATTACGACTTATTGTAAATACATCAATGGGTGGAACAATAGAAATGATAAGAAAAACAATCAGCATCCCTGCTAAAATACCATTTTTTCTTACAGAAACAATACACATTATAATTCCAGAAAGAATAAAATATACGCCAGAAAGAATCATTACATAACGAGAAGGAATTATACCAACATATCCTAAACCAAGGAAGGTTGCTATTATCTGAACTATCATAATTGGAATCAGTATTTTCGGAAAAATAACTCTAAACAGAATCGTTATTTTGTTTTTAATATTACTGGAAAGTATATATAATAAGATTCCTATGATTGCATAGGAGATCGCCAAAGGCTCAAGTAAATTATTTTTCCAAAACTCACCAGTAATATTAAGTAAAATATATAGAATAAGAATAGCTGTATACGCTATGATAAGCGGAATTAGAATATAAGAAATGAGACCTTCTAGAAACTTTGGACAGTTAGCTTCCTGAATCACTTCTTCTCTTTGATTTTCTTTATCTGCCATCTTTTTATTATTGATAGGATAAATTGGTATTAGTGAAAGAAAAAAGACAGGCACAAATAATACAAAAACCATGTTCAACGTATAGAGATATGCTCTACTTTCTATAGATACAATAAGAAAATTGGTGGCTGCTATGAGAAAGCAAACCCCGCCAAATATAACCCCGCCATAAAAGATAGAATGAAAAAAAGATTTGAAAGCAATCATGAAACTTTCATTAAAGGTAACCCGAGCTCGGATTGATGGAATCCATAAAAACCCAACCAGTAATGCTAATAAAGCCACATATGTTCTAACACTCATCTCCTCACTTAGAACTAGAAACGACCTTACAAACATATAATAAATTACCGTTATTATAACGCCACTACATAATAGCAGAATCCGAAATACACTTTTATAAAAAAACCTTTCACAGATAATTTGTAGACAACTACATAAAACAACACCAATCATACATGTTATAATTTGAATATAATAATCTTCTTCTTTATAAATTGTAATATTAATTAATATAGTTGCCATTAATAAGAATATAACAGTTAAGGGGAAACGTGTAATGGCCTTAGATAAACCTTGCAACTTCATAATGAGTCCTTTTATTTTTTTCATTTAATATTATTCCCATCTGCATATTAAAAAATGCTCTCAAATCAATGATTAAAAGGTATCCTATCTATTTATCAATAGTATTATCCGGTGAACGATATTTTAGTTAAATTGTTCCGACAATTCTCTAAATAATTGTGCTTCTTCTTTTGTGAGTTTCACATTAGAACTAATGTTTTTCCCAGCTAAGGTTGTTACATTTATTTCTATGACCGTTCCTTCTGTTAATGCATTCTTATTTACTGCATCAAGAAACTTGGGAAACTTAGGGTGATTAATCGAAAAAATACTCCATGCATTTTTTAATTTTATTAATTTATTTGGATTAAACATATTTAATCCTTTCCTTTCTATTTTGGTTCATATCATTCGAACGATAAATAAATAAAGTAAGCAAGCAAGACGTATAATTAACGTGATTATCGTCGGCAAAATGATTGACAACATCTTTATATATTTGACTTATATAATACTTGTTTCCTATAAGTATTCAACTCATTAGGCAATAATGGTTTGCTATAATAATATCCTTGAATTATATCACATTCCAAATCCTTAAGGATGTTTATTTGTTCTTGACTTTCCACACCTTCCGCCACTATTTCCATTTTCCATCCATGTGCAGTTTTGATAATGCCCTCAATCAATGTTCTTGTATTACTATTTCCAATTTCATCAATAAACATTTTATCTATCTTAATATAATCAAATTGAAATAATGATTTTCCCAGATATATCATAGAATTATGTCCAGTGCCATAATCATCCATAGATACCTTTATTCCCATTTTTTTAATTTCACTTAATACCTTAAAGACCATTGTCTCATCATTTATGATACTTCGTTCCGTTAGCTCAAACTCTAAAAAGGATGGATCAATTTTATATAATCCTATATTTTCTTTTAAGAAATTTAAAAATGATTTATCCTGTAAATCTTTTGCTGATAGGTTAATGGCGATTCTAATTTGTTTGCCAATAGATTCCCATTCTTTCAACTGAATCATGGCCTTTTTTATGACCCATTTCGTGATTTTATTTATCATATCTGCATCTTCTGCCATTTTGATCACATCTGAAATGGGAATATTCCTATAGTTTTCATTATCCCATCTTAAAAGTGCTTCCACTCCTGCTATCTCATTGTTTTTCATCCTTATTTTAGGCTGATATACCAAATGAAATAAATCATGATCAATTCCATTACATATAGAAAAAAGCATATTGTAGTAATTATGCATTTCCTCGTCCACTTTTTTATCATAGATGGAAATATCTTGCTTGGTAAAATCGGATTGGCCTAATGCTTTTCCAAGCTTATTAATAATTTCATGTTTACCTTTCTTAGATAAAATATTATGCTCGATGCCACATTTCATTCGTATCATAACAGGTTCTTCATTAATCATGATGGGGTTTTTCGTACTTAATAAGAACTTATTTGCCATTTCATAAGAATCCTTACGCTCCTTATCCATCAATATAATTAAAATTTTACTTTGAGTAAGCAAAAAAATGGAACCCTTATCAAAAAATTGTTCTGCCGTACTTAATAATGTTAGTACAGATTGTTTTCCAGTTTCATAGCCCATAAGCCTATTAATTGTATCATAATTTTCATATTCATACAGAATCAGTGAGCATTCCTTGCCCCTTGCTTTTTTACAAAGAACTTGATATTCATGATTCCATTGGTTAAAATTTAAATATTTAAAAACATGCTTATCAAATATCTTTTCATTAAATCCTTTTTTCGTTTTTTTAACTAGTTTCCATTTCCAATTGCTAATCATAAACCAATTCTCCTCATATGTGAAAACAAAAAAAGCTCCTTCTTAAAGTTCAAAAAGGGGCTAAAAACTTTGTAACTGGCTACCATGTTATACTAAACGAAGGCCCTTAGTTTTGCGTCCTTACCTTTCGATAAGTTTGCCCATTATGAATTTTTGTTAACAATCAATTGATAAAACTTATCATTTGTTAAACTTTTTCATTCCATTTATATTACAATTAATTACTATACACATAAATCTAGTTATTGGCAAGTACTTCCTTATTTCTTTTTTGATTTGAATCTTTGTTTTACTTCTTTTATCGTTGGATAATTCTGAAGAAGTGGAAATGGATGATCCTTCACCTCTATCAAGTGTTTGCCAATTAATTTTTCAATCTCTTTAAGAAGTTCCTTTTCATCAAAATCACAAAATGAAATAGCTGTTCCTCCTAGTCCTGCTCGACCTGTTCTTCCTATGCGATGAACATAGGTCTCTGGTACTTCTGGCAAATCATAATTAACAACATGCGTTAGCTCGTCTATGTCTATTCCCCTTGCTGCTATATCGGTTGCAATTAGTACTCTCACAGTTTTATTCTTAAAATTAGCTAGCGCTTGTTGTCGCGCCCCTTGGGACTTGTCCCCATGAATTGCCTGTGCTGTAACCTTTTCTTTTGATAATTGCCGTACGATACGATCTGCACCATGCTTTGTTCTGCTAAATACAAGCACTGATATCATTGATTTATCCTTTAGGATATGCAACAACATATCTTTTTTACTCACTTTGTCAACATAGTACAAATATTGTTTAATAATATCTACTGTTGATGATACTGGTGTGACTTTGACACTCACTGGATCATGTAATATTTTATTTGACATGGATGCAATCGCCGGTGGCATCGTTGCCGAAAAAAGTAATGTTTGTTTTTTATTTGGTGTTTTCGCTATAATCTTATTCACATCATTAATAAATCCCATATCAAGCATACGATCTGCTTCATCTAGGATGAATATTTTAATATGTTTTAAATCAATAATTTTTTGATTTATTAAATCATTAAGTCTACCAGGTGTTGCAACAAGAATATCAACACCTCGACTTAAAATTTCCTCTTGAGGTTTTTGAGATACACCTCCAAAAATAACACAATACTTTAACTTTGTATATTTTCCATAGGTACAAAAACTCTCATAAATCTGAATCGCAAGTTCTCTTGTAGGGGTCAAAACCAATGCCCTTATGTCTCTCTTGGAATTTTGATCACTTTTTTCTTTGGTAAGAATTTGCAAGGTGGGAATAGCAAAAGCAGCCGTTTTGCCTGTTCCTGTTTGAGCGCAACCCAGCAAATCTCTTCCTTCTAGAATTGCTGGAATTGCTTTTTCTTGTATTGGTGTTGGAGCATCATACTTTTCATTTTCTAATGCTTTTAATATGGTTGGAATAATATTTAATTCTTTAAATTGTTTTTTCACTTTTTCCTCGTTTGTTGTATCATTTTTTTCATTTCAGCCTTACGTATCGTTTAAATTAAATGCTTCACAAAATCTTTACCATACGTAGCACATTGCTCTAGTTCATCTATATCTGGGATCCATAAGGAGCGATGTCCTTCATCCACTACTTTAAATCCACACGTTGTTAACTCTTGTGTTAGCTGTTTTACTACTTCGCCACTCCAGCCGTAACTACCAAATGCAGCTGCGCTTTTTCCTTTTAATTTTAAGCCTTTCATCATTTCCATCAAACCAGCAATTGAATATAAGTATCCATTATTTATTGTTGAAGACCCTACCAGTATTGCTTTAGATCGAAATACCTCACCAATAATATCATTTTTATCATCGGTTGCTGCATTAAAGAGTTTAACCGTTACCGATTTATCTTCCTCCATAATGCCCCTTGTAATTGCTTCCGCCATTAGCCTTGTGGAATTCCACATAGTATCATAAATAATCGTAATTTGGTTTTCTTGATATGCTGCTGCCCATTCCAAATACTTTTCAACAATCTGAATGGGATTTTCTTTCCAAATAACTCCATGACTTGGACAAATCATGCTTACTGGCACGTTTAATTGAAGAATTTCATTTATCTTTCTAGTTACTAAGGAAGAAAATGGTGTGAGAATATTAGCATAATATTTAATTGCTTCTGAATAAAGCTCACTTTGATTTACTTTATCGTTATATAATAATTCTGATGCAAAATGTTGTCCAAATGCGTCGTTACTAAACAAAATATTTTCCTCAGTCATGTAGGTAAACATACTATCTGGCCAATGAAGCATAGGAGCCTCTATAAAAATCAATTTACTTTTACCAATGTCAAGTGAATCTCCCGTTTTTACAATCTTAAAATTCCAATCCTCGTGATAATGTCCTTTTAAAATTTGCGCGCCTTTTGCAGTACAATAAATAGGAGTATCTGGAATCTCACGAAGTAATTCAGAAAGTGCACCACTATGATCTATTTCTCCGTGATTAGCAATAATATAATCGATATCCTTTAGATCAATCTCCTGCTTTAGTCTGCTGACAAATTCCTTGTTAAAGGGTTGCCATACGGTATCAATTAAAACAGTCTTTTCATCTCGAACTAAATAGGAATTGTATGAAGAACCTTTTTTGGTAGAATACTCTTTACCGTGGAAATTTTTTAGTTCCCAATCTACCTTACCTACCCATGTGACCTTTTCTGTCATTTTCTTTCCCATTGTAATTTCCTCCAATTCAAATTTTCATTTTATTTTACCATTGTTTTTATTTCGCGAATTAGATGTTCAACTTGCTTTGCAATCTTTTCTAGATCTTCTTCTTTGGGACATCCGGCAAATTCCACTGGTTCTAGAAAATCCCAATTCATTCCTAATCTTGTCATGATATCGTCAAGTTCTCTTTGAGCACCACCGGACCAACCAAAGGATCCAAATCGAAAAGCCTTACGATTCATCACTTTCTTTTTTCCTAATTCCTCCAGTACTGCTGCCATTGGTGGAAACATTTTGAATTCATAGGTAGGCATTGCAAGAATAATTCCCGTAGATGTCCAAGCCGATGTTAAGATACTTCCCCAGGAATCATTGGGAACTTGGTGGATATGAACCTTGATATCTTCCTTTTTTAATATCTTTTCTACATAACGAACTGCCTTTTCCGTCATTCCATACATAGAAGACCAAATAAAGGTTATTTCACATCTAGCTGGGCCCTTTTGATAATCTGCATAATCATTATATTGATTCATAATCATTTCCGGATTATTCCACATTAACCCATGTCCAGGTGCAATCATTTTTAGAGGAAACTCCCTGCACTTGGTAATGGACTTTTTCACTGCTGATGTAAAGGATCCCAGTACATTGGAATAATATCGTATAGTCTCTGTTTCATACTCTTGAAGTTGCTCGCTACTTAGTTGCTCTGCAAACTTTTTATCTGTTAGTTTCCCAAACCCTCCAAAAGCGTCACAAGTAAATAGCACACCTGTTAGCTCGTCAAAAGATGCCATTGTATCTGGCCAATGAACATTAGGAATTGATGTAAAACGAATTACGTGACCATCTCCCAAATCCACACTATCGCCATCTCCAACACATAAAACATGATCTCCAAAATTATAAAATGTCTCTAGCAAATTCTTTGCTTTTGCACTACATAAAATCTGAACCGTAGGATTTATCTTTCTGTATTCCTCAATCCAACCTGAATGATCTGGTTCCATATGATTAATAATTAAATATTCTATCGTTTCTGCATTCACTTTCATATCTTCTAACAATGCAAATAAGGTTTCAGGGACATTGTCCCATCCACAAAAACCATCTACAATAGCTGTCTTTTCTCCACAAATTACATAAGAATTTAAAGATACCCCCTGGGGCATTTCCCAAACACCTTCAAATAAAATATGTTCTACATTCACAGAAAGTTGATATGTTCCCTCTGCAATTTTTAAAACATCCATATCCGTCCTCCTTTGTGTCGTCTTTTGTGTAGTCTTTTTTACATTTTATCATGAATTGAGAATTATATATACTTGTTTTTCTTCTAGCTCCATACTCTCTTCACTTATTCTAATAACCTTATTATCTTAATTCTGTGAGAAGATATTCATATCCTTCTTCTATCATCTTTTCTTCTGGAACAAAACGAAGGGACGCACTATTAATACAATATCTCAAGCCACCTTTTTCCGAAGGACCATCCTCAAAAACATGTCCCAAATGAATGTTTCCAGTTTTGCTTCTTACTTCTGCCCTTTTCATACCATGGGATTTATCTAATAGAACACGAATCAAATCATTCTTTATTGGTTTTGTGAAACTTGGCCACCCACATCCAGATTCAAACTTGTCACTTGATATAAATAATGGTTCCCCTGTAGTTACATCCACATAAATGCCCTTTTCAAAGAAATCATAGTATTCGTTTTGAAAAGGAGGCTCCGTAGCATTATTCTGAGTAACATTATATTGCATTTCTGTAAGTGTGTTTTTAAGAATCTTATCCATTCCTATATGACAGTATCCATTGGGGGTTTTTTCTAAATACTTTTGATGGTATTCCTCGGCTCTATAATAATTATCTAGTGGCTTTACCGCTATTGCAATGGGTTTCTCATATTTCTTTTGAAGTTCAAGGATGGAAGAAAGAATGATACTACGATCATCATTATCAACATAATAAATTCCTGTACGATATTGTGAACCTGTATCCCCGCCTTGCTGATTAATCGAAACAGGATTAATTACATCATAATAAAGAGTTAACAGGGATTCTAATGTGATTTTCCCTGGATCATATTGTACTTTCACGGCTTCCGCATGTCCTGTATTCTCATAACATACTTCTTCATATGTTGGATCTTTCTTATTTCCATTTGCGTAACCCACTTCTGTTTCTATAATTCCACTAATTAACGATATATACTTTTCTATACCCCAAAAACAACCACCCGCCAAATATATCACCTTTAAGTTTTTATTTGATTTATTCATCATATCCTTCTCCCCTTTATTTTCTGGATTCTTTTTTTGTGGTTGGATCTACCGCATCTCGCAATGCATCTCCAATAAAGCTAATGGAAATCACCAAAACTACAATCAATAACCCTGGTGGTATCCACAACCATGGTTTTGAGGTTAATACCGTAAGTGATTGTGCTGAATTTAACATATTTCCTAAACTCGCAGTAGGTGGTTGCACACCCATTCCCAAAAAGCTTAATGCTGCTTCGTCAAGCATGGATATAGCTACTACCGATGTTGCATATACCAAAATAGGTGCAATCGTATTTGGTAAAATCTCGGACAATAAAATATACCTTTTGGGCATTCCTGCCACTATACCAGCTTTAACAAAATTAGTTTCTCGAAGACTAAGCACATTTCCCCTAACAAGCCGTGCAATACCTGGCCAGTCCACAAATCCAAGTATTAAGATTATCGTTAAAAGTCCTGGTTTGAAAATGGAAGCGGCCACTAAAACAAGCAGTATATATGGAAAAGACATGACCATATCCGTGAATCGCATAATTAACATATCGATAACACCACCAAAATAACCCGATATCAATCCTAGTAATACTCCAATAATTGTGGATATTATAGTTGCTGAAATTCCCACTAAAAGGGACACCCTTATGGCATATAAAAGTCTACTGAAAACATCTCGTCCAATTTGATCTGTCCCTAATAGAAAGTGCTTCGTTGGTGCTGCACTAAATGCTCCTACAAGATCATCTGGATCATATGGTGCTAAAAGAGGTGCGAAAATAGCTGCAAATAGAATAATGCTTAGCATAACTAAACTAATCATAGCTAACCTATGTCTACAAAAACGGCGCCATATTGTTTGCATATATTTTTCATTACCAATATTTATTTGCTTTGACATAACTTATCCTCCCCTATTTGTATTGAATGGTAGGATCAACTACCGCATATAAAATATCCGTTAATAAGTTTGCCATAAGCACTACAATCGCTGATAAAAGACATACACCCATAATAACTGGATAATCACGGTTCGTAATGGCACTCATGGTCATAAGACCCAGCCCCGGCCACGAAAAAACTTGTTCAATAATAACAGCTCCACCAAACAATACTGGAATTTGCATACCCATGACGGTCACAATAGAAATGAGGGCATTTCTTAATGCATGTTTGTTAATAACCATAAATGCTCCAATTCCTTTTGCACGGGCCGTTCTAAGATAATCCTTTTGCAAGATTTCAAGTACCGCACTTCTAATATATCTTATATTGTTCCCCGCCATTGAGGTTGCAAGAACAATAACAGGCATAATCATATGTCTTACAAGATCAATAATACTATCATCTATTCCAAGAGATCTCATTCCGCTAGAAGGTAACCAACCTAATTGAATGGTAAATAAATAGATGAGTAATAATGATAGAAAAAAGCCCGGTATGCTTGTTCCTAAAAATGATAAGGTTACCATGGCATAATCACTTTTTGAATATTGATGTGTAGCACTATAAATTCCTGCTGGTACTGCAATAATTACGCTAGCAAGTAAAGATACTCCCATTAACAATAGAGTAGGACCCATATGTGAGGATATCATAGTAGCAACTGGAAGGTGGCTTTTTATAGAGTATCCCATATTTCCGTGTAATAACTGTTTCAGCCAAACAAAATATTGTATATAAATTGGTTGATCTAATCCTAACGCAATTGCCTTTGCTTCCACTGCCGTTTGGGAAACACGAGGACCTGTTAGCATTTCTAACGGACTTCCTGCCATATTCATAATGGCATAATCTACTATGGTAATACCAATAAGTACTGGAAGCGCTATCAGAATTCGTTTTATTATATACTTAATCATGCGCTTACTTCCCCCTTCTGTGCTAGAACAACATCACACGCCACAAGATGGGAGCTTCCTAGGGTAATCGGTTTCAATTCCGGTTCCACTATTCTACAGGAGGCAATCGCAAATTTACATCGAGGGTGAAAACGGCATCCGCTAGGCAATGTTGTATTGGATCCAATCTCTCCTTGTAAAAGAATGGCTTTTTCCCTCCTCACGCTAGGATCTGGAATAGGTGCCGCCTCACAAATTGCTTTGGTATAAGGATGCAATGGATTGGAAAACACTTCTTTTGCTTCTGCAATTTCTACAATCTTACCTAAATACATCACTGCAATTCTATCACTTACATAATTAACAGCACCTAGACCATGACCTATAAATAGGCTTGTTAAATTTAGATCCTTTTGTAATTGTCGTAATAAATTCAAAATCTGTGTTTGAATAGAAACATCAAGTGCACTCACAGGCTCATCACAAACTATTAATTCTGGTTTTAAAGATAATGCCTTTGCTATGCCGATTCTTTGACGCTGACCTCCCGAAAATTCATGGGGGTAACGTCCTTTGCTATTTTGTGGTAATCCAACTAAATCTAAAAGTCGATTTACTTCTTTTTCAACATTATTTTTAGTAACTATATTATGATAGAGCATTGGAGTTGACAGTATTTCATATATATGTTTTCTTGGATTTAGGGATGAATAGGCGTCTTGAAATACCATCTGCAAATTGGTTCTTATTTTTGCTAATTTCATCTTAGATAGATGAACCATGTCCTGATTTCTATAAAATATAGATCCCTCTGTAGGCTTTTCCAATCCCACAATCTGTTTACCGATGGTAGATTTACCACAACCAGATTCCCCCACTAAACCTAATGTTTCTCCTCTTTTTATGGAAAAATTAACGCTATCAACAGCTTTAATATTTGCTACAGTATGATTAATAATGCCACCTTTTACAGGATAATATTTTTTTAAATTAACAACTTCCAACAGTGTTTGCGTTTCTTCGAATGAGTGACTCAATTCCTATATCCCCCTCTTTTGTTTTAGTGAAATTTCTTCGGCAAGATGGCATCTTACGTAATGTTCATTGCTAATCCGTCTGATTTCTTGTGGTTCCTCACATTTCTTTTCTACATAAGGACATCTACTTGCAAAACGACAGCCTTTGATATCTTGATAATGTTCTGGTACAGATCCTACAATAGACGCTAGTATTCTATCTGAACCATCCCTTATACTTGGAACTGTTTTTAGCAAAGCCTGTGTATAGGGATGCGCTGGATGATGAAACAAATCGGTTACACTTACTTCTTCAACCACTTGACCCGCATACATAACAAGAACACGATCCGCCATTTCTGCAACAAGCCCCATATCATGGGTGATTAATATAACTGACATGGATAATTCCTTTTGTAATTCTCGTAGGAGGTTCATTATTTGCGCCTGTATGGTTACATCAAGAGCGGTTGTTGGCTCATCTGCAATTAATAATTGAGGATTACAGGAAAGTGCCATAGCAATCATGACTCTTTGACACATTCCACCTGATAGTGTAAATGGATACTTTTTCATAATCTTCCTAGGTTCTGGTAGCCCCACTTTTTCAAGTAATTGTATGGCACGAATTCTCGCCTGCTTCTTGGTAATGGAAAGGTGGGCCCTAATACTCTCTATTAATTGATTACCTATTGTAAATACAGGATTTAATGCTGACAAAGCATCCTGAAAGATCATTGTTAATTCATTCCCACGAATGTTATCTAATTCTTTTTCAGAAAGGTTCAATAGGTTTTTCCCTTTAAATAATACCTTTCCTTGTACAACTTTTCCTTCTCGACCTAAAAGCCCCATTATTGAAAGAGAAGTGACGCTTTTACCACATCCTGATTCTCCAACGATGCTAAGAATTTCACCTTTATTAACAAAAAAGTTGACGTCTTCTATGCCTATAGTCTGACCAAAATCTCCTTCAAAAACTGTTTTAAGTTTTGATACTTCCAATAAAGGTGACATATGACTTCTCCTATCCCTATTTCTTATTCTTTTTAAATAAAAATGCAAAATAATGTGTTGTAATAAATAACTCCATCATTTTGCATTTTATGCTTTTCTTTATATTACTCTAAAACATCCCATTTTTCAATATGATTAAAGGAACCGTATACACTTGGTGTTGCATTTATCATTCTATTATTTACAGCGCCCATGGCTTTAATTACATATGCTGAAAACATAGGAACATCTTGCTGCACTATTTGATCAATGGTAGAGTATAAACTTTTTATCTCTTCTACATCACTTGTTAGTTGTGTTCCTGCTAATGCCTCACTTACTTTGCTATTAGAATACCCCGTCCAGCTATCTTCACCACTTAATAACCAATCTACATCTGGATAAGGATCGATTGGTGAATAGGTATATTGAACTGCTAATAAATCATAATCTTTAGTACCTGCTACCGTCATCAGCGTTGTAAAGTTAACGGTTTGAATTTCTACTTTTATTCCGATTGTTCCCAGTTGTGCTGCAATCACACTAACACCATTTACAAATGTGCTGTCTCCAGAATTTACATAGAAACGCAAGGTTTTTGTTCCATCCCAACCTGCTTCATTTAGTAATTCTTTTGCCTTTTCAGGATTATATTCTATAGGTACGATGGATGGGTCATAAAAAGGACTTGCCGAAGATAAAAATCCATCCACTACTTCTCCACTTCCTCCTAATAGTTCACTTACTAGTAGTTCTCTATTTATTCCATAAAGAATTGCCTGTCTTACTTTAATATCAGAAACATTTTCATTTTGTGTTTGAATAAATACGGACTGATTTGTTACTGGTGATCCATACATTTCTTGAACATTTTCAAGAGCTTCTACACTAGCATAATCTTCTTGCGGAATAAGACCCATGGTTTGTTGTACAAAATCAATTTCACCTGACTTTAATCCAGCATATAGTTGACTTCCATCAACGATTTTAATATTTAACTTATCAATATTAGCCGTTCCCCGCCAATAATTTTCATTGGCAATGTAGGAAATGAAATGATCTGCATCAAAATCTGTGACCATATAAGGACCACTTACGACATCTGGATGATTAAACCAATCATATGTTGCAAGTTCAGCCTCAGACACATTTTCTAGAATATGTTTTGGTAAAGTATGTAAATATCTAGCATACGTATTTTCAAATGTAGTAAGTGCCATTGGATACTTTGTGGTAAATTGAACTGTTTTATCATCTAGCGCCACAATTCCAGGTATACTTTTGGCACCTTCCTCCACAAAACCATCCTCTCCTACACCCACAAATCCATAATACATCATAGATACATTCCCCACTACAGGGCTTGCAATACGAAGCGCCGTAAACACCACATCATCCGCCGTAATTGCAATACCGTCAGACCATGTTGCAGTATCGTTTATATGCACAATAAAGTTTAGGTTATCTTCTGTTGTAATGGAATCTGCTAACATTGACTCAAAATTCAAATCAGAATCTAAATCAACTAACGGCAAAAACATAAGTCCTGTGGCATACTTATTTATTTCTCCACCATCCATTAATATTGGATTTAAAGTTGTTAATGTATCCGTAACTCCGATATTTACCACCTTTTCATTGTTACTATTTTCTGTTTGTGTATCTTTTGATGTATTTTTTTCATTGGTTTTTGTACTGGCACATCCCACTAATGAAATTCCGACGATAATAGCCACGCAAAAACTTATCATCTTCTTCATTTTTTTACTATCTCTTTTCATTTTAATCTCCTCTTCTCATTATGATATATTAATTACTAATTATACTTTTAACAAATGTGAAAATGAAATCAATCCAAATAAGTATTTCATATATTATTAAAATAGTTTATCTTATATATCATAGTTAATAACTAGGTATAGTATATATTTCGTTTTCTATAATGTCAATTAACTTTCCCTAATTATTTGATAAAATGTTTATAAAATAAACCTAAGCTTCTCTTACAGAACCATCATATGTCCATAATTTGCTAAGTAATTTTTTCTTTCTTCATAATTGGGTAGCATTTTACCCACTAATCTCCAAAAAGATCTATCGTGATTTAAATGAACCATATGACACATTTCATGTACAACCACATAATTAATCACATCGATGGGTGCCATTGCTAATTTCCAATGAAATGTAAATTCAAATTTGGAACTACACGTACCCCAAGTACTATTATTATCCGAAATTCTAATAGAACGGGGCTTTGTTTTAAATTCAGATTGATAAATACGAATTCTTCCTTCTATTAAAGCTTTACACTCCTGATAATAAAATCTTTTAAGAGCTTTCTTTATTACTTCTTCACTATCTTCCTTACTATATAAGTGAAGAATCTCTTTTTCAAAAGCAATATGGTTTTGCTTCAAATTCTTGTCAACTGAAATTATAATCGGATAAAGACTTCCTAAATATAACATTTTCTTTAAGTGTTCATAATCCTTATAACCCTTATTTTCTTCCTTGATTGAAACTGTATCCTTCATTTTACCACCATCTATCTATTTAACGTTATCTATGCTTAGTTGTTCATACTCCATATCAGAACATTATCTTTAATAAGACAAATATACATCATAGTCATCCGCCCGAAAAGAATAATAAAAAGCCGCTATCCCAACTTTATGCAGTTAGGAATAACGGCTACATGCTTATAAACTAAATTTTGCAATAATGGTTTGTAAGTCTTGTGCAAGACTGGCTAACGCTTCACTTGAATTTGCAATTTCTTCCACGGAAGCTGTCTGTTCTTCCATTGCTGCTGTTACCTGTTGCGTTGCCGCTGAATTTTCTTCTGCTATACTAGAAAGATTATGTAGAGAATCTAATATTTCGGCTTTCATCTTTTCCATTTCTTCTCCTGAAGAATTTAATTGAATTACTGCAGTTTCAGCAGCTCCTATTGCTTCCTCTATGGCAAGATAACTTCTTTTATTTTCATGTACACTTTCCGTTTGTTCTTCTATAATCGTAGACATTTCTTCAATTGTTTTTACGGCGTCTTGGGAATTCTTTTGTAGATCACTCACCATCTCATCAATCTCTTTTGTGGATGAGGCTGATTGTTCAGCAAGCTTTCTAATTTCTTCTGCCACAACTGAGAATCCTTTTCCAGCTTCGCCCGCTCTTGCTGCCTCTATAGCTGCGTTTAACGATAGCAAATTAGTTTGTTCTGCAATAGAAGAAATCACTTGACTTGCTTCTCCAATTCTATTGGAACTTTTATTCGTTTTTAGAATTACTTCCTGTATATTTTTTGATGCTTCATTATTTTGTACCGTTTTTTCATACAAATATTCTATTTGTACAAGACCATTACTAAGTGCTTCTACAACCTTTTTTATCATCTCATTTAAACTTTTCACGTGATTTTGATCTTTTTCAATGGCTTCCCCAAGTGTATTTGCTTTCATGCTTCCGTCCTCGGTATATTTTGCTTGATCAAAAGCACCTTTTGCTATTTCCTCTATTGAAGTAGATACTTCTTCAGAAGTACTAGCCGATTGCTGTGATGTTGCCGTTAATTCTTCGGAAGCTGCCGCTAGTTGCTCCGAGGAGTTACTTATATCCCCAACAATTCCCCTAATACTACCGGTTATATTTTGAAGTGATCTTGATAAAATTCCTATTTCATCTTTCCTACTTGCATATTTTTTATCAATATCAATCGATACATCAAGATTAGCAATTTTTTCTGCTTGTCCAACCGTGCGAATGATTGGCTTTGCGATGGAATTACCCAGGATATATGTTGCTATAATACTAACGATTAAAATAACAACGGCAACCAAAAAGATGACTCTCTGCAAAGCTGGCAATGCTTCTAAAACTTCATCTTGATCTGCTGTTATAACAAAGATCCAATCAGTTCCTTCAATTACGTCGTAACTTGCATATAGCTTTTTTTCACCATCTTGGTAATTACTAATACCTTTCTTTTCCTCTATTATTTTTTGAAAAAGATTAGATAAGGATAGTAGGTTTGTGTCATTATTCACTTCTTCAATAGGTGAAAACTGATTAAGAACTTTTTCTTTATCTGGGTGAGCCATTACGGTACCAGTTGAATTAATAATATAGCCATATCCCTCTTTCCCATATCCTGTATCCTCAACTATTTCACTAAGTACATTTCCATCCCTAAAACCAATCAATTCACCCACCACTCTATCAGTATTATAAATTGGTGTGGCTATAATAAATTCTGGTTCATTTGTAACTTCATTAATAAAAACGTCTGAAATAACGCTTTGCCCATTTAATGCCTTCTTAAAATAATCTTCATCAGCCAGATTACCAGTAGTACCGTCTGAATAGTGTGCTGTACCATCTAAATCAACAACCGCTATATCTAAAAAATCTGTTTCACTAATAAATTCCTGCAATGAGGCTTTTTGTGATAACCAATTCATAATTACAATGGTCCTATTTAACGCTACCATTTCCAGTGTGCGTTTTTGAGTTTCCAATCGACTAGATGTCAATTTTGAATCTTCATAAGCCATTGAAGAAAGCGTTTTTTCTGCCTCCTTTGTCATTGTATTTTCCGAGCTAATCAGTGCAATAAGGCCTAAAACTAATGATGATACCAAAATTAATATTGAAAAACTTACGACCATTTTTGTTTTAATACTTTTCATTTGTACTCCCATCCTCATATAAGTTTATTGTTTTTTATCTGTTTCTTTTGTGTTCTTATTAGTTTCTTTTTTAAAAAAATATAAATTCCCCATTGTCAATATTTTCTTATATTTATATCTATTCTTTCTGTACTATATACCATGATAATCCCATAGTCAAGCATATACATGGCATTATTTAAACTGCATATACATGGCATTATTTTGCTTATCTCTGGATTTCGAAAGTAAATTTATGATCCGGTTTCGAAAGCAATTCAGAAACCATTCCTGGAAAGTTAAAATTCCTCGTTTTAAGGTTCCAATATTTGTGGTAAAATTAAATGTAATATGAAGTTGAATAAAATTGCATATCCAACTTTTGAATGAATGGCACGTTTGCAACGTGGGGACGGAAATTATATTGAAATTAATATCATGGAATGTAAATGGTTTAAGAGCCTGCTTAACAAAAGGCTTTGAAGATTTTTTTAAGAATGCAAATGCTGATATATTTTGCATTCAAGAGACAAAAATGCAGCAGGGACAAGTTGAAATCCACTTTGAAGGTTATCATCAATATTGGAATAGCGCTTTTAAAAAAGGGTATTCCGGGACTGCCGTTTTTACAAAGATAGAACCCTTATCCGTTATAAATGGAATTGGTATGGAAAAACATGACAGTGAAGGCCGCGTCATCACTTTGGAATTCAAAACTTTTTATCTGGTTAATGTCTATACTCCTAATTCCAAACGAGAGTTAGCACGATTAGATTATCGTTTGGAATGGGAAGATGATTTTAGGGCTTATTTGATTGGCTTAAATAAGTTGAAACCAGTTATACTATGTGGTGATTTAAATGTTGCCCATGAAGAAATTGATTTAAAAAATCCAAAATCAAATACAAAAAATGCTGGTTTTTCAACAGAGGAACGTGAAAAAATGACTATTCTTCTAAGTAACGGCTTTACAGATTCCTTTCGATTTCTATACCCAACCTTAACTGGAGCATACACGTGGTGGTCCTATATGTATCATGCCAGGGAAAATAATGCAGGATGGCGTATTGACTATTTTATAGTTTCTGATTCCCTGAACAGAAAGATAAAAGACAGTATCATTCATAACAATATTATGGGCAGTGATCACTGTCCTGTGGAAATAGAATTGGAAGAACTGCTTTTTGAGTAATCTCGTTCCAAGCAGTTTTTCCATATATTCTTAGGGACGCATCTTTTCCATTAGGTTTGTATTATAAATCTTTTCAATTTCTCCTATGCACAGGGGTTTGCTAAATAAAAACCCCTGTATGAAATCACATCCGCCATATCTTAATTTCATAAATTTATCCCATTCCTCGATGCCTTCTGCTGTAATCTTTAAATTTAAACTATGAGCAAGTGAAATTAAACTATCCATTACCTTGGTGTCTGCTAAATCTAGAAACTTATCATTGATAGATTTGTCCAATTTAATCTTATCAACCGTTATATATGTAAGGTAATTAAGTGAAGAGTATCCCGTTCCAAAATCATCTAGAGCAATTTGAAAGCCTGCTCCCTTTAAGTCATGCAAAAATTCTAGTGTCTTTGTATTATTTTCTAACAAGATACTTTCCGTAATTTCTATTTCGATATATTTTGATTCTACTTTATACTCTTCTAATAATTCCTTTAAATAATCAACATACCCTATGTCTCGTAATTGTTTACTAGAATAGTTTATGGCAAACATCTTCTCTTGAAAACCTTTCTCTTTTAATTTTGCAATCTGGCTAATTACTTCCTTGGCTACCCATCTTCCAATCTCAATGATGTGACCTGTTTCCTCCGCAATTGGAATAAATACGGCAGGGCTAATGGAATGTTTTTTAAGTCTAAGAAGCGCTTCAAACCCAATAATATTTCCCGTGAAAGTATCTATTTGAGGCTGATATTGTAAGGTGAATCCATCATCTTTCATTGCTTCCCGCAATAAACTTTCCATTTCAATTTTAAATTTCAATTGATCTTTCATATCTTCCCGATAAAAAACATAATTGTTTTTATCATTATTTTTTACTGCATACATTGCTGTATCTGCATTCATAATCAATTGGATAATATTATCGGTATCCATAGGATATCGTGTAATTCCCATGCTAAAAGTAATATAATTTTCAATTCCTTGTAATGAAATGACCTCCACAAAGGCATCCTTTATCCTATTGGCATATAAGGAAACTTCATGAAACTCCGTGATTCCTAATAGTAAAATTAGAAACTCGTCCCCACCTAATCTGGCAACAAACATATTTCTATTACATATTTTGTCTAATCGTTCCGCAATCTTTTTTAACACTTCATCTCCATACACGTGCCCTAACGTATCATTAATACTTTTAAAATTATCAATGTCTAATAAAAGGACTGATCCCGTTTCTCCTAACGAAAGTTTGGAAGATAACATATCCATAAACTTCATTCGATTAGGTAACCCAGTAAGAAAATCATGGCATGCAGAATAATTAATAAACTCTTCCTGTTCCTTCTTTTTAGTAATATCAAGAAATATTCCCGATATTTTTTTCATTTCTTTATGGATATCCAAAATTCCTTTTCCCCTTATTAATATCCAACTTTGTAAACCATCCACCATGTTCATGGGAACTTCTATGTTAATCTCTATTATTTCTTTATTGATGTATCTCCTCATTTCACAAATGAGTCCCTCTCGATATTCAGGATGTATAAAATTTTCTATCATTTTATGTACATTTTCATTGGTCTGAATGGGCTTATTTACAATCATTGAGAAATTTTCAGAAATTTCTATTTCCAATGTTTCTAAATTCAGTTCCCAAACAGCACTATCTGTACTTTGGATGGCAATATCATATTTTTGATATAAAGCATTCACCTCTTTTGCATGTTGCTCCATCGTATCATATTGCATCTTTAGCTCTTCTTCTGATGCCGTTAACTCTTCATAGATGGATGTTAATTCTTCATTACTTTCTCTAAGTTCTTTTTGAATCTTTCGCCTTTTAAAATTATCTATAATAAGGATTAGTGAAACGAGGATCAGCACTGCCATAATTATCCCTATTCCTACCAAATATTTTTTATATTTCTCTAATGGATGAATATTCTTATTAATTAAGATAGATCCTTTTGGAATCAACTTTTCATTTATGTCATATTTTTTAATCAAATCATAATCAAATATATAATAGTATGGTGTTTCTTCCATCATATTTATAGACGCAATAGAAGTTCCAGAGAAAATATCCATTACCATGTTAGCGGCATTTGCTCCTAACTCTTCGTAGTTAATCATTTTTCCACCGATAAGTCCATCCCCGACTCCACCAACGCTTACTCGATATATTGGCACATTAGTGTGGCTTTTAAGTATGGATATTTGCTCATCTAAATTTATATTTAATCCAGTATTGTCCTGACTCATATTTAAAAATAATAAAATCGTTTCTTCGTCAACACTTTCCAGCATGGTACTAAACTCTTGAAAGGTATAATCGGATACATTTAATAGATCAAAATCTAAATTATCAAACTGTTCACCAGCTTCCTTAAACTGTTTCCGATCTCCTTCACCAGTTAATGTATTATCCGTAATTGCTACAACCTTTTTCGCATGAGGGTTAAATCGGTGAGCAATCTCAATGGTTTCAACTAGGGATGTTTGTTCAACACTACCTACCAAATATGGGTTTACATCTGCGATTTTCGCCCGTTCTAAATCATTTATTCCAAAAAAGATAATGGGTATTGTAGAAAATAACTCTTCTTGATAATCCATTGCAAATTGAAGTGCCGCATCATCTCCAACAATAATGGCGTCATATGCTGAAGTGTTATTCAACTTATATTTTAAGCTAATATAAAAATTAGCTAGACTTTCCTTGGTTGATATCTTCTTTGTATCCATATATTCAATCTCGAGAGTGACCTTTTCAGGATCAAATACCGACTTCAATCCTATTATTTGGTCTGGTACTGTAATAAAACTTTCACTGTAGGAACTAATAAAGAGAACCTTTTTATGATCCTCCTTTGCGTAAACCGAACCTTTACTGAAAAAGAACAATAAAATCGTAAAACTAATAATGAAAGATAAAAATAATAACAAATACTTGTTTCTTCTTTTTTCATTTATCATTAGAATTCCCCCTAGTATAGCGCCCCATAACATATTTTCATGTAACTACATGCAATCAAATTACTTATATTAATATTACTCTATCTTTGGTGAAACCGCAAGAAAAGCCTTATTTTTATCCTTATTTTCCCTGACCTATTTATTCATAAATTGTTAACATTTACTTCAACTATCCTACATATGAAGAACACACTTTTTATGAAACTTGTACTACTTTATATCTTATAAGCATATACTACAATATAAGGGAGATTTATATGAAAAAGAAATTTAAAATATATGATATGATAGGACTACTCTTTACCATTATATTTGGTTCACTTTTGCACTTTGTCTATCACTTATCAGGTGATAATGCATTTATCGCCCTATTCAGCCCCATAAACGAATCCACATGGGAGCACCTAAAGTTACTTTTTTTTCCGTTTATTGCCTATTCAATCTTTCAGTATTTCATAATTGGTCATAACTATCGTAATTATATAACTGCAAAAGTACTTGGCGTTATCGTCGGCATCATTTCTATCCCGCTTATGTTCTATACCTACACATCCATTCTTTTAGATCATTATCTGACCATAGATATTTTAATATTTATTATCAGTGTTATACTTGCATATGGTGTGAGCTGGTATGTTTTGAAACATAAATCTATTTCATTTAATTTATTAAGTTTAATTTTACTTGCTTGTTTGATAATTTTCTTTATGTTTTTTACTTTTTATCCGCCAGAAATGGAATTATTTTCTGTGGTATTGCTTTTCTAAATTTAATAACTCTATTTTTCTATCTATCCCTCCAGCGTATCCAACCATACTTCCTCGTTTACCAATAACACGATGACAGGGAATTACAATTGCAATAGGATTATTATGATTTGCCATACCTACTGCACGGGATGCAGCTTTATTTCCAATTGCTTCTGCAACTTGTTGATAACTCCACGTCTCTCCATAGGGAATCGATTTTAAAACTTCCCACACTGCTTTTTGGAACAAAGTCCCTTTAGGATTCAAGGGTAAATCGAATTCCTTTCTGGTACCATATAAATATTCCTGCATTTGCTTTATCGCTTTTCTAATAATAGGGGTTTCTTTTTGATCTTCATAATCAATGTTATCTTTTTCTTCAAAAGATATTTCAATAATTTGATTGTTTTCTTCTGCAATTATTAATCTTCCAATGATTGTTTTATACGCATATCTATTTATCACGATGAGCACCTCACAATTATAAAATCTTATTCCTAACATTTATAATAACATATTTACATTAATTTTTCTTTTTTTTCATACAATCTTCTATACAAATGGGATGCACCAAAATTACTTTCAGTAACATCCCATCCTATATTTTTCGATTTATTATATCCCTTTAAAACTTTTACTTATATTTCATTTATTTATTACAAAGATTTAATTCTTTCCCTTCCTCTTAACAAATCTGCATACCAAAATACAAGATTCGAAATCTGCGCAATATCTCCTTCTTTACTAACGCTTCTCCAAAGTTCTTTATATAACATAAACCAATTTTCTAATTGTACCGCAACCTCTTCATAGCAGTTGGTAGCGTATTCTAAATGATATACTTTATGAGCAATGGATTCTCCTACTAAATTCCACACTTGCATTCCATTTATTATGATATCATAAGATTGCATGACACCTCGACTGCTGGAATCCATGTGACCCATACATTCTTTTAATTCTAATATAATTGCATCTAACTGACGGTTCATTTCTGGCACCATCTTCATATCTTCTTCTAAGAAAAACTCTTTTCTATCTGCTTCTGTGTACAATACATCTCTATCTTTTTCACTATGCACTGCAAGCATCTCCTGATATCTTACAACATGCTCCCAAGAAAAAACTGACTTTCCTGATATTTTTGCGATAATACTAACTATTTGTTCTGATTTATCTAAGAACTCCACGGAAGAAATTTGTCGATTCACTTCTTCGAATTCCATTTCCTCACAGTTCCATGAAAAAGCTGCTCCATAAATCATACCAATAGCGGAAAACTCCGGATGATTGATATGTCCAAAATCACCCCAATCGGTATTAAGGACACCAATTGCACCATATTTACTTCCAAATGCACACATCCGTTTTATATTATGATAAGAAGCTTCAATCAGATTGATCCATTGATTCCAACCGGCAACTCCTGAACATACATATTGCGTTGCACCTATTTCGCTTAAAACCCTCGTTTCATGCTCCCTTTGTTCTGGACTGTACCCCCAATTTAGGCAAATTGTTTCTTTCGGCAGTTCTGACAGAAACTCTGGGAATCCGGATATGACATCTCCCCAGAACATCGGTGTTTTTCCGTTTTTAACTAAAAAGGAGCAAAGTTCTTTTACAAAATCAATGTAAATCCGATCAATTCCATGTTTCTCTGCAAAGTTTTTGCTTCTTCCTTTTCCCAGATCAAAGGTTTCATCTGCACAAATGTTGAATTTATTAGAAGAAAATAGGCTCATATATTCTTTAATCATGCCTTTCACAAAAGATAAGGACTTTTCGTTTGAAATGTTAATTGTATGATGCCGCATTCTATCCCAAAATGAAAACGGTTGTTTTTCGGCATCTTGAAATTCGCATAGATCTTCCTGAGACTTTGTACTAAGAAGCGTATACATATGTCCAAAACTAGCCATAGATGGCACTAACTCAATATGCCTTTCTTTGCAATAACGATCAATCTCCATAATCTCTTCTGCCGTTAATGGTGTTTCATCTCTCCACATTTCAGATAAGTCACGAAATAGATAGGTATGTTCCACATATAGCTGCAATTCATTTAATTTGTAGTAACTCATCCTATCTACTAGTTTTTTAAGATAGGATAAAGTTGGAACCCTCCCCCTGGTTGCATCATGATAAAAGCCTCGATGTTCTACATCTGGTTCATCTGTAATTTCCATTTGCCAAAGTACGCAGCCACACTGACTAATAATCTGTCGTAACGTTTGTATAGAATATAATAAGGCTTCTTCACTTCCTCCCACTAATGAAACCCGATCCTCTTGAATTATGACACTGTATTCCTGATTTTTTAACTTTTTTGAAATAGATAAATGGATATCTCCACTTCTTGCTTCTCCTTTGACAATTGCAAGTTCTAAACCTGCCCATTTTGAAGCGGTCTCTTGTAACATTTTCGCATAAATGTATACATTTTTTTTACAATTTATATCTATGACAATTTTAGTACAGCAATCCAAATAAAATTTTTCATTCTTTCTTTTTATGTTGTGTGGTTTTGGTAATAAATACATTTTAGTACCTCCATCGTATTATTTTCTCATTTTTATTTTCTTATTTTTATTTTTATCTTTATTTTTTACTAATCTAAAACAACTACACTTTTCCAAATCTCTTTTCCAGAATCCTTTAATGTAAGTTCATATTGACCACCTTCAAATGTAAAAGCCATCTCATGATCCCAAACAGAAAAATCTTCCTTTCCAAGCTCTAAACAAACCTGTCTTTTTTCACCTTTTTGAATCAATACTTTTACAAAGCCTTTTAATTCACATACTCTTGGAACTACGCTTGATGCCATTATCTTTCTATATAGTTGCGGTACAGCGAATTCATCAAAATCACCCTTGTTTTCAATATTAAAGAAAATTTTCACCGAGGTTTTTATTACTTCAACCTTGATATCCTTATATTCCAATTGGGAATATCCAAATCCTTCCCCAAACTGATAAAGAGGTGCCTTTTTCAAATCGTAATACTTAATTCCTGCATAGGAACTTTTATAATTGTAGTAGACTGGTAATTGACCAACATTTCTCGGAATGGAAACGGGAAGCCTTCCAGAAGGAGATAATTTACCAAATATTATTTCGCTAATTGCTTGTCCTCCCATTGGGCCAGGGTAAAAGCTATATAATAATGCATTTGTTTTCTCTGCAATTTCTTCCATTGCATAGGGTCTTCCACCGATCATAATAGTAATCATCTTTTTTCCCAATTTATATACTTCTTCGAATAAGTGCATTTGGTTACCAGGCAATTCCAACTTTCCAGAATCCACTCCCTCCCCACAATCCATCGCAATACCATCCGTTACAATGGCTGCACCATTGATATCAAAATCCACACCTGTAAATCGATTGGATGAACCACCAAGAACTAGTACTACTGTTTCGCATGATATTGCTATTTCAACTGATTTAACAATATCAGCACCATCTCCATAAAGAATCTCGAATCCGTTATTTTGCATTCCTTCCAAAACAGTCTTACCAACTCCCTTTGCTAGTGGTGGTGAATAATCGCCTATTTGATTATAAATATTATCTGCATTTGGACCTAATAAAGCTATCTTTTCCATACTATTCGTTAGCGGTAGCGTATTATTTTCATTTTTAAGCAGTACAATGGACTCCCTTGCTAACTCTAATGATTCTGGATAGTTTTCATAAGTATATTTATTTTCATTTTGATTTTCTTCTATAAAAGGATGTTCAAATAATCCTTGTTGGAATTTCAAAATGAGAACCCGTAACACAGCATCGTTTATATTTTCTTCTGATAGGAACCCCTTGTGAAGGGCTTCTTCTAGTTTGGAAAATCCCAAATCCCAAAGTCCAATATCAACCCCTGCTTTCAAAGCAAGTGCACCAGATAATACATTATCCCCAGTTATCTTGTCCAGTTGATCAATGGCAACTCCATCTGCCATAACAACCCCTTGGAAACCATATTCTTCTCGCAAAATACCCGTTAACAATCTTCTATTGGCATGGCAGTATATCCCATCTATCTCATTATATGCAGCCATAATACCTTGGACCCCAGCGTCACAGCACATTTTTGCTGCGGGTAGATGGATTTCTCTTAGTTCTCGTTCACCAATTCTTGCAGCACTGGCATTGATGCCTCCTGTTCCCTCTCCTTGGGCGCAAAAATGTTTTGCCACAACTCCTACTTTTTCTGACTGGACTCCTTCTACAATCGCTTTCCCTAAAACAGAAGCAAGATACGGGTCTTCGCTAAAACATTCTTCACTTCTTCCCCATCTGGGATCCCTTAAAATATCCAACGTGGAAACTAACGCTAGATGAACCCCCATTTCTTTTAGTTGTTTGCCACATACTTTTCCAGCTTTCTTTAATAGCTCTTTATTAAAAGTTGCTCCCACCCCCAAATTAACTGGAAGGATATATCCATCCAATGCCTGATGACCATGAGGGCATTCACTACTCATAAGCATAGGAATTCCTAGTCTTGAATGCTCTAGTACATATTTTTGAACCATATTGTATGTACTTTTAGAAAGTGTTCCCTTAAGACCTGTTTCTTCTGTTCTACCTGACCACGGATCCGCTCGATGTAACCCATAAAGTACACCAAGCCCACTATATCTCTTTACTTCATTTTTAAATTCTTCCTTTAATATGATCTGATTTTCTTGCCTTTCATAAATATGAAATCCGTACAATCTTTGATTTAGTTGTCCTATCTTTTCTATCTTGGTCATTCTGCCAAGTAAATCTTTTGCTCTCTCTTTTGCAGATAATTCACTATTTTTATATTTTTCCACTTATACTCCAATCTGTGATCCTATCTCACTTGTTCATTAAGATAATGAACATTTTTTTAAAAAAATATTGGGCAGACAAGATTTTATTCTTACCTGCCCAAATGAATAGGAACTATCTTATTTAATTCTAACCGTTACAACTTCGTATGGTTTGATAATGAATGGAATTTCCTTACCAAGAATCTTTAATTCTTCCTGATTATTCTCAATCAAGTTACACACACACGCATTGGTAAATGGTGCATTAATGGTAAGAATAGCCTTTGTATAGGAATTTTCCGACTCGTACATACGCACGATAAATCCGTCTCCATCTTCTGCCTGCTTCACTGTTTCAATAATAACATTAGCTTTGTCTATGGACGCCAAAGAATAACATGTATTCAAAACTCCACCATCCACTGCAAACGCAGGTTGGTTTAATTGATAGGCTTCTCTTACAGTTCCTGCATACTTCCAATTTTCCCCATGAGGATAAATTGCATAGGTAAAGAAATGTTCTTCTTGATCCGTTGTTGGATTTGGCTCTATTCCGGATTTAATCAAGGTTAATGCCATATTACTATCTTTTACCGAATGACCATATTTGCAATCATTGATTAAACTGACTCCGTAATGACCTTCCGATAGATCCATCCATTTCTGCCCACAACTTTCAAAACGTGCCCTATCCCAGCTAGTATTTTGATGAGTTTTTCTAGTTAAGTTACCAAATTGAATATCGAAAGTGGCTTCATCTGTATGAACTTCTATTGGGAAGTGAACTTTTAATAAATGTTGATGTTCTTTCCAATCAACATACGTATTAAATTCAATTTTTCTACTGTTAGCATAGAAATAAATATGCTGTTTCACTGTGGAATTGCTTATTTTTCTAGTAATTTCCAAAGTTGCACGAACTGGTCCAAGTTCTGTCCATTCCATGCTTTCATAGGAATCTACATCCCAATATTTCTCTGTGTAGAAAATATCAATATCCCAGTTATCATAATAGATTGGTTTGTCCTCATACATACGAATTAAATTAGCTTTCATCCCTTCTTGGACTAT
>DATESN010000078.1:0-57163 GCA_035270785.1 Lachnospiraceae bacterium | reverse complement strand
ACAAGCTGGTTGTTCTTTAAAAATTTTTCTCAAATCGAAACTTTCGTTCCGATAACAAAATCTCTTTTCTCTCTTGCGAGAAAATTGAAATTTCACTTAGAATTTTCAAGGTTGTATTACTGTTTATTTGTCAAGGTACATATTAGTAATTATTATTGAAATGCTACGGAGAAGGAGGGATTTGAACCCTCGCGCCGCTATTAACGACCTGCACCCTTTCCAGGGGTGTCCCTTCAGCCACTTGGGTACTTCTCCTAAGGCTGAATACATTCAATTATTCAATTACCGCGACGAATATTTCGTCAGCGGAGAGGGTGGGATTCGAACCCACGCGCCCTCACGGACAAACGGTTTTCAAGACCGCCTCGTTATGACCACTTCGATACCTCTCCATGTCGTTGACATCTCGGTCAGCGCAAGAATTATTGTAGCAAAAAACATATATGGTGTCAACCCATTTTTTCACTAATTTACATCTTTTTTTTCATATTTTAAAAAATGCTGATTTTGCGCCTAAAATATGTGATTCAAAAAAGGCTTTCTGCTATTTTCATATCCTCTTTTGTTGTTATTTTAATATTTTCATAGGATCCTTCCACCAATTTTACAGGAATGTCAGATAATAACTCAAGCACCATTGCATCATCTGAAATTTGAATCTTATTCTGTAATAATTGATCTTCCTGCATCATTAATTGATGATAAGCATCTTTTATAATTGAAAAGGAAAAACATTGAGGTGTCTGAACAGACCATACAAGATCTCTTTTTGGTGTTTCACTAATAAATCGATTTTCATCTATAATTTTAACGGTATCTTTTACTGGCATACCAACAACACATGCTTTGTGTTGTTTTACTGCTAGAAGTGCTCTATTTAGAATCTCACGGCTTACAAATGGCCTTGCTCCATCATGAATAAAAAGATAATCACATAAATCAATTGCAAGAATCCCCTTATATACAGAATGATATCGCTCAGCTCCACCTTCAATAACTTTACTGACTTTAGAAAAGCCATACCGGTTAACAATTTCATTTTTACAATATTCCACTTCTCCTGAGCCAACAACCAAAATAATTTCATCCAAAAAACTTTCTTCAAATACTTTTAAGGCATAATAAAGTACTGGTTTTCCTTTTAGTGTTAAATATTGCTTATGAATTTCACTATTCATTCTTTTACCACTGCCAGCCGCCAATAAGATTGCAATAGTCTTATTACTCATTTAATTTCTCCTAAAATGAAATATTCTTTTTTAAAAAAGGCAAAATCTATCGTTCTCCTAATTTTAAATTAGGTACTGCATTTAAATCAAGCCCACTCCTTGTTCCCTTTTGATACTCATAATATCCTGCTGTACCGATCATTGCTGCATTATCAGTACATAAAAGAGGAGAAGGGTAGTAGAAAGTAATGTTTCGTTTTGCACATTCTGTTTTAAACGTTGCGCGTAAAGAAGAATTGGATGCAACCCCTCCTGCAATGGCAAATTTATCAAATCCATATTTTTGTACTGCATCAAGAGAATGTTCCACCAACACATCGACTACTGCTTTTTGAAAAGAAGCAGCCACATCAGCTACGTTTATTACTTCCTTTTTCATTTCACAGGAATTTAAATAATTTAAAACAGCAGATTTTAATCCGCTGAAACTGAAATCATACATGGAGCCGTTGACCTTGGCTCTAGGAAAATGTATTGCTTCGGGGTTACCTTCACTTGCTATTTTATCAATTTTTGGACCACCTGGATACCCTAGTCCAATTGCTCTTGCTACTTTATCAAAAGCTTCCCCCGCAGCATCATCCCGCGTCCTTCCGATAATCTCATACTGGCCATAATCCAATACATTTACTAGGTGAGTATGTCCTCCTGAAACAACCAAACAAATAAAAGGTGGTTCTAACTCCTTATTTTCAATAAAGTTTGCGCAAATATGTCCTTCAATGTGATGCACTCCAATTAAAGGGATTTTACTTGCAAAACTAATTGCTTTCGCAGCTGAAACTCCTACAAGTAGTGCACCCACCAACCCTGGCCCATATGTTACTGCAATAGCATCTATGTCCTCTAAGACAATTTTAGCACTAGAAAGTGCTTCTTCGATTACCTGATTTATTTTTTCGATGTGTTTCCTAGAGGCAATTTCTGGTACAACTCCTCCATATAAAGTGTGAAGCGCTATCTGTGATGATATGACGTTTGATAATACGTCGCGTCCATTTTTAACCACGGCAGCCGCGGTTTCATCACAAGAACTTTCTATTGCTAAGATTAAAACGTCTTTTTCTTTCATTTTTTATTAGCCAACTCCCAACCGTAAATTTTCCAGTAGCCGAGTTCATCCTTTCTTAATAGAAAGACTTGATCAATTTCAGATACCTTTGTCCCTTTTCTAAGATAATAATAACAATAAACCCTAGTCCACTCATATCCATCTTTCGTAAATTTTTCATTTTCTATATTAATGCTTGAAGTTGTGCTATAAGAGGAAATTTTATAATCATTATCTTTATATTCCTGAATATCTTCCCTTAAATTCACTAAATATTCTTCTTTTTCCATATTAGAAGCTAACTCAGTATCAAATAACCTCCATGCAACCATTGCCATCTCATCAAGTTCATCTTCCGTATACGTTTCATTATAAAAGCACATAGTGATATCACTATAATACTTAATCACTTCTTTCGGTGATGGGGGATAATTTTTTTCTAAATCACGCATAAGAACTTCTTGGACTTTCGTTGATTCTACGAACGTGTCTTGTTCAGATTTTGTTTTATTAGAAAGATAATAATAATATCCCAATACTAATAGCAATAAAATAACTAATATTATAACTCCTTTTATTCCTTTAAACATTTTCATAGAAGTTCCCCCTTCACATAACACTATCGTTCCTAATCTTCCTCAAAGCATAAGTCAATCGTCTTTCCATCTTTACCAGCCTTTGCGTTTGGAAAGATCTTTTTAACATCTTTCATAAATTCATCTGCTCTTATTAAAGAGGGACTAAAGTGAGTGAGCCACAGTTCATTTACCTCCGCCGCTTTTGCAAGTTCTGCCGCTTCATAAAAAGTCATATGCTTATTGTCAATCGCCTTCTGGTTTTTTTCAATTTCACCGTACATACCTTCACATACAAATAAATCGGCATTTTTTGCATTTTTCACAATACTCTCAGTTGGCCTTGTGTCAGTACAATATGTTACCTTTAATCCTTTTCTATGAGTTCCCAATACCATTTCTGGTGTTAATATTCCTTTTCCTGAATCTATCGTATCACCTTTTTGTAAGCGATTCCAATATTTCATTTCAATTCCCAGTTCTTGCGCTTTTTCAATATTAAACTTTCCTATTCGATCAACAATAATATTATAACCATAACAAACTACGTTGTGATTGACACGAAATGTTTCGATTCTAAAACCTTTCATTTGAATTACTTGTTCCAGTTCTGTGATTTCCATGCATTCAATTTCAAAAGGAAGTTCCGGTGCAATCACACGCAAAGAACTAACAACACGTGTTAATCCTTTTGGACCTATTAATAGTAAAGGTTCTGTTCTTTCTGCATTTCCCATGGTTAAAAGCATTCCAGGCAATCCGCTAATGTGATCTGCGTGATAATGAGTAAAACAAATAACATCGATTGGTTTGGGGCTCCACCCCTTTTCCTTCATTGCAATTTGAGTACCTTCCCCACAATCAATCAAAATACTTTGTCCGTTAAATCTAACCATTAATGAGGTTAACCATCTGTGAGGAAGGGGCATCATACCACCTGTTCCAAGCAAACAAACATCTAACATTTAAAACTCCCGTCGGTCTGTCAAGGCAGACATTTTAATCTTACATAAACTCTTTAATATCTTGTTCTTCTATTGATATTTTAAATCTTTTGACAATCTTATCATAACATTCTTCGCATAGGTCAAATTTATGAGTCTGTCCATCTTTATTTGAAAAATAACCAAAGGTGTGATCCCCATGAAAACATCCTTCTTTTAATATTTGTCCCTCTACCGTCATTTCCTTACCACACATATTGCAAATTACAGAAAACAATTCTGTTTTTTGTTCATCCAAATAAATACGCATTTTAGTCCTCCCATTATCCTCTTGTATTTAGATTCGCACTACGTCTCCATTATACTAAGATAATCACTTGTAAAGTAGTGGTAATTATTTGGCATATTGTTTATCTTTTCCACATAATAACTGCATTTTCTACAGGTTTTGAATAAAAGCCTTTTCGTATTCCCTCTATAACGAATCCTAATTTCTTATAGACACATATAGCGGCTTTGTTCCCCTCTCTTACCTCTAGAGTAAAAGTCTTAATTCCCATTTCTTGTCCCTGTACCAATAATTCTTGCAGCATTGCAAATCCTAAGCCTTGATTTCTAATGTCTTTCTTTATTACAACATTGGTAATCTCACCTTCACCTACAATATTTCTAACTCCACAATTCCCTATAATTATACCATTTTCTTCTACAACTAAATAGAGTATATCTTCTTTTTCTATCACATTTATAAAATCATTTTTTGACCAAGGCATTGAAAAACTATCTTTTTCTAGTAGACTAACCTGGTCTAAATCTTTTTCCTGAATTTTACGAATTTGCACTACTTGATTCCTCTTTTTCCAATCTTTCTCTTTCTGCTTGTGACATACGTAAATAATTTGGCTCGTGTTCACTGGGTGTTTGCATGTTGCCATCCTTATAGTAAATAGCACCTAGTGCACCAATCGTTGCTGCCCTTTGACGATTCATATGTGGAGGTGCAAACGAATATGGAACCTTCATCAAAGTCTTAAGTATAGATGAAAATACTGGTATTCCATCTCCTGTAAAAATAACTTCTCTATTCAATTCATTTATTTTATTAGCCACATCTTCTATTTGAACCACGCATTGCTCTAAGATAGTTTTAAGTTGAAATGTCATTTGCTGGTTATCGTTTCCCGCAAACTCATAGATTCCTGTATAGACCTGGTTGCGTCTTGCATCCATAATCGGGCAAACTAGTTTGTCTGTTCCATATAAGTTATAGGCCAGTCCATCCACTGTAGGGACTGCAATAATAGGTTTCTTTAACACAAGTCCCAACCCTTTTGCAGTGGCAGAACCTATCCGTAATCCAGTAAAAGAACCCGGGCCTGCTGCAACAGCAATGGCATCTATAGAACTTAGTTCTAGCTCTATCCTGTTTACAATTTCATCCAACATGGGAAGCAATGTTTGGGAATGTGTTTTCTTTAAATTTATGGTGTACTCTGCTATTAGTTGTTCATCCTCTAGAACTGCTATGGATGCCACTAATCCCGAGCTATCTATCGCTACAATCTTCAATCATTTTACCTCTACTTGTCCTCTATTGTAATCTTTCTATAATCAAATCCTTTTTCCAACTCTTTTTCAATGGTGATTTGCTTGTAATGGTCCGGTAAAATTTCTGTAATTAAATTAGCCCATTCAATAAAACAAATACCATCTCCATAAAAATAATCTTCATACCCTATCTCATCCATTTCGGACACGTCCCCAATACGATATACATCGAAATGATAAAAAGGTAATCTTCCTTCTTCATAAATTTGAACAATCGTAAAGGTAGGGCTTGTAATAGGTTCTTCAATGGATAAGCCTTCTGCCACCCCTTGGGTAAAAACAGTCTTTCCAACACCTAAGTCTCCAATTAAAGTATAGACTTCTCCAGGATTGGCAGTTTCCCCTAACTTTTTACCCAATTCATATGTTTCATTTGCACTATATGTTTCTATTATCATTTCTACATCCTTCTAGCTATTTAATGATCCTTAGTCTTTGATCTTTACCTTTTTGGGTGGCATATGAGTAGAAATCATTTCTATCACCTTAGACTTACTATCCTTCAAATCATTCTTAGGAAAAATACTTGCATTCGCAACAGATGTGTATAAAATAATGCTATTTTTGGTTGAAACTGCTTTGTGCATATTTTCCCACTTTTGCATTTCTATAAGATTTCCTTGAGATACCTCTACCCCATCCTCCGTCATTTTATAATGAAGAGGTTTTTTAAATATGGAATTCATAGATTGTTGTTTTGCTTTTAATATAAGATTACAAGGTAAATAAAGTATAATAACCGCTCCAAAGATTAAATAAATCGGATATTTTGTCATTGAAAATGCAACTATCAAAAGCGCACCAACTAGGGTTCCAAGCATTCCCTGCAATCCACTATATGCGTGGCTTAATAAATAATCATACATCACATTAAATGTGATGTTAACATCAAATTCCACTTCCATTTCTTCATTCACTCCTATCAATTTTCCCATTCAACGCATTGATACTTATTCTTTGAAAGAGCACCTACAAATGGTAGGTGCTCTTCAGTTGACTACTTTCTATTATAGTCAGTTTCATATAAAATTCAAGAAAAATTCCTGCCTAGGTCAAATGTTATCATTTCTATTTATAATTTAAGTCACTACTTGTTTTTGATGAAAGGAAATAACATGAAAATAATAAATCATAAGCATTAGCGCTGCTCCTGTCCATGCCGATACTTCTGCGATAGCAATTCCGGCAAATCCAAAGGATTCTCGGACTATCAAAACAACTGCTATTCGTAATATGAGCTCCACTATTCCTGACAACATTGGAATCACGGTATGTCCCATTCCCTGAGAAGCCGAACGAAAAATAAATAGGAATCCCAAAATCCAAATAAACATACCACCTATTGGTAAAAACTCTTTTGTGTGAGCAATAATTGTTGGATCAGAGAGCATAATGGATGCTAGCTGTTCTGGAATTAAAATTAGCATAGCCCCTAGCACAATATTGATTCCAGTGCTGATTATGACACATTTTCGTAGGCCAACGCCTATTCTTTCCACCTTTTTAGCACCTAAGTTTTGTCCTGCAAAAGTTGAAATTGTAAATCCCATATTCAAGCCTGGTTGTTCGAAAAATATGAGTAGCTTCATGCATGCAGAATAAGCCGCTGTATAGGCGGCTCCCAAAACATTTACATAATATTGAAGTGCCATGCCACCAATTGCCGTTATGGAATTCATGATGGCAACTGGGATCCCCATCTTAAATAGCTGACTAATTAATGGAAGATTTATTTTCCAATGTTGCTTTTTAAATTGAAGGACTTCAATTTTTCGTAATCTTCCAACGCAGTAAGACACAGAACATAGTTGTGCAAAAACCGTTGCGTATGCTGCACCCGCTACCCCCGTTTTAAATCCAATAATTAAAACAATATCCAATACAAGATTAAGAACAGATGCACCCGCAATGGCTATTAAGGGCGTTTTACTGTCTCCCAATGCTCGAAGTAATGAAACACATATATTATTAGCTACCGTCACAATAATTCCCACATAAATAATCTTTATATAAATCAAAGCATCTTCCAATATTTCTGGAGGCGTTTTCAGTTTCAATAAAATCCATCTTCCACCAAAAAAACTAATTATTGACATAGTAATGGCTACCGCAAAGCAAAGGACTACTGACATTGCAATAACCCTGCAAAGCCTATCATATTCTTTTGCACCAAAGGCTTGTGCCATTAAGATGGCAATTCCATTTGTTAGTCCTATTACAAATCCAAATATGAAAAAATTAATGGAGCTAGTTGAACCAACCGCTGCTAATGCCTGATCATTAATTCCCTTTCCGACTACAATAGAATCAACCATATTATAAAGTTGTTGAAATAGGTTTCCTAACAAAAGGGGAATAAAAAAGGAAACAACTAATTGGAGAGGTTTCCCTTCTGTCATATCATTTACCACAAAAACACCTACTTTCTAGAATTAGTATAACTCTTGAAAGTAGGTGTTCCAATGTACGAAAACGTTATTTTCTTGTGCTTAAGCGACTTATCTATTATGCCCTTCCTTCAAAATAGGACTGAGTGGCTTATACACTAGCATCGTCAATATGGAAATTGCCCCACCCTTTATAAGATTAATGGGAGCAACCGCAAAAATAACAAACGTTGTTATACCCGTAATATGTCGGTTTATTTTTGTTCCCATGTCAATAATAAGTCCTAAATCCATACCATATAATTTGGAAAATGCAGGCAACAGATAAAGAGCGTTAAATAAGGTGCCGAATATAGTAATACACAAAGTTCCTATTATACAACCAATCATTGCAATTTTTTTCTTTTTTTTGAAGTGATAAATAATGGTTGCAGGTAAAATCAAACTACATCCAATCGCAAAATTTGCAAGCTCTCCTACAAAAGCTGTACTAGTAGAGCGAAATAATAGTTTTAATAAAATTTTACAAAATTCCGTGATAACGGCTGCCACGGGTCCAAATGCAAACCCACAAATAAGTACTGGTAATTCACTAGCATCCAGTTCATAGAAAGGTGGTGCCAAAAATGGGAGTGGAAATTCAAACAACATCAAAACCATTGATATAGCTGAAAACATGCCAATCATTGCTGTTTTCCTTGTGTTGAATATCTTATCCTTTGTGCCATTCTTCTTTTGTATTAATTTTTCCGCCATGTAGGCAATTAAAAACATGAACACCACAACAGCAAGAAACACCAACACAAAAATCACGTTCTCTGATACTTTTTGAAAAAAATCTGTTACTTTACTCATAATAATTTGATCCTCCAGTTTAGTGTGCGGATGTTTGCATTCCTTTAAGGAACACAAACTTAAATATGATTCTATTCCTCATATTTACTCCTATTGATAAGAACATTACAAAGACTCTTCAGAAGGCTATTAGAATAAAAAATGCCCCGAAACTTAAATTCGGGGCACTAAAATAATCTTAATCCTTTTCTTCTATCATCCAGACTTTACTGTCGGTTTTGGAATCCCACCAAATCAGCCATATATTTCACATATATGGGTCGCGGACTAAATCAAACAAATAATTATTACCGCCGGTAGGGAATTACACCCAACCCCGAAGAACTTTACAGTTATGAACAAGTTAGTATGGAATAGCAACTTGTTATTTCATTGTTATCATAAAACCATTTCTTATTCTTGTCAATGAAGATTTTATATATTATTTAGTTGCTCCCAATTTCATTGTCAATGCAATTCTCTTTTTCGTGGCATCAACCTCCATTACTTTTACCTCTACAATATCCCCAACGCTAACTGCCTCTAGGGGATGCTTAATAAACCTATCTGTAATTTGGGATATATGAACAAGTCCATCTTGATGAACTCCAATATCAACAAACGCACCAAAATCAATTACATTACGAACTGTACCTTTTAAAATCATTCCAGGTGTCAGATCTTTCATCTCAAGAACATCACTCCTTAAAATAGGCGTCGGCATATTTTCACGTGGATCCCTGGCAGGTTTCTCTAACTCACTAATGATATCATTTAAAGTAATTTCTCCAATTTGCAATTCTGCTGCAAGTTTGGCTTTATCTTTTATAGATGAACCAATAGAGCTTGAATGGCTATTTGACTTATTTATTAATGGATTAACTGATCCTTTTTGCAAATCTTTTGTCGCTTCCTCTTCAAATGCTATTCCGCTCATTGCTGCAGCCATGGCTTTCCCCATTGCAGTATTCGTATTTTTAATCATTATTTTTTTTGGTTCCACCTTTTTATCCTTGGTGGTAGTTGCAACATTATTTGCCTTTCCTTTATTTAACACTGCTTCTTTTTGAATCTTTTTAACATCTTCCATGTTAAGTCCAACCTTTTCAAGAAGCTTTCTTGTTGCTTCATACGTTTCTGGATGAACACTAGTTGCATCTAACGGATTATCGCCATCAACAATTCGCATAAATCCGGCACATTGTTCGTAAGCTTTTGGTCCAAGCTTTGCTACCTTCAATAGTTGCTTACGGTTTGTAAAACGGCCATTACTCTCGCGATAATCTACAATGTTTCTAGCGATTACCTTTGTAACCCCGGAAATATATTCTAGCAAAGATGCCGAAGCAGTATTTAAATCAACGCCAACTTTATTCACACAATCTTCAACAACGTTGCCTAAAGCTTCGCTTAATTTTTTTTGATTCATATCGTGTTGATATTGCCCTACACCAATCGCCTTTGGGTCAATCTTCACAAGTTCTGCCAGTGGGTCTTGTAGTCTTCTTGCAATAGATGCAGCACTTCTTTGTCCTACATCATAATGCGGAAATTCTTCTGTTGCTAGCTTACTTGCAGAGTAAACAGAGGCTCCCGCTTCACTTACAACCACATATTGAAGTGGGGTATTGACCTCTTTTATTAATTCCACTATTATCTGTTCTGATTCTCTAGAGGCTGTTCCATTTCCCACAGAAATTAAATTTATATTATTTTTTTTGATCATCCTTTTTACTTCTTCTTTTGCTTCCGCCACCTTAAACTGAGGAGCCGTTGGAAAAATAACTTTTGTATCTAATACCTTTCCTGTAGAATCAACTACCGCAAGTTTACATCCAGTACGAAAAGCAGGATCCCAGCCAAGAACAACTTTTCCTGAAATAGGAGGTTGCATTAATAGTTGCTGAAGATTCTTACCAAACACATCAATCGCACCATTTTCTGCCCGCTCCGTTAATTCATTTCTGATTTCTCTTTCAATAGCCGGTGCAATTAGTCTATGGTAACTATCAGCAACCACTTCTTCCAACAACAATGTTGTGTGTGGGTTATCTTCTACTATTACTTTGGTACGCAAATATCTTAAAATTCTTTCTTCTTCCACTTCCAACTTCACATTTAAAATCTTTTCACTTTCACCACGATTCAGTGCTAAAACTCTATGTGGCGCTATTTTTTTAATAGGCTCCTCATAGTTATAATACATTTCATAAACACTTTCCGTTTTTATGTTTTTTGTACTACTTGTAAGTTTTCCCATGTCAAAGGTAATATCACGAATATAGATTCTGTGGTCTGCTTCATCTGAAATACACTCTGCAATAATATCTTTTGCTCCTTGTATTGCCTGTTCCACAGTGTGAACTTCTTTCTCTTGGCTTACATACTTCTTTGCTTCTTCTTCAATAGGAATCATTATTTTCTGAAGTAGTATTGTTTGTGCCAATTCATCAAGTCCCTTTTCTTTTGCCACACTGGCTCTCGTCTTCCTTTTAGGTCTATATGGTCTGTATAGATCTTCTACAACCACTAGCGTTTGTGCTGCAAGGATCTTATTTTTCAACTCTTGTGATAACTTTCCTTGTTCTTCTATACTTCCTAGTACTTGTTCTTTTTTATCTTCCAAGTTTCTAAGATAAATAAGCCTTTCATGCAAATCCCTTAAAACTTCATCATTTAATGAACCAGTAACTTCTTTACGATATCTGGATATAAAGGGAATTGTATTACCCTCATCAATTAGTTTTACAGCTGCTTCTATCTGCCATTTCTCTACTTTTAGTTCTTCTTTTAATTTTAATATAATGTCCATAACATTACCTCCGACCTTTATTATATAAGAAGAGTAGGTCCTTTATCAAGAAGTAATTGTACTAAGCGGAAAAGGGTGTTATGATTATTATCTAAATACGAAGGGATACATACTATGAATTCTTACCAAAACAACCAAAATTCTAATCAAAATTTAGATGAACATAATTGCTATATAAATAGATCCATGAAAGAAACCGCTAATTCTTTTGCAGCTGTATCCTTACTAATGGGTATTACTACAATTGTAACTATGATACTTGGTCCTGTATATCTACCATGTGTTTTTGGAGGGCTATCGATTATATTTGCTATTCTTTCAAAAGATAATAAAAAGGAATTGCATTCTACTGCCGTGGTTGGATTAATAACAGGCATAATTGGACTGGTTTTAAATACTATATTTATAGTCTCTATCATTGTTATGGTATTAACGATTCCTTCTATGCGAGAACAATTTAATACTAACTTTGAACAAATATTTGGGGAATCTTTTGAAGATGCAAGTGAAAGTTTGACAGGAAATCCCCAAAACGATGCTGAAAATATGGATGGGAGGGTTATATATGATAGGTAGTATAAATGGATATGGAAGCTCATTTTCTTCTATGCAACAGCTTCATCTTCAAAACTCAAAAGATCCTAGTCGCCAAGCTTCTCCTGAAGAATGCGAAACTTGTGCGAACAGAAAATATCAAGATGGTTCCGATGAGATGGTATCTTTCAAATCAGCTTCACATATATCTCCAGAGGCATCTATGTCAAGAGTTATGGCCCACGAGCAAGAACACGTAACAAATGCTTACTCCAAGGCTGCTCAAAAAAATGGACATGTTGTAAGTGCCAATGTCTCTTTAAAAAGCGCAATTTGTCCTGAATGTGGCCGTTCTTATGTAGCTGGCGGAGTTACTAGTACACAAATAAAATATTACAATGAAGAAAACCCTTATCAACAAAGCTTAAAGTCTACCGATGGTTTACAATATAAAGGTATGAATGTAAATACCGCATGTTAATCATGTGGATATGGATGGTATAAATATGAATAAATCTTCTTCCTCTTTAAAATCCCTTGCAAAAGGACAGTTATTAGGGCACTATAGTAAGCTCATCACTGCTTTTATTATTATCGAGTTTATTACTATAGGAATATTATCTGTTGCCTTTTTTACTATTAATCAAAGTACGATCTTTGGTATGGTTATCTATTATACATTCATCTTTTTATTGCAATTATTAACTGGAGTCTTTCTTTCAGGGCAGGCAAGGCTTTATTTGAATTTCTGTAGTAAACGTAACTATTCTATTAGTGATATTTTTTATGGTTTTAAATTGCATTCTGATAAAGCAATCATGATTGAACTAACTATGATTTTAACTACGGCTGTATGTCTTTTCCCTTTTGTTGTGACCCTTTTCCTATATAACTTTACCGATGAGCTTATCCTCATTCCCATAATGACCTTATTATTACTTGCTGGAATTGTTATTTGTTGTTATCGTTTACTTGGGTTATCACAATGTTTTTTTATTATGCAGGACTTTCCAGATTACTCTACAAAACAGATTGTTTCCATGAGTAATAAAGTTATGAAAGGATATAAAGGATACTTTTTCTATGTATTAGTTAGTTTTATTCCCCTATACCTACTTTGTTTACTAACTTTTGGATTAGGCTTTTTATGGATTATTCCCTACACCAATGCTATAAAAGTTAACTTTTACATGGATTTGATGAACTGTCATTCACAAAAAATATAGTCATTTATCATAACTTGTTTTGTTCACAACTTGTTTTGTATTACATAAAAAATGAAAGCGTTGGATTAATTTCCAACGCTTTTCCATTTTAAATATGCATTTATAAAAGTATCAATTGCCCCATCCATAACTGCATCCACATTACCAGATTCTTCACCTGTTCTATGATCCTTTACCATTGTATAGGGTTGCATCACATAAGAACGTATTTGATTGCCCCAACCAATTTCTTTTACATCTCCGCGGATATCTGATAGCTTATCTGCATTAGCTTCTTGCTTTAATATAAATAACTTTGCCTTCAACATTTGCATTGCCTTATCTTTATTGCTATGTTGAGACCTTTCATTCTGACATTGCACTACCGTTCCTGTTGGAATATGGGTAATCCTAATTGCGGATGATGTTTTATTAATATGCTGACCTCCCGCACCACTACTTCGGTAAGTATCAATCCTCAAATCATCATCATCAATATCTACATCTAAATCTTCCTCGATATCTGGCATAACATCTAATGAAACAAAAGAGGTTTGTCTCTTTCCTTGGGAATTAAAGGGTGAGATACGAACGAGTCTATGAACACCTTTTTCAGATTTCAAGTATCCGAAGGCATTCTCTCCATTAACTTGAAATGTTACTGATTTAATTCCAGCCTCTTCTCCAGAAAGATAATCTAGTATATCCACAGAAAACCCTTTCTTTTCGGCCCATCTTGTATACATACGATAAAGCATGCTAGCCCAGTCACAACTTTCTGTTCCCCCTGCTCCTGCATTTAATTTTAGTATCGCACTGTTACTATCATATTCATTGGATAACAAAGTACTAATCCTAATCTCTTCAAATATAGTTTTAAAAGAATTTAATTCTTCTTTAATTTCTACGACTATTTCTGAATCTTCATCTTCATAACCCATTTGAATCAAAGTTATAATATCTTCATATTGTGTTTTAAGATTATCATAACTTTCTATGATATCTTTCATGTTTTTCAATTCTTTCATACATTTATTAGAATACTCTGGATTATCCCAAAAATTTGGGTCTTCAATCTCTCTTTGTAACTCTTGAATTCTTTTTGACTTATTGTCTAAGTCAAAGTGAATCCCTCACTTCCGCTAATGGATTCTCATATGTTAGTATTTCTAATTTCATTTGGTCTAATTCAACCACTTAACGTCACCACCTTTTATGATTACCTATTAATTACGTCCACAACATTGTTTATACTTTTTACCACTTCCACATGGACATGGGTCATTTGGATAAACTTTTGCCATCTCTCGTTTTACAGGTACTTTTCCAGCTGAATCATCCTTGTTTGTACCTGTTACTTTTGCTACCTGCTCTCTTTCCACTTTCTGTTCAATCTTAACATGGAATAGCAGTCTAATGGTATCTTCTTTCATGGTTTCAGTCATACTATCAAACATCTCATAACCACTCATCTTATATTCCACTAGAGGATCTCTTTGGCCATAGGCCTGTAGCCCTGCTCCTTGACGAAGTTGATCCATATCATCAATGTGATCCATCCATTTTCGATCAATTACTTTTAACAAGATAACACGTTCGATTTCACGGATTGTTTCTGGCTCCGGAAACTCTGCTTCCTTACTTTCATATAATTTTACAGCTTCTTCCTTTAATTGGTGCATTAAACTGTTTTTCTTTCTTTTTTCCACACGACCTAATATAACCGGCTCAATAGGCACGTTAGGAAGTAACAAGGAGTTCAATTCATTTAAATCCCAATCTTCCGAATCCGTATCATCACCAATACAAATTTCCACAGCATTTTCCACTAAATCAGTAATCATTTTATAGATAACGTCTCTCATGCTTTCGCCATCTAATACACGGCGTCTTTCTGCATAAATAATTTCTCTTTGTTCGTTCATAACCTGGTCATATTCTAATAAATTTTTTCTGATTCCAAAGTTATTATTCTCTATCTTTTTCTGTGCGGATTCAATTGCATTGCTTAACATCTTATGTTCAATTTCTTGGTTTTCAGGTATTCCAAGAGTATTAAACATTCCAATTAAACGTTCAGAACCAAACAAACGCATAACTTCATCTTCCAAAGATATGAAGAATTTGGATTCACCTGGATCCCCTTGCCTTCCTGCTCGACCTCTTAATTGATTATCAATACGTCTGGATTCATGTCTTTCTGTACCAATAATTTTAAGACCTCCAGCTCGTTTCGCTTCCTCATCTAGCTTAATATCAGTACCACGTCCAGCCATATTTGTTGCAATTGTCACTGCACCATGATAACCTGCATCCGCTACAATCTCCGCTTCTAATTCATGAAACTTCGCATTCAATACCTTATGTGCAATTCCACGGCGGGTAAGAATGGTACTAATCTCTTCTGAAGACTCAATGGTAATTGTTCCAACTAATACTGGTTGTCCTTTGCTATTTGCTTCTTCTACTGCTTTAATAATAGAATGTAACTTTTCTTTTTTAGACTTAAAAACAGCGTCCTGTAAATCAATTCTTGCAATAGGTCTATTCGTGGGAATTTCTATAACGTCCATTCCATAAATATCACGAAACTCTTTTTCCTCTGTTAACGCAGTTCCCGTCATACCTGCCTTCTTGGAAAACTTATTGAAAAAGTTTTGGAATGTAATATTAGCTAGTGTCTTGCTTTCTCTTTTTACCTTAACACGCTCTTTTGCTTCAATTGCTTGATGTAAACCATCTGAATAGCGACGTCCTGGCATAATACGTCCAGTAAATTCATCTACGATATATACCTGATCATCTTTTACCACATAGTCTTGATCACGGAACATAAGATTATGTGCCCTAAGTGCTAAAATCATGTTATGTTGGATTTCAATATTTTCTGTATCCGCTAGGTTATCAATTTGAAAATAGCGTTCTACCTTCTCTACTCCAAGTTCTGTTAAATTTACTACTTTGTCCTTTTCGTTAACGATAAAGTCGCCAGATTCCTCCTGGTGAATACCCATAATTGCATCCATTTTAGATAAATCTTTCATATCTTCACCACGTTTTAACTGACGTGCAAAAATATCACAGGCTTCATATAGTTTTGTTGATTTTCCACTTTGTCCTGATATAATAAGTGGCGTTCTAGCTTCATCTATTAATACGGAATCGACTTCATCAATAATCGCATAATTCAAATCGCGAAGTACTAATTGTTCCTTATAAATAACCATATTATCTCTTAAATAGTCAAATCCCAATTCATTATTAGTAACATATGTAATGTCACAATTGTAGGCCTCTCTACGTTCGTCAGGCTTCATTGAGTTGAGAACTACGCCAACCTTTAATCCTAAAAACTCATGGATTTGCCCCATCCATTCGGAATCACGTTTCGCCAAATAATCATTTACGGTTACAATGAGTACACCTTTTTCTTCTAATGCATTTAGGTAAGCTGGTAAGGTAGATACTAGCGTTTTTCCTTCACCAGTTTTCATTTCAGCAATTCTGCCTTGATGCAAAATAGTACCGCCAACTAACTGAACACGGTAATGTTCCATATTAAGAACCCTGCGAGCCGCTTCTCTTACTGTTGCGTATGCTTCAGGCAGCAAATCATCTAGAGTCTCACCTTCTGTTAGTCTTTTTTTGTATTCTGATGTTTTATCTTTGATCTCTAAATCGGTAAGTTCCATCATTTCGGGACGTAAGGATTCAATTTTATCCATCAATCCATTAAGACGATTTACTTCTCTTTCGCTATGAGTACCAAATACTTTATCAATAATTTTCATTTTGAACTCCTATAAATATCTCTTTTTCTGAATGAAACTTTTCCTAATTCATTACAAACCTATTTTTTATTGTATCAGATTTATAATTCAAATTCAACTAAATACGGTATATACGCTATATAGATTTTCTAAAAATTCTATAAAAATGTGACTTATTTCAAATCATCTTTTAATATCAGCTTATTTTTTGTGACATTTTATACAAAAAATTGTTATTCAAGTGCTTTTTTTCCATATCGCTTTCCTTGACCTTTAATTATAGAAGTGTTATTATTTTAACAACTGATTTTTTAAAATAATTATATCACGAGGTGTAAACAAATGAATAAGGGTTTTGATGCATTGCTAGAAAAAGTGAATGACTGTAGCATTAAAAAAATTGCTGTAGCTGTAGCCCAGGATGGACCTGTATTAGAAGCAGTTCGCGCTGCAAAAGAAAGAGGTATTGCAAATGCCATTTTAGTTGGAGATGAAGCTAAAATTAAAGCGATTGCTGCTTCTATTCAAATGGATTTAACTGATTTTGAAATTATTGATGAACAAGATGATTATGCTGCGGCATTAAAAGCAGTTGAACTAGTACACAACAAAAAAGCAGATATGTATATGAAGGGTCTCATTGATACAAAATCTTTTTTACGTTGTGTATTAGATAAAGAAGTCGGTCTTAGAACGGGAAAACAATTGTCACATGTTTGTGTATTTGAAGTAGAAGGGATTGAACAATTGTTGTTTTTATCAGATGTTGCATTTTTGCCTTACCCTACTTTAGAGGATAAAGTTAATATTATTGCAAATACTGTTGAAATTTGTCATGCATGCGGGATTAAAAATCCTAAAGTTGCACCACTTGCTGCCGTAGAAGTAGTCAATCCAAAGATGCCGGTAACTGTTGAAGCTGCTGAACTTACCAAAATGTGCGAAGAAGGGAAAATTACTGGCTGTATCGTAGATGGACCTCTTTCCCTGGATTTAGCAATACATCCAGAATCGGCTATTCATAAGGGTGCAGAAAATAGAAAAATTGTTGGTGATGCTGACGTTCTTCTTTTTCCTGATATACATGCTGGTAATCTTGTCTATAAATGCTTGGTTCATACAGCCAAAGTTAAGAATGGAAATATTTTAACCGGAACCCAGGCTCCCGTAATACTCACATCCAGATCAGATGATTTTGAAACAAAAGTAAATTCCATTGCACTTGGCGCTATTGTCGCTGAATATTTAAACAAATAAATCAAATAGAAAGGCTTTCGCTATGTCAATTAAAAGTTTAATTATCAATCCAGGCTCTACCTCCACAAAAATAGGTGTTTATGAAGATGAAACATTATTATTTGAGGAAACACTCAGACATTCCACCGAGGAAATTACTCGTTTTTCATCTATCTTGGAGCAAAAAGATTTCCGTAAGGAAATTATTATTAACATATTAAAAGAAAAAAATTTTGATATTACTTTACTTCAAGTTATTGTAGGACGTGGGGGTATGTTAAAACCAATTCCCGGAGGAACTTACGCGGTAACAGATGAATTGTTAGAAGATTTGAAAATTGGTAAGCAAGGACAACATGCTTCTAATCTAGGTGGTATTTTAGCTAGGGAACTTGGAGACTCTATTGGCGTTCCCTCTTACATTGTTGACCCCGTAGTTGTTGACGAACTTGATGCTATTTCAAGATATTCTGGTGTTCCTGAATTGCCAAGAACTAGTGTATTTCATGCTCTTAATCAAAAGGCAGCTGCAAAGCGTTATGCAAAAGAAAATGGTAAATCATATGAATCCATGAACTTAATTGTTGTACACATGGGAGGTGGTGTTTCCGTTGGCGCTCACAAAGCTGGTAGAGTTATTGATATTTTTAATGCTTTAGATGGTGACGGTGCTTTTTCTCCAGAAAGAGCCGGATGCGTTCCAAGTGGTGCACTTATTAAAATGTGCTTTAGTGGTTCTTTTTGCGAACAAGAAATTTACAGCAAAATCGTAGGCAAAGGCGGATTTAATGCTTATTGTGGCACCAATGATATGCGTGACGTTGATAAAATGATACTAAATGGAGATACCCACGCAGAAGAAGTTCGAGAAGCATTTATTATGCAGGTAGCAAAAGATATCGGCTCTATGGCAACTGTGTTAGATGGAAAAGTGGACAGAATTATTATCACTGGTGGAATTGCTTATGACACGATTGTCGTAGACGGATTAAGAAAAAGATCTGAGTGGATTGCTCCATTCCAAGTATATCCTGGTGAAGACGAATTATTGGCGCTTGCCCAAGGAGCACTTCGTGTTTTAAAAGGAGAAGAAAAAGAAATGATATATTAGTTTTATTAAAAATAAGCTGCAACGAAAGTTGTTAGCTTATTTTTATGCAAAAAATCCCTTTACATCTACTTCGAATTGCTTTCTAACAAATTAACAATAGCAACTCTATCTGTGTAAAGGGATCCATCATTTTAAATCTTTCTACTTATTTGAAACCACGTTTAAATCTTTCTGCAAGCAATGGCATAATTTGATTTAAATCGCCTACAATACCATAATCAGCTACATCAAAAATAGGAGCTGTCTCGTCTTTATTAATTGCAATAATGATATCTGCTTCTTCCATACCTGCTAAATGTTGGATTGCTCCTGAAATACCAATTGCAAAGTATACATTAGGACGAACTGTTTTACCTGTTTGACCAACTTGTTGTTCCTTTTCAGTCCAACCTGCATCTACGCACGCGCGGGAAGAAGAAACTTCTCCACCGATATAGGAAGCAAATTCTTCTAATAATTTGAAGTTTTCTTTGCTACCAACACCACGTCCGCCGGAAACCAAGATTTTAGCATCCATGATATCAAGTTTATCACTAACCTTTTTGATTATTTCTGTAATTTCAACATATTTATTATTTTTAATAAATTCTACTTTTAATTCATCAATATTTGCTTTAGCTGCATCATTTCTTTTGACCTTTTGCATAACGCCTGGACGAACGGTAGCCATTTGAGGGCGATGATCAGGGCAAACAATCGTTGCCATAATATTACCGCCAAATGCTGGACGAGTCATTCTTAAGTTCTTAGTTGTAGCATCTACTTCTAACTTTGTACAGTCAGCGGTAAGGCCTGTTTTAACTCTAGCTGATACACGTGGCGCAAGGTCACGGCCAATTGCAGTAGCACCGAAAAGTACTACTTCTGGTTTGTATTTTTCAATTACACTTACCATAGCATGAGTGTAAGGTTCTGTTGTATATTCTTTTAATTCTGGATTATCAATCACGATAATTTTATCAGCACCAAGTGCCGCTAAATCATCTGCTAATGATTGAATGCCTGAACCAATTAGCACTGCTGTTACATCTGTCCCTAGGTCTACCGCAAGTTCTTTCGCCTTACCTATCAATTCGTAAGAAACGCCTGACACTTGACAATCAAGTTGTTGTGCGAAGACAAATACGCCTTTATAATCTTGTAAATTCATTCTTTTTCACCACTTTCTATCAATTAAATGACATATTTTTCTTGTAATTTTTCTACGATGTAATCTACCGCATCCTGAGGGTCTAACGTAACTTTTGTTCCGTGAGCTTTTACACCCTTAGGGAATGATTGTGCTACTTTTGTTGGAGAGCCTTTTAATCCAATTACTTCATCCGCTACTTCTAAATCAGCTCTCGTAAATATAGTGATTTCTTTTGCTCTATAAGCATCAAATATTCCACCAGGAGTCATATAACGTGGTTTATTCATTTCTCCAAGTGCTGTAATTAAACAAGGTAATTGAACCTTTACTGTATGATATCTATCTTCATATTGACGTTTGACAATTACTGTATTACCTTCCACTTTAATATCCTCTGCATAAGAAACGTTAGGAATATTTAAATGTTCAGCAATTTGTGGTCCAACTTGTGCTGTATCTCCATCAATAGCTTGACGTCCTGTAATAATTAAATCGTAATCTAATTTTTTAATTGCTGCTGCAAGTGTTGTAGAGGTAGCTAAAGTATCAGCTCCACCAAATGCTCTATCTGTAATTAAGTATGCTTTATCAGCCCCCATAGCCATAGCTTCTCTTAAAACGGCATCCGCTTGAGGTGGCCCCATGGTAATAACACTCACTTCCGCGCCCATATTTTCTTTTAGAACAAGCGCTGCCTCTAATCCTGCTTTATCATCTGGATTAATAATACTTGGTACACCATCTCTAATAAGAGTACCAGTAACTGGATCTAATTTAACTTCATTTGTATCTGGAACTTGTTTTATACATACAACGATTTTCACTGTGTTGTCACTCCTTATATTTTATTTGATTGATTGCCTATTACAATAACGATACTAAAGTAGGGATGCTGAGATAACCATCTTCTGAACTTCGCTTGTACCCTCATAAATCTCCGTTATCTTAGCATCACGCATCATACGTTCCACATCATATTCTCTAGTGTAACCATATCCGCCGTGTAGTTGAACTGCTTTAGTTGTAACTTCCATAGCAACTTCAGCTGCATATAATTTAGCCATAGCAGCTTCCAAAGAAAACTTCTTTTGTGTATCTTTTGCTATTGCTGCTTTATAAACTAACAATCTTGCTGCCTCTACCTTAGTAGCCATGTCCGCAATTTGGAACTGGGTATTTTGGAATTTAGAAATTGCTCTTCCAAATTGTTTTCTTTCTTTTACATAAGCAATTGTTGCGTCCAGTGCACCTGCTGCCAAACCAAGAGCTTGAGAAGCGATACCAATACGTCCGCCATCAAGAGTGGTCATAGCAATTCCAAATCCTTTTCCTTCAGCACCTAATAGGTTTTCCTTAGGAATTCTACAATCTGTGAAAATCAATTCGTATGTTGAGGAACCACGAATACCCATTTTCTTTTCTTTTGTACCAAAAGTAAATCCAGGTGTTCCTTTTTCCATAATAAATGCAGAAATTCCCTTTGTTCCTTTTGATTTATCAGTCATTGCAAACACAATATAAATATCCGCTTCTTTACCATTTGTAATAAAGATTTTGCTTCCGTTGATAATATATTCATCACCATCTAAAACTGCTTTAGTTTGTTGACCCGATGCGTCCGTGCCAGCGCCTGGTTCTGTTAAGCCAAAAGCACCGAGTTTTTCGCCCTTTGCAAGTGGAATCAAATACTTTTGTTTTTGTTGTTCTGTACCAAACTTTTTAATTGGTTCCGCACAAAGTGAAGTGTGGGCAGATACGATTACACCTGTTGTACCACAAACTCTAGAAAGTTCTTCTACACACATAGCATAAGTTAACGTATCACAACCTTGTCCACCATATTCTTTTGGAATTGGTATTCCCATAAATCCTAGCTTATTCATCTTTACAACAGTTCCTGTTGGGAATTGTTCTGTTTCATCAACCTCTTGAGCTAAAGGTTTTACTTCTGTTTCAGCAAAATCTCTGAAAAGTGTTCTTGCCATTTCATGCTCTTTACTTAATGTAAAATCCATGTTTGAATTTCCTCCATAATAATATTTAAATTTACAACTTATTTGCTGTAATCATAGAAACCTTTTCCTGTTTTCATACCAAGTTGCTTGCCACGTACCATTTTTTTAAGAAGTGGATGTGGGCGATATTTTGGATCACCTGTCTCGTTTTGCATTACTTCCATAATAGCAAGTACAATATCAAGTCCCACTAAATCTCCAAGTGCTAAAGGACCCATTGGGTGGTTAGCGCCTAATTTCATTGCATTATCAATACCTTCCACAGAAGCAACGCCTTCTGCAAAGATTCCAATCGCTTCGTTAATCATCGGAATTAAAATTCTGTTAACAACAAAACCTGGTGCTTCTTCCACTTGAACTGGATCTTTTCCAATTTCAATTGAAATTGCTTTAATTTTTTCAACTATTTCAGCTGGTGTATTTAAACCTGCAATTACTTCAACAAGTTTCATTCTGTTTGCTGGGTTGAAAAAATGCATTCCAATTACAGCTCTGTCCAAGCCAGCACCAATTTCTGTAATAGAAAGAGATGATGTATTTGTTGCAAAGATACAAGTTGCAGGAACAATTGCTTGTAATTCTTTAAATGTTTGTTGTTTTACAGTCATTACTTCAAGCGCTGCTTCTACAATTAAATCTGCTTCGTTACAAATCTCCTTTGTTCCCGTTTTAATTTTTGCCAGTAAAGAATCTGCATAGTCCTGAGTGATTTTTTCTTTTGCAACTAATTTACTTAATCCACTTGCAATTCTTTTTTTACCATTCGCTGCGAATTCTTCATTAATGTCACAAAGATAAACTTCATAGCCTTCTGTCTGAACAAAAGCTTGAGCAATTCCTGCTCCCATTGTTCCAGCACCAATAATACCTACTTTCATTGTAGTTCCTCCTATTGAATAATTTATATTTAATTTGTTTTACCAACCTATTGAAACCTAATTATTTATTTAAAAATGCTTCTACTTTTCTTTTTTCTAAAAAAGCGGTCATACCTTCTTTTTGATCATATGATTCAAAGCAATCTCCAAACAACTTTTCTTCAATAATAATTGCTTGATCCATTCCTTCATCTAAACCATCATTCATTGCCTTTTTACAATTACGAACTGCAATAGGAGCATTTTTGGCAATTGATGTTGCCAATTTTTCCGCTGCATTCATGAGCTCATCTATTGGATATACCCCATTCACAAGACCTATTCTGAACGCTTCATCAGCTTTGATATTTCTTCCTGAATAAATCATTTGTTTAGCCATTCCTACGCCAACTATGCGAGGAAGTCTTTGAGTTCCTCCAAATCCCGGTGTAATTCCCAGGCCAACTTCAGGTTGTCCAAAGATTGCATTATCAGAACAAATCCTTATATCACAACTCATTGCTATTTCACATCCACCGCCCAATGCAAAACCATTGATTGCTGCTATCACTGGGATTGGAAATGTTTCTAATTTTCTGAATACATCATTTCCCTTTTTACCAAACGCTTCTCCTTCTGATTTCGTAAGTGTACTCATTTCACCAATATCAGCTCCGGCCACAAATGATTTTTCACCAGCTCCTGTTAAAATAAGACATCTTACTTCATCAAGATTCACAGAATTTAAAGTTTTGTCTAATTCTTCTAAAATAACAGAGTTTAATGCATTTAACGCTTTTTCACGGTTGATTGTAATAATACCAACCGCATTTTTTTGACTATATAATACAAATTCCATATCTATTTCCCTCCAAAATACTTGGTATGAATTTATTTAATAAATTCGTTTTTACGCATTCATGACTTCCAGGCAATTAGCTTGGAAGTCATGTAGTTTTGTTTTACATTTAGTCTCTAGAAACAATGGTAGAACATCCCATACCGCCACCGATACATAAAGTTGCAAGACCTTTTTTAGCATCTTGTTTAACCATTTCATGTAATAAGGTAACAAGGATACGGCAACCTGAAGCACCTACTGGATGTCCCAGTGCAATTGCTCCTCCATTAGGATTTAATTTTGTAAGATCAAATCCTAAGTCCTTACCAACCGCAATTGACTGTGCTGCAAACGCTTCGTTTGCTTCAATTACGTCCATATCTTCTATTGTTAATCCAGTTTTTGCAAAAACCTTTTTTGTAGATGCAACTGGTCCGATACCCATAATTGTTGGATCAACACCTGCAATTGCACCAGCTACAAAAGTTGCCATTGGGATAACACCAAGCTCTTTTGCTTTTTCTTCGCTCATTACAACGATCGCAGCAGCTCCATCATTAATTCCTGAAGCATTTCCTGCTGTAACCTTACCGTTTGGATTAATCGCACGAAGTTTTGCAAGTCCTTCTATTGTAGAACCAGCACGTGGTCCCTCATCTACCTTAAATTCTATCATTTCTTTTTTCTTCTTAACCATAACAGGTACTATTTCATCTTCAAATTGTCCTGTAGCTTGTGCTTTTTCACATTTTAATTGTGAAGCTAAAGCAAACTCATCTAATTCTTCTCGTGAAATGTTCCATCTTTCATCTAAACAAATGTTATCTGCTGTTTGAATCATATGATAATCGTTGAATGCATCCCATAATGCATCATTAACCATTGTATCAACAACTTTTGCATTTCCCATTCTATATCCGAAACGGGCACCTGGAAGTGTGAATGGAGCTAAAGACATGTTTTCCATACCACCAGCTACTACAATATCAGCATCTCCCGTTTGAATCATCTGTGCCGCCATATTTACGCAGTTAAGACCAGATCCACATACAACGTTAATGGTCACTGCTGGAACTTCAATTGACAATCCCGCCTTTATTGTTGCTTGACGAGCTACGTTTTGACCAAGTCCAGCTTGAATAACGCATCCCATATATACATGATCAACTGCTTCTGGCGCAACGCCTGCTCTTTTCAAAGCTTCTTTAATTACAATTGCTCCAAGATCAGCTGCTGATGTTGTGCTTAGTGAACCACCCATAGTACCAATTGCTGTACGACATGCTCCTGCTAAAACTACCTTTTTTAACATATATTCATCCTCCATTTTTATTTAAAATGCCCATAAAACAAGGCTTTGCAATGATTGTTATTTTTTTATCATTGCCTGCTGGGATTATTGTATCATAGGGTATTTTATTTTGCAATGCTTTTCCTAGTATACAAATTACGAATTTTTTGCATATTTAATTGTTTTTTTTGTATTGTTCTACACTTGGATCAATCAACTTATAGCTTCTATGCCATTCTTTTGTATCTTCATCTCTTACCGTTTGTGATTTATTTTTATATAAAAATTTTGTCAGATTATAACAGTTAATCCATATTTCATTATCACATTCTTTTTGAGATTCATCAAATATAAGTTGTAGTCCCCAATGTAAATGAGTTACTTTAATATTATTTACATTTTCTTCTGTACTATAGCCGGTATGTCCCATATAACCAATAACATCTCCCGCAGTAACGATGCTTCCTTCTTCTATCCCTTCACTGTAGGGGCGATTTTGTCGAAGATGAGCATAATAATAATAGCGTTTTCCATCAAAGCTTCGAATTCCAATTCTCCACCCTCCATATCGATTCCATCCAATTGCTTCCACATAACCCGACTCAACGGCTATAATTGGAGTTCCTACTAACCCCATCATATCATGACCCAAATGTGGTCTGGCATATCCATAACTTCTTGAAGCACCAAAATCATCATAATCTTGATAGGCAAAGCCTTTGGAAATGGGGGAAAATACCTTTAATCCATATTTTTCTTTCCAAATAATTTCATTATTATCGTTTAATGTTTGAATTTGATATTCCCCAATAAAACCACTAAGTACTGTGGAATATACCTCATAATAATAATTATAATTCTTTAAATCCTTAGCCACTTCCTTCATAGTAATTTCTTTGCTAGATAGTTTGTCAGATAGTTCTCTCATTTCTTTTTTTACACTTGTTGGAAACTCTCCTCCATGTTTAGTAGCGCAATAAGCAAGCAATTCAATCCAATTAAGATGGATATCTTTGTTATAAGTATCTACATCCAATTGGTAGGCATAACACAGCGCATCAAAGGATACATTAAATTCCACCCACTTAATATAATCTTTTTTTTCTTTCTCGATTATAAGACCTAATGAGTTTGCTATAACTTCTATCTTTTGCTCATTATTTCTTTTTTCATTATTCTCAATTTTGCAATACTTTAATATGTAATAGGTACATCCAACTATGATTAATAGTATAATTTCCACAAGTATTAACTTCTTTACTATTTTATATCTTTTCATTTTAACATTTCACCTTATTCTTTCTGCATACATATAAATATATGACTGAAAAAATTAAGGTATTCAAAAACCAGCCTTTGATTTTATATCAAAAGCTGGTTCCGTTTACGTTACCTACTATTAAATTTTAATTGCACGTCCTATAATTCAGGTTCGATCAAGCCATATGTGTTGCCTTTTCTTTTATATACAACATTTACCTGGTCTGATTCCGCATTATAAAATACAAAGAAATTATGTCCTAATAACTCCATTTGAATACAAGCATCTTCAGCATACATAGGCTTAATATCAAACGTCTTTGTTCGTATAATTTTAATTTCTTCTTCTTCCATATAATCTTTATCAATATAAGACTGTTGGAAGTAATTGTTAGCTTGTTGCTTAGAAACCAATTTGTTCTTATATTTTTTCAATTGTCTTTCAATAATCTCTTCTACCAAGTCAATTGATACATACATATCATTGCTTACTTGTTCAGATCTAATAATACTACCTTTTACAGGGATTGTTACCTCGATTTTTTGTCTTTCTTTTTCTACGCTTAAAGTAACATGAACTTCTGTTTCTGCTGTAAAATATTTTTCCAGTTTTCCTATTTTATCTTCAATTGCTGTTTTTAATCCTTCTGTAATGTCGATGTTTTTTCCACTAATTATAAATTTCATGATGTCCATCCCTTTCGCTCTTTGACTTATTGTTATTATACCACATTTAATAGTATATTTGCAATATTTAATGAAATTGACTGTTAACTTTTATCATTGAAAAAGTCAATGCTTTTTTCGACATTTTTTTACAAATAGTGATTTTTATTAGAACTGTACAAAACAAATGTTCCCATATACTCCATAAAAATACAAGCTTTTCCGCTACAAATCATGTGGACATTGTGCATAACCCCGTGTATAAGTCCATTTCTCCAATATTTCCGTAATTGTAACTGTGGATAACTATTTTAATATTCGACACTAAATCTCCATCTTTTTTCGGCATTTTTAACAAGTTTTGTGCATCTTGCATAATCTGAAATTTTTATATCGTATTTAAAAAATATATTTTATATGTACAAAGATAACATAATTAATATTCTTTACATAAACACAAAAAGGGATGGTATTATACCATCCCTTTTTGTGTTTATCTTTTGAAATTTCCAATTCAATTATTATTTATTTAAAATATTCTCCTAATTGCTTGAATCGTATTGTAAGTGGCTTTTGAAACAATAATACCAGTCCTGCTTGTACTAGCATGAACAACCTGACCACCACCAATATAAATACCTACATGACCTGAATAACACAACAAATCACCAGGTTGAGCATTTTCTAGTCCATCAACTGCATATCCTTGTTTTTTATCCGCATTTGCAGAATGAGGTAAACTAACTCCAAAGTTACCATACACAGATAGTACAAACCCAGAGCAATCTGCACCGTTAGTTAAGCTAACGCCACCGTACACATAAGGATTCCCCACAAATTGTAATGCATAATTAGCTACTGCTATTCCAGATTCACTACTCTCAGCACTATAGACTGTCGTTGGAGCTTCTGTTACTGCTACTTCTGTTGTTGCAACTGCTCTATTTGCTTGTTCTGCTATTTTTGCTTGTTGTTCTGCTATTTTCGCTTGTTGCTCTGCTTCTTTTTTTCTTTTTTCTTCTGCTTCTATTTTTAATCTAGCTTCTTCTTCGGCTTTTGATTCAGCCGTTATAAATTCCGTTTTAACGGTTACATATTCTGAAGATACATATCCATCGTTGCCTTCAATTGATACTTTTACCCAGCCATCAAGTTCCTCTACAACTGTAACATTATCACCCATTGGAATTAGTTGCAAAACGGATGATTCCATGCTAGCTTCAGAACGAACCTTCAAAGTAGTTGTAGCAACTGTAGCTATCTTAGTACTCACTTCATCAATCATTGCTTCTGCTTCTTCACCTACTATAAAATACTCTGCTTTTACAAATCCAACTACGGAACCTGATTTGATTTCATACCAACCATCCGTCTCGGAGATTAATTCTCCAACTGATTCTCCATATAGTTTTCCAACCACCTCACCATCTGTACTTGGAATACTTCTTATATTTACATAATCATTAACATTTGCAATCAATAAATTGGAATAATCTTCACCCTTCACCTCATTCATTGATACGGAAACATTATCAAAATCTGCTTCATCCAAATTATCAACGGATATCACCACTAAATCTGCAGTTGCCGTTTTTTGTTCTTCAATAACTACCAAATCAATCTTTTGCATTTGTACAGGTAACATTAATTCTTCAAATGCAACTAGTATATTTGATTTTATATTTATCGCTTGAATAGGTTCTTGTTCCGCTTCATTTTTACTCACTATTTGTGATACAGAATCAGAATCACTTTTTTGAACTTCTTCTTTTTGTTTTAAACTTATCAAATCAACTTCTTTTTGGATCTCTTCAACCGATGTGCCCTCTTCTAAAATTAATGCCAATCCTGCTGCCGGTAATACCGCTGATACGGATGTTGCATTAGTTGAAAAGTTTCCCACGGAAAATGCTATTGCACCTGCAAGAACACATGCTGCAATTTTCATGCCTTTCTTAATCATCGAAATCCTCCATATGTTACGTGTACTAAATAACTGTTACAATTTGTTACGAATTTGTTACATCTGTTTAATAATATAGCATGCTAGAATTCATTTGTCAATCAATGTATTTATTTACCAATTCCCATCAAATGCCCGTTTTATGCCACTTTAAGGGGAATTAAAAAGGAAGATGGACTGTTTTCCTTCTTCCTTAATAGTTCTTAATATTTCGATACACTTTTTTATTTCCACTACTGTGTTAAATATAGTATAATTGCTTCATTGTATAATATTATACTTAGTTTACCCTAATTTTTGTAAAAGGAGATTTTAAAATGAAAGGTTATGCTTTAGTTACCGGTGCATCTCGTGGAATAGGCAAAGCAATTGCATACACATTGGCAAAAGAAGGATATCATCTATACTTAACTGGTTATCATTCTTACGAAAACCTGCAGATTCTAAAAAATGAATTGGAAGAAAAATATCAGATATCTTGTTCTATTTTCAAAGCTGATATCAGTTGCTATGATGATGTTGCGCAGATCTTCGGTCAAATAAAAGAACTGGATCTCTTAATAAATAATGCAGGCATATCTTATATAGGGCTCTTAAGTGAAATGTCAATCAGTGATTGGCACAAGGTAATAGATACTAATCTATCCTCTGTTTTTTATACAAGTAAATTGGCCATCCCTTTTATGCTAAGGAAACGCTGTGGCAAAATAATCAACATTTCCTCCGTTTGGGGAAATGTAGGCGCTTCTACTGAAGTTGCGTATTCTTCTTCTAAGGGTGGTTTAAATAGTTTTACAAAAGCTCTTGCAAAAGAATTAGCACCTAATAATATTCAAGTAAATGCCATTGCCTGTGGTGTCATTGATACCCAAATGAATCAGGATTTCAGCCTCTCCGAGATGAGGGCGCTCATAGACGAAATACCTGCTGATAGACTTGGAAAAGTGGATGAGGTTGCTGATCTAGTGCTTCAACTAATTCAAAGTCCAGCCTATCTAACCGGCCAAATTATAGGGCTGGATGGTGGCTGGACTTAATATTAGGGATCGTTTTATAAGCAAAATTGTGCCATTTAAAGGAGATATTATATGAAAAATAAAAAAGAACTTTCCCAAACAATCGATCCAATACCTACAGACGAACTTTTGAAACTAGATAATCAACTTTGTTTTGCTTTTTACGTATGTTCCAAAGAAATTATTAAAAAATACAAACCACTTCTCGATCCACTAGGTCTTACTTATACGAGTTATATTACACTTCTTGCCTTATGGGAAGAAGATAATATTAACGTAAAGGATTTGGGTAAAAGACTTTATCTTGACTCTGGAACATTGACACCAATTTTAAAAAAAATGGAACATGCTGGCCTTGTTCAAAGAAAGCGTTCTGATACCGATGAACGAAATGTCTATATCCTGCTGACAGAAAAAGGAAGAACATTAAAGGTGGAAGCAGCAAATGTGCCAAAACAGCTTCTTTGTTCTATTCCCTTTGGTAGTGAAGATGACTTATCCATCTCTAAATTATTACCAACCCTTCATCTTTTAATGGGTTCACTTACTAATTCATAATTATTCATGTCTCAGGGCTTCAATTGGACTTAACTTTGCTGCCTTTTTAGCTGGATAGATTCCAAAAAAGATACCAACTGCTGATGAAAACAATGTGGCTAAAAAAACGGTGGATGGTTCAACATAAGCAGTAATGTTCATAATACTGCATACACCCTTTGCACCTATTACCCCAATTATGATTCCAATAATACCACCCAGCAAGGTTATAATTGCAGATTCCGATAAAAACTGAAGCATAATCGAGTTGGTTCTGGCTCCAAGTGCTTTTCGAATACCGATTTCTCTCGTTCTTTCCGTAACAGAAACTAACATAATATTCATAACACCAATTCCTCCAACTAAGAGGGATATGGCCGCAACAAATACAACAAATAGTGTAATGTATCCCAAAACGTTGTTGACCTGACTTAATGAATCATTAAAGTCTTCCATAAGAATGGCTCCATCCCCTCGGATATTATATCTTGATTCCATTAATGAAATACAATCTTTTGCAATTTGCGAAGAATACTGTCCCGATTCACCAATAATATAAGCTCCATCAAATCCTTCCACGTAAAATCCATAGGAACTTCCCAAAACCGAAATAGGCATTTCAATTGGAATCGTAGCATTACCATACATCATGCCTGAAATAAGCGATGATTCGTTATCTTGACGTATTCCCACGATTGTCAATTCCTGAGTGGAACCGTAAATTTCAACTTCAATAGACATTCCTATTACATCTGTTGTACCAAACAAACTTCTAGCTCCGCTTTCCTTGATGACACAAACTTTATTTCCTACATAATAATCATTTTCCGAAAAATATTTACCCCTTATAATCGGGTCTTTCGATATGTACTCCAGACTATTTGTTCCTGCACTAACATTACATTCGAAACTGTCTTTTCTTCCAATTGCTCTCCCGTACAAGGAATATTGCGGTGTAACTCCCTTTACATGTTCCACATTTTCTTCGATTGCCTGAAAGTCTTTAATGGTAAACTCTGAAATCATTTCGTTATCTTCTTGTATGTACATATATAATTGACCGCCAGCCATGGCATTTAGTTCTCCGTTAATTTGACCCTTCACACCATTTCCTATGGATATAATCATAATTACGGAAGAGATACCAATAATAATGCCAAGCATCGTTAATAAAGAACGGCCTTTATTACTTTTTATATTCATTAGGGCAATTTTTATATATTCCCAAAACTGTGCCATATTTCTTACTCCTTACTTTTCTTCTACTTCTAATACCCGACTTCCTTCTTCTACACTAGTTCCAGTATTAATAACGTGATCTCCTTCAGCCAAACCTTTTTTTATTTCAACAAAGGAATCTGAAGATATTCCCACTACCACATCTTTACGAGTGACAATACCATTTACAATTGCAAAACAGAAGTCTCCTTGTTTATCAGCGTTAACGGCTTCCATAGGAACTAATAGCACATTTTTACCTTCTGCCATATGAATATTTACCTTCGCTTCCAATCCCAAGAAAATTGCCTCATCCGGATTTGTAATATGTATATCCACTGCTACCATTGGTGTCCCAGAAGCATTTGCGGTAGCAAATCGATTAATTTTACTAACAACACCTTCGTAGGATTTGTCCGCCACAATTACTTCTGCTTTCTGGCCTTCTTTTAATTGCTTCAAATCATATTTAGATACACTGATCTGTACTTTTACATTTTCATAGCTTTGAACCGTAATCAAAGGAGATCCTGCTGTAATAGTGGAACCTTCTATTACAGTCAGTTCTGTAACGACGCCATTAAAGTCTGCCATAATGCCTGCTTTTGCTAATTCTAAACGTTCCTGCTCCTCCACTGTGGTAATGGCAGATATTTTATTTTGAAGTCTTTTTGCCTCTAACTCATTCCCATCCATAATAGCGGCTTCTGATGCGGACTTTTTACCTTTTTTTTCTGCAAAAAAAGTTTCCATATCCGATAAATCATTTTTTGCTTTTAATAAAATATCTTCTTTATTATCCTTTGTTTCATATTCTGACAACAAACTAATCTTTCTGTTAATATCAGCAATTTCAAAATTTACAGCATCTAGTTGATCCTTTACATTGGTGTTATCTTGCGTAAGTTCTAATTGTCGTTGACATCCCACCTGAATCTTTTCCTTTTTTCGTAGTTCTGCATATAAGCCTGTTCTTTCCTTAATCATTTCATTATTAATACTTGCTTCTAAGTCATTGATAAACTGTTTCTGTTGCGTAATTAATGGTTCATAAATTGCAATATCGCTCTCTGCTTGAATTAATTCTTGCTTATTCTTTCCATTTCCCACTATTAAGGCATTATAATTAGCTTGATTCATTTGATCGGTTATCTGTGAAGTGATTAGCGTTGTTTCTAATTCCCTTAAATCATAAGAAAGCAACAATGTACCTTCTGAAACTGTTTCTCCTAATGATACTTCTATGGTTCCAACAACACTACTTACTGGAGAAAAATATGTTCTGGTTATCTCGCTTGCTATAGTTCCGCTCATTTTTAATTTTGCCTCAATATCACCTTTCCATGCTTGTGTCGTGGTTACTGATACAAGCTCAGGACCTTTTAACAGTCTTGGCAAAAATAAAAGTGCCAAGATTGCCGTTACTACGATACTAACTATAATTCTTTTTCTGATCTTTTTATACTTTTTTGATTTCATTTCTTCTCCCATCCGCATGTTTGCACACCTTACATAATTATCTGAACTATTATTACAACTGTTCAATTTCCACCATCCATTATTTCGTCACTAAAAATCTTTCCATCAATAATTTTAACAATCCGATTTGCCTGCTTCGCAATTTCATTATCATGAGTAATTAATATAATCGTGCTTCCTTCTTTATGTAAATCTTTTAAGATTTCTATAATTTCTTTACTAGAAGTAGAATCTAAGTTACCAGTGGGTTCATCTGCCAAAATGACTGGTGGAGCTTGGGCTACTGCCCTTGCAATTGCCACCCGTTGCTGTTGTCCCCCCGACATCTCGGATGGTTTGTGATCCATTCGATTTCCAAGTCCAACTCTTTCTAAGGCATTTTTAGAAAGAAGCATCCTTTCTTTTTTACCCAATCCCCTATAAATTAAGGGTAATTCAACATTTTCTAATGCAGTTAAGTTTGCAATTAAATTAAACCCCTGAAAAATAAACCCTATCTCTAAATTTCGAATATCTGATAATTCATCATCATCCAAATGTTCTACATCCTGTCCATGAAGCATATAGACTCCGCTAGTTGGTACATCCAAACAACCTAGCATATTCATCAATGTAGACTTCCCAGAACCAGATTGGCCAATAATTGCTACCATTTCATTTTCTGAAATAGAAAGGTTAATTCCATCCAGCGCTCTAACCTCATTTTCTCCAGGATTGTATATTTTGCACATATCACTTATTTGTATCAATCTTCCCATTTCAATTACTCCTCATTATTTTTCCCGTACCCATAGTAAACATTATATTCTTTGTTTCTATTTTCTTAATAAATCTTTATTTCATCTGTATTACTCTTATAATACAGTAATACAACTTCGCTTTTCTGTCAACATTATTTTATTGTAAATAAAAAAACCATCCAAAGGGAGTTCGTCAAAGGGATTTACGGAAACAAGTAAATTTTTGACCGACTCTCTTCAAGCGGAGGCTCGAAAGTAAAGACTGCACCGAAGGATAAAACCTTTAGTGCTGTCTTTCTTTAGATATTTCACATTGTTCTTTCCACTTTAGCAGCCAATCGAGTTGATGGTCGAAAAAGACGTGATCGAAACGATCAAGCCCCAAAAATTCTATTATTGTCGCTTGTAATGCGAAATGATAGAGTGAGATCATATCATACAATGAGTTGATTTCATGTTCCGATAGCGGATTAATCTTCACATACTCGTACAGCAGTCGCTCATATACTTTCGATGTTTTTTGGTAACCATCTTTTTGAAATTCAAAATAGTCCGTTTGATTGCAGATAAGTGCAAGATCATACACTGGAAATCCTTTGCATGATGTATCAAAATCAAGAATGTACAACGTTCCATCCTGCGATCTTTGAATATTACCGCTATACATATCGCCATGTGAAAATCCAAGCAGTAAACCTTTTACCTTGTCCCATAGTTCGTTACCATATTCCTCAAAAACAGCAGCTTTTGGATAGGCCTTCTTTCTGAGAATATCAATATATCGACATATATAAAACTCTTTGCCGTGTGTTACAAGATCACCTTGATATCCTTTCATGACCTGATGAAGACGTCCAAGTAAAGACCCTATTTCTTCCGCATCCTCATTGACATTGATTTCAGAACACTCAATATAATCATACAGTATATAATGCCGCATTCTGATATCAGTATCTGACACAACAAATGGTAGCCCTTCTGTCGTGAAAATTACATTTGTAACAGGAAAACCATTATTTTGTAAGAAAACATTAACATTCACGGAGCTCTCTATTGTATCTTCAAAAGCAGACTTTGTAATCTTCAGAAAGTATTTTTTATTATTTGAACTTACGATGTATGCGGTACTACCTGAGTCGCGGAAAAGCTCTACGTTTGTAAATGAAATCGGATAATGTTCATTTAAAAAGGTTAGTATTTCACTGTTTTCCATTTACTTAGCCTCCGTAATTTTTGATATACCAGTTTGGTATTACGCATTGCATATTATCATACCAGTTCAAGACATTTATTACTTGTTGCATAGCAAAATCAAGCTCATCTTGTTGTAAGTAATAAGCCCATGACACAAGCATTAAAGAACCAGCCGATAAATAAAAGGCAAGCAAGCTCCAAAAGTCGCTGGGTGGCTCGCCATTGAAATATCCGCGTAACAATCCGGTTGTAAAATATGGATTAATATCGGAAAGTCCAATTCTGTTAAATTCATTCCAAGGGTCTGCGTAATTGTCAAAATCAAGCATTTCCCAGTCTATGACATATAAATCACCCCCTCTTGAAATCATTAAATTGCCAGTGTGAAAATCTCCATGGGTAAAGCACTGTGGACGGTTGTGGAGTAAGTGTTTGTTGTTCTCAATAAATCTTAAAATTTCATCGCTACCTTCAATCTGAATACCGCAATTTGTAAAAGCCTTAATCCGTCCATCATTTTGCTTGTAATAGCGGACAGACCAATCGTCAAAATCATGTGATACAGGAATTGAGTGTATGGCATTTAGTATCTCTCCAGCCTTTATCCCTATAGCATATTGCTCGGTTTTTGGTAGTGTGGACAAAACTTTATCTAAATTATCTCCCTCGCACCATGTCAAAAGTTGATAAACAGTCTTCCCGGCACTGCAAATTCCAAAATCAACAGGTTTACACATAGGGAGACCAATGTCGGTAGCTTTTATCAAGATGTCAAACATAGTTTTCTTGCGCTCATATTCCGACACATCAGATATACGCAATAAAAACCGTTTACCATCAACGGCTTCCAAAAAGTATTTCTTGTCGCTGGACAATCCCGCATTAATTGGTTCAAATGTTTTGATATCAAGCTTTTGCTTCATTTCAATATAAATATGGGCTTCAGAAATACTGGAATTTATGAATTCGTTCTTGCCGTTACAATAATCCTCTCTGTCAGTAGGATACTGTTGTGCCAATTTGATTTTCAATTTCTCGTAAACGGCGGCTTTCTCGGGAAAGGCGTTCATATAATCACGGAAGACGATATGATTATTCCACTGATCACTTCCAATGACGACTATATGTAAATTACATAAAACAATATCACTTTCACGATAATCTTTAATCGCGCATAAAATAATCCCTGGCAACGGTTGAGTTGATGAAATATATATGCCGTTTTCATCAAGTTTTGGATAAATATCGGTTAAATCATCAAAGTTTTCAACACCTACTGCAATATCGAGCATTGGCTTAGCTTTGATGCCGTGTATCGCCGTACTCCCTATATGTTGGATATCAATCGCAATACCATTAAATATCTCCCATAATTTATTAATGGTTACTGTTGCGTTTTCTTTCCATTCGTTTTGATGGTCACACAGCTCAACCTGACCTCGTTTTAGTCCTATCATTCCATCACCCCCATAGTTTTTAGTAAGATTTACCCTTAAGGACTTGTTTCCATGACCGATAGAATCACGATTTTCTATTCCTAAGCATTAGCAAAGTTATTCTTCCCAATTAAATTGCTCATCGGGTATCCCTCGTTTTCTCATTTCACATAATACTCTGTCTTTCTCTGGAATATTGCCAATGGTATACTGATATACACAATTTTTGAATATAATGTATTTTATATTGTCTTGTTTCATATCAGCAAACCATCCGTCAATTATCACTTCTGAGAGACGTTGCGGCAAGTCTAATGTCTTGGATTTGAAAAATACCATTGTCCAATATTTGATTTCATTGTCATTTGTTTTCCAAACTTCAACTTTCTCAATCGTAAGACAATCAAAAAGTAAACATCTGTAATAGTCTCTTTTAATATTGCACCAACAAACATATCATCACTCCTAAACTGGTTTTCTGCAAAGCTGTAAATCAATAGTATCGTATATGGTTATTAGGCCACCTAAATTATCAATAGCCTTTTCAATTTCTGAAAAGAATTTTTTCCTTGTGTTTTCTTCAATAGCAATATGGTCAGAATAAGTGCCAAGAAGTAATGTGTATTCTTTTGCTGTAAAGGATCTTGTCCTATGGTATAATTTATGGCTTATATCAACAAAACCATATTTCCGTGCAATATCTGCTCTTTTTTTTGCATCCTCTTCGCTGTACTCGTTAGGTGCAAGAGATCCGGGCATATATACAGAATATATCTTCTGGAACGCATTATGTAGTTCTTCTCTACCTTTATCCTTGTATGGGTGATTGGCAAATCTAGCAAAAACACCGCCCTTTCTTAACAGATTAAAAACTTTTGTGTATCCGACTTCTTCTGGTATCCAGTGAAATGCTGATGCAGAATAGATTAAATCACACGCATTATCATCATATTCAAAATCCTCGAATTTTGCTGTGATAACACAAAAATCAGGATATTCGTTGAATTTGTTACGGCATAGTTCAGCTAAATTTGCACCATATTCAACAGCAGTTAACTTGCATCCTGTTTCTAATATCGGCAATGTTGCTTGCCCGCCTCCAATTCCAACTTCTATAACATTACTAGATTTATCAATTGGAATGTAGTTAAAAATATCTTTGTATAACTCATTAACATATCCTGGACGCATTTTTTCATAATTATGAGCCTGTGTGTTGAATGTCCATTCTAACCCTTTAATTACTGGCATGCATTTACTCCTCCTCGCATTTGTAATCCTCTTCATATTTATGCATTATCATCATTATTTTTATCAACCATACTTTTTCATAGATAAAATAATTTACCATTAGTTATTATCTCCATCATGCATCCCATCTGGTACAAATTCTAAAATATCATCTATCTTACAGCCATAGTTTCAACCTCCGTCAGTAAACTAATATAAAAATTGTATCACGAATAAGTGGTTTTAACAATATATGGATGAGTAAGTTTAAAAATATTTGATTTTCGCTTTTTATTTTCCGCTTTTAGAGCAATCGCAGGAGTACTTCACCTACTTAAAATTAATCACAGTGCTATCCGAGGAGGATATAGCTTATATCAAAGAGAAGCCCTAATAAGCCATCACTAACAATAAGCCTCGTTACTGTACCCACACCGGGTAGGTAGCGAGGTCTATTTTTATTCTTTATTTTCTATTTCAGCCGCCTTCTTCCGAGCATAGCTGGCTCGTCTGTTCTTCCTGTTTCGCTCGGCTTGGCAATCCCAACTATCGCAATATAGTTGTCGGCTCGAATGTCGTACAAAGTATTTCCCGCAGGCAAGGCAGGAAAGTATTGAGGCTTGCGATTCAAAATATCTAAGGTCATCATCAACTGGCGGTGCAACATCAGCTACCATTCTGGAAAAGGTGTACCAACAAATACCAAAAACCGATTGAATTTCGGCTCCATACATCACTTTGCTGGTTTTCTTATCTAATTTAAGCCTCATTCGGAAGTCTGGAAACATATCAATCACTTGCAATATATGGTCATCGTAATTCTCTAAAATATGAGCCTTGTATTCCTCATCATCCTCATATTGCTTATATCGTTCAAGAAAAGCCAGACTGTCACAAAGCCTACCTTCATAATATAGTTTTCTTGCGTAGTCAATTTCACCGTAATATTTAACTCTTCTCAAGGCGAAGTAAAGTTCAAAGACCGTACCTAAGTCGCACAAATCCTTTATGAATCGTTTTATGCTGAAGGTTCCGTCATTCTGTACCAAATCTCTGTAAGTGATATGCGCAAATTTCTCGCTTTTAAGCAGTTCATAAAGACTATCAATTTCATAAGGATGAATATTGCTTCTACACCAATCCCAGACGGCATCTGTAATCGAAACAGTGCTGTCTGGGTTATTTAGTTTCCCGTAAAGATTACACAAGCTAACTAACAGTTCTTGACCTGTCAGAGAAGTATCTGTACCGCTTTGGGGAGCATGGCCACCTGTGAATATAGGTTTAATTATTTCGCTATCTTCGTCATAGTCCGGGATATACTCAGGAAATCGCACAGCCCTGTATATCATTTCACCTACGCCGCCTATTTCAACAAAACCAAGATTTTCTACCGGTAGTCTTTTCATATCATTCACCCTTTGATTGTAATCGTTAGTGTAAGCGTTGAGAATTTAACTTTGATTACATTTTATTATACAATGGCATTAAATACAAGAGCAAATTGTAAAACTTAATTTCTGTTCCTTGACAACTAAATAGTCCACCCGGGAGAGATACCTTTGCAGTGCCGCCGCCACGATGGTGAAAACCGGAGCGCCTCTGCTGCAGCCGAATACGAGGAGACCACGAACAGGTGGCTGCCTGTGGAACGGTAGCGAATGGTGGATGTAGAAACTAAAAAACAACTATCAAGATAAGGAGGAAAGAGAAAATGGAAAAAACGACCATGAGTGTGCAGGAGCTATCGGCACAGATGGGCATAAGCCTACCGAAAGCCTACGAACTTGTAAAATTGCCGGGATTCCCAACTATACGAATTGGTACGAGGATTTTAATACCGGTAGATGCCTATAAGGAATGGCTACTCAAAAACTCGGCACACAGATAATGAAAGCGCAAATCTTACAGAGAGGAGGTGGATAAAATGAGCGATTCAATGCAGGAGCTAAAGCAGATGCAGATATGGTTTCTGTGGCGCTGGGGAGCGGACAAAAACGGCAAGCAGACGAAGAATCCTTTTGCCGCAAATGGTGGCTCAACCGGAACTGACGATGCACACAGCAGCACATGGGTTTACTACGATGAAGCTGTAGCAGCGGCAGATAAGTTTCATGCAGCTGGTGTCGGATTCAAAATCCCAGATGGCTACTTCTTCCTCGACATCGACCACAGAGAGTTATCAGACCCATTGGTAAAAACGCTGCTTGCACGGTTTGATTCCTACACGGAATACTCAGTGAGCGGAGGCGGCATCCATATCTACGGCAAGTGTGACTTCAATAAGTTGCCGACCTATATTGACAATAAAGGCAAGGTCAGGCTGAATAAGCAGTTCTATCAGAAAAACAGCAATAACGATCTTGAGCTATATGTCGGCGGCATCACAAATCGCTTCGCCGCCTATACCGGCAGCATTGTTGAGGATAAGCCTCTGCGCGAATGTACTGCCGCCGTTCTCACAACATTGGATAAGAATATGCGTCGCAAGAAAAAAACAAAATACAGCGCCAAGCGAGACAGTGATCGTGCCGACTTCGACATCGTCTGCAATCTTCGCAAACAGAAAAACGGTGATAAGTTCAAAAAGCTATATGACGAGGGAGATTTCAGCGATTACGGCTCACAGTCAGAAGCGGACGCAGCGCTCTGTGCTATTATCGCTTTCCGCACCGGCCCCGATCCCGATGCTATCGATGCCGTATTTCGTGGCTCGGCTCTGTACCGCGACAAGTGGGAACGTGACGATTACCGCGAAGCTACCATAGCCGTTGGCATTGAAGCCTGTCATGGCACCTTCCATAAATCTAAAATGGATCACCCGTACTTCATCAAATTTGATGAAAAAGGAGCGCCATATGTGTTTGCGCCGCTGCTGGCTAAGTGGACGCGTGAGCATCTGGAATATATCTTCGTCCGCGATAACGGCAGACAGGCTCTCCTCATATATGTATATGAAGACGGCTGTTACCGGCTGTATGCTCCGGATATGCTCAAAGGCATCATGAAAAGCTACATAGCGGAATATGACGAAGAACTTGTATCCATGGGCAAAGTGGCCGAGGCATACAACCAAATCATAACTGACCTCAAATATGTAGGACAGGATGACCTCAATTCAACTGAGGACTTAATTAACTTCAATAACGGTCTGCTCCGTATAAAGGAAGCTGAAATAACACTCCTGCCACACTCGCCAGATATTCTGTCCACCATCCAAATCCCATGTAGCTGGACAGGCAAAGAGACACCCACACCGGTGTTTGACAGATATATGCACACTCTCACGAATGGCGATAAAGCCATAGAGCAACTGCTACTGGAATTCACAGGAGCCTGCATATCCAACATTAAAGGCTGGAGAATGAAAAAAGCACTTTTTCTTGTAGGCGATGGCGATACCGGCAAATCTCAGCTAAAGAGCCTTGTCGAGTATCTGCTCGGCAAAGGGAACTTTATCGGTACTGACCTTAAGGATATCGAATCCAGATTTGGTACCGGCGCAATTTATAACACACGACTTGCCGGTAGTTCCGATATGAGTTTTCTCTCTGTGGATGAACTAAAGACTTTCAAGAAAATAACAGGCGGTGATAGCCTGTATGCCGAGTTCAAAGGGCAGCAAGCCTTTGAGTTCACCTATAACGGTCTTTTATGGTTTTGCATGAACAGACTCCCCAAGTTTGGAGGCGATGATGGCAAATGGATTTATGACCGCATCATGGTGGTGAAGTGCCCTAACGTCATCCCGAAAGACAAGCAGGACAAAACACTTCTTGATAAGTTGTACGCCGAGCGTGATGGCATTGTCTATAAAGCAGTAAAGGCACTGCAGGCAGTTATTGGCAATGGCTACCGTTTTTCTGAGCCGGATTCCGTCAGCGAGGCGCGTGACACCTATATGAGTGAGAATAACACCGTTATCAGCTTCTACAATGAATGCATGACCGAAAGGCCGCACCCTGGCAGCATCAAAGACACCTGCACTACCGGCAAGGTATATGACGTCTACAAAGCCTGGTGTTATGACAACAATAACGGCTATGCCAAGACTGCCAAGGAGTTCCGGGATACGCTGGCCAGTATGCATGGCAGCACCTTTAAGGAAATGACTATCCATACTGAGAAGGGCAATTGTTACCGCAACCTTACGCTGACGCTCGACACCAAGAAACAATACCACAGGGAGTACGGCTATGATGGCATTCTTGACTGAAATGGCTGATAGTTCTGACAGTACACTGATAGTTTCAGAAGGCAACTATCAGCCATAAAAGCCAGTAATATCAAGGGTTTCACACTGCTGCTGATAGAACTGACAGTTATACAAACTTCTTAGCCGAATTCAATAAAGTTAGTAGGTAGATAGAATATAGGATAAAGATTAAAAGAGTGTGAGTATAAACACAGAAAAAGTGTCAGAAGTGTCAGCCGAAGCTGTAAAGTCTTGGTACACAAGGGTTTATGCGACTATGAAGCTATCAGTCGACTATCAGTCAACTATCAGAAGTGTCAGCCAAATGCCGTTTATATAGATGTTATTTTACACGAATGGAGGAAAGGAATATGAACCGAATCAGAATTATCGGCATGATGGATGCCGAGAGCAAAATCACAAAACAGAGCATCCCATCTGATTTTAGTGACGATCATTATGACGGCATGTCACTATACCGCCGCAAGGATATGAAGCCGGTAGTGCTTTTCATGAGCAAGAATGCCGAGCCTGCCCGGTGGAAGGTCATAGATGGAGCATCCGAGTTTTACTTTCGCTCATATAAAGAAGCAACCAATTTCTGTCAAATGCGCGGATACATTTTCATGAAAGGAGGAAGGCAGAATGAAGCTAATTGACCTGCTCTACGGTAGAAACTATAACAGCGCCAAAGGTAAAATACATCTTCGTAACTGTTCCGGCGACCCTGTGACCATAACCAAAGAAATCCGCTATACCGTCACTGATGGGGATTCCAACATACACATCAATGGTTATGATGACCTGCTCCAATACTGCCGAAGCGCCGGATACACCCATCGTTCCGGTAAAGCAGTATGACCAGCAAAGATTATAAAGACCCCACAACAATAATTTTAGGAGGAATTTAAAATGGCAAACTATCCACTTACAAAAATGAACAAGGAAGGAACGCTCCTTCACCCGCAACACTCATACTACTCTGATGAATATGCAGAAACAATGTGTGATCTATTCTTGTCAGATTTCATCGTTGAAGATGAGCATGGAAAATTGTATAAGTATTATCGTCTCCACGCAAAACAGGATCACAATATGGAAATGGCTTTTGTCTATGATATTCATTGCCCAGATTGCAATGTCGGTATGCTAAAACAAATCAGCAGGCCGCTCAGCTATAACGAACTGGGGCTATACAGATGCCCTATTTGCGACAAGAAATAAGGAGGAAAAATTTATGAGTACTTACACTGAAAGATTACCCTATACCGGTTCTCCGGAATATGACAAGCATTTCTGGAATGCCATGCGTGGCCACGACAGCAGTTTCGATGAACTTGCAAATGGCCGCAGCACAGGAACCGGTCTTTATGCAATGCCAAATTCATCGGATAACAAGTACATGTCCGCTCTTGAAAAGCAAAGCCTGTTCCGTAGTATCGGTACAGTAATTAAGGCATACGGCTCAGGCTACCGCATTTTTGCCAAGGACAGCGCTGACCTCGCCCAGTGGGTAGCAGAAAATGATACTATCCCTATTTATAACGGGATTGAAGATTTCACCATCAACACTGTGGACAGTTGGAAACTGGCTACTTTGGTAAAAATGGATGCAGCCTTTATAAATGATGCTAGCTTCGATATTGAAAACTACCTTATTAACCGCTTTGCTAAGAACTTTGGCAGAGCCGAGGACAATGCCTTTATCAATGGCAACGGAAGTGAAATGCCCACAGGGATTCTGAATGACACGAACGGAGCAGATGTGGGCATCACCACTGCTGAGATTACCTACGATAAGGTGATCGGTTTATACTTCTCTATAAAGCCTGAATACCGCAAAAACGCCGTATGGCTAATGAATGACGCAACCGCACTTGCTCTGCGCACCCTTAAGGACAGTGCTGGCAATTATCTCTGGCGAGACAGCGATGATACCATTCTGGGGAAGAAGGTCATTATGTCCGAATATATGCCGGACGCAGAGTCAGGTTCTAAGCCTATCGCCTTTGGTGATTTTAGCTACTATTGGGTCATCGGCAGAAGTCCCATTGGAGTACGCACTCTAACAGAAAAGTTTGCCGCAGTAGACCAGCTCGGTTATCTGGCCTATGAGTTCCTTGACGGAAAGCTGATCCGCCCGGAGGCTATCAAGGTTCTACAGATAGCAGTGTAAGCGGGCAATTAACGGTGAAAGTGCCTGGAAATCTACACAGAGCGCTTTCACCACCCCTTTGGGGCTATACCCTCGTTTGAATCTGCGATTTTATGCGCGTTGCCCCACGCCGCTGTCCAAGATGAAAAGTTGTGGAGATTAAGACCGCCCCTACCCCAGGGCAGAAAGGAGAACACGATGGATGTTAAAACCGTAAGCGTAACTGAAAAGGTTATCGGTGACACGCTCTACATTATAGAATCGGCAGTCAGTAGCACTGCCAAGGAAACCGCTTATGACAAGCTGAAACGCATGATACTTAATGATACTGCAAGCCTTGAAATGAAGGCTTCTTAGCTCTAAATAACTTGACTTCTTCACAGTAGTACGGGAATATAGAGTACCGCTTGAAGACTGTCGGAAAGGAGGAAAACATGAATAAAAGACAGTCAAATACTACTGTGAAGAATAGCAATAAAATCACCGCACTCTACTGCCGCCTCTCTCGTGATGACGAGTCGCAAGGTGACAGCAACAGCATTAAAAACCAGAAAACCATTTTACAGAAATACGCAGATGACAACGGTTTTGCAAACACAGAGTTCTTTGTTGATGATGGATACAGCGGCACAAACTTTGAGCGTCCGGACTGGCAGCGCCTTATTGCACAAACGGAAGAAGGCAATATCAACACCATCATTGTAAAGGATATGAGCCGTCTTGGTAGAGACTACCTCAAAGTAGGTTATTACACCGAAGTGCTTTTCCCCGGCTCTGATATACGCTTCATTGCCATAAACAACAATGTAGACAGTGCCAATCAGCAGGACAGCGATTTTACACCGTTTCTCAATATCATCAACGAATGGTATGCCAAAGATACGAGCAAGAAAATCCGCTCTGTCTTTAAGTCAAAAGGTCAATCCGGCAAGCCGCTCTGTACCAATCCGCCTTACGGCTACATCAAAGACCCTGAAGATAAGGCCCATTGGATTGTTGATGAAGAAGCCGCCAAAGTGGTAAAAGAAGCATTTCACTTGTGTATGCAAGGTTATGGTCCTACACAGATAGCTAAAGAATTCAGCAACAAGAAGATAATGAATCCAACGGCTCATGCTAAGGCAAGCGGGATTAATATCCCGGACAATAGAGGCCATGACGATGATTATATCTGGCGAGGCAGTACAATCGTTCATATGCTTTCAAGGCAGGAGTATTTAGGACATACGGTAAATTTCAAAACATATCGTAAGTCCTATAAGCAGAAAAAGCAGATGAAGAATGACCCATCAGAATGGATGATTTTTGAGAATACCCACGAAGCGATTATTGAAGAGTCTGTATTCGAGGTAGTGCAGAAAATCCGAGAAGGCAGACGCAGGCTTACACCGATGGGTGAAATGCCAATCCTCTCCGGTATGATGTTTTGTGCGGATTGCGAAAACAAACTGTACCAAGTGCGTGGACGTGGTTGGGAGCATGAAAAGGAATATTTTGTGTGTGCTACCTACCGTAAGATAAAAGGCGGCTGCAGTTCTCACCAGATACGCAATGTAGTCGTTGAGGAATTACTCCTTGATGGCATCCGCCGAGTAACGGCCTTTGCCAGAGACCATGAGAATGAATTTGTGGAGATGGTTACCAAGAAAACAAGGACAGACCTCGACAAGAGCCTGCGTGACAATAAGCGAGAACTGGAGCAGTCACAGGTTCGGATCAGCAAGCTGGATGACATTATCCAGCGGCTATACGAGGATAACCTGTCTGGCAAGATTTCCGATGAGCGTTTTGCCAAGATGACAGCCAACTACGAAGCTGAGCAGCATACCCTTGAATGCCGAGTGGCAGAACTGAAATCCGCCATGACTTCAGAAAAGGAAAGCGCACTGGGTGTTGACCACTTCCTAACCTTGGTAAGAAAGTACACAGATATAAAGGAACTCACAGCGGAGATTATCCGGGAGTTTGTTGAAAAAATCTATGTTTACAAGGCAGAGCGCATTGATGGCAGACGAGTACAGCGTATCAAAATCGTTTATAACTGCATTGGCGAATTTGACCCACCGGTTTCTACATCCACCACAAAGCAAGAAAAATCGGCATAGCTGGTAAACACATACCAAACTATGCCGATATTTTTCCGGGATATAAAATCCCTAAGACGCACCCTCTAATTGGATGGTTTTTTTTATATTATTTATCAAATTATATTTGTTGATTTTACATAAATCTAACAAAATTATCCCTTTTTAATACTACTTATTGCATTTTCACAAGCCATTATAACCCGATCACACCATTCATCAAATGCTTTATCTTCTTTTTGTAATTCTGGATGCCCTAAGACATAATCAATGGTTTCTTTTATCCCTTCATCTACTCTTTTTGTTGCTATAAATCCCGGCACAAGACGTTTTAACTTTGTATTATCAAATACAACTGAATTGGCCTTATCACCAATCAAACCACCTTTTAAATCATATTCACTACATTGATCAAGAAACTCAGAGGATACATGAATGGAATGAAGCTTTACCGAAAGAGCCTTTGCGATAGATTCATAAATTTGATTCCATGTTACTGTTTCATCGGAAGTAATTTGTACCGTTTCTCCAATTGCATGAATATTATTCATAAGTCCTATAAACGCCTTGGCAAAGTCACTATTATGTGTCATTGTCCAAAGGGATGTTCCGTCTCCATGAATAATGACCGTCTTTCCTTCTATCATCCGTTTTACTACTTGCCAACTGCCTTGATCTCCATGAACACCAAGTGGCACTGATCTTTCATCATAGGTATGGCTAGGTCTTATTATCGTTACAGGAAATCCATATTCTCGATACATCTTCATTAAATATTCTTCCCCTGCAATTTTATTTCTTGAGTACTCCCAATAGGGATTGGCTAGAGGAGTACCTTCCGTAATTCTATAATCGGAAAGGGGTTTTTGATAAGCGGATGCAGAACTAATATAAATAAACTGTTTCGTTTTGTCTTTGAAGAGTCGATAGTCCCTCTCCAATTGAGATGGAACAAATGCTATAAAGTCTGCTACTACATCAAACTCCAATTCCTTAATTGCATCGGCCACCATTTCTTCTTTTTCAATGTCAGCAGTGATATAGGTCACATTGGAATAATTAGAAAATATACTGTTTCTTGTTCCTCTATTTAATAAATATAAATTATGCCCTTGTTCCAAAAGTTGTTTGGAAATTGCAGTACTAATTGTACCAGTTCCTCCAATAAATAAAATTTTCATATTACAAACTCCTTTATTTTGCCAAATTATATATTTCTTCTACCGCCTTATTGTCCAGTTGTAAAAAGCCCCCTGTTTTTCCATCTCCAAGGCCCATGTTTTTCACTAATACTGGGATGTCCTCTTCCTTAGCCCCTAGTTCCGCTAATGTGATTGGCATACCAATGGAAGATAAGAACTTTTTGAAGGATTGAATTCCTTCCATTGCTGTTTTTTCCGGATTAGCATCATCCATATCACAGCCCCAAACTCTAACGGCTACCTGTGCAAAACGCATAACATCATGTTTCATTACATATTGCATCCATGCTGGCATAATAACTGCCAAGCCTGCCCCATGAGCACAGTCATAGTAGCCAGATAGTTCATGTTCGATAGCGTGACTATTCCAGTCCTGACTTCTTCCCACACCAACTATATTGTTATGTGCAACCATACCTGCCCACATAACATTAGCTCTTGCTTGATATTCTGTAGGATTTTTCATGACTTTTGGCACTTCTGTTATCATTGATAGTAAGATTGCCTCACAAAGTCTATCTGTCACCTCTACATCTTTCGTATTGGTAAAATAACGTTCAAATACGTGTGCCATAATATCTGTTGCACCACATGCAGTCTGATATAAAGAAAGCGTTGTTGTCAGTTCTGGGTTTAAAACAGAAAATTTGGGACGTATACAATCTCCCCCTGTTCCCCTTTTTACCATTCCTTCTACATTCGTTATGACTGAATCACCAGACCCTTCACTTCCAGCTGCCGCTATTGTAAGAATAGTACCAACGGGTAATGCTTTTTCAGGTGTTGCTTTCCCTGTATAGAAATCCCAAAAATCTCCGTCATACAAAGTTCCTAATGCAATTGCCTTGGCAGAATCTATGGTACTTCCTCCTCCAACTGCAAGAATAAAATCAACCTTTTTTTCTCTACAAACCTTTATTCCTATATTAACCAAATCACTTCTTGGATTCGGTTTTACACCACCCAACTCTTCAAACGTAATACTGTTTTTACTTAAAGAAGTCCTTACCCTTTCAATGAGTCCGGATTTAATTGCACTTTCTCCACCATAGTGAATGAGCACGTGAGTTCCACCAAATTTTTTTACATAAGTTCCACAATCATTTTCTTTTTCTGCTCCAAACGCAAAATAAGTGGGACTATAAAAATTAAAATTTTCCATATATTTATCTACCTTTCTTAAAAAATGTTACTGTAATAATTCTCTATTTATAGTTCCTTTACATTATATCATGAAGATGCCTTTTTCTCACATAATTCCATTATATACATAATTTTATTTTTGATTCTTTTACTCTTCCTTACTAATTCGATTCCTTTTTGATTTTTAGTGCTTTTGCAATCTTTAACATTTGCTCTCGATTTACTTTTAAAACTCGTCTATCATATGTCAAAAGTCCATTCGTTTCATCTTCAACGTCACTTACTTGGGTGTAAATAGATGCGCAAAGGCCATTTTTAATTTGATTCGCAATGACATTTAGATATACTTCATTCAATGCTGTTTGAAACTTTTTCTGATCTTCATAAAAACGATATCCAAACCCTTTGTTGTGATTGTAAGAATGTTCTTTCACTTTATAGGAATAGCCCCCGAATTCAGATAGCACCACAGGACGACCATCATTTTTTATAACAATCGGTTTAAAATAGATATGCATACTTAATACATCGCTTGTTTTTTGCCAAAACCATCCTGATGTACTATCAATAAATCTTGTATGATCGTACTTCTTAACCATTTCATACATAAGATCACTGCTAAACTGTCCCCATCCTTCATTAAATATAGTCCAATAACAAATCGATGGGTAATTATATAAATGCTGTATTGTCTCCTTTGTGAATCTTTTAAAATTTAACATCACCTTTTTTTTCTGAAATGACTTTATATCCTTAACCTTATTAAATCCTATCGTCGGCAGCACGGTATCTCTTAAAAATGAGTAGCTTCCCATATTAACCATATCCTGGAAAACCACCATTCCTAGCTTATCACAAAGATGGTAATATAGTGCTGGTTCAATCTTTATATGCTTACGAAGCGTATTAAATCCCAATTCTTTCATCATGGTAATATCTTTATAGAACCCATTAACACTAGCCGGAAGATAAATTCCATCACTGAAATAACCTTGATCTAATAGCCCATGGAAAAAATATGGTTCCCCATTTAAACACAACCTAGGCGTATTGTCCCTTTTTTCAATTGTAAGAGTTCTTAGTGCAAAATAGGAATTGATTTTATCTTCCTTTGTTTTTATTTCAAATTCATATAAATATGGAGATTCTGGAGACCAAAGTTTTGGTTCATCAAGACCTATCGTGATTTCCTTTTCCTCAAAAAGCTTATGTATCATTCCCTTTTCTGTTTTTATTAATATTTCTTTGGTTGTTGCATCTGAATCTACATGAATGGTTACGGAATTAAGTGTAGGTACCATCTTAATTCCTCTGATATATTCAGTGGAAACGCTCTCTAACCAAACCGTTTGCCATATTCCTGATATGGAAGTATACCACATTCCACCACGTTTTCGTTTCTGCTTTCCATAGGGTAAATCATGGCGCAAATGATCCTCCACCTTTATGACTACCGTATTTTCTTGTATCAAATCATCTGTAATATCCACCGTAAATGGCAAATATCCGCCTGTATGCGTAGTTTTTTCATTTCCATTTATGTAAACAGTTGCAATCTGATCCACACCGCCAAAATGGAGCAAAACTTTATCTTTGATAAAACCCTCGGGAATGATGAATTTCCTATGATAATATAAATATTGATTTTTTCTCGGGATTCTTTTTATTCCCGAAAGCTTTGACTCAGGTGGAAATGGTACTAAAATATTCATGGGAAACTCCACTGGAATGTTTTTACTTCTTGTAACTGCAAATTTCCACTTCCCATTTAAATTAAGATAAGATTCCCTTTTTAACTGGGGCCTTGGATACTCCTGCCATGGTTTATCTAGAAATTGTGGTTTATCTAAAAGTTGTTCTCCCTCTATCGTTAGCAAATCCACATGTTCTTTTTTTATCAAATGAAAGATCTTTATTAATAAAATCCATATAAAGATTGACACAATAAATGCTGCGGCAAATATCTTTTCATTAGGAATAAAAGATGTCGTGCTATCACTATTTACTGTCATTTTTGCATTTTTAAGAACCCATGCTCCTATGCCTGGACCTATCATTCCTGGAATGAATACCTGACCCATAATCCGTAACCCTTGGAACTGCCCCGCTTTATCCACAGGTGTATAATCACGAATCATAGCACCAAATACAGCCATTCCTGTTAAGTAACCGATCATCATAAAAAGTGACCCTAGAAATACAAGTGAGGTTCCTTTAAAAAAGTATAAAACAATATAGCCTAGCATCAGTATAATGATTGTAGGTATCACAGATTTTTGAAATCGAAATCTATCATATGTCTTGCCATAAAATGCTGTAATGATGGAAGCTATAATAATGGCAGGTGCCATAATCAATACATAATCACTTATTCCTAGAGAAACTTCATAGTAGAGAATCAAATATGGCATAAAAATCTGAATAGAAACTCCAAAGACTGCAAAAGCAGCTAGGGTCAAATATAAAATGGGGTTTTCTTTCATTACAGATGGTTGGAATCCATAAATAATACTTTTAAAATAATTCTTATTTTCTTTCTGTTTTACTGGTTTTTCTTCAATGATAAAAATTCCCAGGACTCCGCTTATCATAACAAATATTCCTATTATAAGGTAAATGATAACCCAACTTCTGGTGTTATCTAAATCAAAAAACATAAACCCACCAAAAACAGCCAAAATCGCTACTAAAGGCATCATTGAATTAATACCTTCTATTGATCCCCTATTTGTTTTGTCACTTTTGTCAGTAAGCCAAGCGTTGAAGCCTGCATCATTTGCACTAGAACCAAAAAATGTCATAATACAGTCCATGAGAATCACAAGAGTAACTCCCACAGCGGCTGCCGAAACTGATGGAGGAACAAAAATTTTTATCACATCAATCCGAATAAAAGCAAAGGCCAATATAGAAAGCCCCCAGAATAGATACCCCACACTGATAAATACTTTTCTCTTACCGACCTTATCCGAAAGGGCACCAATCAATAATGTGGTCAATGCCGCAACAATGGAACTAGCTGCAACCATAGTGGATATTTCAGTGGCGGAAGCATGAAACATTTTGTAAATAAATACATTGAAATACATGTTTTCTACTACCCACGCAATTTGACCTGTGAAACTAAAGAGTGCTAACGTCACCCAAAATCTTTTTGATAATTTTGTTTTCATTTTATTTTCACCCATTTCAAAAACCTATACCCATTTATATTATAAGATACCTATCTATTATAACTATAATAAAAAACACGATAGTATAATTATGTTGAATCAATTATATCTCACTTAATTATGAATAACAATTGTTATAAATAAGTTTAACCAAATTGACACCCCTATCCAGATAACGTATAATTTAGGAGACTAATATTATGAAAAAGAGGTTATTATTTGAATATATTAAGTGAAAAATTAAAAGAAACATCCTTTTCTGTTATACCTATTACATTTATAGTCTTAATACTAAACTTTACTGTTCTGCATTTGGAAACACATATTTTAATCCGTTTTTTAATTGGTGCTTTTATGATAGTTCTGGGACTTTCTATTTTTCTATTGGGTGTTGATATCAGCATTAGCCCAATTGGAAGACTTGTCTCCTCAACGCTTACCAAAAAAAATAGACTGGTTATTATTATCATCGCTGATTTAATTCTTGGTTTCTTTATTTCCGTTGCGGAACCTGATTTGCATATTTTAGCAGGACAAGTTGACAGTGTAACCGCGGGAGTGATTTCAAAACTAAATGTTGTTATCTTTGTATCAGTAGGTATTGCCATTATGCTTACATTAGGGTTAATTAGAATACTTTATAACATACCCCTTTATAAGGTATTAACTGTTTTATATGTAATCATTTTGGGACTATCTTTTTTTACCTCCTCTGAGCTTTTAGCAATCTCTTTTGATGCATCTGGCGCAACCACAGGAGCAATGACAGTTCCTTTTATTTTAGCTCTTTCTCTGGGAACCTCTACTATGAAAAAAGATAGTAAAGTATCTGAAAAAGATAGTTTCGGCTTAGTTGCTATAGTTTCTACAGGCGCCATCTTTGGGATAATGTTAATGAATCTATTCTCTAAATCAGGGGAATTAACCAGTTCAATTGAACAAAACATGGCTGTATCTGATTCCATCTTGAATCCTTTTATAGAAAATATACCAACAATTGCTAGTGAATTACTATTGGCTTTATTTCCATTCTTAGTTATTTTTTTGGTTTTTCAATTTGCCTTTTTCAAATTACCCAAAAGAGCCTTTATTAAAATATTAATTGGATTACTATATACCTTTTTGGGATTATTTCTATTTTTATCCGGTGTCCAATCAGGCTTTATGGAAGTTGGAAATATAACCGGATATACCATAGCCTCCTTAGATAATAAAGTTTATATTATTTTGATTGGGTTTGTCCTTGGGGTTGTTACCATATTAGCAGAACCAGCGGTTCATGTATTAACCAATCAAATTGAAGATGTTACAAGTAGATATGTTAAAAAAAATGCCGTTTTTGTTTCCCTTTGTTTAGGCGTTGGACTTGCTGTAGCATTATCTATTGTTAGAATTATAATCCCCGGTCTTAATCTTTGGCATTATCTTCTTCCCGGTTATTTCATTTCTATTTTGATGACTTATTTTACACCAAAGCTTTTTGTAGGTATTGCTTTTGATTCTGGTGGTGTTGCTACAGGACCTATGACAGCAACATTTATTTTAGCATTCACTCAAGGTGCCGCAAAAGCAATTGAAGGTGCGGATGTATTAAAAGATGGATTTGGAATGATCGCCATGGTTGCATTAATGCCAATTATAACAATGCAATTATTAGGTATTATTTATCAGTCACTCACAAAAAAGGAAGGTGCCAAAACTCATGGAAACGAATTGTAAGAATATGGATTTAGTTATGATTTGTGCAATTGTTAATTCTGGATTAGGAAGTAATGTTTTAAAGACAGCAAAGAAACATGGAGTTATGGGTGGAACCATCTTTTTAGGTAGAGGGACTATTAATAATCCTATCCTGAATCTGCTTTCCTTGTCTGACACGAAAAAGGAAATCGTTCTTATGATTACTAGCAGAATAACTGCGGCTAATTCCATAGTAGCTATAAATAAGGAACTGAAAATTAATAAGCCAAATCATGGCATCGTATTTACAATCTCTGTAAGATACGCTTTGGGAAGTAGCAGCTGTATCACAAATGATACACTAGAAGGAAGGGAAGAAATTACTATGCATCAAGCAATCTTTGTAATTGTAGAAAAGGGGAACGCAGAACTTGTCATAGAGGCCGCAAGTAAGGTGGGTGCTAAAGGTGGAACCATTATGAATGCCAGAGGCTCAGGCATTCATGAAACAAGCAAGTTATTTCATCTTGATATTGAACCCGAAAAGGAAATTGTCCTCATCTTATCTGAAGCGTCCCTTACAAAAGAAATAACATCTACTATTAATGAATTATTGAATATTAGTAAACCAGGTAATGGCATTTTATTCGTACAGGACGTAGACAATGCATATGGATTGTTTTAAACTTATGCTTTTATCTTTGATATAAACTTAAGGGAAGTTCTAGACCGTTTGCTTCTAATAGTTCCTTGTCTCTAAGGATTTCTTTTGTATACCCATCTTTAATAATTTTTCCTTCTGACATTAGAATAGTGCGATTGCATGTATCTAAAATTAGATCCAAATCATGGGAAGCAATTATCTTTATGTGACTAAATTGATTTAAAATGTAAATTAGATTTCTTCTATTTCTTGGGTCCAATGCGATGGATGGTTCATCCATCAAAATAACATCTGGTGTCATAGAAAGAATGGTCGCAATGGATGCAAGTTTTTTCTCACCACCAGACATTTTATAGATTTGTTTGTTACGCAGATGTTCAATGTGTACCATTTCTAAGGCTCTTTCTACCCTTTTAGAGACTTCTTCCTCCGGAAGGCCATAATTACGAGGTGCAAATGCAACATCCTCATAAACGGTGGACATAAATAGTTGGCTATCCGAATCTTGAAAGACATATCCCATTCTTTCCCGTATTTTAGTAAGTGTATCCTTATGTACTGGAATATCTTCTACTCGTATACTACCTTCATAATTCAAGTATAACCCCACTAACAACTTTAATAACGTTGATTTCCCTACACCATTTGCCCCGATGATCCCAATGGAATCACTTTCTTTCCCTTGAAATGTTATATTTTTTAGAATTGGTTGCCCTTTTTCATATGCAAAAGATACATTCTCTACATCTATATTAATGTGACTCATTGGATTCTCCCCTCTTTCTTTTTCTTACTTAACAAATAAACCACCCACTATTTCCATCACTGGGAAAAATTTTAAAACACCAAACACAATAAGCCAAATAAAAAGATACGCATAATTGTTATCTTTACTTTGAATGCCACTTGGAAGATGGGACTCTCCTTTATATCCTCGAATAGACATACTTTCATAGATATCTTCTGCTCGATCCATGCTTCGAAGTAGAAGTTGTCCAACTAAAGAACCCCAAACTTTAAAGTGCACACCCTTTTGGTTGGGTGCCCGAAGACTGTATGCCTGGGAAATGCGGTTTGCTTCAGTTAGTAATACCGTTATATACCGGTAAATAAATAATATTTGCGTCACAAACATTTTTGGTATATGCAACAGTCCCATGGCATAGCAAATTTTCTCTATCGTTGTAGTAGCTATTAGTAGATACGAAGCTAATACTGTTAATATTCCTTTTAGCATCAATGTACTCATTGAGATAAAACCACCAGATATTCCAATTTCACCTATAGAAAATAGAATCTCTCTGTCAAATATCGGGTTGAAAACTCCTACAAAACATACTACCGGAAGAACAATCCTAAGTCTTCGTAAACTGTCTTTGAAAGAAATGTCTCCCACGACAAAAAGAAAAATAGGGTAAATTGCCATACCTATGATTCCTGTTAGATCATATTTGTAAAAGGAAACTACTGTGGCGATATAAGTGAGTGTTAAAATAAGTTTAACCAGTGGGTGAATCCGATTCAGCCACTGGTCCTTATTTGCCATATCATCCATACAATGAATTTCATAAATAGCGCTATTTATCTTACTCATTTCATCCTTAACTTTCTATAAAACTTAACAAGGTAGCATACACCAATGCAAACACATAAAACAACCACTCCACCAATCAGTCCAGAAAATGATGTGCCTGAGACTGAATCAGAATTCTTAAAGGAATAACCTGGAAGTAAAGCTGTTGCCTCCTGTATTTTGGATGCCATCTTATAGATACTGCCTGAGGCCTGGATTTCGGTAGAACCCGTTATTTTTTCAATGGACCACTCTAGTCCATCGGGGTATTCTGATGCTAGCAAAGAAAGAGCCCCTGCTATCACTGTTGCAACTGCAGAAAGTATAAGAATGGTCTTTTGAAATGAAATCTTTCCTTCTTTCTTACTTTCGCTATCACCAACACCCCAGAGTAATTCCGGCCTTGCTTCATAAACAAAACAAATCACTGCAGCTGTAATCACACCTTCCACAAGTCCAATTGCCAAATGGATAGGTTGCATTACAGCAAGGAACGTTTGAAAAGGTAAATCTGAAATCCCAGATGACCAAGTCTCAAGAACTACAGAAAATGCTCCCATCTGTAATGTAATCACACACCCTAATATGGATGCCACAATTATTTTTCTTTTATTAGCTCCACCCCGCATCATGGGTCTCCATATTAACATGGAACCAATAAAACATCCATAAAACGCCATATTCCATATATTACATCCAAGTGCTAATATTCCCCCATCAGCAAAAAGTAAGCACTGTATTAATAAAACACCAATCATTGTAAGAAATCCCGCGAAGGGACCTAGTAATGCGGATAATAAGATACCTCCGCACAGATGTCCAGATGAACCTGTCCCTGGAATGGTAAAGTTAATCATTTGCGTTGCAAACACAAACGCCCCCATGATACCCATAACTGGAATCTTTTTTGGTTCCTTTTCTAATTTCACTTTTTTTGTAGAATATCCTGCCACTATGGTAGAGCAGGCATACATCGTCCCAGCAACTGCTGGTATTACAAGGGCATCTGCCATATGCATTTAGATTACCTCCAGCATTCTCATACTTATTCAGCCATTTCTTTTATCATTATATATTCTTTTAAATCTAAATACAACTCTCCCTTATATGGATTGCGTTTTGT
>DATESN010000077.1:0-3950 GCA_035270785.1 Lachnospiraceae bacterium | reverse complement strand
AAACAATAATAGTGCAGGTATTCCATGTTTATTAGAAAAACGGATGGCGAAAAGTGCGAGTATTAAAATAATACCTATCATTAAATAATTCATATATATCACTTCCTATCATAAATTTATTATTCACCCCACTATAATATTATAGTACTTTCAGAAACTCTGAAAGTGTTTATTTAACTGCAATAGATAAAGGTTGATTTTTTAACCTACCCCCAAAAATTGCAGGTGTTAATTAATAATTATAAATTTTCAAAAACTTTTTTGTAATTTTTTAAAAAAACACTTGACTTTTTGAAAACCGCCTAATAATCGCTATGAGAGGTTTTTTGTCCTCTACATTATGCGATTATGAGGTGATTTCCATGTTTGGCAATTGGCAATTTCATTCTGATTACCAATCTTTTCTTCTTGATGAACTCAATAAGCTTAAGGCTCTTCATTCCACTAGCTTAAATAAATATCAAGAAGGTATTTCTAAACTTTATTTATTAAACCTTGATGTAATCAAGGATTTAATAGCTCCTTTATTTTCTCATACCGGAAGACCTTCCGGTTTTCAAGCACAGATTTTTAGGTCTTTTGTATTAATGAATCATTTACATATTTATTCCGTTACCCGTTGGTGCCGTTTTGAACTTCCTAATGACCCTGTTCTTTGTGCCGCCATTGGGGTTAATCCTGATTCTATACCTTCTGTTGGCTCCCATTATGATTTTATTGATAGACTTATTCCTCTGAATGATTCTAATAAATTAAAATCTGTTAAACGCAAGCCTACTAAGAAGTATAAAAAAGGTGAGAAAATGCCCCTTAAAAATCCTAATATTGTAGACAAGCTTGTTAATTTTATTATTGATAATCAAGATAAACCATATGTTGACCATCCTCAATCCTTACTTCAACGCATTTTTACTGAAACAATTGTTATTCCTTCTGCCAACAAAGGTCTGCTTGGTGATACTTCTAAGCTTACTGTAGCTGCTGATGGTACTTGCATGGCTACCGGAGCTTCATCTTATGGCGTTAAAGTTTGTGAATGTAGAAAAAAAGGTATCTATGATTGTAAGTGCGATAGACGTTTCTCTGATCCTAATGCCTCTTGGGGCTGGGATAGCTACAATTCTCGCTATTTTTACGGTTATACTGGCTATTTTGCTGCCACTTACAATTCTAATTTTAAATTGGATTTACCTGTTTATCTGCGCATTTTTGATGCTAAACGTCATGACAGTACTTCTTCTGTTGTTGCCATTAATGAACTTAGACATCTTTATCCTGACTTTAACTTCGGCTCTTATGTCTTAGATTCAGCTTCTGATAATTATGCTACATATACTCTGTTAAACCATTGGAATATCAATTCTATCATTGCTCTCAACGGAAGAAACAAACATTCTAAATATGACGGTCCTCTTTCTATTGATAAAAATGGTACTCCCACCTGTAAAGGTGGACATTCTATGGTTTTTTGGGGTAATTGTACCAGTAGACATAGAATCAAATGGCGTTGCCCACTTAAAACCGGGAAAGTATCTGAATGCAAGCATTCTGATAACTGTTCTCCTTCTCCTTATGGCAGGACTGTTTACACAAAACCTTTATCTGATTTAAGGCTTTTTACTAAAATCCCTCGCAAATCAGAGTTGTTTAAGACAAAAATGGCATCCCGTACTTGCTGTGAACGTGTTAACAACAGGATTCTTCACAATTATGACCTTGAAAATTCTAAAGTTCGTGGTAAAAAACGTATTGCTTTTTGGTCAACTATTTGTGCTTTTAATATTCATTTGGATGCTTGGCTTAAATGTTCTAACTTTAGTATTTTATCTTTACTGAATATTTAACTTAAACCTTACCATGTTATCCCTTTTTGCTTGACATAACATCAGGCTTGTTTGCCATACTCTTTTTATTTAATCTTAAATATTATTGACCAGATTTTGTGCTTCTTCTGTTTTCTTAATTTTAATTCATTGCTTTTCTGTTTTATTCATTTTGTTTCTGAAAGTACTCAATTTGAATAATTTATATTTTAATTTTTTATTGAAAACTTTTTTATGTTTTTATTGCAATTTCTCGTAGTTAGGACTACTCGCAATAATTACTTTTTACATATTCTAACCATTGCTGGTCTTACTAACTTATCATTTACAGTATAACCTTTTTGTAGAACATCGATTATGATACCATCATCGTAATCTTCGCATTCTTCAAATGCCACTCCATAGTGCAAATTGTGGTCGAATGGTTGATGCAGTGCTTCAACTTCTTTTAATCCCTTTTTATCAAGGATTCCCATAAGCTGATTATATACCATCACAACGCCTTCCTTGAAATTGTCAGTTTCTGACTTATCTGCAGCTATTGCTCTTTCAAGGTTATCAATTACAGGAAGCAAATCACAAATAACTCCTGCTGCTGCATCCCCGTATGATGTTAGTTTATCTTTTTCGCTTCTTGCTTTAAAATTCAAAAAATCTGCTTGAAGTCTTACCAATCTTGTATTAAGGGATTCTATTTCTTCATTTTTCTTTATTATTTCTTCATTTTCTGCTCTTTCATTTGTTTGATCTTCAGTTGCAATTTCTTCCATTGTTTCTGTTGGCTCATTTAATTCTTGCTCAAGATCTTTTTTTACATCTCGCTTCTTACCTAATGCCATTTCTTCACTCCTTAGTTTCTCCGTTAAAGTTTTGATTAATTATTTCACTTATAGCGTCTGATATGGACTTAACTGTTGAAATTACATTATTATAATCCATTCTTGTAGGTCCTATTACTCCGATTTTACCAATAAGTTTACCGTTGTATTTGTAGGTTGCTGTTATAAGGCTGCAATCTTTCAATTCAATGTCCTTATTCTCACTGCCTATACATATGTCTAAATCATTTTCGCTTGAAAATTGAATTAATTTAGCCATACTGTTTTTATCTTCAACAAACGAAATAAATTCTCTTGCTTTAACCACATCATTATATTCCGGCAAATCCAATATATTTGTTATACCATCTGAGAATACACTAACTTCTTCGATCTTCACTATTTGTTCCATTAAATATGGTAATAAATCCATCAATGCATCACTGTTTGATTCTCTCACATAGTAAAGCTCTTTAATTAAACTATCCTTAATTTTATCAATTTCCTCTAATTTATGGCCATACATCTTTTCTGAAAGCGATTCAGATATTCTTTCCATCTGGTCAAAAGGTATTGGGCTGTTTAATCTCATCATTACTTGCTTGACAATATTTGTTTGCAAAATAATGAGCAGTAATACCTTATTTTCCGTCACCGGCACCAACTGTATTCTTTTAATAGTTGATTGCTTAAGCTCCGGTGCAATTACAAATGAAGTATATTTTGTAAATTGGGATAAAATTCTAACGGAATTTTTAAATATTGAATCTAACTCGCTTGACTTATCCTCAATAATATTTCTTAATTGATCTAAATTGGGATTCTTTGATGTTTTAACTTTTCTCCACAAATCATCCACATAATATCTGTATGCCTTATCTGTTGGTATTCGTCCTGATGAAGTATGAGGCTGAACTAAAAAACCCATTTCTTCCAAATCAGACATTTCATTTCTGATTGTGGCAGGGCTTACTCCAAGCTCATATTTTTTTGAAATTGTCCTTGAGCCGACTGCTTCAGCATTATCAATGTAGCTTGCGATAATAGCTTTTAAAATCTTCACTTTTCTCTTATCCAAAGACATTCCATCACTCCTTTTCCTTTGTTAGCACTCTCTTCCATTGAGTGCTAACTCCATAATATAAAGATACTACTTATGATAAAATTTGTCAATAGTTTAAATACAAAAAATTTTAAATCGTTTCGTGACAGTCCTTTTTTGGTTCTCTTGTCATAGAAATAAAGACCTGCCGCTGCATTTTGAATACAGTGACAGGTCTCCTTAATAGATATTCTATTAGATTAATAC
>DATESN010000076.1:0-3046 GCA_035270785.1 Lachnospiraceae bacterium | reverse complement strand
CTTTGACATACAAGACCACCTGATAAACCAACTAAACCATTACTAATCATAAGTGCCATCATTTTCGTTGATTTGGTATTGACCCCAAGAGCACGAATCATATCACTGTTATTTCCTGTGGCACGAAGTGCAGATCCTATTTCTGTCCCAAAGAACCAATATAAAATACATATGACAATGATGGCAATAATAATACCAACCACAAGAGACACCTGAGACTGTTTCCAACCAGTAAGTGTCACAAACTTTGTAAAAATGTTATCTTTATTCAAAAGTGGAATATTACTTTTTCCCATAACTCTTAAATTAACAGACCATAATGCTATTTGTGTTAAAATACCTGCTAAAATAGCCGGAATCTCAAATACAGTATGTAAAAATCCAGTTACAGCTCCTGCTGCTGCACCTGCCAATGTTGCAGCTAAAAGGGCAATCCAGGGATTCCAATTAAAATTCATGATTAATACGGCGCATACACATCCACCAAGTGCAAAGCTACCATCTACAGTTAAATCTGCAATATTTAATATTTTATAGGTCATATAGACACCAAGAACCATAATTCCCCAAAGTACACCTTGGGAAACAGCTCCTTGCATGGATAACGATAGGCCCATCAAATTCATTTTTATTTCCTCCATCCTTGATTACTTATTCTATAGTAATTTCTTTGAAGAAATTTCGCAAGTATATTTCATAATCTTCCCCTATTCTTATTTGAAATAAAATCAGGAGCCAATGTATGATTGGCCCCTGATAAACACATATATCCTTTATTTTTTGAGATAAGAATCAAACACTTTTACATCTATTCCTAATGCTGCTGCCGTATCCGCATTAAATGAGAATTCACAGTCTTCTGCATCAAGGTATCCAATTGGTGTAGTTGCTGGAGAGGCTTCTCCTTTTAAAATTGCAATTGCTTGAAGTCCAGCAAGGTATCCTAATTTATAATAGTCAATGCCAAAGGTACAAAGACCTCCGTTTTTTACCATTCCACCTTCACCAACAATAGTCGGAAGATTATTTTCATTTGCTACCATAGCTACCGTTGTCATACCGGCCGCAATTACATTATCAGTTGGTGCATAAATACAATCCACTTTTCCAACCATAGATTCAATCATTTGTTGGATTTCATTAGAACTTGCAACCGTAAATATTTCTGTGTTAATTCCAAGTTCTTTACAAGCAGCCACTGCCAAATCGGCTTGAATCTTAGAATTAGATTCTGCGGAGCAATAAAGAATTCCTACTGTTTTCGCTTCTGGTAGAACATCATGTAATAACGCCATTTGATTAACAATAGGGTTCATATCTGAAGTTCCTGTTACATTTCCACCAGGTGCTTCATTAGAGGCAACTAGACCTGATTCTGCCGGGTCTGTTACTGCTGTAACTATAACTGGAATATCTGATGTTGCTGCCACTACTGCTATTGCAGCTGGGGTTGCGATTGCTAAAATTAAATCATTTCCATTATTAACAAGTGTTTCCGCAATTGTCTGGCATGCTGATTGTTCCTCAGATGCGTTTTGTTGATCTGCTTTATAATTTATTCCAGCTTCATCTAATGCTGCAAAAAATCCTTTGTTGGCTGCATCAAGTGCATCATGTTGCACATATTGAATAACACCAATTTTATAAACGGTTTCATTCCTATTTGCTCCTGTTGTTTTATCTGTAGCTTTGTCGCCGCATGCGGTTAATGAGAAAACCAAAACTAAAGAGAGTGTTAACGCCAATAACTTTTTCATACTATCCATCCTCTTTTCTATTTAATTACTTTACCACTTAAAAGCATTAAAGTCCTAAGTTATGTTCTTATGTTAAAGTATTCTTATAATGTTGTCAATACTTTAATAGTAACATTCCTATGCCCTTTCCGTTTCCTCTTCCATCATTTGCTCAAGATAACCTCTATCCCAGAGCAAAATCTTTAACTTTTTTGCAGCATCTACTGCTGGTTTTGTAAAATATTGATTTGTTAACACAGCACCCACCATCTTATCATAATAATCTCTACCAGAATAGGCTTCCTGAATTGCCTTTACACCTACTGGAGTTCCATATCTTTTGCATTGAATGGCATAAGAAACACCATCCTTTTCAGCTAGAATATCCACTCCATAATCTCCACTGGCTTTAGTGACTTCCACTTCTTCAAATCCTCTTTTTCTTAATAAATCTGCGCAGTAGTATTCGAATTCATGGCCTTCCATATCATCTAGGGAGTTATGAATTACTCTATTTCTATAGGAAATGATCGTGATCACAATAATTACCATAAGTGCAACAATTCCAAATACTATATATACAATTTCTTTTCCCATACTTTCCTTACCTTATTGCCTTACTTTATTTCCTTACCTTATTTCCTTACCTTATTTCATTATACCATCTTTTTATAACATCTTCTGCTTTTTTTAAATGAATATTAAATCCAAGATCTTCATGAGCTTCTTCTTTTGTCTGATATATCTTTGTACTCCAGTCCCACCAAAATACCCCTGCAAACCATTCTTCTTCTGAGAACACCTCCAAACAAGAGTCATAAAAATTAGCTTGTTCCTCTTCATCCCATGGTAAATTCACATGGTTGAAATCCCAGGGCATCATCGCAGTTGATCATTGGTTTTAAACAAACCTTTACTTGATTTTCATGGGATTTCTTTATCGTTTCAATGATGTCTTTATCCGTAACTGTACGTCTGTAATCAAAATAAATCTCTGATGATGAAAACTTCTTTTGATAAATAGGAAATGCCAGACACATCCAATTTACTCCCGTTTCAAATAAAAGTTCCTGAGATTTAATTCCTTCTTGTGATTGATAATCACCCCTTTGGCCGTTAAACCCATAAGTAAATCCTTTCATTTCCATGTTTCATCCCTCCGTTTGTGTGTTTACATACTTCATTCTTCTATATAAAACTTGTACTTAAAGATTTTATACCATAGGGACAACGGAGTCACAATGTATTATTTTGTTATAAAAAGGTCTTATATGATTGCATCATGGTGCAAATTAGGTATTCCTTCTGTT
>DATESN010000075.1:0-66666 GCA_035270785.1 Lachnospiraceae bacterium | reverse complement strand
TTCTGGTTCTGGTTCTGGTTCTGGTTCTGGTTCTGGTTCTGGTTCCGGTTCTGGTTCTGGTTCTGGTTCTGGTTCTGGTTCTGGTTCTGGTTCTGGTTCTGGTTCTGGTTCTGGTTCTGGTTCTGGTTCATCTCCTTCTCCAAGGTATTCTTCTTCACTTTCTTCTAGTTCTTCTTCAAGTTCGTGGACTTTTTCTTCAAGATCATCAACTTCTTCTTCAAGATCATCAACTTCTTCTGCTTCCTCTATTTCCTCATCCTCTTCCATAGGTCTCATTTCTAGATCAATACCCGCGTCATATTCCGAAATTTCTTGACTTATATACTCACTTTCAGAAAATGCCATCTCTACAAGTATATCTAATATGTCTTCCGCCAACTTGGATATTACTTCCACAACTTCAACTGTTAATGAATCTTCTTTCAAATCAACAGTAGGTCCCTCCGATATGTCAGACTTGAATAAATAATCCCACACTTGTGCCATCCATACTTTTTGTTCCTCAGTCAACTCAATACCAGCAAGTTGAATTCCCATCTTTGGATCTAATGAAAATGACACACCATAATCCTGCTGCATATTCAAAAGTTGATTGACAGTCTCTATTACCTTTGAGCTAATACTATCCGCCTGTATTCCAAACGCTGAAGCAATCTTCTCTATCACTTCCATCCGGCTGCCTCCTTTTTGACCATTGGATTAAAACAAAAATTTTATTTTACGCCTTCCACTTTTCAATTCCGTAATCACCAAGTTTTTGAATATCACTAATGATTGCCCCAAGTTCACGATTTGCCAAATCCATTTCCTTTGCTGGGAGTACATCTTTAGCATATTGTAGCTGAAAATGTTGAACACTAGACACTCCAATCGGTGTACCTGTTCCAGCCTTAGACATAATAGAAATGGAGACACTTGCTTTCAATGCAAAGAAAAACAATGAAACCAACATTAATACCAAACTTACAATTAAGCATAAAGTAAATAAAATATTATCATCTACTCTCATACCTCCATAGAAAGCTCCTAATGCAACCGAACACGTTAATGTTTTTATTAAGAGTTTTTTCCGTAAAACAAAAGAAGGAGCAACACCAGCTATTCCAAAAAAGAGTAAAAATATGTATCCTATAAATTCCTTATAGCCAAACATTGCCATCGTCATACCATTTGCCAGGCTTCCACATATAGGGCATAACAACAGTAACACCAAGAAAAACTCAATGAAGCTGAATCTGACACCCTTAGAAATGCCAATACCAGCAATTTCATCAATAATATACTCCTGCTGTGTAACCGTTCGGCCTATAAAGGAACGACCACTTGCTCTAAAAATTACGCGTTTATTTGTAACCTGTACTCGGCCTTCCGCCCATAAGCCTTGCATACGTGAACGAAAATTGGCAATATGATATTGTTTAACTGGAATCTCCCCTTCACACTGATCAACGATTTCTGGAACTATCTTTTTATCTCTCTCATAATAATCTATGCTACTATCAGCATCAGCATCATCAATGCCTAATAGATTACGCATCATATAAAAAAATGAATTAACGCTCTGCTTTGCATTTTCAGTATTAAACCGTTGCGCCTGCCCTTGCTCTCCATAACTGTTATAATTATGCTGATTGTACATATTGTTTTGCCATTGTTCTGTTGGTTGCTTCATATTATTTGCCTGATTGTACTGCCCATTTCCAAACTGATTTCCATAATTTAATGTTTCTGCCTGTTGATAAGGTGAAACAGGTGGTTGTACTGGATGTACTCCTTGAGTAACATTTTGATTAAACATAGGTGGTTGTACTGGGGGTACTCCTTGAGTAACATTTTGATTAAACGTAGGTGGTTGTACTGGATGTACTCCTTGAGTAACATTTTGATTAAACGTAGGTGGTTGTAATGGGGGTACTCCTTGAGATACATTTGGTGTAAATGTAGGTGGTTGTAATGGGGGTACTCCTTGAGTAACATTTGGTGTAAATGTAGGTGATTGTACTGGGGGTACTCCTTGAGATACATTTGGTGTAAACGTAGGTAATGACGTCTGAGGTACTCCTTGAGTACCATTTTGGGTAAACATTGGTGGGGTCTGTGTCGATTGCATTCCTGGAGTAGACATCTTCAATGCTCCCGGTGCTCCTGCTGGTCTTGTTCCCGGTGCTCCTGCTGGTCTTGTTCCCGGCGCTCCTGCTGGTCTTGTTCCCGGTGCTCCTATAGGTCTTTGTTCATTTGTACTTAACCCCTGGCCAGTTGTTGGTGACACAGGTGGGTTTTGCATATCCTGACTCATAATCTTTCCTCCATTTTTTAGTCCTCATCTTGCTTTTATTATTGTACTCATTGATAAGTGGTTATATGTTGCTTCGAAAGCAAAAACCAATTATGTTCCAATTCATCTTTCCTCCACCGTAAAATGGTATATATCATCCTATATACATTACAAATCAAAAATATCTCAAAATCTATCCTACAAAAATCAGCTTTTAAATAACATATATTATCTTCACATTCGTTGGTAAAATCTTCACAAATTCTGCATATAAATGTTTCATTACCGAAAGCCCTATTTACCTGATATATGCTCTTGGATTTTTCTTCGATATAAGTACCCCTCCCACATAGACTTCCGCAGGATACTTTCCTCTTCGTAATCGACACTCCAACGGAATCTTTGGTAGCAAAAAGTGTTCTTTTGGTTTTGAACCTATGTGAATTATATTTGCCGCGTATGTACCAGACACATCCACTATTTTCTTTTGACCAAATAGTCCATTTTTATATAGAATTATTTGGATTGGAAGTTCCAAATATTTTCCCATATTCGACTCCTCTGATGTGAATTCGAGTTGAAGACTTAAGGTTGTCAGTACTCTTTCTTTCACATGGTGGCTCTCCAAATAGTAGTAATAAAATAACGCATCTGAAGGAATTCCTTTTACAACACTGGAAGTGGTTTTTCCTTGTTTCATCAGGTCTTTCTCCTGATGCATAATGTGTTGTGCATGTAATTTGGGTACTTCATCATAGTCCGGATATTTCGAAAAATAATCTCTAATCCACTTGTTATAATCTTTATCCTCATCCTCTTCCACCACACACCAAGGACAAAACTTTATGTACTTCGTTGTCAGTCGGGCCTTTTTCAGTGCATCGTATCGAGAAGGTTCTGCTAAATTCTGACCATTTTTTATAAATTTACAGTTCGAATCTGTATGGAGGTAAAAAGCAGAATACCATTCTCCGTTTCTACTATAATAATGCTCTTTCTGATCTGCATAATATCGATACAGGGTTGGCTGTGGTTGTGGATGTGGCTGTGGTCGTGCCTGTGAACTTTGCGACCTCTGATTGGATGCTGCTTTTTGCCGCATCATACGAGTCTGAGAATTCAAAAATATAGCATGATCCAGTGCATCTCCTGAAAGATTGTCAATATTAATGATATCCCCCATCCCGACATCGCTAAAGTCCACACATCCATTCGTCCCATTAGTATATATATCCTCACTCATAATACTGCCCCTTTCTCATTTTCTCTTTTAATTACCACGTCTTAATTTCCTTTATTTGACTATCAGTTAGGTATGGTTTGCTAAAAAACGTTTTATCGGTATCTGATAGACCATAATCTTTCTTGGAAGAAGAGTCAAAATCCTCAAATTCGTTCCAGACATATTTTCCTTCTGTATGATACCCCATCGTGTTAGCCATTTCCCAATCCACTTCAGTTGTGGGCGATACTTCATCCCATTTATCGCAGCCACGCTGCTTCAAAAGACTCTCCACCATTTCTTCAGAGTCCATAATATACACTTCAGTAAGTCCAACTTGCTTGCCTGCTTCATCAAAAGATATGATGATTGCACAGCTGTATGAAAAAGCTCCGTACCATTCAACGGTATAATCGTAATCGTATGTCGTCAGCCCCTGAACAACTCTTTCACTACCGGGTCTTCTGTTATTTGATGAAGTATATCCGTCATCAGTAAATTGGTCTGCATATTGAACTATGTAGTAATCATCTGTAGTTCGAGTAAATGTCGATAATTCCATAAAATCTGCTTCTGAATATTGATTTTCAAACATTGTCTGTTGCGAGGTTAATTCTTCGGAATAATAATAATCCCCCTCCATGGCAACTGAATCAATAGACCCATTACCCAATCCGCTAAGAACTCTAAATTTATCTGTCTCTACCGAATATAGCTCCCATTCATATCCATATTCTTCCAGCAAATCGGTATATACCGTATTACCCTCACTAATTTCTCGTTCCACCCATTGAACTCGTTTTCCATTTTCATCAAAAGATATTAGTATAGTATTCTCATACTTCTCGCCGTCAGTATTGCCTATATGTTTAATTGCATAAACATAATCATCTGTCCTGGGTGAAAAGTTTTCATCATCTCCATCACGGACTAAGATTTCAATCTCTGCTTTATTTGAAGTAATCTGTGAATTTCCACAGGCAGAAAGTAATGTCATTGCTATCAATGTTATTATTAAGAGTCTTGATTTTCTCATACTTCTCGCTCCTCCCCTATTCTACGCTTTCATCTTCACTTAAAATATAATGATCACTAAATGCAAATTTAATCTCAAATTCAGTAATTAACCCATTTTCGTCTCTTACTGCCTCTCCAAGCAATATACATCCGACATTACCTTCCTCCAAGAAAAATTCTCCATTCTCATCGATTTCAAATTCTTTATCATCTACAGCTATCATTGTAGGGTTGCCATCTAAATTGGCAGATTTTATTACTAGTGTCTTACCTTGATATTCTCCTATATAAACTCTTTCTGCATATGGGTCTGAGTTTTCTTCTACTTCTGGTTGTTCATCGGCAGGTGCCGCACTTTCTCCCGTGTTTTCTGTGCTTAATTCTACATTTTCGCCTGTACTTTCCGCTTCAGCTTCTGCTGTTTGTGTTACTTCAGAAGTAGTAACCGATTGTTCTTCCGATTCTTCCTTTGCACCACATGCCATAAGGCTGATTGTCATACATCCTACTAATACAACTGCTATAATTTTTTTCATAATTAATCTCCTTTTGATTTTATCTTTATTTTTTTACTGCTTTATTCCTTAAATGTGTAGACGGACATGCTTTGTTCATCTTTTCTCCAGTAAGCTCCAACAAATATATTATCCCGAACCACCAGTACAAGTTGTACTTCATCATCATTCTCTACTTCATAACGCAGCTCTTCATATTCAATATTCCTTAATTCATCAATATACTCTAAAGCTTGCTCGCGGGTGCATCCGTTTTCTCCTGTGTAGAGGCTAAGTGTTTCATCGTTAATTGTCTGGTCCGGTAAGTATTTTAGAGTCACTCCTTGTGGTAGCTCTGGGAAGAACGAAGCATATGGATGTTCCTTCCAATTTTCAGGAGCAGTATTGTACTTAACTGCTTCCTCTTCGTAGTTGATTGAATTTCCTGCTGACTCCGAGCTACTATAAGTAGTTATTTTGTATTCAAAATCAACCTCTTCACCAGTCGTTGTATAATCAGCATGAATAGTTTCCGAGCTTTGAACTACTTCTTTCAATTCAAATTGCAAATTATCAAAAATAGAGTCATCCCGTTGATGCTTATACCAACGCTCATCCGAACTATATGTAATCGGAGGAATGATGGGTAAAGCATCATAAGTGCTTATGGCATCAATGTTTTCCACAAAATATTTTACATTATCAAAACATCCCAAATAGGAATACCAATGAGAGTAACTTGGATTGTCATACAATTCAGATTGTGAAAAACTATCTATTAGTTCCTCTGTAGTCAGACTATCATCCGGTTCAGAAATCCTAGGTACTGGATTAAGAATGATATTACCACTATCCGCTCCTGCATATGTTGCTTGCATATCATCTTCATATACTATCTTTGTTTTTACAGTTAACAATCCAAATTCATCATACGATTCCAGCATAATCATTGTTGCTGTGTGATATTCCAAGTTATCCTCATTTGCACCATATACAAGAACTCCCGCACGCCTATACCATACTGGAATATCTATCATATATGGCACCTCCATCATAATAACGCGATAACTATCTGTATCTGGCAGGAAGTATTTATCGTCCATGCTATCAGTTGGAAATACATCAGGTATTGAAGATATACTATATTCCATCTCCGTCACTGCATCGTCCACATAACCCATACACATCAATTCATCACCTATATATAATTCGTAAATTCTTGTATTACCAACAAGGTTAGATATATTGTCACACTCATACTTCATTGCAACTCCATAGTCTGATGCAACCGACAGGTTATTGTATCCATCCCCCGTTTCCATATCATGCCCATCCCTATTAATATCCGGGGTAATACTACTACCAATTACCATTCTTTGTCCTTGTGCATTTTTATGGCTTACCGAGAAGTCCATTATGTAAAACTTACTAATCTGTTGCTCACTATTTTCATACAATCGAACCGAAATAGTATCATAATTATAAAATGCAGTTTTTGCTTCTTCTCCATAGACTTTAAACTTTACAATACTGTCATCATTAAATACAATCTGGATATCATGTTTAGGATTTTCTTCATCTTTACTTCCACTTGCACCAAAGATATCCTCCATGTTTCCATTCGCTATTTCAGTTTGTAACATTTCATTTTCTGCATCTGTAAAGAGAATTGAATATTTATCAAATGTTTTGAAAAGAGTAACAATGTCCATTTGTTCAATGGTAAAAAGAACAACTTGATCTGTGTTTGGATTCTCCCACATTCCATCTACTACACCTTCGCATTCTCTTGTATCCTGATTTACAATATGTATCATGTTCCATGCGTCTGAATAGATATTTATCTCCGAAACAACTTCTTCGTCTAAATGAAATTGTATCCTTAGACTACTATCTTCATTTTTATGTAATTCACCTACCGCTTCATCTGTTAAGGTAACAGTGGTTTTATGGTTTCCATTTGGGGTAATTTGAAAGATGCTGTCTGATTCTGTGCCCTCAACGCTTACATTTTCAGCAACCTGCACAGCCTCTTGTAATACGTTAGTGAAAGTGTTGTTATTGCTGCTTTCGTTTATTCCACCACATCCAGTAAGTGCAGAGATTAGTATTACAACTGATATCAAATGCGCGAATTTTTTTTTCATATTCGAAGTTCCTCCACATCCATTATGGTATGTACTAGTTATTATATTGCATATCAGGCGCTTTACTCTTTTTTAAAGTAAATAGCGCCTGCAGTAAAAGGGTAACTGAATCAACCAAACTATATTATCATATATATATGTCATTTTTCGCCCTCCAAAACGGATAGGAAATGTAAATAAATTAAAAACCACGTTAGTATATACTATCAAAATCGATAATATTTACTAACGTGGTTTCATTAAAATATATTACAACTTATGTCATTCCTATTTTGCGATAAAAACGATTTTTTGTGACTTCTGTTCGCCGAACATTCTCATAAGTTCACGACGGTTTTTTACTTCTGATTTACCAAGAATGTTCTTTATATGAAATCTAACCGTACTAACACTTAGATTTGACTGTTCTGCAATCTCTTCTGCTGTAAGTGAACTGACAATCAAGGGCATTAACTCCTTCTCACGCTTCGTAAAATGAATATTTAATGCTTCCTCATGTAGTGGTAACACCTCAAGGGTAGCTAAATTTGTCAAAGTCACCTGCTGTTGTATCAAAGCATCCAACATAAGTTTTTGGTTTTGCAGTATCTTTTGGTGCTTATTCCTTTCATGTAAAATAATTAATTCAATTAATAGAAGTAAACAAATTATCGCTGCCAGCAATATTCCTCCCATAACATATCGGTATGCTGTCTGCCTAATAACAAGGAAAAATATGCTTGCTATACAGAATCCACCATAAAATAAACTCTCACCAACAACCGCCGTGTAAAAACCATTTTTCTTCATTCTTGCATAGCAAATTGGTATGATAACAGTTACAAGCTGAAGGAACGTAATACCCATATTTGAAAACACAGAATACGAATATGAAAATGCACCATCGGATACAAAAAATGTCATTGTTTGTGCTATACATATAACTACAAACGCTAACGGTAATGTTATTATTAATTTGAGCTTATCAAACAGAAAGCCGCTAAGCAGATACATAATGCTCATCATAGGCAGTGTAAATAAACCTACATAAGGTAACGCTAGCCAATCATCAAAGAAATAGAGATTATCCATCATACCTGCAATCAGAACATAAACAATTACTATACTAAATGCAATTCTTACAAAATACTTTGTTGGTATCCATTCAGATAATTCATCAGCATCCAGAACATTATCTTTTGCATTTATTGTATACATAATTACAGCAATAGCACATAAAACAATACTAATAAAAATACTTGCATAGAAGTACTTAGTCGTTCCTGTAAAATGCTCAACAAAGCTAACAATAAGTGCATCTGCAAAGTAAACAACCCCGAAGAATCGACCCAGCAAAGACCTTGGAACATTTTTAAAAATATGTATAAAGCAAATGCAAATACCAACCATAATCGATATAGTCCATAAAATCAAAAAGATATATGCACCAGTTATATTGGAAAAAAGTTGTAATATTCTTAATAAAAGAGCAATACTAACTGAAACAGTGAAAATTAGTCCTAGCTTATTTGATTTTTCAGTAATATGAAGTTGTTTGAAAATTATCGGAACTAACAAGGCAGTTATCATAATAGCTCCACTATAGAAAATGAACCCTATGTTTATTTCTTGCCTAGTATTATCTATAAGCTGTTCATAAAACAGCATCCAGCCTATATGCCGAAAGGCTTCCAGAGAAGTATAGATAAGTAGTAAGTTTATCAAGTGTCGTTGTTTTATTATTTGACGCACACACATTCCTCCTAATATGGTTATTCTATAGTAAATCCTATAATTCATTCTCACTTCAAACTCTTTATATCATCCGCCTACAAATCGGAAGTGTTACAGTTACTATTGTACCTTCACCTACAGAAGATTCAATATCTACTCCATATTCTTCTCCAAAATAGGATAAAATACGTCTCTGAATATTCACAAGCGCCACATGGCACAAGCCTTCAACTTCAATATCATAGTTATCCACGGTTTGAATGCTTTCCAGCAATTTATATAGTGATTCCTTATCCATTCCACATCCATTATCTTCTACCACAATCTTCATTGAATTAGCGTCTAAGATACTATATACACGGATTATGCCATTATCCCTATCTTCTATATTGATGATTCCATGCAATATACTGTTTTCAATAATGGGCTGTAAAAGCATTCTTGGAAGTTCAATTTCTTCCATATAATCCAACTGCTCTATTTCAACCTTGAATTTTTCCGGATATCTTATCTTCATAATATTGACATACTTATCTAAAATAATAAACTCTTCCATACAGCTGATAAAACTATCACCTGCATTAGCATATCGAAGCAGATAAGATAGTCCATCACATAACACCCCTGCTTTTTCATTTTCTCCATCAGTAGAGAGTGCTTTAATAATATTCAAAACATTTACTGTGAAATGAGCACTTATTTGTTTCTTTAATGAAATAATTAAGGCCTTATGTTTTTTAATTTCTGTTTCTTGCAGTGTATAAGTAGTATCAAAGATTTCCTTTTCCTTTTGTTCTATCCTCTCAATCATCTCATTAATACCACAAATAAGACCATCAAAATGTTGAAGTCCAGTAAGCGGAAGCTTTTCTCCTATTTCACTTTCAAAATGCTCCACTTCGGATATAACTACCTGAATCGGTACAAAGAATTTATTTTTCCAAAAACGGCTGAATATACCTACTATTACAAGGAAAATTATTACCATGGCAAGCACTGCTATAATAAAGTAAAAGTTCATCTTCTGGTTGGTATCTTTATAGGAAATCAACAGTTCAAAGGGAGTGAATCCAACCTGCTTATGCACGACATAATCTGTTGTATTCAGAAAATCATCAGCACCTTTTCCAAGCCATGTTGATTGATTCGTTACTATAATATTCTGATCAGCTGCCAAAGCAATCTCTATATTTTCATTTTCATCAAATTTTCGTAATAACTTATCGATATCATTCTCATCCATTAACATAACTATTTTACCAATAGGATCCTGCTTATCATAAATATATGCCACATATCCAATATAATCCACACCATCCAGAGATATTTGTATATGTCTTGATAAATTATCCTTGTCTAATTCATATATCATTCTGCTGATGCAGGTATTATTTATTGTTCCAAGAAAACGGTAATACCTCCCTTGATTATCAAACAAAATAATATTTCTAATTAATTCAGTCTCCTTTAACAGCGCCCCAAGTTCCGGTTCCATTTCCGACGCCTTTTTATAAAACTCCAGATTGCTTTCCACTTTGACGAAATTGTACGCCATATCATCTTCTGACATAGCAAAAGATACCTGTTCCAACCGCAGGAAAGATCTATTCAAATCAGACATAATCTGCAGTGAAACTTGTTCCATTGTCTGCATGGCATATTGTTCCATAACATTGCGCATACTGACATAGAAAAGAAACCACATGGCTAATAATGCGGCTGCTAAACCAAGAATGGTCCACTGTAGCTTATTCAATAAAGATTTCTTTTCTGCAACTTTGCTACTGTACCACATTTTTCTTTAATATTTCCTCCCAAAAATCCAGCATTTCTTCTCTATTTTCATATAGAAAGCTTTTATCGAGAAATTGCACATCAATATCCTCTAATGGGACATCGTTCCCATCCGCCACATCAGATCTGACTGACCATGTCCCCTTTGTAAAGAAAGGATTTAGTCCATTGCCTGTACCATCAAGTTCTCCAAGCATATATCGTATAAAAAGTTTTGCTGTGTTAACATTCTTAGATCCAGCAGCTATGCATACACTATTGGGTGTATAAACTGCCGCAAACGGTTCCAGATGATAAATTGGTTCAATCTGATATCCAATATCCTGATATCTCATTTTGCTGGATATCATAAAGCCTAGCATCATACCCTCTGGGCCACTGTTTCCAATTCCTTCTAATACTTCATCACTAGAATTGGTAAACACCATATTCTCAGCTAACTGCTCCCAAAATACTTCTCCTGCGCTTTTCCCCTCCGGCAATTCAAGGGGCTTGCCTGCATATTGTTCGTATGCTTCTTCCATCAACTTTGATTCACGAAGCACTGTTGCGCAGAAACCATAGGTGGAGAAAGAACTTAATGGGCTTGCCATAATGATTTTTCCTTTATAGATGTCTTCCGTCATTTCCCATATATTATCAATTGGGGGGGCTTCAAACGCTTCTCCATTGTATACAACCATTAATACTTCACCCAGAAACTCCAGTTCGTCCTCTGCAAACTCATCCTTTATGAAAGGTGCAATATCCTGGGGAATATAAGTATACACAATACCTGGTTCCAGTAGCTCCTTATAGAGACTTCCATCACAGTCACTGCATATAACTAAATCACAAGCATAATTTTCTGATTGATAGTTTTCTTTTACCATCCTAACCAGATCATTACCCCTAACATCCTTTATCTCAACATTCAGGCCAGGATACTCTTTTTCAAAACTTTCCTTCACATCAAAAACTCTTGTAGACACAGAATAAATGGTCAATATATCTTCCTCTAATGCGGCTTGATACAATTCTTCCGTCAACTGTGTTGTATCAAATTTTGCATCCACAATCCACTGCTCCATCAGCACTTCCTGACTTATTTCCTTCTGATTCTTACTGTATCCTGTAACACATAATATAAACAACAGAACTGCTACCAATAAGCATCTGGCAACCACTTTTTTCTTAACCCGCATATATCTCACCTTCCCTTATTCTGTTTTGATTTGTTTTTGAAACTCTTCTATGTATTGAGTCCATACTTTATCGGAAGCAATATCCAGGTTACCCACTATAAATTGCAGAATCATGAACTCTGTATATGATGAATATTTCATATATGCATTCGCTTCCTCCCCGGATAATTTCATTAGAACCGAATCCGAAGGCACATTGTAGTACTTTTCGTATGATTTTACTGCACGTGCATCAATGTATTCAACAAGAGAATTATTACCAGTCCATGTCACGCCATTTTTATATTCTGCTTTCACCACCTGTGGCCCTATCTCCGCAAAGTGTTTATTCTGCACCGTATCCTTCAAATAATTAATTGTGGTTATAATTGCCTGACTTCCATAGGTTGATAAATCCCCTTTATCAGAAAACATCCAGTCCACACCTTCTTCTCCATATTCCGATATCAAAGAAGCTTCTTCTGACAACATCATATCCATGATAGCAAATGCTTCTTCCTTATGAGGACTGTTGGCAGGAATATAACCACCAATACGCGGCTCATAATTAACCCATACTGCATTTTTCTCCCCTGTTGGTCCTTCAAGGGGTGGCACCTGAATATATCTTGCAAGCACTTCTGGACAATTTTGATATACAACATCCGAAATACTCTGACTGGTAAATGCACCTACCATATCCTGAGGGCTATTCACCAGCTCCCTAATTTGCTTTTCCGTAAAATCAAAACAGACATTGGATAGCAAACCCTTCTGATATAGTCCGGAGCAGTAGATGATTGCCTCCCGAAAGCTTTGCTCCTGCGGAGCAAAGTGAAGTTCTTCCAATTCATCAAAATAAATACGACCATACATAGGATCATTGTAAATAAACGCATTCATCAGATAATTATAGCTCTGTCCGGCGTAATCTTTTTCGTAGCTAATCAATGGAAGTTCATCCGATACTCCGTTCCCATTTGGATCATTCTCCTGAAAAGCTGTTAAAACATCTTCTAAATCTTTCGTTGTCCGTGGCACCTCTAAGCCCAACTCCTTTAACCAGCCAAAATTAATCCACAATACCTGCATATTCTGACTTTTTTTCGCCGTATCCATATTGGGCATGTAGTAAACGCATCCATCCCGCTCCATGTTTTCACGTAATCCAAATTCCTGAAATTCATGGAGAATATGCTGTAAACTGCTATCATCACTTATGTAGAAAGTTAAATCTGTAAGCAATCCTCGGTCTGCATATTCCTGAAATTCCTCCATGGAAAATATTGTTTCATTTGGTAAAAACACGGCATCAATAGTACTTTCATCGGCGGTCATCATAGCATACAGATATTCCTTTTCATAACCTTGTTCTATATATTCAAACTGTATATCGTAACCGGTTCTATCTTCTAACCAATTTAAATAATAATTTGAATCCGGATTCTTTACCATATCATTCCTGGGAATCGCTATGGTAACTATTGTTCTATTCACCTGTTCCCCTATGAGAAATAAAAAAACAAATACCGCTAGTATACATAGAATTAGCAGGATGCATATGACTACTTTCTTTTTATTTTTCAACCGCTTTGCCCTCCTGCTTCTTCCTGCTTTTAGTATTCTTAATATCTTCTATCTTATCGTCACTTTCATATCATTTACACGCTACTCGTGATTTCTATTTTCAAGCTCCTGTATATACTGACTTGGTGCAGTCCCAGTGGAACCCTTAAATACTTTGTTAAAATAAAAATAATCACTATATCCACACTCAGATGCTATATTCTTTAAGCTACAATTTTCATCTTTTATTAATTCTATCGCTTTCTTCATCCGCATCTCTGTAATAAAGCAAGTGAGCGTTGTATTATAATGTCGTGCAAACAGATTACAAATATATCCTGCACTCAATCCGAACCTTTTTCCTAATTTATCTAATGTGAGCTTTTCCGTAAAATTTATTTTTATATAGTCAATCAATTCGAGAAATGCCGGATTAATATTTTCATCTGACGCAACCTCTTTTTGGGGATGTTTTTTGGCTAGCCTAACTGCCAGCTTTTCCAATACAAGCTGTACTTCATCTGCCTGTAATGGCTTTAACAAATAATCAAATCCTTCTTGATGAAAAAAAGTTTTTGCGTCTTCAAAGGTTCCATACGCGCTGAGCATTACAAACTCAGTATCAAGACCATATTCTCTGATAGCTTTCATAAGTGCGTGCCCATCCAGCTGTGGCATCTTCAAATCACTGAACACCACATCAGGTTTTAATTTCATGACCTTCTCCGCCGCTCTTTTGGAGTTTGTTTCCACCCCTATCACTTCAAACCCATTATCCATCCAGGGCACTGTCTCTGCTATCTGTTTTACAATCAAATCTTCATCATCCACCAAAAACACCTTATACATTAGATCCCTCCACTCTTTTTATATTTTACTATATTAGTGTCTGCTGATTAAGCACCAATTGGGCTTAATTCAGCAGTATTGAACTTGAAAATATCCAAAAGCAAAAATAGTGCAAAAAGTATTCGTGCCTGAATCTTAAAAAGATTCGTCACAAATACAGATAATGCGATAGAGGTCAACGTTGTTTCTTCAATCTTAGTCCTTATTAAACCCATACCATAGCAACGTTTACTCAAACTGAATGCTCTTTCTACCTCAATTCTATCGGTATTATCTTGATATTCCTGTTTTTTATCTTCTTTTGCTGTTTCTGTTGGTCTACCTAATTTCGGACCTGATAACCGTATTCCATGAAGTTTACAGTATGCTCGGTTATCTCGGGTTCGATATATTTGATCTGCTAGAACTCTTTCGGGGTAAAAGCCAGTTCGATTTTTAAATCTCTCTACCGCATCTTGCAAGCAGGTACTTTCGTTATAGGCATCAAAAGATATTTTCTCGATTCTTCCATAGCCTTCGGTATCAATACTCAAATCGAACTTTGCCCCAAATTCAACTGGAGCTTTAACTTTACCTCTGACAATTGGTCGCAGATATGGTCGTTCGATGCTGACAATTCGATTTTCAACAGAATGTGTTTTGTTTTTGTACATGTATTCTTGTTGCTCAAATAACTTCATAATTGTCAGAAGCATCTTTATTTCCTTTGATGTTGGAGCGTATCCAGTAGACAGGTATTGTTCCAGATAGCTAAGATTTCTACGAACATAACCTAACTGCTTGCGTATGGTTTTACGAATCTTTTTGGTACTACGTTTTTTACTCTTTGCAAGTGATAAATAGTTTTTTCTGGCCTCTCGTCGATAAGTTCTTGGTTTCTTCAAATCATAACTTTTAGAAAATCGATCTATGATGTTTTCTAGTTTTTCTCTGGCTTCATTCAGAAGCGAGAAATCCTGAGGATATCGTATATTAGATGGAGCACAGGTTGCATCAAGCATCATAGTACCTTTGTTAATTGTTTCCTCATCTTTTTTGTCTTCCGGTAATTCCGAAGAACCAGAAGGAGGCTGATTATCATCGTCGTCGTGATGGTTCGAAAGCATATATTCATTGGCTTTCATAATCATGTCCATGTTAATTCGTTTGCGAAAAAGAACTAGAACACTAGCCTCTATGGGAGGTTCCTGTTGGTAGCCTGGCAATCCGATAAAGTATTGAAAGTATGGATTCTCCGTAAGCATTTCCACTAGTTCGCGATCAGCAAATTGATACTTTGTTTGAATGATTAAAGAACCCAATGCAAGTCGAAGCGGTTTTGCCACATTTCCCGTAGCACTTGGAAATAATGCAGCATATTCACCTTCAAACACATCCCATGGAATATTGTCAGCCATTTTTATCCAACGATTATTCGGGTTCATTTGAAGACCTATCGGTTGATTAAAATCGAGAAATGTATGCTGTAACTTATCAATCGGTTTGTACATGATTTTTAGACTCCAATCTATAGTAAAATTCATAAAAAGTGCAAGGAAAATGAGTTTGAGTTAATGAAACCCTTGCATTTATTATACTACAAAACAGCCTAAAAGTCAGTAAAATCAACACTTTTCTGATTAATCAGCAGACACTATATTAGAATTGCAATATCTATTATTTTATAATTTGTTAAACAATGCTATATATAACATATTTTACAAGAAAAAAATCAGGACGCACATATATTTTATTCACATTCATTGGTAAAATCTTCACATTTTATTTTTCTTATCTTCGTCTCATGTCATCTCGTATGTATGCTGTTTTGAACTTCCTGTTATCACTAAATATAATAAAAAACAAAAAAGCCCTAAACCCAATCCAGGTTTAAGACTCTATTCACAATAATTTTTTTAGCAGGGAAAGAGGGATTCGAACCCCCATGAACGGTTTTGGAGACCGTCATACTGCCGTTGTATGATTTCCCTAAATCATAAGGCGGTTATTAAAACCGCCGAAATGAATTATATCATATCTTATTGACATTTAGCAAGTTGTTTTTGAAAAAAGACAGTTTGAATTGTTACATGAATTCCCTATAATGGGATTCCATTTTCTTTCATAAGCAGTCGCGCACTTTCTAAGGAATCTACCCCCGTTCGATTCTTAATAGGAGCGAATTCTTCTTTTCGTATCACTTCATATGGCAAGCAATTATCTAGCATGTGAATCATATCTAATACTAATTGCTCAAACTTATAACCATTTGGTTGATCTGGTTTGATCAAGTTTCCTTGCTCATTTAAGTATGGAATCTTTTTTTCAACTACGTGGGTTGGCATTTCATCATTTAAAATATCTTCTAATTGGTCTAAATGAAATAAATAATTAAGAGTCACACCGAAAGAATATTGTAAATCTCCATTTTCTTTCTTTGCAGTAAGCATTTCATTTGTCATCTCATAATATTCTACAATCGCTGGCTTGCCATCTTCTTTACATAGAACACCAACTCTTTCTTCTGGTTCTACTTTCTTAACTACCTTTGCGCCACTTACATTTCCGTTTTCAATGGTTGCACCTATAAAAAGGGGATCTGCAATCTTTTGTAATACATTATCCACCGAAAAAATGTTAAACCAGATAACCCCACGGTGCTTAGCATCTTCTAACACACCACTTTTTTTCATGGAAGAAAACCATCCACCATTTCCATTTGGAGAAAGAGATATCCGCCCATAACCTTCTAATAATATTTTTCCATTATAATCTACGGATGGAGCCATTTCCTGCATAAAAAACTTGATATATTCTTTTGGATATCCAAAGTAATGATTCTCTTCAAAAAAGTTGATTGTATCTGTCTGATTCTTTTCACTAGTCATGATATAAAAAGGAATCCATGTGTCCGCTGCTTTAGCCACCTCAGTCACATTATTTATTAATTGCTCAAATAAAAAAAGTTCTTTTGTTTCTCCAACATTTAACATTCCTTTAGGCTTATCAAAGCCTAATCTTGTTCCTTGACCACCTGCAAGTAGTACAGCTGCTACTTTTCCTTCTTGAATTGCCTTCATTCCTGTTTGATAAAAAATATCTTTCTTCTGTTGAATTTCTTGTGTTTCAATAGCATCAAGTGGTTCTAATACCCCTCGTTGATGTTCCCTTTTTTCCTTTTTCAAAATAGCTAGAAGACTCCAATCAATATTAGCTATTTGTCTGAGAAGTTCAACCTTTTCTATTTCTGATAGTCTATCATAGTATTTTAATAACTGTTCCTGGTTATACTTTTTTGTAACGTTCAATGCTTCCACATAGTTCATTCCTATATTCCCCCAGATTATCACTTTTACTAATTATTTTGTTCCCAATGGATGTATTATATCATTTATTATTTTTTTCTTCTAGTAGAAAACGACTTTACTGCAATAAAAAAGAGGCATCAGCCTCTTTTTTATTGGATTTACTTACCAGAACGACCCGAACAGTAATTAGAAGAACAATTGCTACAACCGCCGGCACACCCTGATGCTACTCCTCTTTTTACTTTTCTTATGCGAGTGTATAAAATTGCAATAACACACATTGCTATAATTCCAATTACAATAATATCTGTCATATAATCACTCTCCTTTATTCTCCACTACCTTTTAGTTTTATAATGGTTCTCACTTATACAGTTAGTATATGCTAACCAATAGTGTAAGTCAATAAATTTTATAATTCTAGTGATTCTAATTATTTTTTAAAAAGTTTTTTATTCCACTAAATGTTTCTGGACTAATGACATGTTCAATTCTACAGGCATCTTCCTCTGCAACTTCTATAGATACCTCTGCGATCTTCACAAAAAACTCAGTAAGAACTTTGTGCCTGTCATAAATACTTTCTGCCATTGTTCTACCTGTCTTTGTTAATTTAATAAAACCATCCCCATCTATCTCAATGAAGTTATTTTCTTTCAGTAAACCCACAGCCCTACTAACACTGGGTTTACTAAACTCTAATTCTCTTGCTATATCAATAGATCTTACTGTCCCTAATTTCTTTTCTAGAACAAGAATAGTTTCTAAGTAATTTTCCCCTGATTCATACATACTATAACCCTCACATATTCTTCTTTACAAGATCTTTCAAAACCGCTTCTATTTTCTTCTTGTAATTTTCATTCTACCCACAGATTCGAAAATTGTCTAGATTTGATTTTTTTAATTTACATTTCAGATTTACTTAACAATGAATAAATTTCAGGAGCCACAGCTTGCGCATTGATTGGCTTTAATCTTATATCAGTCCATCCATGCATGGTCTCCCCTGTTGCCAAGATTTTTCCATCCATTCCATTTGCTACTTCATAAGAAAATATGGCACGTACTTTACTAAGTAATTTAATTTTAGTTTTTATGATTATTTCATCTTCATAATGAGCTGGACTTTTAAATTTACAATTCATTTCATATAAAGGAAGTAGTATTCCCCTTTTTTCAATTTCTTTATAGGATAAACCAAGATGTTTCAAAAATTCTGTTCTTCCCACTTCAAACCAGATTGCATAATTAGAATGATGAACAATGCCCATCTGATCTGTTTCTGCATACCTTACCATAAATCTACTTTCCATCTCCATAATCTCACCCCCTATTATTCGGTTATCCAAATCTAGTTCCCTTCCAAATCAGCTACACAACTTTCAAAGTAACCGTTTCCTTTTCCACTATATTTTGCATCCAAACACCTTTTTTCACCAATATAAATCCTATGATACACTTTATAATATCTATAAATTGGCAGATGAAAAAAATAACAAGTATATTTAAATCGGTTAATCTTGTTAAACAAAAAGCTAGTGGAATAATAACAACCCAAACATACACACTATCAAATAAAAATGTGATAATCGTCTTCCCACCTGATCGCAATGTAAAGTAAGTCGCATGTAGAAATGCTTGCAGTGGCATTAGTAATGCTTGAATTCGAATAAACCATGTTGCAAGATACCTCACCTCATCGGTTGTATTATAAATCAATGGAAATACACTTGAAAATAGTGTTAAAATGGCACCTATAAAGATACAACTCCACACAGAGAAGAATATCATTTTTCCTGCAGTTTCTTTGGCTTCTTGCATTTTACCGGCACCTAACAACTGTCCAACTACGATAGCTACTGCACTTCCCATTGCTATAAACACAATATTAAATACGTTAAATATGGTGGAAGAAATATTGAATCCTGCTACTACCGCAAGTCCTCTAATGGAATAGGCTTGTGTAAGAATCGCCATTCCAGAAGCCCACATCGCTTCATTTACTAAAAGGGGGGTTCCTTTTAATAATATTTTTTTAGTTAAATTAATTGGAATCTTAAAATTGTGATAAGCCCCCTCTATAAAGAGATTCCATTCTTTATGTTTGTGCGTCCATACCATTACAATGGTACACTCTACAAACCTAGATAATACAGTTGCGATGGCTGCCCCTTCCACACCAAGTTTAGGCATTCCAAGCATACCATAAATTAAAATATAGTTTAGTACAAGATTAACAAAAACTGCGATAATTCCTGCTTTCATAGGAAGTAGGGTTTGCCCTGTTTCTCTTAACGTACTAGCATAAATCTGTACTATAGTAAATGGTATCAATTCAATGATCATGATTCTTAAATACTTTCTTGCGTAATTTAGAGTAAGTTCAATGTCTCTAGAATTCCCTTGCCCCTTTAAATATAAGTTAATTAACTCTCTGTCTAATAATAGAAAGACAATATATCCAATCGCTACAATAACCCCACACATTACTATTTTAAATCGAAAGGTATGACGGACTCCTTCATGATTTTTTTGTCCAAAAAACTGTGCACCAAAAATACCTGCACCTGATATAGCTCCAAAGATACAAATATTAAATACAAATATTAATTGGTTCACAATGGCTACTCCAGACATTTGCTCTGTTCCTATGCGGCCTACCATAATATTATCAAGCATACCAACAAAATTAGTAATTCCATTTTGTATCATGATGGGTATTGCTATCGCTATGATCATTTTATAAAAGTTTTTGTCACCTATTAATTTTTTTAAATATATTTTCATAATCCTTCTCCCATTGTAACATGTTAGTAAAAAAAGACCCCCTTCAAGCACCACCTATTGGTAGTTGTTAAGAGAGTCTTCTAAAAGTAAATTCATTTAAGATAATTTTGAAATATCATATTTGTCAACAATCACTAAAAGAGATATGTTCTCTGCCAACGGCACTTCTGGATCCAAATTAACTTCCACTTCGCTGTCTCTTCTGATTCCAATTACATTTATACTTTTTTTCTGTCTTAGATTTAACTCTCTTAAAGTCTTTCCAATCCATTCTTTCTTTATTGGAATTTCTACCATTCTAACTCTATTAGATAATTCAATAATATCAATAAAATTACCCGATATTAAGCTCCTGGCAATTCGAATTCCAGATGCTTTTTCTGGTACTATCACTTTATCTGCTCCAACCTTTAATAAGATTTTAGTATGTATCTCATCTTGTGCCTTTGCAATAACAAATGGAACACCTGCTTCTTTTGCCAAAATAGTTCCCATAACACTAGCATCTAAGTCGCCAGTCATGGCCACAACAACCGCATCCATATTAGATAATCCTAGTGAATTAATTGTATCAGCGTCACGTACATCCGCTTTAATCGCATACGTTACAAATTCCGAAATCTTATGAACTTTGTCTTCATCATTATCTACAGCTAAGATATCTACATCTGCTCTTGATAATTCTTCTACAATACTCCTACCAAACTTCCCCAGACCCAATACTGCATATGATTTTTTACTCATCACTACACCTCTTTTTATTTTAACCGACCGTTATATCTTCTTTTGCGTATGATCTCAGGCTACGCTTTCCTTGTTTAAAGCTAAATGCTATGGCTAAGGAAATTGGTCCTATTCTTCCCAAATACATACATATGATTATAATCACTTTTCCTGTAAAGTTCAATGATGTTGTGAAATCTCTGGAAAGTCCCACGGTACCCATTGCACTAACCGTTTCAAAGGCAATATCCATAAAGCTACCTTTAACAACAATTGATAATAAAATGGTAAGTACCATTAAACATACTAAAAAAATGACTGTAACAGAAACTGCTTTACGGACTGTCCTTAGTGGAATGGTTCTCTTATATGCAGTAACTTCTTCATGTCCATTAATGGTTGCAAGTGCAGATAGAAATACTAGCGCAATCGTCGTTGTTTTTATACCTCCGGCACTACCCACGGGCGATCCACCAATAAACATTAATAACATACAAACCACCACCGTTGAATCTTTTAACCCTTTTTGCGAAACAGTTAAAAATCCTGCTGTTCTAGTGGTCACTGATTCAAAAAAAGAAGCTATCAATTTATTTCCACCCGATAGGTGGCCTATTGTTGCAGGGTTGTCGAATTCAAGTAAAAAAATCAGTAAAGCACCTCCAACAATTAAGAAAAATGTGGTTGTTATAACAATCTTTGAATGTAAATTTAATTTATTCATTATTTTATTTCTTAAAATTTCTTTTTGTTTATATAATTTTAAAACCCTTAAAACATCCCACCAAACAATAAAACCAATTCCACCCAATATAATCAAAGACATAGTAACTAGGTTAATCCAAGGATTTGTAACATAAGGCATAAGACTATCTGGTCCTATAATATCAATGCCTGCATTACAAAAAGCTGAAATGGAATTAAAAATTGATATCCAAATTCCCCTTGTGATTCCAAACTCTGGAATAAATGTAAACATATAGAAGATGGCACCTGTTCCTTCTATAATAAAAGTTCCAAACAAAATCTTCCTTAGAAATCTAATTAGCCCTGATAGAGTATTCAGATTGAATGCATCTTCAATCAATAATCGATCCTTCAAGGTTACCTTTCTACCAATAATCAACATCAATGATGTTGTAAACGTGACAATTCCTAAACCCCCAAATTGAATGAGTAATAATATAATTACTTGTCCGAAAACACTCCAATATTCAAAGGTATTAACAATTACTAATCCCGTAACGCATACTGATGTTGTAGCCGTAAATAATGCGTCAATAATGGGTGTTGCCTTTCCACTCGCAGATGCAAACGGCAGACATAACATAAATGTTCCAACCAATATGGCTGATAAAAATCCAAAGATAATCATCTGTGTAGTTGACCACTCTGTCTTTTTTTTATTTTCTATCATAACCTGCTCCTAATTCTACATGTATAAAAATATACTATATTTATTCACAAAATATTCAAATAATTTTGTCAAAACCCTATTATATACCCGATTCACTCTTTTGTAAAACGAATCTATTTTTCTTAAAAAACTAATCATCTATTTTTAAGAAATAAGCACAATAAGGAGGAAGGATATACCCATCTTTTAACTCATGTTTATTTCCCGTTATTAAATCAATCGCCTTACTATATCCCACATTAAAATGTGTCACATAACTTTCATAGTCACAGTTAATTACAACCAAAACCCTTTCATCACTCATCTTTCTTTCAAATATACACTGTCTATTTGTTAGTAACAGGGAAGAAAAATCACCATAATTAAGTGCCTTGCTATTTCTTTTTGCAACGGCTAATTTACCTATGAATTCTGAAAGCTCACATTCTATCGGCTTATCAAAGGAGGCCCTAAGTGCTTGGTCACCTTCCATTTTATTTCCGTCTGCCCCCCATTCGCTACCATAATATATGCATGGAATTCCAGGCATACCAAAACACAGGGCATAGATTAATGGAAGATGCTCCTTATTTGTTAAAACACTTGAAATTCTACTAACATCATGGTTATCAACAAAGGATAGTAGATGTTTTCCTTTGTAAATAGCAAAATGATCTGGTCCAAATTGTCGTAACAAAGAATGATTAATCTCAAACATATTCATACTATTGAAGCTTGAATATAATCCCTTATAACATTCATAGTTAGTTGATGAATGTAGCATATCCTCATTTACCATTTGACTATGATCACCATGAAGCATCTCACCTAGTAAATAGAAATCTTTTTTTAGACTTTCTGTATATTTTCTTAATCTTCGTACAAAGTTATGGTCTAAGCAATATGCAACGTCAAGTCTTAATCCATCAATATCAAATTCTTCTATCCACTGTTTTACACTTTCAAAGATATGGCAAATAACTTCTTCATTTTGTAAATTCAACTTGACTAAATCATAATTACCCTCCCAGCCCTCATACCATAAGCCATCATTATAATTAGAATTTCCAGAAAAATCTAGATGAAACCAGTTTTGATACTTCGAATGATCCCTATTTTCTAAAACATCCTGGAATGCCCAAAAACCTCTACCCACATGATTGAAAACTCCATCCAAAACAATCTTGATACCTAGCCCATGTAAATTTTCACAAACCTCTTGGAAATCCTTATTTGTTCCAAGTCTTACATCTATCTTTTGATAATCCCTTGTATTATATCCATGTGTGTCTGATTCAAATACAGGTGAAAAATAAATAGCATTCGCACCTAATTTCTTAATATGTGGAATCCATTCATTCACCTTACTTATTCTAGAATGTAATACTCCATCATTTTCAAAGGGGGCGCCACAAAATCCCAATGGATAGATTTGATAAAAAACACTTTCATATGCCCACATAACAATTCCTCCCAATGTGTATAACTTTTCGACTTTTATTTACGTTAACATAATTTTTGTCGTAAAATGTTGATTTATGAAACTTAACTTGCAAAAAAATAATGTATTTTTAGTATGTTTTTTTTATTATTCCTAAAATTGTAAGAGAAATCCCCAATTTCCACATACTTATCCACATAAAATGACAGTCAATTCAAATATCATTTTGACTGATAAACTTGCAAATACTTGGCATATCATCTGTCATATTTACTTATTCGTGACCTTAGTACTAATAACATAACATCTATTGGTGGCCTAACTTATGTCTACTAAACCCTGCTGTTCATATTTCATAACACCTGCTATTCATTATATAATATTTTTTCTCACTAATCTATCATAATACTATGATATAATTAGGCAAACACACTAGAAAGGAAATATTACATGTTAAAATTAGGTTCTCATGTTGGAATGAGTGGTAAAGAAATGTTTCTTGGTTCTGCTAAAGAAGCCGTATCTTATGGTGCAAACACCTTTATGGTATATACCGGTGCTCCACAAAACACCAGAAGAAAAGATATCTCACAATTAAATATAGATGCTGGATGGGACTATATGCGTGATCACAATATACATGAATTTATTGTACATGCTCCCTATATTATAAATCTTGCTAATACCATTAACCCAGATATCTTTAAGCTAGCCGTGGAATTTTTAGCAATTGAATTGGAGCGAAGTACCGCAATGGGAAGCCAGATTTTAGTATTACATCCTGGTTCTCATGTTAAAGCCGGAAGTGAAATTGGAATTGCAAAAATAATAGAAGGTATCAACGAAGTCTTGACCTCTGATACAAAATGTATGATTGCATTAGAGACCATGTCTGGAAAAGGTTCTGAGATTGGAAGAACCTTTGAGGAAATAGCCTCAATTTATGACGGTGTGAAGTATAATGATAAACTTCGTGTATGTTTCGATACTTGTCATACAAATGATGCTGGATATGATATCGTACATGATTTTGATGGGGTTATGAAAGAGTTTGACTATTTATTAGGCAAAAATCAAATAGCAGCCTTCCACATTAATGATAGCAAGAATATCATGGGTGCATCAAAAGATAGGCATGCTAATATTAATGATGGAACAATTGGATTTGATGCACTTCGTTACATTGTTCATCATCCTTCTTTTATGGACATTCCTAAGATTTTAGAAACGCCTTATAGGCCATCAATTACGAATCCAAATATCTTAGTAGCTCCGTACAAAGATGAAATTACTAAATTGAGTCTATAACCATTCATTCCAAAACCGTTCTACCCTCTTTGCAATTTGATCACCCGTAACAACTTCAAAATGTTCCCATTCTCTTGGGAACATTTTTTGATAAGAAAATTCAAGAAATCTCTCATCCAAAAGTGCAATTACTCCGATGTCTTCTTGTGTTCTAATAACCCTTCCAGCAGCTTGAAGGACTTTATTCATTCCTGGATATCGATAGGCATAATCAAAACCGCTATCACCCAATTCATCGAAATAATTTTTCAGTATTTCATTTTCATTACATACTTGCGGCATTCCTGTTCCAATTATAATGGCACCAATCAGTGAATCATTTTTCAAATCAATTCCTTCACTAAATAAACCACCTAACACACAGAACCCTAACAAGCTCTTCTCTTCTTCAAATTCAATTGGATAATAAATTTTATCCTCTAAATCGCATGTTTCATTTCCCATAAATCGTCTTAAAAACAGTTCTCTAGCGCATTCATTCATACTATTTTCTTGAACGATACATTCCATATTCTTTTCTTCATAAAAGTATTCCATGAAGGTTTCATAAACCCTACGTAAAAAAGTATGGGATGGGAAAAAAATCATATAATTTCCGCTGCGCTCTCCAATAATTTTCTGTATATAACTAGCAATATTATGGTATTCCATATCCGATCGTCTTGAATATTTACTAGTCACATCACTTCCAATGATTAACGCTTTCTTATTGGGAGCAAATGTAGACTGGGCATAAACTTCATAATCTAGTTCATCTCCTCCTAATAGATTTTTATAATATTGGATAGGTAATAGCGTTGCTGAAAAAAGAACCGAACTTCTCCCCTTAGCCATACACATTTTTAGATTTACGGAAGGATTCACACAAAACAACCTGAGAGCAAAACAACCATCTGATTCCATCTCCGTATATATGACGTAGTTGTCATCTAAGAGCTCATATGTGGCGAGAAAATGAGTAATTATAAAGTAAAACTCTAATACTTTCTTTCTGACCTCACCGTCATCATGATCTTCTAAATACTTATCTATTACCGAACACAAACGATTTAAACTTATTACAAAAGGTTCAATATATGGGTTGACTGCATAAGTCTCACATTCTCTTTTTAAAAAAAGTAACTCTTTATTACATTTCTCTAAAAGCTTTTCCATTTTAATATCAGTGGATGCCAATTCCTTTTTTAGGGCTAAAAAATCTTCTTTACGTAAGGTGGCGCTGTACATTTGGCGTCCACGATCAACCAAATTATGCGCTTCGTCAATTAGGAAAAAATAAACTCCCTTATTTCCTTCACTAAAATAACGTCGCAAATAGACATGAGGATCAAAGACATAGTTATAATCACATATAATTCCATCGCTAAATAAACTCATATCAAGACACATTTCAAAAGGACATACTTGATGCTTGATTGCATAAATTTCAATATTTTCTCTAGTAAAATTATCTTCGTTAGTTAACAAATCGTAAATTGCATCATTGATTCTATTGAAATGTCCCTTTGCAAGTGGACAAGCTATGGGATTGCATTCCACCTCTTCCCTGGGACAAATCTTATCTTTTGCGGTAATCGTAACCGTTTTAAATCTAAGTCCAGTAGATCGTAACAACTGATAGGTATCCTCTGCTACTGTTCGTGTAATTGTTTTTGCAGTTAAATAAAATATCTTTTCTCCCAAATCCTCTCCTATGGCTTTTATTGCAGGGAAGATGGTTGAAATAGTTTTTCCAACACCTGTTGGCGCCTCTAAAAAGAGTTTTCTTTTATGGTATATCGTTTGGTATACATAAGTTACAAGATCCTTTTGGCCCTCCCTATAAGGAAATGGAAACTCCATAGACTTTATAGTAGATGTTCTTATTGTCTTCCACTCAAATTGAAAGTCAGCCCACACCTTATATTTCTCTATCACTTCCAAAAACCACCCTTCTATTTCCCCAAAGGTATAGTCTTCAAAAAAGTATTTTAATTCTTCTGTTTCAATATGACAATATGTCATTCTTATACCAATTGTATCTAGATTATTTTGAAGGGCATAAATATATGCATAACATTTTGCCTGTGCCAAATGAATGGACAGTGGCTCTTTTATTCTAGAGATATCCTTAAATGTGCTCTTGATTTCGTCAATGACAAACCCTTTTTCGCCCTCATTAATGACACCATCTGCACGGCCATCAATAATGATATTATAATTTTCTGTTGGAATTACATGCTTCAACGAAACCTCAGCATCATAATTAGATCCCATCTTCTTTTGTAGCATTCGATGAATCCGACTACCTTCTTGTAATACGTTATCAGCGACTACGGTTCTTCTATTATCAATATTACCTGAACGTAAAATAAACTCTACTAAATTCCTGACAGATATATAGATATCCACGTAGTCCACCCCCTAATTAATATAAAAAACTCCCACTTTAGATAGTTTACTCTATCTGAAAAAGGGAGTCAATTCTTAGAAACTTTTATTATCTATGAGCAATATCTGTAATACAATTCCTAACAAGCAACCGAATAACTTTTAAGGCAATTCTCTAATTCTTCGTTATATCCATTGTAACTTACTGTAAGAATATGGGAAAAATCTAATCCCAACACGCCTAAAATAGATTTGGCATCTACAACATAACGATTATATGATATGTCAATATCAAAATCGCATCTACATGCAATACTTACAAACTGTTTTGCTTCGTCTGGTCTCATTTTAATCTTACGTTCTATTGTCTGTTTCATAAACCTATCATCCTTTCAAATACGAAAAACTACCACGTTTTTCAGGAACCATTGCTACTTAGTAACTTAGTAATGAAAATACTATAATAATTTTCATAAAATGTAAAGTTCTTTTTTCGATACATTATTACAATAAAATAATAAACTCCAACCATTATTAAATAATTTTTAATTGTATGAATTTATATTGTCATTCTTACACAAAGGATAGTAATTAAAATGAATGGAACTAAGCATATTATGAATATTACCTAAATATGGTACTTTCATTCTATCATTACTGCTGAAATTCCGTCATATACTCTCGGAATCGAATTGGGAGCATATTTCTTTGCAATGAGGGATTAATACGTTCCTTTATTGCAATTTTATGACAGAAGTATCTGAAAAGTTCTTGAATTTCCAATTCTTTATCACTATATCTATTTGATAAATCCCTTGCAAATTCATCTCCCGTCACTAAGAACCACTGATTTCTTGCTGGATGAACGGCATATACATTCCTAGTCTCATCAAAAATGATATAATTTTCGGTGGGAAAACGCTCTGAAAAATGTGGTGCTAAAAAAGTTATGATATTATTTTTAGGGCCAATTTTAGAAAAAAGAACGCCATTTTCCATTTCTTCAAAACGAAGAAATCCATATAAGTGATGAATCTCTCCCCAAACATATCTAGATAATTCAAACACTTTTCGTACATAATCATTTTGTAAATTTTCCATTACCTTATTTCCCTTTTCCCCAAGGGCAAGAACAATGGTATGGTAAACAGTATCCCCTTTTTGACTATCTTTAGATGCAAGTGCCCTACAAAGAGTGTTATATACCTCTTCACCCAACCTTTTTTGTAGCGTTCTAGAAACTTTCACTGTTTTTTCTTCGCTTGGTTCTATCACTATATATTCTGCAAACAATCGAAGGTTCTCTTCCTTACCAATTTGAATTCTAGTCAACTCATGATGAAGCTTTCTTGCATACGCTTCATATACTCCAGTAAAAATGCCCACAAATGAATCGTCACATACTAATATTGTTTCTTCCATATACTTTTCCTATCTATTTAAGTATCAACGTTTTTTTCCAATTATTCGAACAAATCATTTTAAATGTTACAATTGCCCAAACAGGGCAAGATTACCATCTACAATAGATGGTTGTGAATCAAATGTTTGATCATCAAAAAGGGATAACTGTTTATAAGTGACATGATTTCTGTCAAAAGGTAATTTTTCTTTTATTGACAAAAGGTTTCTTGTAATATAATCCTCTTCAATTTTAGTGTTATACATCATTTTCCCATTACAGGTAATAAAATAAAGGGCTCGTTTTAATACTACACCCATTTTCTTCAAATCCGGAAATGTTAAATTGCCGTTTTTTCTTGCACCCATAATTCGCATAGCACTTTTAACACCAATTCCTGGAATTCTGACAACGCTTTCATAGGGAGCACGATTTATTTCAACTGGAAATAACTCCAAATGCCGTAATGCCCAATCACATTTTGGATCGAAGTGAATGTTAAAGTTTGGTCTTTCTTCACTTAGTAATTCACTAGCTGTAAATCCATAAAATCGTAGGAGCCAATCAGCTTGATACAGTCGATGTTCTCTAAGTAGCGGGGGGCCACCGGGAAGGGCTGGCAAATCTTTATCTTCATTTACATGCACGAAGGCAGAATAAAACACTCTTTTTAATTCAAACTTCTGATATAAGTTTTCTGAAACAGACATAATCTGATAATCATTTTCTCCGGTAGCTCCAATTATCATTTGGGTTGATTGTCCACCAGGTACGAAGCGAGGCGCATTTTTGTATAGTACAATTTCATTTTTATTTTGTTTGATACTTGTTTGAATTTGCCGCATAGGTGCTAGTATATTGTTTCGATGTTTATTGGGAGCCAACTTTTTAAGTCCCTCCGCTGTTGGTAGTTCTAGATTCACACTCATTCTATCTACAATCAGCCCTAATTTTTGTATCAATAAGGGATTGGTTCCAGGAATAGCCTTAACATGAATATAGCCTTGGAAATGATACTGCATCCTCAATTTATAAATAGTTTGATAGATTAGTTCCATTGTATAGTCAGGACTAAAAAGGATTCCAGAGCTTAGGAACAGTCCTTCGATATAATTGCGTCGGTAAAAACCCATGGTAAGTTCACAAACTTCTTCAGGCGTGAAGGATACTCTAACAACATCATTTGATTTGCGATTTATACAATATTTGCAATCATAAATACATTCATTCGTAAATAAAATCTTCAACAAAGAAATACATCTACCATCCGCACTAAAGCTATGGCATATTCCAGGAGCAATGGCATTACCAATGCCGTTTCCTGTTCCCTTTCTATCAACACCACTACTGGTACAAGCCACGTCGTATTTCGCAGCATCTGTTAGTATTCCCAATTTATCCATCAGTGACAATTGATTAGACTTCAAATATTCCATAACTTAAACCTCCCGCTGTATATTCCTCAAGTCTTTCTATGAAATCATACCATACATACGTTCTGTTTTCAACCCTTTTCGAACGCTTGTACGCTTTTCATAACCGTTTGAAAATATTTAAAAGATTTTGAAAAAGTCTTGGAGATTTTCAAAAAATATAAAAAACTTACCATATGAAGGTAATCTCATATGGTAAGTTTTAATTAGTATGAATAATTATTTATTTTATTGGAGCCTAAGATTCTATACTAAGATTCTATTACATCGTCATTTCCATTTGGTAAAATCATGGCAAGTACGATTCCTAGAACTGCTGCTATTGCCAATCCAGAAATAGTAACAGTATCTGATACTGGAATGCTATTACATCCAATTCCTACCACAAGAATGATTGCTGCAATAATTAGATTTCTTGAATTTCCAAGATTTATTTTAGCATTAATTAAAATACGGATACCTACTGCTGAAATCATTCCGTATAGAACAATACCAATTGCACCAGTTACCACTGATGGAATACCAGAAACAAATGCGCCAAACTTTCCAACGATACCTAATACAATTGCAAATACTGCCGCAATGCGGATTACAGATGGATCATATACTTTTGTTACTGCTAATACTCCCGTATTTTCACCATATGTAGTGTTAGCAGGTCCGCCAATTAATCCAGCAAAAGCAGTAGCTAAACCATCCCCAAGAATGGTTCTATGAATACCTGGGTCAACCATAAAGTTTTTCCCTACTACTGCGCTATTTGTTGTAATATCACCTACATGCTCAATAACAGTAACAAGGGCAATCGGTGCAATTGCAAGAATTGCATCAAGATTAAACTTTGGAATACAAATTAATTGGTTCACGATATTTTTATCTGTAAATGATATCCAATGTGCGGCTGAAACATTATCAAAATTACAAAGTCCAAATGCTAAACATACTAGATATCCTACAATAATCGCAAATAAAATTGGCATTAGATTAAATAAACCCTTTGCAAAAACAGAGATTATAATAATGGTTGCCAAAATGATCGCAGTGATTAATACATATTTCCAACTAAATTCCCCACTACTTCCATCATAAAAGGCACTGCTAACAGCAGTGGAAGCTAAACGTAGCCCAATTACAATGATAATGGGGCCTGTAACGATAGGGGGTAAAATTTTATTCACTTTTTCATAACCAAAGATTTTAATTAATAAAGAAAAAAGGATATAAATTAATCCGGATACAATTAAGGCACCTTTCACTGATGCTAACCTGTTTAAAAATTCCTCATTAGTCATCAATGCTTGTTCTGACGTAGTCCCTAATACAGCTGTGATACCACCCATAAATGCAAAGCTGGATCCCAAAAAGACAGGAACCTTTTTCTTAGTAACATAATGGAACATTAATGTTCCAATACCGGCACATAACAATGTGATAGACGTATTTAGACCTGTAATTGCAGGTACTAATACAGTCGCACCAAACATTGCCAAGGTGTGCTGGATACCAAGAATGATTTTTTGTTTGTTACTTCTTTCGTTCATTCTACTCCTCCTCAGTAAGGTTGCTTCGTTTCGTTTCATGCAAGTTTTCATGTGACTTGCAAACACTATCTTAAACAGTATATAGCATAGCTTTTCTTTTGCCTATCCCCTAAATAAAAAAACACACTAAGATAAAAACCCTTATCTCTCTCCCAGTGTGTTCCGTATTTATTTACTTATCATTTATTTACTTATCATTTATTTATTTTTTATTTATTTACTTATAAATTACTTCCAGATAAAACTTCTCCACTGTGCAATTTGTTCTTCTGTCATAAATCCATTTGAAGTTCCAACAAATCCGATTTTATAGGAAGCAAAAAGTAACGCATTTTTAATTGCAGTTACTGGATTTCCCTCTTTGTTATAATAATGTAAAAAACAAGAGAATAAAGCATTTCCGGCACCCACTGTATTTACTACTTCATTGGTTCTTACTGCATGATAATGAGCTAAGATATTCATTTTCTTGGAAAAAAGAATCACTCCCTTTTCCCCTTGCCCTAATATAATAATCTCCGGATCAAAAGTATCTGCTACATTTCTAACAAATTCAAATGGTTCAACAACAAGATTATCATCACTAATATATATAATATCTGCAGCTTCTAAAAAATCTCTATTATAAATAATATTTCCTTCTTTGTATTCTCTTATATTAACTGCAATAGCCTTATTCATTTCTTTTGCTTTTTGAATAAAAGGTCTACAAAAATTAGCATTGGAAAGTACCACCATATCTGCCTTACTAACCCTGTCTTCTATAAACTCCATATCATAATCCACATCTCTTACGTTTTTAATGTCTTCAAAGATTTGTTGCTTTCTTGACTCATCATATAATATGACAGCTGTTGGAGTTGCAGATAGCCTTGGTAAAACATAATCTGTATAAATAGTTACTTCCCTATCCTTTGGATTCAAAAACTCTTTACTCTCAGATTCACCAATCAAACTCATAAAATCGGTAGAATTGCCAAGCCATGTAAGCGCTAATGAGGTATTGTAAGCATCTCCCCCAACATTGGTGAAAATAGTATTCGGTCTACTTCTAACTGGCTCATAATCTATGGGAATAGTATCAACTTTGACAATGGTTTCAATTTGTACAATTCCAGCAACTAAAAATTTACTCATCTTTCATTCCTCCTTAAATCACAAGTTTCTTTTATAACATAATCTTACCATATATTGCAATTATTAACACTATTTTTCGCTGTTTACAATTGGGAAAGTTTTGGCTACAATGTCTAAAGAAGCATGTATATTTACAATAGGTACCTATGCAGAATGGAGTAATATGAAAGAACAATTATATACAATTCCTTTAAATGATGCATTTCACGCATCTGATGAATGCCCTTTTTGTTTTATAGAACGTAGTATTGAAAGAGATCTTCTGGATTTTGTTTTAGGAAATGGATCTTCTTATATGGAAAGCCACGTTAGAGAAGCAACCGACAAAGCTGGATTTTGTAGAAATCATTATAAAAAAATGTATGATTATGGAAATACATTAGGTAATGCTTGGATTTTAAAAACTTATTTTATTCGTACAAATCATGAAATGTCTCAACAATTTAAAAATTTTAAATCCGGAAAACTTTCTTTTAAAAGTAAACTTAAGAAAACAATAGGTGTACGCCAAAATTCAATTAGTGCATGGCTAGAAGAGAGGGAACATTCCTGCTACATTTGTAATCAATTTGATGATTACTATGAAAGATACATGGATACCTTTTTTGTTATGTATAAAAGAGATGAAGAATTCCGTAAACTAGTAAAATCTAGCAAGGGTTTTTGCCTTACTCATTTTAGTGATCTTTGCGAGTCTGCTGAAACAAAATTAAATGATACTCAAAAAACTTCCTTTTATCCAGACATGTTTACATTAATGGAACAAAATATGAAACGCTTAGAAGATGATGTGACATGGCTCGTGGATAAATTTGATTATCGTAACCATGATGCTGATTGGAAAAATTCGAAAGACGCCGCCCAACGTGGGATGCAAAAAATGAAAGGCGGATATCCTGGTGATTCTCCTTATAAGATGAATAAATAGAAGGTAGATTCTTCTACTTTATTTTTTATAGGTAAGTTCTTTTAACATATCAAAATAACTTACCGTTTCTTTGTATAAAGAATCGGGAGATGGATTGTTATCTCTAAAAGCTTCTCGCATTAATCCCTCTACTGTTAAATCAACTATATTATAAAGCTTTACAACATCAACCTTTTCTGCAAACAAAGAAGTATCAACATTAGCATACATGAGACTATTTGTTTCGTTGTATGCTTCTATCTTTTTTTTCATGGAACTATCAAAGTCCACAGAATCTTCTAAGGAAACATTATTTAGAAACATCTGCATATATGGATAATTCTTCATGATTTGAAGTTTGGAGTACTCTATTTGCCTACGAACTTGAAAATAATCCTTTTCACCTGAGTTGACCAAATTAGACAACTCCAGGTTCATGTATTTCACACTATAATCATAGACAAATTCATAGAGACCAGCTTTACTAATAAAATAATGAAAAAGCAACCCCTTACTAATGCTTGCCTCTTTCACGATTTTATCAGTACTTGCCCTTTTATAGCTATTTTCAGCGAAAACCTTAAGAGCACCGTTAATCATTCTATCTTGTTTTTCTTTCTTCAAATCAAAAAATTTATTATTCAATGATATACCTCGTCGCATGTTCTGCATGCATTATAATTATTTTTCAATGACTTGTTCAGTCGACACTAATCATAGCATAGGAATTTCATTGATTCAATAAGCTGATTCAAACTAGGTGGGTTTTTTTTCATAACACTACATATTGTACTTTCTTTAGTCTAAAACTTACATATTTCGCATATAAAAAATATGTTTTGCTTTTTTATACATATTCCCTTTTCAATTCCGCAAAATAGTATTACAATAACTAATATTGAGTATTCGAAAGGAGCACTAGTATGGCAAAAAAATTTGTAAAATTTTTATTATTTACTACCACAGTAGCAACCGCAGTTGCCGGAGCATATGTGTATATGCAAAACAAAAAGTCTAAAATGGATGATGAGGCTGATGACTTGGATGATTTTGATGATTTCAGTGATGATTTGGATTCTGATATCAGTGATTCAAAAGATCCTTCAGCGCGTACTTATGTATCATTGAATCATGAAAGCGTTGCAGAATCTATTGCAGACATCTCTAGTGATTCTGTTGAAAAGGTTGAAGAATTCTTTGATGATGAGGATAGCACTACCACAACAATATAAGACTCACAATTTAATAATGCAATTAAAAAAGCATGGTTATAATATAATAAACATATTATAACCATGCTTTTTTCAATTTATCTAATCCATCTTCTATTTCATTTTCTAAAAGACCTGCGTAACCAAGTATTACGGTTGCTTTTGAATGTGAATGTTTCCTTTCACCTATGGAAGCATCCTTTAAACCATATACCTTCACACCTTGTCTTGCGGCTTTTTCAATTAACTCATCTTCTGTTTCTGTACCCTTATTTTCAAGAAGAATGTGCAATCCACCATTTTCCCCTGAAACTATAAAATGTTCATCAAACTGTTTTAATCCTTGCATAAGAACATCATGCTTTCCTTTATAAATCTTACGCATTTTATTAAGATATCGTTCGAAATAACCATCTCTTATAAACTCGTTAAGGATGCTTTGATCTAATCGGGACACAGTGGAAGAAAAGAAACTACATTCTCTAATGTAAATCTTAAGTAGCTTTTTAGGTAATACCATATAACTTACACGAATTGCAGGTGCAATAGATTTTGAAAAAGTCCCCATATATATTACCTTTTCATTACAATCCGAAGCTTGTAGTGCTGGTATTGGTTTACCTCGATATCGAAATTCGCTATCGTAATCGTCTTCAATTAAATAGCGGTCTTCGTTTTCTCCTGCCCATTTAAGCAATTCCATCCTTCGCCCTATTGGCATAACTATTCCTGTAGGATATTGATGGGAAGGCATGACATAAGCCACATTTGCTTCACATTGATTTAGCTCATTTATATTAATTCCAGAATCATCCATAGATATACCAGAGACTTCATAACCAAAGGACTTAAATATACGATACGCTCTCATATACGTGGGATTCTCCATGGCAATCCTGCAATGATCACCAAGAACATACTTTAATAACATGAGTAAATAATCATTTCCTGCACCAACTATAATTTGCTCTGTTTCGCTTACTACACCTCTTGAAGAATGAAGATATCTTCCAATCGTTGCCCTAAGCTCCACATCTCCCCTTGGGTTACCTAATTGAAACAATTGCTTTCTATCGTCATTTAGGGTACTTTTACTAATTTTCCTCCAGGTAGCAAGAGGAAAAGCTCTCATCTCAATTCCATTGGGTGAAAAATCATACTTACAGTTACTAATAGATTTTGCAACAGTTTCTTTTTCTTCTGGTGTTACCAAAGGGATCAAAAACAAATCTTCTACCGGGCAAATATAATACCCCCGATAGGGTTTTGATTCAACATATCCTTCTGATATTAATTGTTCATATGCCAAATCTACTGTGCTTCTGGATATCTGTAAAAACCCTGCCAAAGATCGAGTTGAGGGAAGCTTCTCCCCTTGGAGAAGCTTCCCTGCTCTAATTTCGTTTTTAATATGCTCATATATTTGTTCATACAAATATTTATTACTATCCATGTGCAGTTCTATTGATAATTCATTCATATTACTTGCCTGCTTTTTGTTCCTTAATTTTCTTCATGAGAAGATCCTTTAAGTCCCTTGCTTTATCTTTCATTCGTGGATTAGTTCCCTGAGAAGTCAATATACTGGATACTAGCTTTGTAGCAACATCATATTGATCAAATCGCATCGCTGTAACTGCTATTAAATAATCCACCGTACATTCATCCATTCCACACATAGGATATCCCTCTGTTTGTCTAGCTGCCAAAAATCCTTCTAATGCATTTCGTAAAAAATTATCTTCTTCTGCATCACATTTAGCTTTTTTTATAGAATAATCTGCTTCTTTACTATCTAGATGTTCCGCCTCACCTCTTAGCAGCCAAGCAGTTTTTAAACAAATGTACGCTTTTTCACTGGCTTTTGCTTGCTTAACAATGGCATTTGCCAATGTTAACTTATATCTTTCTAACGCTTCTCCATATGTATAAATTTCTTTATCATCCTTTTGTGCTTTAAATACTTTTGAAATATTCTCCTGTATTTTTTTTGCTTGAGGTGCTGTTAAAAATTTAAAATATCTACTTAAAGAAGCATATCCACAATGTGGGCACGAAATAATATCGTATTTTAACATATCGATATTCTCATATTTCGGACGCAAATCTGCATCTGTACCAATCAATTTTGCTTTTCCTATTTTTACAGTCTTTGCCTTAAATTCTTTATCACAAATAGGACAAGTAAATGTCTTTTCAAATAAATAATCTTGCTCTTGTGGAACTGCAGGTGCTTCTGCCTGTGCTTCCGCCTTATTAGCTCCAGCAGTTTCATAAAGATTCATTCCCTCTAAGCCACCTAAGCCAAATTGTTCTAATCCCGATAATAAACCTGCCACTTTCTAACCTCCGTAATCTGCCTTGCTTGTTATACCTAATTATTTAGGTAAATGATAGGAACTTTTTAATGAAACAATTCGATTAAACACTGGTGCATCACTTGTAGAATCTTTGTAATCTACATTGAAAAACCCATGTCTTACAAATTGAAAACTATCCATCGCTTTTGCATCTTTCAAATTAGGTTCCAAATAACAATTTTTTAGAACTACCAATGAATTTGGATTTAAATTAATATTACCATCTTCATCATAAACACCTTTTTCCTCATCAACTAGATTTTCGTAAAGTCTAACTTCTGCCTTTACAGCACTAGCCACTGGTACCCAATGAATGGTTCCTTTTACTTTTCTTTCTGTAAATCCGGTACCACATTTTGTTTTGACATCATAAGTGCAATGAACTTCTACTACTTGTCCAAATTCATCCTTTACAAAACTATTACAGGTAACAAAATAAGCATGCATTAAGCGCACTTCATTCCCTGGAAAAAGTCGAAAATACTTTTTGGGTGGTTCTTCCATAAAATCTTCTCTATCAATATATAATTCTCTACCAAATGGAATTTGACGAACACCTAATTCTTCATTTTCCATGTTATTAGGAACTTCCAAATATTCTACTTGGCCTTCTGGATAGTTATCAATAATTAGTTTGATTGGATCAAGCACTGCCATCATTCTAGGTTTTTTTAATTTCAAATCTTCCCGTATACAATATTCAAGCATTGCATAGTCTGCAGAGGAATTACTCTTTGAAATACCACATAAATCTACAAATAACTTTAAAGATTCTGGTGTGAATCCTCGTCTTCTAAGAGCTGAAATGGATACCAGTCTTGGATCATCCCAACCATCCACTACACCATCTTCTACAAGCTTTTTAATATATCTTTTTCCTGTTACTACATTGGTTAAGTACATTTTAGCAAATTCTATTTGTCTTGGTGGCACTGGATATTCCAATTCTCTTACCACCCAATCATATAATGGCCTGTGGTCTTCAAATTCTAACGTACAAATAGAATGGGTGATTTCCTCGATAGCATCTTCAATAGGGTGTGCATAATCATACATTGGATAAATACACCAAGCATCCCCTGTATTATGATGACTCATATGAGCTACCCGGTAAATAATTGGATCCCTAAGATTCATATTTGGAGAAGACATATCAATTTTGGCTCTTAATACTTTTTGTCCATCTTGGTATAAACCTTTTTTCATATTATCAAAAAGTTCAAGATTTTCATCCACTGTTCTATCTCTATAAGGGCTGTTTTTTCCAGGTTCTGTAAGGGTCCCGCGGTACGTCCTAATTTCTTCTGCTGTCAAATCACATACATATGCTTTGCCTTTTTTAATTAATTTAACAGCTGCATCATACATCTGCCCAAAATAATTAGAGGCAAAGAACAAACGATCTTCCCAGTTTGCACCTAACCATTCAATATCTTTTTTAATAGATTCAACATATTCGACTTTTTCCTTGGTTGGATTGGTATCATCAAAACGCATATTGAATTTACCATTATATTTTTGAGCTAATCCATAGTTTAAAAGGATACTTTTGGCATGTCCAATATGTAAATAACCATTTGGCTCTGGTGGAAACCTTGTATGAACGTTACTATAGACTCCTTCCGCCAAATCTTTCTCAATTTCTTGCTCAATAAAGTTTTTGGAGACTACTTCTGCTTCTTTATTTTCTATATTGTCCTGATTACTCATAATTTTATAATTCCTTACCTTTTAATGTATTATTTCAATGATAGCACAATTTTTTCAAATAATAAAGTGTGAAAAGGAAAAACAGAGTTTAAACACTTAAAAAAGGCATCCTATCAATAACTTAAGATGCCTTCTTATTTAATAAATCTTCCTATTTAATAAATCTTTTTATTCTAATTCATCCAATAACTTACGTATTTTTGCTACTTCTTCCGGTTTCAGTTTGCGTTCTTCATGCAAATGACGTAAAAATAGTCCCGCATCACTACCGCTCCAAAAATCAACACATTTTTTGATGATATCGCCTCGATAATCTTTTTCCATAACCTTAGCATGATACAAAAATAATCTGCCCTTGCGATACATTTCTAAAAATCCTTTTTTTACAAGACGCGCTAAAAATGTTGAAACAGTTTGTGGTTTCCACGTCTTACCATATCTCTCATTCACTTGCATTACAATATCTGGTAAAGATAATTCCTCTACTGATTCCCAGATACATTTCATAACTAATAGTTCGCACTCTGTCATAGTTTTCTTCTCCATGGTTGTCACTACCTTTCAATATTATGTTCCCCAACCTTTGTACACATTTCAAATATACCATGATTGAGTTTGTATTACCATCGCTAAATACCTTTCTATCATTATAATATATATGGATAAAAATTTATATACCTTTTTGTCATTTTATATGATCAAATGACCTTTAATTGCTTGATTTCCACTAAATATTAGCAAGGAAGACATCAATATTAGTACATTTTAGCATATGTTTTAGAAAAGACATCCTTCTCCACAACATAAATGTCATGTATGTCGTCACATCTAACTGCGATATAGTCTCCTGGTTTGCCAAGCATGTACTTTTCTTCATCCCAATTAGGAAAAACCTTAATCGTTTTATCTAATACTTTTGCATGAATAATTACTTCACCCGTTGAAATACAAAAATGAGCATAATCAATTAATTCTTTGGAAGATCCGTCAAGTCTATTCTTTATTGTTGGTGTGTATTCCGCATCAATTTTAAAATCGCCTTCCATAGAAGAATAACTATGTTCAAAGTTCTCCTTTTTAATAGGATACACTTCTCCCTTTATCCCTATCATAATATAAAACTTTGGATCAATCACCATATCAATATCCCCTTCTAAAGTACGTACCGTAATCGGTGTGCCGATAGGGAGCACATCTTCCGCACGTACGTAACCAAAAGGTGTTTTCTTTTTTATATAGCATTTCATTCCCGTTACATCAATATCGTAATCTTTTGCATAGATAATCTCAATACTATCAAAATACTCATTCATCTTATCACTAAAATAAGCTTCACTATGAAGTGTAGGATAAAATTTTTCGTATTTCAAAAGGTTAATAAATCCACCTGCTTTTTCAAAATGTCCTCCACCTGAACCTATTTTATCTGTTAAATAGACTGCAAGTTCACTCGCTTTTACTTCATTTACACAGCTACGAACGGACAACTTGAATCCATCCTCCAATTGATTATATACAACACAAGTATAAACCTCTTCAACCTGCAAAAGAAGATCACTAATTAATCCTAATATATTAGGATCACAGGGTTGTGCCTTAATAATTGCATAATTATGATCGTCATTATAGATGTATCGAATCATAGCTATTCCAGCAATCTCTAGTTCCTTCAATGAAAGATTCGAATTACGAAAAAGAGAGATAAGGCCCTTGTTATAATTTACCGAATCACGCATATCTCTATCCAATGGATTGTATATTTCGGAAAATTGATTCGTGTCAGAAAAAAGTCCATAATAAAGAGCTGTTCCCAAAACGATATCATTAATATACTCATATTTGGCTTCCATTAGCATACGCCATACTAAAGTTGAGCAACTTCCTAAGTTTGAATTGATTTCACACATTAGAACACCAGTAATCTCTATTTGATGATGGTCAATAATGGCTACTTCTTCAGCTGGTAGAAATGTTACATTTCCCGCTCCATATTGACAGTCCACCGTAATTAACAACCCCTGAATAATCTCAGAGGTTTGTTCCACATATTCAATTGGAATATTAAGTTTTTCCACCATCAAAACTAAATTCGCTTTTTTTATCTTGAATTTTCCACTATAAATTAATCGAACCTGTTTTCCATGACTAGAAAAATAATGGTATAAAGCATATCCTGCTCCGATGGAATCTCCATCGGGATTATCATGGCATTGAATAGTTATCTCTGCGTAATTATCTAAGTCTATTAATTTCATATGATCCTCAAATATTCTAGTGTTTGAAATGCCTCATTCCGGTAAATACCATAGTAATACCATATTCATCTGCTTTGTCAATAGAAAGTTGATCTTTCATGGCTCCACCAGGTTGAATAATTGCTGTAATACCAGCTTTGTGGGCTGCTTCCACAATATCATCAAATGGGAAAAAGGCATCGGAAGCAAGAACCGCATTATTTGTTGCATCTTTTCCGATCAATTCTTCCGCATGTTCAAAACATTGTTTGGTAGGCCAAATACGGTTTACCTGTCCTGGTCCAATCCCCATCGTCTGTTTATTCTTAACAACTGCTATTCCATTCGATTTAACATATTTTACTACTCTCATACCAAACTTCATATCCTCTAGTTGTTCCAATGTAGGTTTTACTTTTGTTACAACTCTAAAATCTTCTTCCCTATAAATCTCGCTGTCAATTGTTTGAACGATTAAGCCACCATTTACTTTTTTCATATCTAGGGCATGTTTGTCTTGAGGCACTTCAATATCTTTTAATTCCATTACTCGTATATTTTTCTTGGAGCAAAGTAGTTCCATGGCTTCTTTTTCGTAGCTAGGTGCTACCACCACTTCTAAAAATATTTCATGCATTTCTTCTGCCATTTTCTTAGTAACTTCACGGTTACAAACAACAATCCCTCCGAAAATAGAAGTTTTATCCGCACGAAATGCCTTATCCCATGCATCATAAATTTCTTTTGCACTACCAACGCCACATGGATTACCATGTTTACATCCAACAACCGTTGGTTCTTGGAATTCTTTTAATAATTCTAATGCTCCATTGGTATCATTGATATTATTAAATGATAATTCTTTCCCATTATGTTGCATCGCATCAACAAGTGAACCTTGTTGTTTACCAACTTGGCGATAAAAGGCCGCTGATTGATGTGGATTTTCTCCATATCTCATTTCTTGAACCTTTTCAAATGTCATAGTTAAGGTGTCTGGAAAAGAATAATCATTTCTTTGTCTTTTTAGATAATCTGCAATCATAGTATCATAATTTGATGTGTGCATAAATACTTTTTGCATCAAGTAAAACTTTGTATCCAGGGAAATACCATCCCCTTTTAATTCAGATAATATTTTATCGTAATCGCTAGGGTCTGTTACAACTGCAACATCTTGATAATTTTTCGCAGCACTTCGTAGCATGGTAGGTCCACCTATATCAATATTTTCTACTGCCTCTCCCCTTGTTACACCCTCTTTCATAATCGTTTCTTTAAATGGGTATAAATTAACAACGACGATATCTATTGTTTCAATTTTAAGATCAGCCAATTGTTTCATATGATCTGGATTTGATCGCATCGCCAAAAGTCCTGCATGTACAATTGGGTGTAACGTTTTTACTCTACCGTCTAAACATTCAGGAAAACCAGTTAATTCCGAGATCTCCGTAGCTGGAACAAAAGCTTCCTTTAACTTACTATAGGTCCCACCAGTAGAAATAATTTCAATCCCCAATTCTACTAATTCTTTGGCAAATTCAACAATGCCTGTTTTGTCTGAAACACTGACTAATGCTTTCATTACTTATCCTCCGTAAATACATATTTTGCCCTAAATTGATCTTTAGGCATAGGTCTATCAAAATAATAACCTTGAATCATACGAACCTGCATGCCTTCTAACACTTTAAATTGTTCTTCTGTTTCTATTCCCTCCACACATATGCTAACACCAATGGAGGTTGCTAATTCAGCAACCATTTTAATAAAAGATTGTGAATAAGTATCTTCTGCTAAATCTATGACAAAACTTTGATCCACCTTAATAACATCAGCGGGAATCTCTCTAATATGATTCAAGGAAGAATATCCTGTTCCAAAATCATCTAGGGCAATACGGACTCCCAGGCTCTTAATTTTCCCTAATATTTCCTTCATTCTATCCATATCGTTTATAGCCAGACTTTCGGTCACTTCCAGTGTAAGATTATGAGGGCTAATACCAATTTCTGTAATAGTTTTCTCTACAATTTCTGCTATATCTGACTGTAACAGTTGAACTACTGACAAATTGACATTTACTTTGAAATTAGGATGTCCACTTTCATTCCAATATTTACACTCCATACAAGCTTCTCTTAATACATAATTACCAATGGGATTAATCAGCCCCAAATATTCAGCAAGTGGTATAAACTCAGAAGGAGGTATAAATCCAAGTTCTTGTGAATTCCAACGAATTAATGCTTCTGCACCAGTACAAGGGTTTCCTTCCAAAGAAATATCAATAATAGGTTGGTAATACACTTCAAATTCGCGATATCCATCTGCAGTAGCATCACGCATATTCTTTTCCATATCAAGTCGCTTATTCGACGTAGAATTAATATTATTGGTATAATGTGCCACGCGATTCTTACCACTCTTTTTAGCTTCGTACATGGCAATATCTGCCTTCTTTATAAGGTCTTGAACGCCATCTCCTGCATCTGGAAAATCCACAATGCCCATGCTCATGGTACAATAATAGTCTGCATCTTTTAAAAACCAAGGCTTTGAAAAAATATCTTTGATCGCATCCACGATAAACTGAAATCTCGGATAACTTTTAGGGGGTACAATAAGTACAAACTCATCGCCTCCCATGCGGTAACAAGTGTTTTCAATACCCTCAATTCTTTGTAGGCTATGGGAGATCGCTTTTAACAAAACATCACCATATTGATGACCTAAACCATCATTAATGTGTTTAAAATCATCCAAGTCTAAATAAAGCAAAGCTCCTTTAAAACCACATTTCTTTGCCTCATCAATATGCCATGCCAAATCCCTCTCACAACACATACGATTATAAAGACCGGTAAGAAAGTCTGTATATGCTTGTTGTTCTATTTTACGTTGATAAACCTTTTTATCCGTAATATCATATGCCGCGCATAAGGATGCTTTTCTTCCATCTACCCAGTTTATATTAGTAAAATGAAAATCATACCACCGCTCTTTTTCGATATGTTGAACTTCATAATTATTACTATTACTATTTAATGGCTTTCCATTTTTAAAAAGTTTATCTAACGTATTTTCCTTTAATTCTTTATCAAAATTATTTTTCAATATCTTATTTGCAAATAAAATATTTTTTGCTGATTCATCCTCCACATAAATGGCACAACCTATATGATCAAGTATTGCCTCTAGCGAAGCATAGGAACTAACAAGGGAATTCTTTTGTATCCGTTTTAATAACACACTTTGGAATATCTTGGAAGCATCGTTCATGAATTTAATCTCATCCACGTTCCATATTCTATCCTGTTTGCACTCATTAAAACATACATACATGCTAAGTTTACCATTAATAAAAATAGGAATTGCCACAATTGCTTTGATATGGGCATTTGTTAAATCATTTCTTTCTTCACTATTAATCTTTGTATCCTGCGATACCACATATGTTTTTTCATAACGCAGAAATAACGGGCGTTCCACATTTCTTATTTTATCAAATATGGATGTAATACCTTGATTACACCATTCTGACATAATATCCATCGTAGCATTGTCTCTATTTAGACGACATACTTGTCCACTACTAATTTGTAAATAAGAAACTGCTGTTTTTAATATCTCATAAGAAACTTCTTCAATTGATTTTTCACTTTCCAATAATTGAACAATTTCTGTAACAGCCTCTATTCGTTTAATCGATTGACTCATTTCAAGTTGCGTAGACTTACTGCGAAGATTCTCCGCCTCTGCATTTGCATAAGAAAACTTAGCTTGCACTAATTGCGTTGTAAATAATCGAAGCACATCTAGTGCATCATAAAAATCCTTTTCCGTTATTGTAGTCGTAATACCCTCTAGTAGATTGGCCTCTACTTCTTGTCCTTCTGTGGGTTCTATAACGCCGCATACACACCAATTTACTATGGATATATCTCCCATTTTGATTGAGATGGATGCAATTTTAACATTGGAATAAGCCGTATCTTCTACCACTTGTTCTTCTAATGAATGATTGCAAATTCTATAATAAGCATGTAAAAAAGATTCCATTCCAATTTTATCATAGATTCTTTTTATCTCATCCTCTTTACCAGACATCTCCGTAATCATTTTGCCGTTTTCATCCATACAAAAGGCGAAGATTCCCACCAACCGGCAAAATCGTTGTTGTACTCTATTTAAGTTTGGTAGGTCAACAATTCCTTGTAAAGACATGTTCCCGCTAATGCTGTAATTAGTATATGTCATATCGCTACAAATCCTCCGGCTCAATTTTGTCGTTTGATTAATCCCAATTTCAATATTACATGATTTTGTCAGTTATTGCAATAAAAACAAACTTCAAATAAACGCAAAAAACTCATGTGATATACTAAAAAAGGTACAATAATCCGAAGATTATTGTGCCTTTAAAATTGCGTTATTCATCTACACTATAGTTTGGAGCTTCTTTTGTGATATGGATATCATGGGGATGACTTTCCTTTAAGGAAGCTGCAGAAATCTTAATAAAACTACTATTTTCTTTTAAATCCTCAATTCCCTTCGTTCCACATAATCCCATTCCAGAACGAAGACCACCCATTAATTGAAATACGGTGTCTTCTACCGTTCCTTTATAAGCAACTCGACCTTCCACGCCCTCTGGCACTAATTTCTTGGCATCGGATTGGAAGTAGCGATCTTTACTACCATTTTCCATTGCAGCAATAGATCCCATGCCGCGATATACTTTATATTTTCTTCCTTGGAATAATTCAAAGAATCCAGGACTTTCATCACATCCGGCAAAGATACTACCCATCATACAAACATTACCACCGGCAGCAATTGCTTTTGTCATATCTCCAGAATATTTAATTCCACCATCTGCTATAATTGGAATTCCGTATTTCTTAGCGACTTCATAAGACGCCATAATTGCAGAAATTTGTGGAACACCGATTCCTGTCACTATTCTTGTTGTACAAATAGAGCCAGGACCAATACCAACTTTAATAGCGTCGGCGCCAGCTTCAATCAATGCTTTAGTTCCTTCTCCTGTTGCCACATTGCCTGCAATGACTTGTACTTCAGGATATTTTTCTTTTATCATTTTTAAGGAACGAATCACATTTTCAGAATGTCCATGGGAAGAATCCAATACAATTACGTCAACTTTTGCTGCTGTTAATGCCGCAACTCTATCAAGTACATTTGCAGTAATGCCAACTCCTGCCCCACATAAAAGTCTTCCTTGCTTATCTTTTGCTGACAAAGGATATTTAATTGTTTTTTCTATATCTTTTATAGTAATAAGACCTTTTAAATTATAGTCATCATCTACAATAGGAAGTTTTTCTTTTCTTGCTTTACCTAATATTTTTTTTGCTTCTTCTAGTGTAATTCCTTCTTTTGCTGTTATAAGCCCTTCACTAGTCATGGATTCCTTGATCTTCTTCGTAAAGTCTGTTTCGAATTTTAAATCACGATTTGTAATGATACCTACTAACTTTTTGCCTTCTGTAATAGGAACTCCTGAAATTCGAAACTTTGCCATTAAGGAATCAGCATCTGCCAAAGTATGTTCTGGGGATAATGAAAATGGATCTGTAATAACGCCGTTTTCTGAACGTTTTACTTTATCAACTTCTTCGGCTTGCGCTTCAATCGACATATTTTTATGAATAATACCAATGCCACCTTGTCGTGCCATTGCTATTGCCATCCTATGCTCCGTAACTGTATCCATTCCCGCGCTCATCATAGGAATGTTTAATCTAATGCTCTTCGTAAGATACGTTGATAAATCTATTTGATTTGGTGTTACCTGCGAATAACTTGGAACTAACAGTACATCATCAAATGTAATTCCTTCTCCAATAATCTGGCCCATTTCTTTGCCTCCTAGGTGTCATAATTTTAAAAAAGAGTGTATCAAAATTACTTCTATCTGTCAATCCAAAAAAGTTTTCCTTGGTGCAACACTTCGAATCATTTTTAACATTTCTTCATTTGGTTCAAGAATAATCTTCTTACCGCCATCGTATATCATCATATATCTGCTTTCTGGTTGTTTAGCTTGACCTGAACTATAATCGATTACTTTCCCAGGCCTATTCTTATAGACATCTAATTGATGGGAATTTAGTGGTGCTAATATTTCCATCCTATCAAATTCTATTGTCATAATTTTTTTTCTTTTCGTTCTGGCCATTACTTTATCAATGGTAATTTGTTTATCCAAATAACAATATTCATATTCTAAATCAGTGAAAAGATTTACAAAATATGTGATTACCCCAAAAATAAGTGCACCAAATAAAATAATAGGTTGAAAGACTATTCCAACTAACCCAAAAGAAATTGTCAAACCTAGTAACGCATAGCGTAATAGAAGATCTGCTGTTGTTTGTTTCTTTTTTACTAATAATTCAATATAAGTTTCACCCATGTTAACTCCTATCTGCATGCTTTACATGCACCAAATTATATATTTGTTTATCATATTACAAAAGCGTAAATTATTCAAGTCATACAAAACTTCTCTTTGGTCTTTATTGACTTTAAATTATCAAAACGGTATTATCTAACTGAGGTGACTAACAATGGCAGTTAAAGATGAAATAAAGGAGCAACAACAGAAGCTTCGAGGAAAAGGATTAAAGGAAAAGTTTCAATACTTTTTTGAATATTATAAATGGCAAACAATTGCCATTATCATTGCTACGTTTTTCATAGTAGTTTTAACAAAAGATGTGATCTTAAATCTAAGAGACCCCTATTTATATGGCGTCTTTATTAATAGTAGCGGAACCCTAGATACAGAATCCGTAATTCCGGATTTTGCAGCATACGCAAATATTAATACTGCAAAAACACCCATAACATTAGAAACGAATCTTTCCTACAGTAGTGGCGAAAACAATACATCCATTGATATCTATACTCCTACAAAGATTATGGCTTTATCTGAATCCTCTGATGTTGATTTTATGCTTTGTGACTTAGATGCAATGAACAATTTCTCTAGTCCTGGGTACTTTATCGATATACGTCAAGTATTAACAGATAGCCAAATAGAACAATATAAAGATTTCTTCTATTATCAAGAGGATGAAGAATTAGGTAGCATACCTGTTGGTATTAAGGTCTCAAATTCTCCATTCCTATCCCAAACAAATAGTTTTCAAGGTGATGCTTATTTTGCCGTTTTTTATACCTCTAAAAACAAGCAAAATGCGGTACAGTTCTTGGAATTTATGTATGAAAAAGGAACGTCCCAATGATAATACCATCCGGACGCTCCTTTTTTTATTATGATAAAAATTCTTTTAACACCTTATTAATAAGTCCTGGATCTGCTTTTCCCTGCATTGCTTTCATAGTTTGACCTACTAGGAAACCAATTGCCTTTTCCTTACCATTATGATAATCCTCAACTGATTGCGGATTGTTAGCGATGACTTCTTCCACTTTTTTTCGTAGAGCTCCCTCATCGTTTACTGTTTTTAATCCCTTTTCTTCCACATAGTTATCTGGATCAATATTTTTATTAAAGATAATTTCAAACACTTCTTTTCCTACGGTTTGGCTAATTGTCTTACTGTCAATTAGTGCAATTAACTTTGCAAGGTTCTCCGGCGTAAAACGAATATCCTCCGGTTCCATCTCATGCTCTTTTAAAAGGCGCATGGTTTCCACCATCAACCAGTTTGAAACTTTTTTCGGTTGATTGCAAATAGCAACTGTGGCTTCAAAAATATCTGACATATGCTTGGAACTTGTAATAATCTCAATGTCATATTCTGGAATATCAAATTCCTTTTTATAGCGTTCCATTTTTTCCGTTCTAAGTTCTGGTTGTTTTGATTTAATATCTGCAATCCACTCATCACTAATACTGATTGGAACTAAGTCTGGATCAGGGAAGTAGCGATAATCTTGAGCATCTTCTTTGCTTCGCATTGCATAGGAATATTCTTTATTATCATCCCACCTTCGCGTTTCTTGAGTTACCGTCTTTCCTTCTTCTATTAACTCTATTTGACGGGCTCTTTCTCCTTCAATTGCTCTTGCAATAGCCTTAAAGGAGTTTAAATTCTTCATTTCAGTTCGGGTACCAAGTTCCAGTGCTCCTACCTCACGAATGGATAAGTTAACATCTGCCCTCATAGATCCTTCTTGCAATTTACAATCACTAGCACCAAGATATTGAATCATAAGCCTTAGCTTTTCAAGATATGCAATCACCTCATCCGCGGAACGCATATCTGGTTCCGAAACGATTTCAATTAAAGGAACACCAGATCTGTTGTAATCTACTAAAGAACAGTTTTCCCATTCGTCATGAATTAACTTTCCTGCATCCTCTTCCATGTGAATTTCATGAATACCAACTGTTTTCTTCCCTGCAACTGTTTCAATTTCAATTCCACCATTTCGACAAATCGGAAGGTATAATTGAGATATTTGATAGTTTTGTGGATTATCCGGATAGAAATAATTCTTTCTATCAAATTTACAATATTGTGTAATCGTACAATTTGTAGCAAGGCCAACTGCTAGTGCATACTCTACCACTTGTTTATTCAGTACTGGAAGAGAGCCTGGCATGCCTGTACAAACTGGACAGGTGTGGGTATTTGGTGAACCACCAAATTCGGTGGTGCATCCACAAAATATTTTGGTTTTTGTTGCTAATTCCACATGAACTTCCAAACCAATTACTGTTTCATATTGTTTTGCCATCATTAACTCTCCTTTCCACTTTCCTTTGATAGAGAAGCTGTTTCAAAGACTCCTCTTGCTTGTTCATAGGTAAAAGCCGCCTGAATGAGTGTTTTCTCATGAAAGCTATCACCAATTAATTGCATACCAATTGGTAATCCTTTGGAATCTTTTCCACAAGGAACACTGATACCTGGAAGCCCTGCCAGATTAACTGAAATTGTATAAATATCACCTAAGTACATTTTAATAGGATCTGATAAACTTTCTCCTAATTTTGGAGCAGTTGTTGGTGAAACTGGTCCTAAGATAAGGTCATATTTTGTAAACGCCTCATCAAATGCCTTTTTAATCAACGCTTTTACACGTAATGCTTTTAAATAATAGGCATCATAGTAACCGGAACTTAATACAAAAGACCCTAGCATGATTCTACGTTTTACTTCTGGTCCAAATCCTTCGGACCTCGTCTTTTTATACATAGAATGAAGGTTTGCAAATTCTTCTGTTCTATAACCATATTTAATACCGTCAAACCGTTCTAAGTTAGAGCTTGCTTCTGCTGCCGCAATGGTATAGTAAGCAGGAATTGCATATTCCACCAAGCCTAAATCAAATTCTTCAATGATAGCGCCTTTATTTTCTAATATTCTTGCAGCTTCCATCACGGAATCTTTAACCTCAGGATCAATACCTTCACCAAAATAATCTTTTGGAATACCAATCTTCATTCCTTTTACATCATCAATAAGTGCAGACGTAAAGTCCGTATCTTCTCTTTTTACAGAGGTTGAATCTTTTTCATCATGACAAGAAATTGTCTCTAAAATAGTGGCGCAATCTGTTATATCCTTACAAAGTGGTCCTATTTGATCAAGGGAAGATCCGTATGCTATCAGTCCATAACGAGATACTGTTCCATACGTAGGTTTCATTCCAACAATGCCACAGAAAGAAGCAGGTTGACGAATAGATCCTCCGGTATCAGAACCCAATGCAAAGAAACATTCTTTTGCTGCTACTGCTGCTGCAGACCCTCCTGAAGAGCCTCCTGGAACATGAGCAATATTCCAAGGATTTTTAGTTTCTCCAAACGCCGAGGTTTCCGTGGTACTACCCATGGCAAACTCATCCATATTTGTCTTACCTATTATAATTGCTCCTGCATTTTCAAGACGTTCAACTGCAGTTGCCGAATACATGGGAACAAAATTGCCTAATATTTTTGAAGAACACGTTGTGCGCATACCTAAGGTACACATATTATCCTTAATGGCTACGGGAACACCTGCAAGTGGTCCTACAAGAGACCCATTATCAATTCCTATTTGTATTTCTTCTGCTTTTTTTAAGGCATTTTCCTTATTTACTGTGACAAAGCAATGATAGGATTCATCGATTGCCTCTATTTGATCAAGAACAGCTTTTGTTGCATCGATTACTTTCACTTCTCCTGATTTAATCTTTTTACCTAATTCTACTGCGGTAACATCTAATATGCTCATTCTTTCCCCCTATTCTACCGTACGCGGTACTTTAAAGGCCCCGTTTTTTTGTGCTGGTGCATTAGAAAGAATATTGTCCCTATTATCACCATTTGTCACTACATCTTCTCTGAACACATTATTCACTTTAAAAACGTGACTCATTGGTTCCACGCCTTCTGTATTTAATTCGCTTAATTTATCAATATAATCTAGCATACTAGCCATATCTTTTTTTGCAAATTCTTTTTCTTCACCTGAAAGTTCTAGTTTCGCCAAAATACCAACATAATCTATTATTTCATCACTTATTATATTTGCCATGATCATTTTCCTTCCTTATTATATGATTAACTTATGGTTCCAAACGTGATAAATCTCTTGGAAATAATGTTGTTTCCCTTACATTTTCTTCTCCAAGAAGTTTCATAGTAAGACGTTCTAATCCAATACCTAATCCACCATGTGGAGGCATGCCATGTTTAAATGCAAGTAAATAGTGTTCCATACCTTCTTCTGTCATTTGTCTTGCCGCAATCTTTTCCATTAGCATGTTATAATCGTGAATACGTTGTCCACCAGTTGTAATCTCCATTCCTCTAAATAAACAATCAAAGCTTAATGTGTAGGTTGTATCGCTTGGATCATCCATAGCATAAAATGGACGTTTCTTAGATGGATAATGTGTTACGAATACAAAGTCTGCATCACATTCTTCTTTGAAATATTGTCCAATTAGTACTTCCTCTTCCGGTTCTAAATCAAATGGATTCTTAATGGTACGATTATATTTTTCCGAAACAAGTTTTTTTGCTTCATCAAATCTTACACATGGAATATGGGAAACGTTTGGAAGTGTCACACCAAGTATCTTTAGTTCTTTTGCATAATCTTTTGTAAGTGTCCCCATGATATATTGAAGAACTCCCGTTTCCATTGCCATAATATCTTCAAACCCATCAATATATCCCATTTCAAAGTCCAGAGAAGTATATTCATTTAGATGGCGTTTGGTATTATGTTTTTCTGCACGAAATACGGGTCCTGTTTCAAATACTCTATCGAACACTCCTACCATCATTTGTTTGTAAAATTGTGGACTTTGGGCTAGCACTGCAGGACGATGAAAATAATCAAGCTTAAAGATATTTGCTCCACCTTCTGCTCCTTTTGACCCAATCTTAGGAGTTCTGATTTCCGTAAATTCTTGTTGATGCAGGAATTCGCGAAATCCTACTACTATTCCTTCTTGAATCTTAAATTTTGCTCTTTCTCTAATATTTCTTAAAGAGATAGGGCGCAAATTTAAATTTGTCTCAAGATTTGTATTCATTTTCCATTTTGCAATTGGAATTGGCATAGGTTCTGCTGGCTCTGAAAGTACTTTGATTTCTTTTAATAATAGTTCAATTCCATTGGGTGCTTTTTCATTTTCTGCAATTGTACCAAAAACTTCAACCGTAGATGCTTCCTTTAATGAATTAATAGTAAAGGCTGTTTCACCTTCTGCATATACACATTGTAACAAACCCCCTCTTTTACGAAGGACTACAAACGCAATATTTCCCATATCGCGAATGGTATGAATCGCTCCATTTACTTTTACCTGTTTTCCCACCATACCATTCACTAGTAATTCGGAAATTTCTACTGTTTCTTTTTGATTAATGCCACTTATAAATTCCATTTCACTATCTCCTTTTGTTTATCCCTATTATGTTTATTACCATTACTTTCCTTATTATAAAAATCAACAAAAAAACCGCCCAGGAATACTATTGTATTCCGGGACGGATTAACATCATAATCCGCGGTACCACCCGCATTGAAATGCTTCGCATTTCCACTTTTATCACGTAACGTGTGCCACGTACTACCCTAGCTATGATTAGGTCAGGTAATCTGCTCCAGAGTGTTCTCACCAAAAGATTAATCAGATTTTGTTTGTTACTTCCTACTAACAGCGCTTTCAGTCGATGACGCTATCTCCCTGAAGTTACCCGTAACTAGAGTCTCTTTCATTGCATTTATATTTCACATACTACCACAGGATTTTCACAATTGCAACTTTATCAAGAAATTTTTTATAGCATGTTATGTTTAGCCATATAAATTAATTTAGTGAAAGACTCTTCAAATCGTTTATCGTCTTCCTCCGTTCTCTTTTTAGGACCCTTACTATGATTTTTGCTACCTTTTCTGCGTGCCTCTTTTGCCATATGTCGTTCCATTAACATAAGATCTATATTATCATTTGTATACCATTTTCCGCTTTGATGAATCGCATACGCTTTTTTCCCAAGGGCCATAGCAGCTACGCCATAATCTTGGCTTACAATAATATCTTGCCCATTGCACTTATTTACAAGGGCGAAGTCCACTGCATCTGCCCCTGCTCCAATGACAATGATTTCACTATAGTCTGAATATAAGACATGATTGGTGTCGCAAAATAAAATAACAGGAATATCATCTGCTTTGGCTATTTTTTCTATAATCTTAACAACAGGGCATGCATCTGCATCAACTAATATCTTCAATCTTTCACCTATCAACACGCTTGCGCATGGGTTCAAATTTTTAATTAGTTTAACAGTAAGTAATAGATTCGTCAATGGAATCATTGTACAGAGCAATCTCTCCATCAAATACCACATCCGCGCCGCCAGACAAAAATACTAGATTTCCCTGTCGATCCCATTCCACCTGTAATGTTCCGCCACGTAAGTTCACTTGCACTTTATTATCCGTATCATTATTCAATACACAAGCCACCACGGCTGCGCAACTGCCGGTTCCACAAGCCAAAGTTTCTCCAGACCCTCTTTCCCATACACGCATCTTAATGGTTCTTCTATCAATCACTTGAACAAACTCGACATTTGTTCGATTGGGAAAACGTTTATGATTTTCAAAAAGTGGTCCTATCTCTTTCACTGGAACCTCATCCACATCTTTCACAAATACTACAGCATGTGGATTTCCCATGGATACACAAGTCATTTTATAAATGATTCCCTCAATAGTGATAGCACTATCAATTACTTTTTTTGCTAACAATTCCCCATTTTGTGATAATACAGGGATATTGTTTCCAAAAAGTATAGGACTTCCCATATCCACTATAATAGTCGATACTTTTCTCCTTTCCTTTTCCACATACATGTATAGTGTTTTTATCTTTCCAAAACTTTCAATGGTAATCATATTCTTATCCGTCAAGTCATATTCATATACATACTTTCCCACGCAGCGGATTCCATTTCCACACATTTCGGCCCTGGTTCCATCGACATTGTACATTTCCATTTCAAAATCAGCGATTTTTGACTCCTTAATAAATATGACACCGTCGCCGCCTATTCCAAAATGTCTATGACAAAGTCTTTTAACTATTTCAACTTTATTTTCAGTAACTGGTTGAGTTAGTTCGTTTATGTATATATAGTCATTTCCGCACCCATGCATTTTTGTAAATTTCATATCATATCAACTCCCATACTATACATTATTCAAAATGGTTAATAGAGTGATAATATTTTATAAAACTTTCTTTCTGTTATTTTAGTTATAAACTAGTGGATTGCATAATAAACTATATAAACGAAAAATTTACGGAGATACTGTCATGAGTTCAAAAACAAAGATTGTTGTACTTCATTTAAAAGAACTGATTTATACTGGCATCTTTATTTTACTGGGCATCCTATTTATTGTCCTATTAGTAATTATGTTTTTGCCTAAAGATAAAAAAGATGATTCAGCGATAGAGACCATGTCCCTATTTGTGCCAGGCGTTTATACATCGTCACTTATTTTAAATGACATGGCTGTTGATATCGAAGTTGCAGTTGATGAAAATAACATTAATTCCCTATGTCTTGTGAATCTTGATGAGGCAATTACTACTATGTTTCCCCTCATTGAACCGTCCTTCGAAAATATAGCTAGTCAGATTACTAGTACACAGTCCTTAGAGAATATTACCTATGATCAGGACAAAAGATATACCACAATGACATTAATTGATGCTATAGAGGCAGCACTTCTCAAAGCTCAAGCACCTTTAGATACAAATGAATAAATGCTTTCTTATACATATGCGCTACTTAAACAAAATAAGAAAACGACCTTAGCTAAGAATAAATAGCTAAGGTCGTTTCTACAAAATCAAATAAGTTCATCCAATTGCTTCATCCAAATATGACTGCTAGCATCTGATGGCATTCGTAGATCTCCTCTTGGTGACAAAGCAACGCTACCAACTTTAGGTCCGTCAGGCATACACGAACGTTTAAACTGTTGCATAAAAAATCTCTTGTAAAATAGCTTTAACCACTTCAATATTGTACTCTTGTCATAGATTCCTTCAAAGGATAGCATGGCGATACGATATATTTTTTTTGGTTCAAAACCCATACGTAACATGTAATACAGAAAAAAATCATGTAATTCATAAGGTCCCACAATATCTTCTGTCTTCTGGGAGATAACACCATCTTTAGGAGGTAACAGCTCTGGACTAACTGGAGTATCTAATACATCCGTTAAAAGCAATGTTAGTTTTTCATTTTCACAGGTTTCTGCATAATATTGAACCAAATGTCTTACTAGTGTTTTAGGAACACCAGCATTTACCCCGTACATAGACATATGATCTCCATTGTAGGTAGCAAACCCAAGTGCAAGTTCAGACATATCTCCTGTACCAATTACAAGTCCCCCTAGTTGGTTTGCAATATCCATTAAAATCTGTGTGCGTTCTCTTGCTTGTCCATTCTCATATGTAACGTCGTGAACACTGATGTCTTGTTTAATATCTCTAAAATGAAGGGTAACTGCTTCTTTTATATCTACTTCTTCTAACGTTGTTCCAAGTTCTCTTGCTAATTTACATGCATTATCATAGGTCCTATCTGTTGTTCCAAAGCAAGGCATTGTCACCGATATGATATTACTTCTGTCGAATCCAAGCAAATCAAAAGTTCTGACTGTTACTAGCAAGGCAAGGGTTGAATCGAGACCACCGGAAACGCCGATGATAGCAGTTCTACAACCTGTATGCTCGTACCTTTTTTTTAGACCATAAGACTGGATTGACAAAATCTCTTCACATCGTAGTTCTCTTTTATTCTTATCTTGGGGAACAAATGGATTGCATTTAAAGGTTCTTTCTAATCTAGTCTCTTCTATCTCTAATTCAAACGGCACTGTTAAATATTGTGTTTCTTCATCTGGAACAAATGTATTTATTTTACGCCTTTCCATTCGAAGTCTATGAATATCCAAATCACTAACTATGAATCCTGTAGAAAACCTTTTTGCCTCTGCTAATATAGTCCCGTTCTCAACAATCAAATTAGGACCCCCAAAAACAATGTCTTGGGTCGATTCACCTTCTCCAGCACTGGCATAAATATATCCTGCTAACAGCCTTGCACTCGTTGCCTGTACTAAGGATCTACGATAACTATCTTTTCCAACTGTTTCATTGGAAGCCGATAAGTTTACAATTACAGTAGCCCCTGCTAGCGCATGTTTTGTACTTGGTGGATTTACTGCCCATAAATCTTCGCAAAGTTCGCACCCCACTATGAGACCTTCCACAGCACTACTCACAAATAATATATTGATTCCAAAAGGAACTTGTTCCCCGTCAAATTCAAAAGAGACAGCCTTTTCATTTCCAGGTGTGAAATATCTTGATTCATAATATTCTCCATAGTTTGGTAAATACTTCTTTGGAACAAAAGCCAATACTTCCCCATCTTGGATAATTGCCACTACGTTATATAATTTGTTCTCTCTTTCAATGGGTAATCCTACAAAAATAAGAGCATCCTTGCCTTCTGAATGTTTTACAACTTGAAGCAATCCTTCTTTTGCACAAAGAAGCATAGTTTCTTGTAAAAATAAATCATTACAAGTATATCCTGTTAAGCATAGTTCTGGAAAAACAATTATTTTTGCTCGCCTTTCCACTGCTTGATCTAGCAATATACAGATTTGTCCTGCATTATAAATTGGATCTGCAACTATAATTTTTGGTGTGGCTGCTGCCACTTTTAGAAAGCCTTGCTTCATTTTTACTCCTATCTTTGTGCATAATCAAATAACCCCTATTTACTACGTTTTATTATCTTTTCCAAATCTTCTACCGTAAAATGGTAATTTGTATTACAAAAATGACAATTTATCTCAATGCTTTCACCATCGTCAATCATCTCTTGAATATCCTTTTTCCCTATACAAACAATAGCCTTTTCTATATGCTTTTTATTACAATTACAATGAAACTGAGTAGGCGTAGTATCTAAAATTTCAAGCCCTAGGTCTCCTAATATTATTTCTAATATTTGCTCTGGTGTATTACCATCACTTAGTAATGTCGTGACTGAACTAATTTTTGCCAAACTCGCTTCTAATCCACTAATCACAGCTTCCTCCGCAAATGGCATTAATTGAATAATAAATCCACCTGCTTGATCTACTGTATTATCCCGATCCATTAATACTCCAAGACCTACTGAAGAAGGAACCTGCTCACTTGTAGCAAAATAATAAGTTAAATCTTCTGCAATCTCACCAGTTTGTAAAACGGTTTGTCCAACATACGGGGTTTTTAAACCCAGATCCTTAATGACGCTTAAAACACCTAATCCCATTGCTCCACCCACGTCTAGTTTCCCCTTCTCATTAGGGGGTAACATGACTTGTGGCTCCAATGCGTATCCTTTTACATTAGCACTACTATCTGCCGTTACAGTCAATCCCTTTATAGGTCCACTGCAATTGACCTGTAAAGTCAATATTTCTTTCTCGCCCTTTAACATGCTTCCCATCATAGCTCCAGCCGTTAACAAACGCCCCAATGCAGCAGTGATGACTGGACTTGTATTATGGGCTATTCTTGCTTTTTCAACCATTTCTTTCGTACTACATGCAAACGCTCTGATTTGAGAATTTGCAGCGGTTGCTCTTACTATATAATCTGACATTTTTTTGCCTCTATTCGCATTCTTTTACATCGTATTCTTTTACAACTTTATTTCCCGTTCTCTCTACAAATAATATAAATTCGTTCGCTTGTATCTGTTGGTTCATTTCTTGTAAATGCATCGTAACTTGCCATTAATTCAAGTCCTGATGCTTCTATTATTTTTATCATCTCTTCTAGTGAATAACCCCTTTGATAATGAGTTTCTGTGAATTTACGGTATAGATCGCCTTCCTTAGCAAAAATTGTTAAATCATATTCATTTATTTGTTCCTCCAAATGATAGTAATTTTCCCATATAAAGCTACACTCCTCACGATTCTCTGCAATGACTGCATCACCAATAATTGTTTCATATTTAAAGACAGTATTGAAATCAAATATGAAAATTCCCTTTGGATCAAGATAATTATTAACTAGTTGAAATGTTTTCACCAAGTCTTCTGATTCTAATAAATAGTTTAAGGAATCACATACACTCACAACTGCCTTTATCGTACCATATAGTTCAAATTCTCTCATATCTTGCATTAAATATAATATATTCTTTTTTGCCAGATCTTTTTTTTCCATGGCTATCGTAAGCATTTGACTGGAATTATCTACTCCTATCATGTCATACCCTGCAGACGCTAAAAGTTCTGTAAGGGTCCCTGTTCCACAACCTAGTTCTAGCACAAGACCATCTGTAATGTTATATTCTTTCAAAAGAGATATGATATATTCACACCATTCAGAGTAAGGTGTTTCATCCATAAAAGTATCATACACCTTGGCAAAATCCGAATATGCTTCCATAGTATACAACCTCCTTCTATTTCTCTAGCATCATATATTTTTTTAAAAATCCAATCAAAGCATTCATTTCTTCGTCCGTCCCTATAGATATGCGGAGACGATTATCAATGCGTGGTTTATTCCAATAACGAACATAAATATGATTTATTTTACAAGCTTCAAATAAGTCCTTGGCATGAAACTTGCTGTGTGTAGCAAATATAAAATTACCCATGGAATCTGTAAACTCAAATCCTAATTTCGCTAACTCCCTTTTTGTTCGCTCTCTTGTGGAAATTATTTTATTCACAATTTCATGAAAATACGTTTCGTCTTTTACTGCTTCCACTCCAATTGCTAATGATGTTGCATTCATGGTATAGGAATTAAACGAAAATTTAGTATCTTGCAAGTATTTAATGATCTTTTTACTTCCAATGGCAAAACCAATGCGCATCCCTGCCATAGCTCGAGATTTTGAAAAAGTTTGAACGATTAATAGATTTTCATATTTTTCAACTAATGGTAAACAACTTGTTCCACCAAAATCCACATATGCTTCATCTATTATGATAACAACATCAGGGTTTTCTTTGACTATCTTTTCTATGTTTTCTACTGTTTCTAACACACCCGTTGGAGCGTTTGGATTGGCTATAATAATACCACCATTTTCCGTTAAATAATCATCCACTACAATTTTATATTGGTTATCAAGTTTTTTAACTTCATAGGGTATTCGAAATAAATCAGCCCACACATCATAAAAGGAATAGGTGACATCAGGAAAGAAAATAGGCGTTTTTGAATGAAAGAAGGTTAAAAATGCTAACGCTAAAACATCATCACTTCCAACACCTACAAATACCTGTTCCTTATTTACCTGATAATAGGTTGCCAAACTTTCCGTTAACAATGTAGAATCAGCATCAGGATATAGTCTTAGACAATCTGCGTGGAATTCCTTTGCGGCTGCTGCAACTCCGGGAGCTGGGGGATAAGGACATTCGTTTGTATTAAGCTTAATTACATTTTGGTCTTTTGGTTGTTCTCCAGGCACGTAGGGAACAACGGTTCTAACATTCTTTTCCCAATTCATATCGAAACCTCTTTTGCATATTTTTCAAATAACTATTGAATTATAGTACCAAACTTTCTTATTTAATGCAATAAGCTAGAAATGAAAATACAGAAGATGGATTTGAATGATTTCAAATGAATTTAAAGGATTTTAGTGTTTTAGATTCATATAATAGGTACTTATTTTTTTCTTTATATAAAGAATAGTAAATACTGAAAGTAATGTTCCCATAAATACAATAAGGATGTTCTTAATCATATCCATTGAAAATAGACTAGACCAAAGAGATTGTTCTTCTGCACTATATTCCATATTGTTAGAAAGTGTATTGAGGCTTTGAGGATCGTTTTTTGCTAACAATTCCTCTTCCTTAATCGAAACCGATTCCTCTACACTTCTATCTTCGTTTTTTATACCTTGGTAAGGAACGAATTTTATGGAATTACCACGTACAGAAGCATCCGGCGTCTTGGTGATTGAATTATTTGATTTTGCATTAGTCTTTGGGTTATCTAGATTTGTATTTTGGGGTTTTGTGTTAGATTTTGAATTTGATATTTTTTTTGTATCAGATGAATTTGACTGTTCAGAAGATGTGATACCTTGTACTGTATTCGCAGAAGATGTAGTATCTTTTAATGCATTCGCAGAAGATGTAGGGGAAGGGGCTGTAGGGGATGAAATAGATATTGATGATGTGCTTGTATTACTTCCAGCGCCAGAAGAATTTTCTGTATTTACTTTTTTAACAATATAAGAAATTGTAAATTCTCGGCTTGTTTGATTGCCTGCTTTATCTCTTACTATTACATTGTAATTTCCATTTTCAGAAAACGAATTTTCACAACTGTTTACCCAACTACTACCACCATTATAAGAATAAGCTTTTTCTGTCAGTCCACTACCACCCGTATCTGTAGCATCTACTTTTACTGTTACAAGATCACTTGTAGAACCTTGGGGTGAAATGGTTAAAAGTTGAATAGAAGGTGCTATGGAATCGATATTTGATATGGAAATAGATATCTTTTCTGGGGAAGCATTCTCATTACTTAGTAATTCCAATGTATAATTTCCATTTTCCGTAACTAAGTAAGTGTTCTCCGCCGAAGCTTTTCCATTCCATATATAAGGATTACTTCCTAATGTAAAATCGGGATCTATAATGGAAACCTGCGCCGACAATATTACCTTTGTTGTCCAATCATCCGTATCGGTCACACATGTGATTGTAGCTAATGGATCTGTTTCATCTTTATTACATTGCAAAACAAATCCTTTATTTGCTGTACATTTTCCAGGATTTGTTGAATAGATTGCATTGCAGGTAGCACATTGATAGTATGTCCTAGATCCAACAACCGTTCCACACCCTATACTATGTGGACATTCATACCATCCACCTCCTACAGAATTGTTTTCAATATGTCCTGCTGTACATTTCCATTGAGTTTGACTAATAACACTTCCTGTGCATCCACAGGTAATAGATTCCGTTTTTGAATTTATATTTCCGTTACAATATACAATTTTACTATAACACCCCCCACCTGCAATACTACTTCCAGTATGCCGATGGTAGATGGTACTATGTTCCTCTTTTCCATATACTTTATTAACTCCAATTTTACCCAAAAATGGCGTAATAAAAGAGAGGGTCGTAATAACCGCAAATAAAAGTCTAACTATTCGTTTTTTCATATAAATTGGTCCTTCCATGAGGTTTGGGTTGAATTAATTCAGAATTTTTTAATAGGATTTAGATCTGTTAACAGAAATATATTTGGTCATTGTACCACTATTTTTTTTATTTGTCTATTGCTTGTTTTACCTTTTCATATTATGATTATCTGACAACAAAAACATTGTAAAGAAGTGTCGAATCATGGTCTTTAGTAGCTTAGAATTTATATTTCGGTTTTTACCGTCTTTTTTAATATTATATTACATTACTCCCATCAAATATCGAAATATTACGCTGTTTTTAGGCAGCCTTTGTTTTTATGCATTCGGTGAACCAATCTACATTTTACTTATTCTCTTTTCCTTACTTATTAATTATTTTGCTGGAAAAAGAATATCCAATCTTCCAAATCAACCCCACCAAAGACAGCTTCTATTTATATTAACACTGTTGTTCAATTTCGGAATGTTGTTTTTCTTTAAATATACTAATTTTTTTATTGAAAATATGAATTTTATCTTATCCCAATTAGATAAAGTTTCTTCCCTTAAATTGGGCAGGATTCCTTTTATTTCTGTCTCTCTTCCTTTAGGAATCAGCTTTTATACGTTCCAAATTGTATCTTATATTGTAGATGTCTATAAAGGCAAACAAAAAAGCGAAAAATCTTTTATTAACCTTGGAGTTTATCTTTGTATGTTTCCACAGCTTATTGCTGGCCCCATTGTTATTTACTCTGAGATTGCTGAAAGCATTCAATCTAGAACTTACAGCCTTGATTCTTTTGAAAATGGCTTGAAAACTTTTGTGATTGGCTTAGGCTCCAAAGTATTAATCGCAAATCGCATCGGTACATTATGGAATGAAATTCAAACAATTGGTTTTGAGAGTATTTCTACCCCTCTTGCCTGGATGGGTGCCTTCGCCTATAGTCTCCAGATTTATTTTGACTTTAATGGCTACTCCCTTATGGCCATCGGATTGGGAGAAATGATTGGATTTAAGATCCCCATAAACTTCAATAAACCATATATGGCTCATTCTATTTCTGATTTTTGGAGACGTTGGCATATTACCTTAGGTCAGTTTTTTAGAAATTATGTGTATATTCCACTTGGTGGCAATCGTAAAGGAACCTTACGAACGATTTTTAATTTATTCTTGGTTTGGTCTCTTACTGGTTTCTGGCATGGGGCAAGTTGGAACTTTGTACTTTGGGGAATCACCTTTTTTATACTTCTAACGGTGGAAAAACTATTTTTACAAAAACTTTTAAATAAAGTGAAACTTTTAGGACATCTATATGTATTATTTTTAATTCCATTAACTTGGATAATCTTTGCTATCACTAATTTAAAAGACTTGCTTGTTTATTTTGATCGCTTATTTCCATTCATTCCAAGGATACCAAATGGACTTATTCTCAAGACAGATTATATGATGTACTTGAAATCCTATGGTCCACTTTTTCTAATTACTATTATCCTATGCACCCCTATCCCTTCAAAACTTTATGAAAATCATAAAAGAAACGTTATGAGTATTCTCGTAATATTTATCATTTTTTGGCTTTCCATTTACCAATTAGCAAACGCTGTCAATAATCCTTTTTTATACTTTAGATTCTAATAAGGAAGTGTCCTCATGAAGCAAATTAAAAAATGTCCTATTCTTACTCTTTTAGTCCTAAGTGCTATGTTCCTAACCCTATGTGGCTATTTAGGTAAAAAAAATATATATAAAGATTATTCCTATAACATTGCAACTACTCCTATATTATCACTTGTCATGAGTGGTATTGGAAATGATGCCATGCCTTGGGACTATTTTTCTTATATTGAAGAACTAGAGGTGATTAATCCCGATATGAACCCTTCCGATTCAAAAGATGAGTTCCAAAGTGGAATGGAATCCATCTCTGAAAACACTGAAAATAATTACGAAAATATACCCATTATAAATAATATTCATGAAAGTACCCCTGCTCCGGTTACCTATGATTTTACGCCTGTTACTCTTGACTATCTGGATGATGCTCTTTTTATTGGTGATTCAAGAACTCGTGGTTTATGTCTCTATTCAGGTTGGGATAATACAACCTTTTATGCTGAAACCGGTCTTACTATCTACACTTTATTTGATAAAAAGGTGGTTCCCGTTGAGGGTTCCTCCAAGCTAATTACCATTGAGGAATCTTTAGAAAAAGAACATTTTTCAAAAATTTATGTCATGATTGGTATTAACGAACTTGGTACTGGTACTCCAGAAGAATTTTACGATACCTATGAAAATATCATAGGACGAATACATGAGCTTCAGCCCGATGCCATTATCTTTGTTGAAGGAATTATACATGTTTCAGAAAAAAAAGATAAAGAAGGTAGTTACATTAATAATGAGAGCATTGTTAATAGGAATCAGCTTCTAAGTACATTAGCCAATCATAGTAACATCTTCTATTTAGATGCAAATGAAGCTTTGTGTGATGAAAATGGTTTCTTAATTGATGAATACACTTTTGATGGGGTACATCTACGCGCTGCCAATTTTAAACCATGGAAAGATTATATTCTCGACCACGGAATCATAAAATAATCTCATACAATTTTTATTATTATACTATTTTTTCATATCTATAAATATATATAGAGAAAACGGAGATTTTATATGAAAAAATTAAAATTATCTATTCTCGCATTTTTACATTCACCTAAGAAACTTTTGAATTGTTCTATTGTATTATTAGTTATGATAGCAGTTACTGTCGTTTTTCAACCAATCATTGAAGAAAACATTAGTGTCAGTAATTCCTTCAACGGAAGGGAACTCCCTATCTACTGCGTTAATACAGACGAAAAAGTGGTGGCTTTAAGTTTTGATGCCGCTTGGGGAAATGATGACACTCGTGACATCTTATCAATTTTGGAGAAGCACGATGTCAAAGTAACCTTTTTTATGACTGGAGGTTGGGTGGATAAATATCCTGAAGATGTAAAAGCAATTGCAAAAGCTGGCCATGATTTAGGAAATCACAGTGAAAATCATAAACATATGACAGAACTTAGCCAAGGTAATTGTCAATTAGAGATACAAAAAGTCCATGACAAGGTGAAAGAACTTACTGGAATAGAGATGACCCTTTTTAGACCGCCTTATGGGGATTATAATAATACTTTAATAAAGACCACTAGCAAAATAGGTTACCACTGCATTCAGTGGGACGTTGACTCTTTGGACTGGAAAGATTATGGTGTAGATTCCATTGTTAATACAGTTCTTAATCACAAGCATCTGGGTAATGGCTCCATTATTCTTTGTCATAATGGAGCAAAGTTTACAAAGGATGCCTTAGACGGAATGATTACAGGATTACAAGACAAAGGATATAAAATCGTCCCTATTTCACAATTAATCTATACCAAAGACTATTATTTGGACCATGAAGGAAGACAATTTCAGAAATAATTATCAAAAAAGACCTAAATTCGCGTATTCATTGCTGAATTTAAGTCTTTTTTATGTGCAAAATCTTTTTTATGTGCTAGATCATACTTAGGTGATACCTTTTATACTTAGATTAGATCTGAAAAAATGATACTAGCTCTTCTAATTTTAAAGCACTATTTTTATTTTCATTGGCTTGTTTCACTACTTCACTTGTCTTATTAGCAATTTCAGAAACTTTTGTTGCGATTTCAGAAGTTCCTTCCGCTCCTTCACCCGCAGCAATTGTGATCTCATCAATGGCACTTCTCATTTGTTTAATCGATTCATATAAACTTTCTGATATCTCTTTAATTTCAGATACTACATTTTTAACCATATCTGCATCTTGATCATATTGATTACTTGTATTCATCAACATCTCGTAATCTTTTAGAACTTGATTATCCACAAAGTCCAATAAACTATTGGAATCGTTTACAACACTGCCTACTGCATCTGAAACACTATTTGTTATCTCATCTATCTTTGATACAGCATTTTTAGAGTTTTCAGCAAGCACCCTGATTTCATCTGCAACAACTGCGAATCCCTTCCCAGCCTCTCCTGCCCTGGCAGCTTCAATTGCTGCATTTAAAGCAAGTAAATTAGTTTGTGAGGTGATTTGTAAAATGGTCTTTGATAACACCCTGATTTCTTCTATTGCAGCCGTCTTCTTAATGGAATCTCTTAATTGAAGATTGGTCTTCTCGTAAATATCGGTTGCCTTTTTCTGCGAGATATTTGTTTCTTCCTTCAAAATAGAAGCTCTTTTTTTAATTTCATTTGCTAACTCTTCCCCATTTTCAGCTCTTTCCTTCATATGGGTTACTTCCGATTCAATCTCATAGGTTGATGCATTCATTTCTTCTGTAGCTGCTGAAGTTTCTTGCATTCCTGCTGATAATTCTTCCGTTGTTGCTGAGATATCTTCCAAATCCATATG
>DATESN010000074.1:0-2564 GCA_035270785.1 Lachnospiraceae bacterium | reverse complement strand
GTTACTCCTGTGACCTCTTTATCTATTGCAAACAATGACATACGGCCTTTCTTTTGACCTTTAAAAGATAATGTTTCATTTTCCATCATTGTTATGACTGTATCACCGTCATAAATAAAGCCCTTTGCTCTGTGTTTTTTTATATATATTAAACATTGAATGTTAGCAAACGTGTGATCTATTCTTCCTCCGGTAGCGCCGTAAATGTGAATTTCATTTAAATTACGAGATAATGCCAAACGTATTGCGGCAAGCATATCTGTATCATCCTTTTCAATAGGGAGTTTTATAATTTCGCAATCCTTGTCTGACATCATTTCATTTTCTATTTTGAAGGAATCAAAGTCACCTATGATAACATGAGGAACAATATTTAATTCTTTTAAATATTGATAGCCACCATCGGCTGCAATCAAATAATCTTTGTCTTGATATGAAAAATGCTCCTCACTAAATTCTCCTGAACCAACAATAATACACTTACTCCACTCACTCATGTTTGTCTCCATTTCCCGTAATAATAATGATTTAAAATTTTCTTCCCGTCAAAAAACAAACTGCAACTTGTGTTTTTATTTTTTAGAGACAGTTATATTTCCACTACTTGCTTTTATTTTAATTTCCGTATTACTATCACTACCTATATTTCCTTGGGCACTATTTCCTTTTTTATTATACGCAATTTTATCATCAAAGAAAGTATTGATGTTTCCACTTGATGTATTTGCATCAAATCGAAATAAAGTACTTTCGGGAATTTTTAATTTTACATTTCCACTTGATGTTGATAATTCAATATTGCCTACTACTTCATCTAATTCCATGATAATGTTTCCACTACTTGCTGTTGCATTTCCTAGACCTCTTCCATTCATTATTTTAATATTTCCACTACTTGAAGAAACATCAAATGTTCCAGTCAAATTTTTTATATCTATATTTCCGCTAGATGATGTAATCAGAATTTTATTGGTTACTACTTCATGAGCTATTATATTCCCACTGCTTGAAGAAAGGGATATATCTTTCCCTGATGACCAATTCTCATCCATTACGATCTCTCCACTAGATGTCATAATAGAAAAGGAGCCCTTGTAATTCTTTGGAAAGAACACCTCAACATATCCCGTCCTTATACCAAACCAGTAAAATCCACTGTTCATCCTTGCCCCTTTGATGTAAAGGTTACCTGTGCCCCTAGAGTCTATCTTAGCGATTTTGTCTTGTTCGAATTCTTCTGACATATATTCTTTTACTATTAGTTCCTGACTATCACTTTCATAAAGATATACATCAAAATAATTATTTGAATAATCTATTAAAAGTTCGTCGATTTCCTCCATATTGATGGAACGCTCTTTTACAAGTATTACGTTACTTCTCCCTTGAAATACCCGAAGATCATTGCTTGTTGCTATGAAATATGACAATACGGCTATTAATCCCACTACAATAATGGCTAATATAATAATTAATGTTATTTTTATTTTTTTCACACTCTACCTCAACCTAACTATTCCACTTTACTTGATTATTATTGGTTACTATTTTTTAGTGAACTAATTTTAATCATTCCATTAACTTTTATTTTTTTTAATACTGAATAATAATGCCACCATTGAATCAATACAAAATGCAATGATAAAGAGGACCCATGTAATATACCATGCCCCTGTATAAAAACTAAGTACAAAATAGATAACAATAGTTAAAGACCAAACAATACTTGATATTGCACTTTTTATTTCTTTTTGACTACTTTTATCACTTTGCCATTCCTTAAATTCTTCTATAACAGTATCATCATTCTTAATATATTTCGGTTTATTATTTGCAATATAAATTAAAATACAAGTGGGTAAAATATCTATTAAAAGCATAATAACAAAGCCAATCGATGTCCATTCTATACTACCTGGTATACTATTCTCCAATATGCCTAATCCCAAAAAAACTACACCGCCAAAAATATACAGTCCAACAGATATTGCCTTCAAAAATGCACTCTTTTTCAAAGACTCATCACTTCCATAATTGTTGATACTGTCACTTATCTCTAAGCTACCAAAAAGGGCTGTGATATCACCTATAGAGCTAATCACTGTTTTATAGGCATCGTCTTCCCCCATTCCATCTGACACCAAATCTTCAAAACGTTCCACTGAATTACCATATAACTCTTCCTTAAGTTCCAATGCTTTTCTGTTCTTAGGTGCATCTTCAAATAACATATCCATATGCTTTCTTAACTTATCATTCATTTTAATTTCCCCTTTTCATGAAGGCCTTTTATATTATATTATCTTACACTACTATCTTAAAAGTAAATCTATCATTTCTTTTGCTTCTTCCCATTCAATTTTATTATACTTAAAAGTCTCTTTTCCAATATCCGTAATTGCATAATAGCGGCGCCTTGCACCAATAGTCTCATCTCCCCAATAGGTCCTAATGCACCCAGATTGTTCTAGCCTTCGAAATGCAGAATATAGAGTTGCTTCTTTCAGTTCATATCTTCCATTTGTTTTTTTCATAATTTCTTTATTAATCTGATACCCATAACT
>DATESN010000073.1:0-3912 GCA_035270785.1 Lachnospiraceae bacterium | reverse complement strand
ACAGGCAAAACGAATTTTGGAGGTCTTTCGTAAGAACGACTGGCCTATTTTTCATGTTCAGCATATAAGCACGAGAAGTGATGCTGGATTTTTTGCTCCAGATACAATTGGAGTTAACTTTTATAAAGATGTTTGCCCAAGAGGACAAGAAGTAGTCATTGTAAAACACACACCAGATAGTTTCCATCAGACTATGCTAAGGGACAGCCTTGAAAGCCAGAAGGTGAGTCATTTGGTGGTTTGTGGAATGATGACACACATGTGCATTGATACAACAGTAAGGTCAGCAAAGAACTGGGGATATAATGTGACCTTGATTGAAGATGCATGTGCGACTATGAATCTTGTGTGGAAAGAAGAAGTTATTCCTGCGACAGTTGTACAAAATGTTTTTTGTGCATCGTTAAGTGGCAGCTTTGCAACTATAAAAATAGCAGATAACTGGATAAAAGAAGAAAATTAATTCACCTATTGACAATACATGTAAATTCCACTATAATGTATCGTAACGATATATCGAAGGAGAATAATATGCTGGAATACATAATCTTAGGTACTTTATGTTCGAACACGCTAACGGGTTACGATATTAGGAAATGTATTGAAGGTGGAATTGGGATGTTTTATAGGGCGAGTTACGGAAGCATATATCCCATACTTGGTAAATTATTAGAGAAAGGGAATGCCGTTTGCGTAGATGAGCCACAAGGTAAGAGAGTGAAAAAGAAATATAGCATTACAGAAGGTGGAAAAGCAGAATTTATGAAATGGCTTAACGAGGAGGATAGTATTAATTCCATTGAGTCATTTATGGCAAAGGTATTCTTTTTTGACAAACTGCCACGAGATATTGCATATAAGAAAATAACTGTGTATGAAGAAAAATTACAGAACTATAAGATGGATCTAGTCATTAAGAAAGATAAATATGAGAAGCTTGAGAATAGAGATGCATTTTATTTTAAATTATCCACGCTTTACTTTGGAATATGCAAACTTCAGAGCATATTGATGTGGTGTGATACGGTTAAGCTTGGTAATGATTTAGAAACTTTAATATCACCAGTCAAGGGGGAGGGTATGTAATGCAGGATATTATAAGAATTGATTTACGCGGGGTGAATAGCTATTTATTAAAGAACAAGCAAAGATTTATACTGGTGGATACAGGTGGACATTTGTATATGGATAAGGAATATAACGATAGGAGAAATGATCTACTAAGTGAACTCGATAAGAACGGAGTAAATAATACTAATTTGGAAATGATTATTTTGACCCATGGAGATAATGATCATACCTGCAATGCTAGATTTATTAGAGATAAATTTCATTCGAAGATTTCTATGTGTTCAAGCGATTCCTTTATGGTAGAGAGAGCTGATCCGTCTTGCTATAAAATTAATTCAAATTATCAATCGTTACTATTTAAGCTAGTATTTAAACTCATGGATTCAAAAATTAGACTCCTAATGGATAAGGTTTATAAAGAGTTTGAAACATTTCAACCTGATATATTACTAGAAAATGAACAATCATTATCGGAATATGGTTTTGAGGGCACTATTTATAATAGTCCCGGACATACTACGGGCTCAATATGTATATTAGACAATGAGGGGAATCTAATTTCCGGAGACTTATTTGCAAATAATAAAAAACCCTCGTTTGCACCAAATGCTCAGAATTTTGATGAAATGAAAGAAAGTGCGAGAAGAATTCTAAAGCATAAAGTTGTAAAAATATATCCTGGACATGGAGATGTATTTGAGGCAAGCAGAATAAAGATATAAATTTTACATTAATCGGGAGCAGACTTCATGTCTTGCTCCTTTTTATCGATTGTCTTACTCTTTCTTATTGGTTGACAGATTTTAACTAAGGCTATAATATTAATTGAACGTTACAAAAACCAAGGCGACCTTATGAAGGATTTTGAGAAGGCATTTTGATTAGTGCCAATGATGCAAACTGCATTTATGAAAAAAGATATCACGAAAGAAATATGTAACATAAATCTTGATAATAAAAATGAAAGAGATAAATACATTGACTCTTTAGTTCATATGATTAGGGAGGGGTAAAAGCGTGATGCAGGTGAAAGAATGTTTTGTGTTTGCATCTAGATGTTCCATAAGAGATTAAATAAGCGTAAAAATGATTGGATATAAAGGAGATCGCAGCATTGAATCGAGAATTTAATTTGCAGGAATACTTGACACGTGGGGTAGAAAATATTGTAAAAGGTGCTATGAAAGCAACTTTAACGAATCCCAAGGAAAGCCTTTTCATGGCAAGATATGCACTGGCAAGCAAGGCGGCTTCTAAGAAGAGAAAAGAAGCAGAAGAAAAGGGAGAGCATATTCCTCCATTTTTGATTGCGAGCATTACTAGTAAGTGCAATCTTCATTGTGCTGGCTGTTACGCACGTTCCAATGAGGTATGTGTGGATACTACACCAGTTTGTCAATTGACGGATAAAGAATGGCTACGTATTTTTGAGGAATCTAAAGACTTGGGAATTGGGTTCATCCTTTTAGCGGGTGGAGAACCTATGATTAGAAAAGATGTAATCATTTCAGCAGGAAAAATCCCTGAAATCCTATTTCCAATCTTTACAAACGGAACCATGATCAATGAGGAATACATAAATATATTCGAACAGTACCGCAATTTAGTTCCCGTGCTCAGCATTGAGGGAAGAGAAGAAATAACAGATGAACGACGAGGAAGTGGAGTCTATCAGAAGTTGATTTCTGCAATGGATTTGATGCAAAAGAATAAAGTGTTATTTGGGGCATCTGTAACAGTGACGACAGTCAATTTGAAGGAAGTAACTTCTGATGCTTTTTTAAGTGACTTAGAGAATAGGGGATGCAAGGTTGTATTTTACATTGAATTTGTTCCGATAACGGAAGAAGCTAGTGGACTTGCTCCTGGAGACGAAGAAAGAGAATACTTGAATGGTAAATTAATGGAGATTCGAAGTCAGCATGAGAATATGGTATTCGTATCATTTCCTGGAGATGAAAAAACTTCCGGCGGTTGCCTTGCAGCAGGTAGAGGATTTTTCCATATCAATTCCCATGGTGGAGCCGAACCATGTCCATTTTCTCCATATTCTGATATCAATGTCAAAGACACATCGGTGCGTGAGGCATTGAAGTCTAAACTATTTCAAAGTCTGCAAACTGGTGGGGTATTAATGGAAGAACACGCTGGCGGCTGCGTATTATTTGAAAAAAGAGACCAGGTTGAAGAGATATTATGCAATAATCAAACATTATAGGATGAGATATAGAATGTAAACCATATGTAAAGGGATAAGATGCTTATGAGCAAGAGATTGAAGAAATATATACCAAATGTGATTTCATGCATTAGAATTGTGATTTCTTTGTTTCTTATCGGGATAGAACCGTATACCATAGGATTTTTAATCTTGTATATCATATGTGGATTGACAGATATTTGCGATGGATTTCTCGCTAGGAAATGGAATGTTAGTAGTAAATATGGTGCATTACTTGACAGTATTGCAGATTTATTTTTTGATATGGTGGTGCTATATATTTTCATTCAAATTCTAGAATTCACAATTTGGATGCTTATTTGGATTGGAGTAATTGTAGTCATTAGGTGCATTTCCATACTAATAGGTGTAATCAAATATCATACGGTAGCCTTTATACATACCAATGGAAATAAGTTGACTGGAATTTTGTTGTTTTGTTTTTTGATTTTGATGAAGCCGGTAGGATTGACATTAATGGTAATAGTAATATGTATAGTAGCAATCATTTCAGCAATAGAGGAATTGATGATTATGATCTCATCAGTATCCTTGGATAGGGATAGAAAACGTTTATGATAACTGAATTCAACAGGCTGGGCTGGAATATGAAATTAAAC
>DATESN010000072.1:0-81710 GCA_035270785.1 Lachnospiraceae bacterium | reverse complement strand
AACGGTAACTCCACCAGATTTTTTAGAATCATAATCAAAATATGCCTGTACATATTGATCCGTATTATCACCAATAATCTTAATAGAATTTTTATTTGCCCCAACTGTACCATCGGCACCTAATCCCCAAAATTTACAACTTACCATTTTTTCAGGTGTTGTATCAACATCACTCTCCACATCTAGTGAAAGATTTGTTACATCATCCTTAATTCCAATGGTAAATATTCTTTTTGTGTCATTTTTATAAACTGCCACGATCTGATTTGGAGAAGTGTCTTTTGAACCCAATCCATAACGACCACTAAAAATAGGCGTATTATGAAATTCTGTATCTCTTAAAGCAGCAATTACATCTAAGTATAATGGTTCTCCCATAGAACCAGGTTCTTTTGTTCTATCTAAAACCGTAATTTTCTCCACTGAATGTGGAATGGCTGCCAATAATGCTTTTTTACTAAAAGGACGGTAAAGTCTAACTTTTACAACGCCAACATTTCCACCATTGGCATTTAAAAAATCAATTGTTTCTTCAATAGTTTCACATACCGAGCCCATTGCAATAATAATTTGATTTGGATCTTTTGCTCCATAATAATTGAACAATTTATATTTCGTACCTATTTTTTCATTTACTTTATCCATATAATTTTGTACTAAATCAGGAATTATTTCATAATTCAGATTACTTGCTTCCCTTGTTTGAAAAAAGATATCCGGATTTTGAGCCGATCCCATTATTTTTGGATGATTTGGATTTAATGCATTTTTCCTAAATTCCTCAATGGCATCCATATCTATTAAATCTTTTAAGTCATCATAATCCCAAGTTTCAATCTTTTGCATTTCGTGTGAGGTCCTAAAACCATCAAAGAAGTTAATAAATGGCATTTTCCCTTTTATAGCAGTACAATGGGCTACTGGAGTCAAATCCATTACTTCTTGCACACTGGAACTACATAACATCGCTACACCGGTTTGCCTACATGCATATATATCAGATTGATCTCCAAAAATAGATAATGCATGACTTGCAATAGATCTTGCTGCCACGTTAAAAACACCCGGTAATCGTTCTCCTGCTATTTTATATAAATTAGGTACCATTAAAAGCAATCCTTGTGACGCGGTAAAGGTTGTTGTAAGTGCTCCTGCTGCAAGGGAACCGTGAACTGTTCCAGCAGCTCCAGCTTCCGATTGTAATTGGCTTACCAACACAGTTTGATCAAAGATGTTTTTCCTACCCTGCACTGCCCATTCATCCGTTACTTCAGCCATAGCTGTAGATGGTGTAATAGGATAAATTGCTGCTACATCTGTATATGCATAGGATACATGTGCCGCTGCATTATTTCCATCCATTGTTATTAATTTTCTTGCCATCTTTTAGTTCCTCCTTGTATTATTTAATATAATAACTTTTTCTTTGGTTTTATAAACATACTAATATTATACAATAAAACACATTTTAATGCACCAATTTTTATAACAATGTTCGTTACATAATTGCTATTTTTTTCATTATAACTATTTATTAAAATAGTTCCGTGATTTAATCACATATCCATAATTCACTATACAAAAAAGCATTCCTTTGATATCCTCATTCACTACTTTCACATTCTTTTGTAGGGGATAGGTTCTCCATATAGGACCCCTCTGGAGCCTGTTGCAATAAAAAATCTACCAAAGGTTCTGCTATCCCCCTCCATGCTATTAATATCACCAAACATCTGCTCCTTTGTATTCATTCTTTCCCAATTCTTTCCCTCATCCATAGAGCAATAAAAACCATACTGATTGTTTATTACTCCACAAATAAATAACGTTTTTGTTTCCCCTAGATAAGTTGACTTATCCTTGCCAATCCCAAGACCAACTCGAAACACAGTTTCCTTTTCATTTGTGATCCGTTCCAATAGTAAGTTATCTTCTAACATTTGGTAGGTCATTTTCCATAGACCACCTGTATTCATAGCAAGATAAAATTCCCCTTCTACACCTGCGTTTCCTCTTATTTCCGTTTTATTTGCGCAATCAATCAGTCCAAAATTAACCTTTGGAAAGCTGTTTGGTGTATCATATTGATAAAAGCTCTTTCCGTTGTCTTTACTGATGTAGATTTCCGACTCACTACCAAATCCATAAAATATCTTTGGATTTACACGGTCTGAAAAAACCTTCATATTCTTATGGTCAATATATCTTCCCTCCAAATTATACACATCACATCTTTGAAAGTGCTTTCCTTGATCCAAACTTACAACAACTCCTTGCATAGGTAGCACAATGTTATCCGCAATAGACCACACGATTGTATTGCTGTCAGCTCCTACTGCAACCCAGCCAGAATTAACATTAGGACGTTCTATTTCCCTACATTTTTCATCAATATAGTTAGAAATACCAAAAGGCATATCCAAACGTTCAAATGTCTTGCATTGATCTCTGCTTACAATTAAACCTCCCTTTGTTTTTCCCGTCCAGTTTCCTCTGGGAGTGACAACGACAAAATCGGGGGCATTATCTGGATAGTCTGCATTTATACAAGTAATATATCGATTTCCATTTTCATCTGCAAATGTATTCTCGCATGGAGTATCTAAATCTTTAAATGCAAATCCTCCTAAATCACCTAAAATGTCAAGTAATTTCACATCTCCAGAGGGAGGACTATATAGATTCAAATGCACCGTTTCTTCAATCCCATCACTATAATCATGAAAACTTCTATTTTCTGAGGTTAAATTATTGGAAACAAAAACTCCAGTTCCCGAATTAAACCATGCTTCCTCTTTATTAAATGGATTTATCTTTATATCACTAGGCCAATGAAGAATCGAATGATTCCCATTATATTTTGGTTTCATATAAGGAGCTCTAAAGGTAAGATTACCAATACTTAAATCAAATAGTGCTACCTCCCAGTGGTTCCCATAATCCTTTGAAATATAAATAATATCTCCCTGTTCCCTACAAATAGTAGAACAGACTAATAATCCTGGCTCCTGTGCACACGAAGAAATTCCACTGAATCCGAAATCATAATCTTCTTGTTTTAAAAAATCCAACATCGTATTTGGGGTAATATCATCATAGTCTTTTATGAATCCATTATGGGAAAAAGAATAGCGGATTACACGTCCACCCAAGACATCTCCGGAATCACAACTGTACCCATTTTCTACTACGTAAGAATGTTTCCCTGTATTTGCTAATGTCACATATAAATTAGTTCCATCATAATCATATCTTTGGGCAACATATCCTGACATACGACTTCCCTTCACAATATGTGAAGATGGTTGGGGTAATATACTAAATGTTTTTCCTTCATCATATGAATTATATAATGTAATTCCACGCATAGAATCATTCAATCTCGTAGTTACACCCGCTGTTCCAACAACAATACATCCATTTTTAGGTGATATCCATACAAATGTCATATATTGTTCGCCGCCTACTGTTAACGTTTCCCATGTATTACCAAGATCTTTTGTTCGCAGTAATCCGTCTTTCTGGCTAGCAAAATATAACGTATTTGAATTATTTGGATCTACGATTAATCGTAAACCAGTTCCTCTTCCGTTCCAATTCCCATGAATAAAGCAAGGTATTTTTTTGTAAGAAAATGTCTTTCCATAATCATTAGAAATACTCAATCTACCTTCTGTTTTTTCTTCATTAATTCCACTGGCAATATATATTTTTTCTGGTGCTTTATCCTCTAATGCAATTGCTATTGGATAACTTTCACTTAAATCAAACATGGATACATGATCAATTAAGCTAATCCACTTTTTTTCTTCATAAGAAAAACGGTAGGTACCACCAATATCAGTTCTTGCATATAATATGTTTGGATGACATTTGTTAAAAATAAAACCAGTTACATACCCTCCTCCAGGGATTGGTACGTTATGATATTCATATTTAATTTCAGCTATTTCTTTCATCATAATCTCCTATCTACTCATTATATATTCATTTTTAACTATCATACCTTATTTATTTCACCTTTTCTACACTCATAATTAGGATATAATTACATTCCTTTTGTACATTTCTTTTCATACTAATATATTTGCTATTATTTGTTTATTTTGATATTATATTTTGTGTGAATATTGATAGAAAGGAATGCTTATGATTGAATTGGAGAATATAGAATTTTCATACCGTAAAAAAATGGTATTAAATCAATTATCAATGGAAATTGTCCCAGGGGATTTCGTAGCAATTGCTGGTTCCAATGGCTGTGGAAAATCTACCTTGTTGGCAATTTTATCTGGAGCATTAAAACCTGATTATGGTTCTATCCGATACTATCATCAAGATGCCCTAAATGATCATCGCCTTTTCTCTAAATACATTGGTTATGTTCCTCAAGAAAATCCATTAATACCTGAATTATCTGTTAAAGATAATTTAAAGCTTTGGTTTCAAGGAACTAAAATGGAATTTAACGAAGAATTGAATCATGGGTTTTTGCATTTATTAGATATAGAATCTTATTTAAATACACCTATCCGCAAATTATCTGGGGGAATGAAAAAAAGAGTTAGTATTGGATGCGCCCTTTCTAATCACCCACCTATACTCGTTATGGATGAACCTAGTGCGGCACTTGACCTACTATGTAAAAATGATATTCACAATTATTTGAGCATGTATCTTAAAAATGGCGGAACCGTTATTGTTACTACACACGAAGAAAGCGAATTGGATTTATGCAATAAATTGTTTGTATTAAAAGACGGAAAGCTCACACAAATTAGTTCTTCTCTAAGGGGGAAGCAACTTCTGAATTTTTTTTAAAAGGAGAATATTATGAATCAAATTAACGAAGATTACATTGCGCCATTGGGTGACTCTATTCCTGAAGAACCTAAAAAGAAAAGCCAAAAACCACTTATGATTGTTCTTATTTCTATTTTAGCAATTGGCATTATTGTTGCACTTACCTTTTTTATTATGAATAAATGGTTTCGTTCTACAAAAGATAAAGTATTTGATGGTATGAAAGCAACGCTTAATGAAGAGGTACATTCACCACTGGATTCTTATCTTGGTCTAAAAAAACTCACTAAAATGATTGAGTCCGGTTCTTTTCAAGAAGATTTTTCCCTTTCCTTGGATAGAATTGGCGGCAACTATATGGATAACACAATCGCTATGGTAGAAGGTGTTGGCATTCAAAGTTCTAGTATGATGAATGTATCCGAAAAGAAATACAGTGGTAACTCTTCTATTACATATGCAGGAATCCCTTATTTGAATTGTGATATTTTCGCTTATGATGATTTTATTGCTTTACAAATTCCAGAATTATTAGATGGCTATTTTGAAATAAAAACTTCTAACCTGGGAAAAGATTTTAATAATTCTTATATTAGTGAAGCTTCCGGTGAAACCTTGGATGAATCTCTAGTTTTCAATTTCTTTGATTTGTTTTCTACATTAGGTTCTTCTAAAAAAGAATCTAATATCGTTGATTCCTTTCATGCAAGCTATAAAAAGGATATGAAAAAAGCATATGATGATATCACAGTGGAAAAAGTAGATTCAGCAAGTCTTCAAGTTGGTAAAAAGGAACAGTCCTGCCAAGGGTATCTTGTAACGATACCTACCGATAGTATGCAAACTATGGGAGAAATTCTTTGTGAATATCTAAATGAAACAATGGCTAAGGAAGCTCTTCCTACCCAGGACCTGAGTACCATTCTTAACTATGAAAGTCTGAAGCCATATTTAAATAAAGATTTTATATTTACTGTATACCTCGACAAAAAAGGGCGTATGGTTATGCTCACTCAAAATACGGAAATGTATGACGGTTTGGTAACTATTGATTCAAAGTTTCAATGGCTTGGAACTGAATTTCTTTCTGACACCTTTACTGGCACCATTCAAGTTTTAATTGCGGGTCAAACATATACAATGAATATCGATAGTAATTCCAATCTTCAAAAAGATGTGAATGAAAATAACTTGATCTTAGCAATTTCTCAAGGAGGAACTTCATTAGTTCAATTCACATACCATGATTCTTTTAATAGCAAAACTGGCATTTTAAACTTATCTTGTCTTGCTAACCAAGGAGCAACAGAACTACTTCGTTTAGACGTCACCGGTGGTTTTGAAGATGTAACCCCTGGAAAAGGCTTTACTTTTAACTTAGATGATGTCTCACTAGATATAAATAGTGGCGATTATACTGCTAGCCTTTCTGGTGACTTCACAATTTCACCACTAAACACTTCCATTGCATCGCCAACTGGAACAAAGTATAATTTATTCGAAATGAACGAAAATGACTTTACTACTGTTGTGAATGAAATAACAAAAAATCTAAATACAAGTCCATTGGTTAATCTTATCACGAATATGTTGTATGGCGGATATTAATCACTTACATGATGAATAGATAAGGAACAGGATCCTATGACTACCATTCTTCAACTTATTAGAATTGAAATGAAGAGAGCCATAAAATCTCTTCCGCAGCTCATTCTTGGAGCAATTGTCCTATCTGTTATGATAGGTACAATTGCTTTTTGTAGTGGTAAGTTTTTATATGGAAAAGGCCCCCTTGCCAAGGTTTCTATTGGTTTAGTTGTTGATAATAACTCTACCAATATAAATTGGGTTGTGGATTTTATGAGTCATATGAAAAGTACTGAGAATATGTTTGACTTTCAAATGGAAACAAAAGAAAATGCATATGTATTACTAGAAAATAATGATATTTCAGCAATTATGATGATCCCAGATGATGTATTAGGAAGCATCATGGATGGTACGAATCACCATGTTCAAGTCATTTTTTCCAAATCATCTTCTATTTCTAATATATTACTTCAGGAACTATCCCGTTCTGGTGCTAAAATACTAAGTAGCGCTCAAGCTAGTATTTATACAATTACCGACCTATATATAGAATATGGATTATCTAGCTATTTAAATGATACACAATTAGCACTTAATATTACTAATCTGCAATATGCGTTGATGCGTGATGAACTGTTTCGTACCAGTTCCACTTCAACAACAGGTGCCGTATCTGTTGTTTCTTATTATGTTGCTTCAGGAATTTTATTATTTCTACTTTTGTGGGGAACCACATATAGTTATTTTTTAAAAAAAGACTCCCCTCCATTTCAACAAAAACTGACTTGTTTGGGAATTCATTCTACAAGCTATATATTGATAAAACTTTTTGTTACTTTTACAACTTATTTTCTTAGTATTGGATTTCTACTTTCCATAGTTACTATTTACATGAAAATAGTTTGGAATTTTAATATTATCTTTTCTATGATGACGATCCTTTCCGTTTTTATAATTATTTTATGTATATCAACTTTTATATTATTATTATTTGAATTTGCTCCTACCCCCACAAGTGGGATTCTATTATTATTTATTATGTCAATCCTTTTGATTTTCTTGTCTGGTGGCTTTATTCCAAGTGCGTTTTTTCCAAATAATCTTAGACATTTTTCCGATTATTTGCCAACTACTTATTTACGAAATGAGATTATTCATGTACTTATTTCTAAATATGAAGCAAGCAACTTAGTACCTCTTGTTCTTTATACCATCGTCTTTCTATTACTAACTATTGCAATCCATCACAGGAGGAGGGTTTCACGTTCATGAAAAAAAACCTGCTTATTCTTACTTTGTTTTGTAAAAGACAATTAAAGAGGCCCTCCTTTTTATTTATTTTATTCATATTTCCAATTTTTACGTTTCTATTTACACTTACCAATCAAGAAAAAACATCTCAAGTAAGTGTTGCACTATATTGTGAAGAAACAAGCGCATTTACAACTCTTCTTATGGATAAACTTATTTCTCGTGAAGGAGTTATCCATTTTTATATTTGTGAATCAAAAGAAATCCTTATGAACGATGTTGCAAAAAAAAATGCTGAATGTGGATATATTCTTCATTCAGATTTACTGAAAAAACTAAATCAAGGAAAGAGAAAAAATCAAATTGATCTTATCGTTTCACCTGCTTCAACTATGAGTAAAGTTACAAATGAGGTTTTCTATTCCGAATTATTTGAAGAATATTCACTTCAAATATTAAAGGACTATACAAAAAACGACCCTTTATTAATCGATTTTGATTCTACATTACTACAATCAGAAATAGAAAAAGCATACCGCATTCACATGCTTGACGGTTCCACTTTTTCTTTTGAATATAAAAATGACGTTTCAACTTATAGTACAATACTACCACCTATTCTTTTAGCTCCAGGTAAAGGTATGATTGCTGTTTTAATTTTATTATCAGGATTTTGTGGAGCTATTAATTATTTTAACGATAAAGAAGCTCATTTTTTTGACCATGTGTTCTTCTTTCGCAGAAATATATTTCATAACCTTTCTATTACAGCACCCGTCCTTCTTGCAACTATAATAGGCTGTTTTTGTATTATTTTTCTTGAAAAGGATTATTCAGTAATCCATAATCTTCTCCCGCTTTTTCTTTATGCTATCGCTGTGATTGGATTCACTTCCATATTAACCTTTTTGGTTAAAAATAAACTTTTTTTTGCATCAATGATACCCATTATTCTAATTGGTAGTTTGGTTTTTACGCCTGTTTTCCTTGATTTCTCAACTTATATTCCTTTCCTAAAACCATTACAGTATTTGTTCTTACCATACTATTATTTAAATACTTTGTCGCATTTTAAAAGCGGTATAGTCTCCTACACCGCTTTTTGTTTATCACTTTATTTCACAAGTATTATTTGGGGACATATCTTTTATAATAAGCATAACTAATCTTTTAATACATTATTTGGAAACCATGAGATGACTTAATCCTTGCTTTAACCCAGCAACCGTTAGTTGATACATGGGAAAAATTTCTTTGATTGCTGTCTCAACTTCTCTCCATGGTGCATTTCCAATGGCCATTTTAGGGTTTAACCAAATAATATTATTGTAATTCTTTTTCATGAGTAATAGCCAATCAACTCCAGCCATACCTCCATTTGGTCCACGATAATTACCACTTGTAGAATAAAACTCTTCTGGTGCCATGGCTGCATCTCCAACAATAATCACTTTATAATTTCTATCTAGATTTCGAAACATCCACTCCGTATCTACCCAATCACCATTTTCACATTCGGGTGTTTTATATAATTTAGAATAAATACAATTATGAAAATAATATGTTTTTACATCTTTGTAATGATTTGATTTGTTCACTGATTGAAAAAGCTCATTTAATAATTGTGTGTAGGGAATCATGGTTCCCCCAGAATCCATAATTAATAATAACTTTACTGCATTCTTTCTAGGTTTCTCCATTACGATCTGAAGACATCCACCATTATTACATGTTTTATCAATCGTTCCATCTATATCCAATTCTGTTTTCGGAATATCAAGTTTTGTTGAAAACTGCCTTAGTTTTCTTAGTGCTAATTGAAATTGTCTATTATCTAACATTCTATCATCACGAAAATCCTTATATTTCTTTGCCCCTACTACTTGAAATGCAGATTGATATCCTGTAGATCCGCCTACACGAATACCCCCTACATTACCACCTGTATTACCAAAGGAGGATTTTCCCATAGTCCCAATCCAATAACTACCACCGTTATGTTCACTATCTTGATCCTTCAAACGTTCTTGAAATTTTTGTTTCACATCATCTTTGTCAATCTGCATTTCTTCCATATTGCTAAGCCATTGTTTATCAGATTCCTTAAGTAAATCATTGATATCTTGTTTATCTAACCATTCTTCCATATTCTTAGTTAAACTATGTTCCGATTGGACTCCTTTAAAAAACTCTTCAAAAGCCATGTCGAATTTATCAAACTCTGTTTCACTTTTTACAAGAATCATTCTTGCAACATAATAAAACTGTGTCAGACTACTATTACATAATCCTTTATCCAATGCTTCTTGCAATGTGATCCATTCACTTAAGGATATATTTAAGCCTTTTTCTTTTAACATACTATGAAATTTACTAAACATACAGACTCCTACCGTGATTGATTTTACATCTTATATTATATTTTTTGAACTACTGATTCTATATCTTCATCTTTTTTTATAATGACACCTAAAAACGGTAACTGTGACTTTATATCTTGGGCATTAATCCCGCCAAGCTGTAACGCATTAATCCAATCGATCAACTCCGAAGTGCTTGGTTTTTTTCGGACATCACGTATGGATCTAATCTTATAAAATACTTCCATTGCGTTTTTAAGAAGATTTTCTTCAACATCAGGATAATGGGTTTTAACAATTTCCTCCATTAATATTTCATCTGGAAAATCGATGTAATGAAAAATACATCTACGAAGAAAGGCATCTGGCAATTCTTTTTCTGCATTAGAAGTTATAATAACGATAGGGCGTTGTTTTGCCTTAATCGTTTTTTTCGTCTCACTAATATAGAATTCCATTTGATCCAATTCCCATAATAAATCATTGGGGAATTCTAAATCAGCTTTGTCAATTTCATCAATTAGTAAAACAACTTGTTCCTCTTCCTGAAAGGAAGTACCCAGTTTACCCAATTTAATATATCTTGCAATATCATCTACTCCTTCTTCTCCAAATTGGCCATCGTATAATCTTTGAATGGTATCATATACGTATAAGCCTTCTTGTGCTTTTGTAGTAGATTTAATATTCCAAATAAGCAACTTTTTATGAAGGGAGTCTGCAATTGCTTTTGCTAACATTGTTTTTCCCGTTCCAGGTTCTCCTTTTATCAAAAGCGGTTTTTGTAATGCAATTGCCACATTAACGCAATCCAAAAGTTGGGAACTTGCAACATATTCTGTTGTACTTTTAAAATTATCGGTGAATGGAATCATTTTCATACCCATGGCAATTCTGAATTTTCTAATTTTTTATCTCGAATCATAAGTTCTTTTACCGCTACATCTGCTGATTTTCCATAAAATAAAACTTCATTCACTTGTTGGATAATTGGTATTTGTACGTCGTATTTTTTAGCAAGACCGACTGCGGCCTTCGTAGAATAAACTCCTTCTACTATCATGTTTACTTCTTTCATGGCTTCATCCATGGAATAACCTTTTCCAATTAACATCCCAGCTTTTCTATTTCTCGAATGCATACTAGCACAAGTTACAATTAAATCCCCTATTCCTGATAACCCGGAAAATGTCTCGAATTTACCACCCATTGCTGTACCAAGTCTTGCAATTTCTGCAATTCCTCTTGTAATAAGGGCGGCTTTTGTGTTATCACCATAACCTAAACCATCTGCGATTCCAGCTGCAAGTGCTACTACGTTTTTAAGGGCAGCTCCCAATTCAATGCCAAGAACATCAGGACTAATATAAACGCGAAAGACTTCACTCATGAATAAGTTTTGAATATATTCTGCTGTCTTTTTTTCCTTTGCACCAACAACAATTGTTGTTGGAATTCCCCTGCCCACTTCTTCCGCATGGGAAGGACCTGATAATACGGCAACGGATGCTTGAGGTACTTCTTCTTCAACAATTTCAGATAACGTCATAAACGTATTTTCTTCAATGCCTTTTGCTACATTTACAATAATTTGATCTTTTTTCACAAGATCCTTTAGCATGTGCGCTGTACTTCTTGTAAATACAGAAGGAACAGCTAAAACCAGTAAATCTTTTCCCTCAATTGTTTCTGCCAGGTTGCTTGTAAATATCATCTTATCAGATAGTTTTACTCCTGGAAGCTTTGCCTTATGTTCACGTTCCTTGTTTAACATATCTATTTCATCTTGAATAATGGACCAAACGGTAACTTCATTCCCATTGTTGTGTAATAATACTGCAAGTGCAATTCCCCAGCTACCAGCACCAATAATTCCTATTCTTGCCATAGATATACCTCCATAAAATACATTTTATTTTACTGAAACATAATATAAGTTCTATGTTTATCTTTATTTATCTTTATTTGATTTTGTTATAAAAGTCTTACGCTCTTCTCTTCTTAATAATCTACCAATATTTTCTCTATGTTTTACAAATGCCATGATTGTTAAAAATGCTCCTAATAGATAAAGTTCTATCAATAAATTGTTTCCTAATTTAAATATGCCCATTTGGCCCAAAATAATTAATTCAATCATGAATCCTGTATATACTAGTAATGATCCTAAAGAAACATAATGTGTAAAAAATAAAGCTCCAAAGAAAAGAATGCATGCTACTGGAAGGAAATACCAATGAAATGCAATTACTAAACCTGCCGTTGCTGCAATTCCTTTTCCTCCCCTGAACTTTAAAAAGAATGGAAAGTTATGGCCAAGTATAGCACCTGTTGCACCATATAACTTTAATAAATAAATCATATCTGGTTCTAACTTTTGAAAAATGATTGTTACTGTAACAATCGCTAAAATACACTTTAAAGCGTCCCCAAGTAATACTATAAATCCGGCCTTTTTCCCTAATACTCTAAGAGCATTTGTTGTCCCAGCATTTCCACTTCCATGCTTCCTAATATCAATTCCATTTGCTCTTCCATAGATATAAGCAGTTTGAAATAACCCAAAAACATACCCAATCAGTAAACAGTAAATTCTTTCCATAACACTAACTTTCCTTTCGTTCCCTTATAATAAATTTTAATGAGGTTCCTTTAAATCCAAAGGAGTCACGAATTCTATTTTCAATGTATCTTGTATAGGAAAAGTGCATTAATTCCTTATCGTTTACAAAAATAACAAATGTAGGTGGTTTTACGGAAACCTGTGTAATATAGTACAATCGCAAACGTTTTCCCTTATCTGACGGAGGCTGCTGCATAGCAACTGCTTCTGTTACAATTTCGTTTAATACACCTGTTTGAATTCGTAGTGTTTGATTTTCAATTACCATATCTATTATATCATAAATCTTTGGAAGTCTTTGACCTGTTACTGCTGAGATGAAAATCATTTCCGCATATGGCATATAAGCTAAGACCCCACGTACTTTTTCGGTAAACTTATAAATTGTCTTATCATCTTTTTCAATGGCATCCCATTTGTTAACAGCAATGATAATACCTTTTCCCCGTTCATGAGCAATACCGGCAATTTTTGCATCCTGCTCTGTAACACCTTCTTCTGCATCAATTACAAGTATAACTACGTCTGCTCTCTCAACAGCACTGACCGTACGTACAATCATATATTTTTCAAGTTCTTCTTTAATTGTTTTCTTACGACGAAGTCCCGCTGTATCAATAAAAATATATTCTTTACCATTGTGAATTACTTCTGTATCAATAGCATCACGTGTCGTTCCTGCAATATCTGAAACAATGAGTCTATTTTCTCCAATAAGCTTATTAATAATAGATGACTTTCCTACATTTGGCTTGCCCACAATGGCAATTCTAGGCCTTTCATCTTCCAAATCCTCTTCTATTTCTTCTGGAAAATAGGAAATAACTATATCTAACATATCACCAAGTCCAAGGCGACCAGAAGATGAAATAGGAACGGGTTCTCCGATTCCCAAGTTGTAAAACTCATATACATCTGACATAAACTTTTCAAAACTATCCACTTTATTTACAACAAGTACAACTGGCTTATTGGAACGCCTAAGCATATCCGCAACTTTTGAGTCGGAATCGACTAACCCTTGTCTTACATCTACCATAAAAATAATAACATCCGCAGTAGCGATGGCTATTTCAGCTTGTTCCCGCATTTGCGCTAAGATAACATCATTGCTCTCTGGTTCTATACCACCTGTATCAATTAATGTAAACGAACGATTCAGCCAAGTAGCATCTGCGTAAAGACGATCTCTAGTGATACCTGGTGTATCCTTTACAATTGCAACCATATCTCCAACCAATGAATTGAAAAGTGTTGACTTGCCTACATTCGGACGTCCAACAACCGCAACAATTGGTTTTCCTCTTTTATTTCCCATTTCTAACTCCTATCTACAAACTTTCGTTTGTTCATGCACTTAGCATGCTTTGAAACCCTTTATGATAATCAAAATAAAACAGACCATATAAATTGCTGCCCGCTTGATTTTACAATATCTATGGATACTTGTAAAGCCTTTTCAAGGTCTACAACCGTCATATCATCCATGTTATTACTCCTCATTTTCTCTATTCTACTAGAATTTTCTTGACGTGTCACTACCATAATGATATAAAATATATGGTACTATTTTTGAATACATCAACATCTTTATCATACAGATTTTACTTCGGAGGAAAAAATGCCTAATTTAACAGAATTAGAAAATGCAATGAATGTACCACCCCTTAAAATCATTGCTATGGATAGCACAGCATTAATTGGCAATCAGGTGAATGATTATTTAGTTGAATTTAGACGAAATAAAACAAATATTAATAGAAGTAATCCTACTCCTCCTGGATATGTTGAAAAAAACTACTTATTACATGTTGCTACCCCTCGTTTTGGATCTGGAGAAGGAAAAGCCGTATGCACAGAATCTGTACGCGGAAAAGATTTGTTTATTTTAGTTGATGTTTGTAATTATAGCATTACCTATTCCGTTAACAGATATCAGAATCATAAATCCCCAGATGATCATTATCAGGATTTGAAAAGGGTAATTGCTGCTGTAGCTGGTAAAGCACATAGAATAAATGTTATTATGCCCTTTTTGTATGAAGGAAGACAACACAAAAGAAATGGAAGGGAATCCCTTGATTGCGCATATGCATTAGAGGAACTCACTCGAATGGGTGTGGATAATATTATTACTTTTGATGCCCATGATCCAAGGGTTCAAAACTCTACACCACTTTTTGGTTTTGATAACTTTACTCCAAATTATCAATTTGCTAGGGCACTTCTTAGTAATGAAAAAGACTTAATTATTGATAAAGAACATACGATTGTTATTAGTCCTGACGAAGGAGCACTTGATAGAGCTGTCTATTTTTCTAGTGTTCTTGGTGTTGATACTGGTATGTTTTATAAACGTAGAGACTACTCCACTATTGTTAATGGTAAAAACCCTATTGTTGCTCATGAATTTTTAGGAGATAAAGTTGACGGCAAGGATATTATTATTATTGATGATATGATTTCCTCAGGGGAAAGCATGATTGATACCGCTAAGCAACTAAAAGAAATGAATGCAAAGCGTGTCTATATCTGCTGTACTTACGGATTGTTTACCAATGGATTCAAGGCTTTTGACGAAGCCTATGAAAAATGCTATTTTGACAAAGTAATTACTACTAATTTGAATTATCGTTCTCCTGAATTATTAAGTAAGCCCTATTATATAGAGGCCGATATGAGCAAATTTATGGCCTCTATCATTGATTTTATGAATCACAACATCTCCCTTGGTAACGTACTAACTCCAACCGAGAAAATTCAGAACATTGTGGCTCTTTATAATGCCAGAGAAGAAGTAGATTTTTAAGATAAAACCATTACTAGATTTGGATAAAAAATATCCCTTTTTGTAATGGTTTTATTTTATTCATATCTTACTTTTATCTTGATTTTATCATTTTTATACTGTACTTTTTACTGTACTTCTATCTTTTTAAAATTTTTTTTACCTTTTTTTATGATAAACTCCTCTTTTGCAATCAACTCTTTTGTATATGAAGTTTTTAAATCTGTAATCTTGTCTCCGTTTACGGTAACGCCGCCTTGTTCAATCGCGCGCCTTCCTTCAGATCTAGACCCCGCCATTTCAGCTTTTACAAGCAAACTTACGATATCAATCATACCATCTTCAAAATCACTTTCATTTAATTCTGTTTTAGGTATATTTTCTAAACTTCCGCCACCAGCAAATAATGCTTTTGAAGCTTCCCGTGCCTTACTTGCTTCCTCTTCACTATGAACTAATGTTGTTAATTCAAAGGCGAGAATATCTTTTGCCTCATTTAATTGGCTGCCTTCCCATTCATTCATTTTATCTATTTCTTCCATTGGCAAAAATGTTAACATACGAATACATTTTAGTACATCCTCATCTCCTACATTTCTCCAATATTGGTAAAAATCAAAAGGTGATGTTTTGTTTGGGTCAAGCCACACAGCTCCTGATTGAGTTTTACCCATCTTCTTGCCTTCCGAATTAAGAAGCAGTGTAATTGTCATGGCATAGGCATCTTTCCCTAATTTACGCCTTATAAGGTCTGTACCCCCTAACATATTGCTCCATTGATCATCCCCACCAAATTGTATATTACAACCATGCCTTTTATATAATTCCAAAAAATCGTAACTTTGCATAATCATGTAATTAAATTCCAAGAAACTAAGACCTTTTTCCATTCTTTGTTTATAGCATTCTGCTGTTAGCATTCGATTTACACTAAAATGTGGGCCTATTTCTCGAAGTAATTCGATATAATTCAAGTTCATTAACCAATCTGCATTATTTACCATCATCGCTTTCCCCTCAGAAAAGTCAATAAATTTACTCATTTGTTCTTGAAAGCGATCGCAATTAAATTGAATGGTCTCTTCTGTCATCATAGAACGCATATCGCTTCTACCTGTGGGATCACCAATCATACCAGTTCCGCCCCCCAGTAATGCAATTGGTTTGTTTCCCGCCATCTGCAATCGCTTCATTAAACAAAGAGCCATAAAATGTCCTACATGAAGACTGTCTGCGGTTGGATCAAACCCAATATAAAAGGTAGCCTTTCCATTATTAATTAATTCCTTAATTTCCTCTTCATCTGTTAACTGTGCAATTAATCCTCTTGCTTTTAATTCATCAAAAATTGTCATTTTCTTCTCCCATCTCCATGCTTTTGCATGTACGCTAAAGGTAACAAATCATTAAAAAATCCCCGTCCTAATAAAAGGACGAGGATTACACTCGTGTTACCACCTTAATTCACAAACAACTTACATTGATTGCCTCCAAAAGTACAGTATAAAAAACCTTTATACAATACTAGCCCACAGTAACGTGCAGGGATTCCGTCGTAGCCTACTAAATCTTACTTGTTCGGTACGAAGCTCAAAGAGGTATTCATAATTAGTCTTCCATGCGCCTCTCATCTACCGGCTACTTTCTGTATATTTCCCTAACTACTACTTGTTCTTATCAATGCTGATATCCTATTCCATTTCTTTTTAAAAATAATTCATTTGAAACTTGAAATTAGTTGTATTATAAAATTATAAATACCATTTGTCAATTACAATTTATCTATTACCCTTTCTATATTTCCCCTAAAACGATTCTTTAGATGAAAGTTCAAAGGATTTTTCAGATTGAATAGCAAATTCTAATATTACTTTAAATAAATCACCATCCAGGTAAATTTCAAATTTCCCATTCTGTAATTGTGTTAGGCTCTTTGCTATAGAAAGTCCCAATCCACTTCCTTCTGTATTTCTAGAAATATCTCCACGAATAAAACGTTCCGTTAATTCATTGGCATTAATATTTAATGGTTGGGAGGAAATATTCTTTATGGTGAGTACTGCCTTTCCATTTATCTGCATATCCATATAAACTCTTGTGTTTTCCATTGCATATTTCACAATATTACTACACAAGTTATCAATCACTCTCCATATCCTCCTGCTATCAGCCTGAATATAAACAGGTTCGTTTGGAACATTAATAATTACATCTAATCCTTTATTCTTAAACCTTTCATCAAATTCCCCCAGGGTCTGATAGATAAGCTGTGTAAAGTCTATTTTTTCGAAGATTAGTTCAATATTACCAGATGATATTTTTGAGGCTTCCACCAGATCCTCTGTTAATTGCTTTAATCGTTGAGATTTGGAATCCAATATTTTCACATACTCCATTATATTTTCATTTTCGATGTTTTCTCTTTTTATCAAATCCACATAATTAATAATGGATGTTAAAGGCGTTTTAATATCATGAGATACATTCGTAATAAGATCCGTTTTTAATCTTTCATCTTTCATACTATTTTCAACTGCGTTTCTAATTCCTTCCCCAATACTATTTACAGAATTGGCCAAAATCAAATTATCACCATGCATCTTATTTGCGTCTATCTGATACGTAAGGTTACCATCTTTAATCTTTTCAATGCCTTTTAGCACTCGAAGCCTTGCATCATTCTCCCTATACAAAAATATTCCTAATAATACATCGAGGATAATAGCAATAAAAATGGGAAAAGGTCTACCATTTACAGACATCGCTAATAATAGGAAGTTTACAAATAAAAATAGTAAATAGGGTATCCAAGTTCTAACTGCAACTTTCGGATTATTATATACCTGTAATAGAACCTCTATCACCTTATTTGAAAAAGAATGTTTCCATATGATATGATTTTTTATTCTTCTTACCAAACTAAGATAAAAATGCATAAAAAACAGATCCAATAAAAATGTTCCAGTTCCAATAATCAGAATGCTTGGTAAGCTAAAAAAACTATGATAGTTTAAATAAATGATATCATAACAAATATATCCTGTAAAATATATGATGCTTGTACAAATGATAACCGCTAACAAAAATGCGAATTCTGTATAAAGTTTATCTATTAACCTTGGATTACTTGTTTCTTCTTTTTGTTCTTTCGCCGTCAATATAACCAATAAGAATACATAAAATAATGCAAAAAATATGGATGCAACAAACAAATTGCGAAACGTTAAAAAATTATCCGAATAATTTGAATGATAAATATAATATTCATCATCCTTTGCATAATTTGTATCTACTCCAAACCACAATTTCACATTACCTGGATAGGAATAGGAATAATTCCTTACCTCATCCCAAATCATCACCTCTTTTATATATGTATTTGTAGAACTAATCAGATTATCATAGTCACAATATATATATTTTCCTAATTGACCAAAGGCATGAGTTATTTCTGTTTCTGTAGCACCACTCTTTAATTCGTCTTCCTTTATCAGGTTAGTATAAATCACATGCTCTCCATCTAGCTCATAACTGATGTAATACTTGAAATTAGAATCGGAGAATTTATTACGTAACTCTTTATATTCTATATAATTTCTATAGGCTGTATCAATGGAATCTACTAAATATCTAGTATAATCTTGATACTCATAAGGGGATGTTGTATGGAGTAATAAGGGTTTACCATCTATGGGATAAAATTTTTCGTCATCTATAATAGTAAAAACAGGATTATATTCTTCGGCGTACCAAGTCCCTTCTTCCTCTACGTTGTCAAATAAACTTTCTGTTGTATATTCTAAAATATTCAAATTAGGATCCACTTTTTGCTCTACTTCTGGAGTTACCGCTTTCCTCATTTGTTCCTTAGGGCTGAATTTGTTTTTTGCTTGTTCTAATTTCTGATAATAATTTTCCTGAGTAATAGTGGTATAAGAAAAACCAATTTGCCCCCATTTTATAAGATCATCTAAATAGTAGGCTGTGCTTTTCACCTGGGAAGAATTATTTGATCTATGATAAGCGTAATTTTGAATATCCATTTCTTTTTTTCCATCAAACAAACCATTAGTTTCAAATTGCTCTCTAATTACACCAAATCGTATTGCACTACTAATTGAATATGAAAATAAATCTTGAAATACAATGCCATCTTCAAATTCTTCTGAGGTGTTTTTTTCATCTAACATATAGGAAATAGAATATCCTCGATAAACGTATTCTGTAACCAATGCCAATCCACATATAATCAAAGCTATTAATGTAATATGTTGTATCATCAACAAAATATTGCGTTTACTATTCCATGATTTTTTTTTCATTTCTACCTCTTTCTTAAATTGTTGGATTGCTATCTTTACATCTTATCAATTTTATATCCAACTCCCCATACAACTTTTAAATATCTAGGTTCTCTTGGATTGATTTCTATCTTTTCCCTTATGTGTCTAATATGTACAGCTACGGTATTGTCTGCCCCAATCGCTTCTTCATTCCAAATGTTTTCATAAATTTGTTCTATAGAAAATACTTTTCCTTGATTTTTCACTAATAATAGTAAAATATTATATTCTAAAGGTGTTAGCTTCACAACTTCTTCATCTACCGTAATTTCCTTTGTTTCATCATTAATACACAAACCACCAACTTGGTAGCTACATTCATTTTCATTTGAAATATTTCCAAGCTTTGTATATCGTCTTAAATGTGATTTCACCCTTGCAATTAGCTCTAAAGGATTAAAAGGTTTCGTGATATAATCATCTGCCCCCATATTAAGACCCATAATTTTATCCACATCTTCCGATTTTGCGGAAAGCATAATAATAGGAATACTACTAAATTCTCTTACTTTTAAGGTTGCACGAATGCCATCTAACTTCGGCATCATAATATCGATTAATAATAAATTAATATCATTTTCTTTGATCTTTGTAATAGCCTCTAAACCATCATAAGCTTTTATTACAATGTAACCTTCTTGTTTTAAATAAATTTCAATCGCTTCCACTATTTCTTTATCATCATCACACACTAAAATTGTTGACATTCCCTCACCTCGCAAAAATATGTCGTTTTTTCATTAAGTTTCCCTTATATCTATTAAAACATGGTAATGTTAAGAATATTACTTGTACTTTATAAATACTTTCTTAAGATGGTAAAATCATTTTTCTATCTTTAATTTTATAAATGCTCCTAAATTTCCCCTTTTTCCCAAACTTTTTCTATGAGAAAACAATAAGTTGTGATTGCAACAAGTACAAATTCCAGAGATAGAAATATTATTTTCTTTGACTCCAACTTCCTCCAAAATCAATTTATTAGCTAACCACAAATCTAATTGATACTTTTTATTTTCATTTTTATATAAGATTTTTTGCAAAGTATCACATTGGTTTCTATTCTCTGCCGCTTTTTGTAAAAAAGCATCTTCAAATAAAAAAGCTACATCTTCACTAACCTCATAACACCCTCTACAAATAGAAGGGCCAATGCCTGCAATGACATCCTGGGGATTCGTCCCAAATTCTATCTTCATGGCCTCTACGGTCTTTCGTCCTATTTTATCAACTGTTCCTCTCCAACCAGAATGACTTAACCCTATTGCTTTATGAACGGGATCCACAAAAAAAAGTGGAACACAGTCTGCGAAAAAAGTAGAAAGTACAATCCCTGGTTCATTTGTTATAAATCCATCAATATCAGAATAATCCCTTGGAACTAAAAGACCTTTTCCTTTATCTTTTGTTGTCACTTTATAAATGTTTGTAGTATGGGTTTGATCTGTAAGTACAAAGTCTTCTAGCTTTGAGTCAAGTGCCTTTGCAATGATGCCAAAATTATTCATTACATTTTCGTCCTTATCACCTCGACAAAATCCTAAATTCATAGATTCATAAATCCCCTTACTAACTCCTCCAAATCTGGTGGAAAACAAATGACTCACGAATCCTATCCTATCAATCTCTTCAAATGTTAAATATTTTAAGTTCCCATGATCCATCATAATCTCATTTAATTTCAAATTTCACCTGCCTATCTGCCCTTTATCATTTAATAATTACCAATATGATAAAATGCATTCTGATACCATTTTATTTCTTCTCCACAGATTGCAACCACATCGTAGCGCATGGATAAATCACTTCCTATGTGATGTATGAATCTATAATAATCTGCAACTTTGCAAATGATTCTTTGTTTTCGAATATCAACTGCTTCTGAAGGGAATCCTAAATTACCATTTTTTCTATATTTCACTTCAGAAAAAACTAGACACTGATTATGATATCCAATAATATCAATTTCTCCTTGTCTATTTCGAAAGTTAGATTCTACTATTCTCATACCATTTTCTTTTAAATAGGTGGCTGCCTTTCTTTCATAATCTGTTCCTATTGTTCGTTTATTCATTTCATCACCTTTTTCTTTGATTACCTCTCTCCAGGCAAAAGAAAAAGCATACATTTTTACATCTTACTTTTTATATGATCCATCGCATCAACAAAAACTAATATTTCTGCTACAACCTCATATAATTCTGGTGGAATCATATCTCCAATTTCTAGCTTTGATAATGTATTAGCCAATTTACCGTCTTGATGAATTGGAACATTTGCTTGTTGTGCTTTTTCAATAATCCGCTCGGCTAATGCACCCCTTCCAGAGGCAATCACCGTTGGTGCTTGATCTTCCAAATCATACTCTAATGCGATGGCTTGTTTTAGTTTTGGCTTTTTTCCTTCTTCCATGAAATTCCTCCTATGCTCTAACATCAAAGGAATACTTACTCAGTAATGTAGGTACATTACCTTTGTTTTCTTCTTTCTGAAGTATTACTTCCATTATTTTTACTTGCTTTTCCTTGATTACCATCTCAGATGTCATATGATATCCCCTTTTTTGTAACTTTTCATTTAAGGTATGAATATGATTTTGAATAAAATCAATGGTTTCATTATCTTGTAAATAAAACTTCGTATTCACGTCTTTCTTTTGCATAGACACATAAATATCCATTGTGCCCAGATGATCCATGTCCAAATGAAGAAAGGCGCTTATATTTCCGTCCTCATCTGCTAGATTTTTCTTATTTGTATATACATATAAATCCCCATTGGCATTCTGCTGACTTAGTTTTAATGGAAGTTGTACATAGGTAAACATTTGATTTAATTGATTTATAAAGTCAACATTTCCTTGTATATTTGTTACACTTTTCATAAGAGAACTATCCATTTTTGAAATGTCATTTAAGGCTTCTATCATTTTACTTGTTTGTTGACTTATCTTTTGATACTGTTCTCCAACAGAACCTTCTTTCGCAATCTTTTTTGGATTCATTAACCATTGATTGGTAATTTCAGATTTAAGTATGTTTATAAATTCCGTGGATCCTAATAAACTTTTTATTCCTTGACTCTTTTCTAATAATGGTTCTTCTACTAATTGATTGACTACTTGCAAAATTTGATTTGAAGTCAGATTTCCTTGTTTTATCATTACCGAAAGGTTTTTTGGTAACCCAATCTGCTCTAAATTTAGTGCCAGTTGCATTCTTTCCTTGGGGCTTAGTAAACTCTCAATTTTTGTTTCTTCCACAAAAGAATCCCGATTTAGATGATTACTATCATTGAAAGAAACCTGTTCCTTATTCAATATTGGGTTTTGGAGCATTGTATGATCTGAAATAGTTGTTAATGGCGTATTGTTTTTTACAGTTGGTAAAGGCGAATCTTCTTCTAAGGAAAAAGTTTGAATAAAGTTACGTGCTAAAAAAACAGCATCCTTTTCGTTCCCTTCCTGAAGTAAATCATGAAATAAAGGAAGAATCTCATTAGTTACATCAATAACACTATTTAATAATTGATAATTATTATTTTTATAATTTTCCAATTGAAGTAAACTATCCTCTGTGATAGGAATGTTTAACTGCTTTATTTGAACAATAGATTCTGCATTATTTTGAGGAAACGTCATGATGTCTTTGTACATGTTTAATAGTGATTGTTTATCAATTGACATCCCTTCTTCCATCATTGTGGATACCATTAATATGGTAGAATCATTCACCGGTATTTTTGCAGCACTTAATGCTTTTAGAAGGTTTGGATCATTGGACATATTGGTAAATAAAGGTCTTAATGCAATTTGTGACTTGGAAACATTACTCACTTCAAAGGTTACTGTTTGCCCCAAAGCAATATCCAGGTTTCTATCAAGACGTGCCATTAAAATGGTATCCTTATCTAGTGCAATCTGTACTTCATGATCATGAATCGCAACAACTTCTCCACTAATGTTTTGACCTGGCATGAGATTTCTGATTTGACTGACAACCTTGTAATTTTTGGCATTATCTCCAACCAAAACAGTTCCCTTATTAGCGGAACCATCTGTCGATTTATTGTATTGAAAAAAATCCGATAATGAAAATCCCATATTATCACCTATCTAACTCGTATCTCTGCAAAAATTATTTTTATATAAAGTTTTTAATAAAACTTCTTCTGTGAATTGGTGTAGGACCATATTTTTTAAGTGCTTCTATGTGCATCGCAGATCCATACCCCTTGTTTGAAGCAAATCCATATTCCGGCATAATCTCGTCATATTGAATCATCAATTTATCCCTTGTGACTTTAGCTATAATACTAGCTGCTGCAATCGAAATACTTTTTGCATCTCCCTTAATAATAGGTACTTGCTTGATATTGACTTTTGGAATAGTAACTGCATCATTTAATAATATATCGGGTGTCACCCCTAAATTATAAATAGCTTCACCCATTGCTTCATAAGTTGCCTGTAAAATATTTATTTCATCAATTCTCTCTGGGCTAACCAAACCTATTCCTGTTGCAATTGCTTGATCCATAATGATCTCATAAAGTTCTTCACGTTTTTTTGCTGATAATTGTTTAGAATCATTTAAATATAAAATGGAACATTCCTTTTTTAATATAACAGCACCTGCTACCACAGGTCCTGCAAGAGGTCCTCTCCCTACTTCATCAATTCCACATAAATAGCTGTAACTTGCATATTCCCTTTCAAAAGAACTCATTTGATAACTACGTTTTTTTTCTTTTTCCAAGGCATCTATTTTTTTTCTCGCTTTTGTGAGAATTGTAACAACTCCCGGCCTAGTATCGCATCCATATCTACTTATAAATTCAGGCAGCATAGTAATATCCGCTGCCTGATAGATTTTATTAATTTCGTTAATCTTTTGTTCCATCCCTACGTCCATTTCTTCTTATCCAAAGATGTTTGCTCTATTGGTGTTTTAATATTCCAAACTTGCTTAATGGCCAAATTCTTAGCCAAGCTCTACCAAGAATATCATTCCTTTTAATTTTTGAAACAGAAGGCTCTCTACTATCAGAACTGTGATTTCGATTATCCCCCAAAACAAAATATTCATCCCCACCTAATATAATTGGAGAAGCCGCAAGACCAGGTTTTAGAATCACTTCTTTTCCATAGCTTTCCTCTAACAGTACCTCATTAATAAAAATATTACCATCCTGATCAATATAAACCGTTTCCCCTGGAAGTCCAATAATTCTTTTTATGTAATAAGTATCTTCCTTATATTGATATGGAAATACAATAATATCAAATCTCTTTGGTTCACTAAATCGATAGGTAATCTTATCTACAATCAAATTATCTTCATCCATTAATGTGTTTTGCATACTAGAACCGATTACCCTTGTTCTTTGTCCCACAAAAGTTATTACTAAATAGGTAAGACATAAAACAATGACAAGATAAATACCTGTGTGCAAAAGTTCTTTTTTTAAAGAATTCATGTTAAACTCCCCTCTGGAAGCTCAAGAGTAATTCGCCCTAATTTCCCAGTTCTGAAATCATCTATAATAATTCCTGCTGCTTTTTGGATGTCTGGTTCTTGACCCTTTTTATAACAATGGCGATATTCACAAACAGCCTCAAGAACTTCAATACCTTCTCCAATAACTTCCATACCGTAACGTTCTTTTAAGTACTTAGAATATCTTGTTTTTAAATATTCAATGACATTCAGGGAAAGATCATCAATTTGAATGACATCATCATTCATAGAACCAATCATAGCAAGTTTCATTCCTACCATTTGGTCCTCAAATTTTGGCCACAAAATACCTGGTGTATCCAATAACTCTAATTCTCTATTAAGTCTGATCCATTGTTTTCCTTTTGTTACTCCCGGCTTGTTACCAGTCTTTGTACATGCTTTACCAGCAAAGGAATTAATAAATGTAGATTTACCTACGTTTGGAATTCCAACAACCATAGCTCTAATGGGTCTATTTAAAATACCACGTCTTTTATTTCTTTCCAGCTTTTCTTTGCAGGCTTCTTTTACAATTCCTTGCACGGATTTGACCCCTGCACCACTTTTCGAGTTCACTTCCAAAACAAAAAAACCTTTTTCCTTAAAATAATCAGACCATTTCTTATTGGCACTAGGATCTGCTAAATCTGACTTATTTAATAAAATCAATCTTGCTTTATTTTGTCCTAACGTATCGATATCTGGATTACGGCTGCTTAAGGGAATCCTTGCATCTACTAACTCAATTACTAAATCAATTAACTTTATATCTTCCTGCATCATACGTTTTGCTTTTGTCATATGACCAGGATACCAATGATAATTCATTTTTATACTTCCTTTTCCATCTTAATTTATTTAATAAAGTTCATTCCAGCTTTACTAGATGCCATATGATACCAGGCTTTTCCAACAATCGTGTTCTTTTTTATAGATCCTATATTTGCATTTCTACTATCTTCACTATTGTTTCGATTATCACCCAAGACAAAGTACTCATCATTTCCCAAAACAATCTCATTCACAGCGATTCCCGCATCCGCTATTTTATCAAAGGTTGTTTCATCCTCTTCTAAGAATTTGCCATCTATGTAAACACGGCCATCTATTACTTGAATAGTTTCGCCTGGTAGACCTACAATTCTTTTTACATAGTAGTGAGCATTTTGATTCCCATTCGGTAAAAATACAATAACATCACCCCTTTTAGGAGATATTATATTATATATAAAACGATCAATTAATATATTTTGTCCATTATAAAGACTTGGTTCCATAGATTCCCCTATTACACTTGTTTTCATTCCTACGCTAAAAATGATAACAAAAGCAAGAAAAACAGCTATAAAAATAATAAATATCCAACTCCATATTTCACGAATCGTTGCAGTGCTTAGTTCCTTTTTCTTTTTATAAAAGTTTAACCCTTTGTGTTTCCCCATGGTTAGTCTCCCAAGTATGTTTGATTTTATTCTATTGTAGTATATCAAACTTTTACAAAAAATAAAAGAGACAACCACCGAAGTAATTGTCTCAGATCAATTTTATTATTTAACCAATTCTTTAACTTTTGCTTTCTTACCAACTCTATCTCTTAAGTAGAACAGTTTTGCTCTTCTTACTTTACCCATTCTTACAACTTCGACTCTATCTACGTTTGGAGAATGTAATGGCCAAGTTCTTTCAACACCAATTCCATTAGAAGATTTTCTTACTGTAAAGGTAGCTCTATTGCCTCCACCTTGTTTCTTTATTACAGTTCCTTCAAAAATTTGGATTCTCTCACGAACACCTTCTTTAATTTTACCGTAAACTTTAACAGTATCGCCAACATTAAATGCAGGTACATTTTCTTTCACTTGTTCAAGCTCAATTTCTCTAATAATATCGTTCATTGTTTGCCTCCTTATTATTTGGATGTTCTTATTACTTTTTGTAACAGAGGACCATCTCTTATTCGCAACGATTTATACTATCATATATTTGTTCCTAATACAAGCATTATTTATAAAACTTTCTTTATATTAGTTCCGTGGAACCATCTGACATTCTTCTGAATTGTTTGATATAATCCCAACCTAATCCCCCTTCTTCTGGAAGGCTATCATGTCCTTTTCCTTCTACCAAAGTGTAATTGTAAAAATTATATTTTTTTTCATCATTCGTATAAAAACGATGGGTGATAAACTTTCTTTCTGGATATCTTGGATTCGGATAATATTCTTCTACCTGATCACCTGTTACACCAGCTCCCCCAATTGCTGCATCACATATATATGGAGTCTCTTTGCATATAATATGATTATATGATTTCCAGAAATCATACTGTACCTGCTGCCCGGATCCTCTTACTACAGGATATTCCACATCTCGTGTACCATACATATACCACACCGGCATACGATAATCATATTGCATTTTTTTCATCCCAGCGATTGCAAATGGTTTTGTATTTCTATTTTGACAGAATCTTGTGTTATTCGCAAATACAGCGGCTACGATTTCAGGATTTGTCATGGCAAAAACTTGTGACATAGCGGAACCATTAGAAAATCCGCCCATATATACTCTTGTTTCATCAATTGTATATTTTTTTTTCATATATTTGATCAGTGCATTTAAATATGCAACATCATCCCATTGATCATCCACCATATCATGATTCCAACCCCACTTTGCACTGCTCCATGGATATACAAGGATAAATCCTTCTTTCTCTGCAACCAGCTGTAGCTTGATACTATTGCAGATATTTCCTGGAGTATCTCCGCCCCCATGGTTAAATACAAGCAAAGGCACCTTTTCCCCTGTATTAATCTTTACTGACTCTGGAATATATTCAAACCACGTATGTTCCATACTATTATTATCTCCAAGCTGAGTATCATTTTCATGTACAATGAATTTATAATCATCCCGAACAGTTCTGGGACCAACATCTCCATAAATACTGGAATTAGAACGGCAAACCTTTGAAAAAAGATGTTCCCATGCATACTGGATTGTTTCAGGGCAGATGCTACTTTCTGCCTTCTTTGCTTCATAAACCATCTTTGCATCATTGATTGTATTATAGTAAAAACCATGATCTCCAGCATTCGTCTCATTTACCTTTTTAAAGTAATCCCCTGTTTCCTGACTATCATTCCATAAGATGGCAGGAACCGAACTTTTTTTACTCATGCTGACAGCTTTGTCTGACATTTCCCCATCCATGGTAAAGATTCCAGCAACATTTGTTGGATTGCATGCAGCAAGTGTATGTATCATAGATGCTCCTGTACCTACTCCTATGAAATATCTAGCATTATGCATATTATGATAAATTCCCCTATCCATCATATCTGGCTGATAGTTGAATTCATCAATAAGCTTATTGATATCCCCCAAATCGTCTATCAATGTTTCATCTAGCTTCCAATTCCAGGTTTGATTGATTGGGTTTGGAAATAGCATTACAAATCTTTGACTATCTACCAGTTTTTCAAAATCCTTATCTTCACTTAATATCTTCATCAACTCATCTGTATCATCTTCTCTAACGATGGTTATCATTGTGTTTTCATAGCAACTCAGGCGATCCCCTGATGGATAAATGATATACATGCTTCTATTTAAATTTTCAAATGTTTTTAGTTCAACTCTCATTTGTTCTAGCTCCTTCTTTAATGTATATTTTATTTCCTTGTTAACTTATTTCCATCTTTCCATCTTTACAACTTAATTGGTGGAATGAGTTCTGTTACACAACCTGGCTTTACTTCTACACTGTCATTGGTAAAAATACCTCCAAGCCATACCGATGTGCATGTGGGATTATATACTTTTGAGCTATCAACTGAAAATAGTAGTCTTTGATACGCTTTTACATATTCGTATATTTCTCCATTCGTTGCATACCATACATTTTCTTTTCCAGATACTTTGCTAATAAAAGCTTCCATATGCCCCCAGTTTTCATTTTGATCAAATTCATAGCTATGACCCCATACATAGAACAATTTTGCAGGACTGTATAAGGAAAAGCTAAATTCATCTGATAAAAATTCATCTGCTAGCTTCATAATGTTTTTATCATCATGATGGCATGTTGGATCCCATCTTAAAAAATCTAACGGAATTTCAAATTTATGTGTTGCTTCTATCGTACGTGCATAAGAAATTCCGCAAGTCTTCATTGCTGATATAATAGTATGATCACAAACTCCAAAGGAATAAGCATAACCAGTTAATGGCTTCCCTGTAATCTTCTCCAGCCCTTTTCTGCAAGATAAAATTTCTTCTACGCATCTTGCCGTATCCATGCCAAACATTGATTCATGATATTGTCCATGTGCTGCAATTTCATGTCCTTTATAAAGTGTTGCAATCTGTAATTCTCCAATTTTATTATGAGACACTTCCTTTTTTCCAGCTGCCACTGTCCCTGTGACGCCTAACAAACCTGAATTTAAATTAAATGTACATTTAACACGATGCTGATCCAATAGACTTATCAACCTTCTATCTTGCTCTATTCCATCATCATAGCTTAATGTTAGTGATTTTTTCTTTCCACCAGGCCAAAACAATCTGTCGTTTACTTGTAAACTCATATTTTTCTCCCTATCTTTGCTGTAATACATCATTACTAGCCATACTAACTTTTTAAGTGTTAAAATCTTTCTTGGAGAATATCCATTAATAGATATGCCATATATTTTGAAATAGAGGCATCATGATCTGTAACATAAAGAACTCCTTCACAAGAAGATGTTTGCATCTGGTAAAATCTTTTTACAAACCATTCTAGTGGCACATAAAGAACATGATCCCTTTCTACAGCTTCACAGCTCATGGATTCTATCCTATTATTAACAACACAACTAATATTTCCCTTGGCAAATTGTATCTCCGTTCCATCTGCTAAAATAAAATCTGATATGAATCCATTCTCTGTGTTTTGAATATCTATCAAAAATACCTTTGCTAAAAAGCTCACTGGTACATACAGATATTCTCCTCTGACTATGGCTTCTCCATGTAACCCATGATACTTTAACTTCTTCCATTGAAATGCAGGTGCTTCCATTTCAATTACAAGATTATTGACCCAAACCTTTTTACATCCTTCCATAATGGCGATGTTGAAATCATCACCCTTTCTTTCTCTATCAGGAGTTGTATGTCTTAATAGTCCTTTTTCATCCTTATAACAGCCTGAAAAAAGATAATCCCAGACGTATTCAGCATCATCTATAGTCTGGCCATGATCCCTATTCTTCACATCCATTAATACCGTATTTCCTTTATCACCATCAAAGAAAGCAAAGTTATAGTCTCCCCTTATCCTTATTTTAGGAAGTGCTGTGCTGTTGTTTATTTGGTTCCAATATTTGCAATTTTTAAGAATGGTAATTCTATCTTTTTCTTTATAATGGGGTGGAACCTGATCCAATTCAAGTCTAGACTGCCAAATATCTAAAGGGCCCCCCAGATTGATTATTGTTTCATTCTCATCAAAAAGTAATTTTGTATTGGTAGGGCAGCCTGATCCTGCTGCTCCAGCAAGAATATGACCCATATATCTTGCAAATTGGCATGTCATTGCATTCCCCATGGACATCCCCTGCATATAAATTCTACCATAATCAATATTATATTTTTCTTTCATGCGTTCAATCAGCGCTACCGTCATTTTTACATCATGATAATCCTTTACGTGTTCTTCTGGTTTATGAAGTAATGGAACGTCAGATGGCATATTATCTGAAGTCTCTTTCACTTTTTCCCAATCACATTCCATCATCCAGATTCTATCTTTCCCTGCATTTGGAAAAACAACAATAAATCCTTCTCGATCTGCCACCAATGTCCACGAAGTATAAATCGCCTGCCCCCATCCTGTCATTAAACCTCCATGCATCGATAAAACAAGTGGTGTCTTTTTTTCAGAATCATAGGATTCTGGAATATATTCATACCAAGTATCTTCTATTTCACCAACAAGACATTCTTTATATTTCTTTAGACGTTTTGGAAACACATGAGAGTTATTTCCATTTTCATTGACTACCCATTCATTTTGTTGAAGCTTTTCTGGCAAATAGTCTCTGTTTTCATCATCTGGCATCCCCGGTATTAATCTAATTTTTGCTTTCATTCTATATTCACCATCCCTACATTTATTTGTATATCGGGAATCTTTTCAGTGGAAGCCATTCTTTCAGTGCCTTACCCAAATAAATATCCCAAAAATTCCAGTCATGGTCATAATCAGGCACCTCTTCATAGTAGCATTCAACACCTAGTTTCTTTAATGCGTCTTTGTCTTTACGAACAACATCCCTGATAAAATCATTTTCTCCAACAGCAATAAATATTTTGGGTATAGGTTCTCCCTTTTCGAGATGTCTTCTTGCATAGCCTCCCAAGTCATACGGACCATCACGAATCTTATCTGGATCTCCAAATGTCGTCTGTAACCTTTTTAGCTTTAATGTGCGAACTTCCTCTATAAATGCATCTGTATCTACGCTACATCCAATTCCACCTGACAGATCTACACATGCCTCATAAAGATCTGGGCGTTTTAAAGCAAGTGCAAGTGCACCGTTTCCTCCCATAGCAACTCCTGCCACAAAGTTGTCCTCTCTTTTGGGTGAAGAAGGAAACATCGTTTGAATTACCTTTGGAAGTTCTTCTGTCATAAAAGTAAAATAGTTGTAACCATACTGTGTATCCATATAAAAGCTGTCATTAACCTGTGCTGTTACTGTCATGACACAATTCTCTTTCGCATATCTTTCTATATTAGTATTACGTACCACGCAGGTATCATCATCCCCACCCCCATGCAATACATATATTGTCTGAAGCTTCATTCCTTCACAATATTCCCATTCTCTTCTAGTCGCTATGCCTTCTTCTCTTTTTTGTTCTGTCAGAGAATAATAAGTCATATTTTCGGTAGGAAGAGTCACTGTAATATTAGTGTAAAGACTTAATGCTTGTGATTTAAAACTAAATCTCAATAATCCCATTATTTACCCTCCTGTTTTCTATTTTCCCCTTTCTTGTAACATAGAAAAAATAAAGCAAAGCAAAAATCATTAATATTCCACCTAAATCAAACAAGGTACGGAAGCTGGCTACACCGGTAATACCTCCAATGATTAATCCTCCTAACATTGGACCAATTCCCTGAAAAACATCTCCACCTAAATAATAAGTACTTGTAGCAACGCCACTTTTTTCCAGTCCTACTCTTTTGATACATCCCGCCTGTAACGATGGCTGAGCGGCCCCCTGACCAAGAGATCTTATTGCTCCAGTAATCAATATCATAAGAAGAGATGTACTTCTACCTAATATAAACATGGAGGTTGCTGTAAGTAGTAATCCCGGAAGGACAGTTACTCTGATTCCTTTTTTATCCATCAGCTTTCCAGATAGTGGTCTAATTGTAAACAATACAACTGCACAAACCGTAAAATAAATACTAATTCCGGTGATTCCAATCTCATCCGCATAAAGCACAAGGTAAGAAGCAATTATGCCATTGATAAAAGAGTAAGAACCTGCAACAATCGTAAATGGTAACGCTTTTATTGCAATAATATCGCTAAAGGATATTTTCATTTTAAACGCTTTTTGTTCTTTCTTTGGCTCATGAAATAAACATAGAATCAAAAATGCTACCACCGTCAATGAAGCCGAAACCAAAAAAGTGGATTTCATACCAAAATTCTCCGCAATAGGAAGTCCAATTCCAGGTGCCACAGCTGAACTAATAACCATTCCTAGTCCAAGATATCCAATTCCTTCTCCCATCCTAGCTTTCGGAATATATTTTGTAGCTAGAACAATCTGGCAGGTTCCTCCCAAAGCAAAACCAATGCCATTTAAAACTCGAAAGAAGACAATGAGAGAAATATTGGTAGTAAATGCAAAACCAAGGAGTCCAAGTCCCATAAATACATTGCTCCATTTTAAAAGTGTTATATTATTTAATCTGTCTGAAAGCAATCCGCTAAATGGTCTAAAGCATAAGGATGTAATTGAAAACAATCCCACTATAACTCCTGCTAATGTAATGGTAATTCCGATCTCTACCAGGTATTTTGACAAAATGGTTACTACCATATAAAAAGAGAATGCATTCAACGCATTCACCAGCAGTACCAATATATAAAATTTATTCCAGAGCTTTGTTGGCTCCATAATTGTATTATTATTCATGATTTCATTCCTTATCATATATAGGGAAGAATCTGTAAATTCCTCCCTATATACTGAAGTTTTTATTTTTAAGACTATCTAGCTGCAAGCCATGTGTCTAACTGTTCCTGCTTCGCATCAATAATATCTTGAAGACCAGCAGCATAAAGCTGTTTATTAAATTCCACTAATGAAGGATCAATTTTTATTTCACCATACATAATTGGCATATAGTATTGAGCAACTACATTGGCACAAGCTGTTATTTGATCTGTTACTGATGAAGAATCGAACTGGAAACCAAGGGCAAGAGATTTTCCCGCAGTTTTATTTTTTTGAATCATTTGCTCATAAATATCTTCTGGTTCAAAGCTCCATGTTTTACAAAGAGTTACATTTGGCCAATAAGCCATACTAGCTGCTGCCCAACCAATATCTGCCATAGTCTTACCCTCTGGATAATTCATTTGTCCATTTTCATCAACTGTATATTCAAGACCTTCAAGACCATTTGCTACAAGTTCCGCTGCTTCTGGATCAGTAAACAAAACATTTAAAACTCTCATTGCTGCATCTGGATTTTTACAGAATGGGCTTATGTGCCACATATACGTAGTTACATCACCTGTTGTTGCAAGAGGTTTCGTAACAGCGGCACCAGAAAGATCAATCCCATTTTGTGCAGATGTACTTTTAATTGATGTTTTTGCATCCCATGAATATCCTGGTGTTCCATTAGCAATTCCAAGATTGATGCTCATTAAAGTAGGCTGATTATTACTTAGTGGATCTGGACTGAATAAATCATTCTTTTTCCATTCTTTAATATGATCTACTAAGTCAAGGAAGTAATCAGATTCATAATAGTTTTCAATTGTTGTACTGTTAATTGGATCTGCAAGTACTCCAAGGTAATTAGTATCACCTAAGTAATCAATGCTCTTTGGAATCCAATAAGGATCTGTGGATCCCGGAATATAGTATTTATCTGGATTTACTTCTTTCATGGCTTTCATAGCCTCTGTAACTCCATCAAGATCATGCACCTGATTCCAATCAATACTAGCTGCTTCAGCATCTTCGGTACGTGCAAGATATAGGTTTTCTGAACTCCATGCATAGATAGAAGGAATGCCATAAACTTGACCTTTTATATTTCCACAATTTAGATAATCTTCCATTCCATTATACAAGTCTAAAATTCCCTGTCCGTCAGATGCAAGTAAATCATCAAGTGCTATTGCTTGTCCATTCGATGCAAGATTATTTACGGATGTGTACCAGAAGGAGCTAAATAAATCTAATGAATTCTCGCCACCTGTGAGCATAAGATTAAGTTGCGTAGACCAGTTGCCGAATTCTATACCTACAAATTCAACTTCTGCTCCTGCCTTTTCTCTCAAAATTACATTTAATGCATCCTGAATTGCATCTGCGTCAAAGGAATCAAATATAACAGCATAAGGAACTCTGATTACTGGATACTCCTCTGTTGTAGTATCACCTTTATCTGTTTCTGCAACAGTCTTATCACCTTCTGTAGTCTTAGGTGTATTGCTTCCACATCCCGCTAACAAAGATACCGACATGGCGGCTGTTAGTAGTAGGGAAATAACTTTCTTTTTCATAATATCCTCCTTTTTTTTTACACAAATGTTTCGCATCTGTGTTGGGAACTTCTTCCCTAAATCATTTCTTGTTTGCAAATTCATCATATCAAATCCGTCTTCATCCTCACTATCATTTTTCTGTCACAAATCATCAATTTTCTAACCTTTATCAATATAAAAGGATGCATAATTACAACGTGGTAACGAAATACTTCTATTAGTAGTTCCATTTTGACTATTATTTGTTTATTTATTAAACCTTTATTGTGCAATTCTCCAAGAAGTGTTGTGTGATACAACATTTCCATCTTAGTATTCATCGCATTGACTATTTTATTTAACTAAAGTACATTCTTATTGTATATAAATAACTTTTTTCTAATAACTACTCCCACAAATTAGAAATTCGACAGTTTATGTCAGAAAAATGATAGTTTGTTTGTGCACATTGATGATAGATTGAGTTATGAAATAAATTAAAGGTTTTTGTTTATTAGAAAAAGGAGAGTTAATGATGAAGAAGAAAACAAATTGGCAAAGAATGAAGCGTTATCTGCCATTATATCTAATGCTTATCCCCGGTACTATTTATTTAATTGTTAATAATTATTTACCAATGGCTGGACTTGCCCTTGCTTTTAAAAAAATCAATTATTCTGTTGGTATCTTAAAAAGTCCATGGACCGGTTTTTCTAATTTTACTTATTTATTCAGTACCAATGATGCATTCTTGTTTTTCAGAAATACCATTCTGTACAACTTGGCATTTATTTTTTTGGGAAACTTAATGGGCATTTTTACTGCAATTGCGCTTGACTGTATTCACCAAAAATTCTTCAAGCGATTCGGTCAGGTCATTATATTAATTCCTTTTTTACTTTCAACTATCATAGTTAGTTACATTGTATATGCATTTTTAAGTGGTAGTAATGGTTTGCTAAATACATCAGTTCTACCCATGTTTGGTATGGACAGTATTAGCTGGTATAACGAAGCAAAATACTGGCCTTTCATCTTAGTCATTGTATATCTTTGGATGTCCTTTGGATATAGTTCCATAATTTATTACTCCACGTTAATTGGTATTGATAAATCGTTCTATGAAGCCGCTGTTGTTGATGGAGCCGGAATCTGGGATCAAATTAGATTTATTACTTTTCCAGCCCTTAAAACCACTATTATTACCTTAGTTTTATTATCTATTGGACGTATCTGCTATTCTGATTTCGGTCTGTTTTATCAGATACCTATGAACAGTGGTCTTCTATACTCCACAACGCAGACCATTGATACCTATGTGTATCGTGGATTAATCGAGTTAAATGATATCGGTCGTTCTACTGCTGCTGGATTTTTACAGTCAATCCTTGGATTCATCTGTATCTTTGCTGCTAACTTCTTTGTTTCCAAAATCGACAAGGACAGTTCCCTGTTCTAACATAAAATTCGGAGGTAATTATTATGATTTATCAAAACAAAACATTTCGCTCTGTTATGAATCTAATTATGATTCTTTTGACACTAAGCTGTATTCTTCCATTTATAATTTTGATTTCCAGCTCCTTTAGTTCAGAAACTGCTCTAGCACAATCTGGATATTCCTTTATTCCTCGTGGCTTTTCTACTGCTGCCTACACGTATATCTGGGGTATCAGGGCTGATATCTTACGGGCCTATTTTATGAGCTTTGTTATCACTATTATTGGTACTTCTATCAATGTAACCATGACCTTATTATTTGCTTATCCACTCTCAAGAAAAGATCTTCCTGGTAGAAGTTTTATTTCCTTTTTCATATTCTTTACAATGTTATTCAGTGGTGGATTCGTCCCTACCTATTTAATTTATTCCAATATATTTCATATCACAGATACCCTCGCAGCCATGATTGTACCATATCTGTTAATGAACGCTTTCTTCGTTATCATGGTTCGCACTTATATCATGACAAACGTACCAATGGAAGTGTTAGAAGCCTCCATGATTGATGGTGCAAATGAATTCCAAAACTTATGGAAAATTGTAATTCCTATGTCAAAACCAATTATTGGTACAATTTCCTTAATGTCCGCCATCGCATATTGGAATAACTGGACCAACGGTGTTTATTTTATACAAACAAAAAGAGGATTATTCGGCATTCAGAATTATCTAAACTCTGTGATTAGTAATATTGCTTTCCTGCAAACCCATACAACTCCTGGAATAAATACAGCACAGCTCCCAAGCATAAGTATTCGTATGGCTTTGGCTGTTATTGCAATCATTCCTATTCTGATAGCATATCCTTTCTTTCAGAAATCATTTGTTGCAGGTATTTCCATCGGTTCTGTAAAAGGTTAATCAAACTCACATAGAAAGGTACAAATATGAAAAAAATTGAAAATAAGATTATGCTAATTACCTATGCAAATACCATGGGTAAAGATTTAAAAGAACTAAATCAGGTTCTCGATGAAAAATTTAAAGGAGTTATTGGAGGACTCCACGCTCTGCCATTCTTTCCTTCTTCTGGAGACAGAGGCTTTGCTGTCATCAACTATGACATTGTAGATCCCGATTTCGGAACTTGGGATGATATTGATATACTTTCGGATAAATATTATATGATGGCTGATTTTATGCTAAATCATGTTTCCATCCGTTGTGAAGAATTTAAAGACTATATGAAAAATGGTGATACCTCTCCATACCGCGATATGTTCATTCATTGGGATGAGTTTTGGCCAAATGGCGAGCCTAGCGAAGCAGATATGGATGCTCTTTATCGTAGAAAAGTGGCTGGGCCATATTTAGAATTTACAAGAGAAGATGGTGAAAAGGTCCGTCTCTGGAATACTTTTTTTGAAGAACAAATAGATATTAATCCTTACACAAAATCTACACAAGATTATTACCAACGAAACCTCGGAAGAATTGCCCAACACGTACCATTAATTCGCTTTGATGCATTTGCCTATGCATCCAAACGTCCTGGCTCCAGCTGCTTTTTCGTAGAACCTGAAATATGGGAGGTTTTGAATATCGGAATGAAGCCTTTAAATGAGTATGGGACAGAAATGCTCCCTGAGATACATGAGAACTATAAGATTCAGTTAAAAATGGCTGAAAAAGGTTATTGGGTTTATGATTTTGCCCTGCCTATGCTTCTTCTTCATGGATTGAAATCCGGAAGAACAGACAGACTCATTCACTGGCTTAATATTTGCCCAAGAAAACAGTTTACTACCTTAGATACCCATGATGGTATTGGTGTTGTCGATGTTGTAGATCTTCTTACGGATGATGAGATTGATTTTGTAAGAGAAGATATTGATGATATTACAAAAGAAGCCAAACAGTATATTAAGATGCCTAGTATGATTAAGACAACAGGGAAAAAGGCGCAACGTTATCAGCTTGGAAGTACCTATTATTCTGCCCTTCGTTGCAATGACGATGCTTATCTCCTATCTAGAATTGTACAATTCTATACCCCTGGAATTCCTCAAGTTTATTATGTTGGACTTTTGGCTGGGGAAAATGATATTGAAGGTCTTAAGCATGACAGTGATCCTAGAAGCATCAATAGACATTCTTATACTCTTTCTGAAATCGAAGAGGCTGTAAAAAAACCTATGCTTCAACGGATGTATGAAATTATGCGCTTCCGTAACGAATATCCAGCTTTTAATGGTGATATCACAGTAGGCAAAGATAATAAAGATGGTAAACTTACCGTTACATGGAAAAAAGAGGAATACGTTACTACCTTAACTGCAGATTTTGATTCTAAAGAATATTCTATCCTCTATGTTGATGAGAAATCCGGCAAAGAATGTCAATTATAAACGTATAAAGATACAAAGATAACACCACCAATAAAGGAGCGAAAATTATGTCTATCTTAACTTACAATTTTGAAAGCCAATATCTCAACAGTAATCATGAAGTTACCATCATTCTTCCAGACAAAAAAAGGGATGTTTCTCCAGAAGATTTCTATAGAAGTAGTAAGAAATATAAAGTTTTATGGCTACTACATGGTACCTTTGGTGATCATAGCGACTGGTTACGAAAAACCAATATTGAGCTTTATGCTGTTGAAAAAAATCTTGTAGTGGTTATGCCATCTGGTCTAAATTCTAACTATTCCAACTGGAATGAATGTATGATGGGATTTAATATGTACGATTATCTTACGAAAGAATTAATGCCCCTAATCTATGGCTGGTTCCCTGTTTCAGATAAAAGGGAAGACAACTTCATTGCAGGACTTTCCATGGGGGGCAGAGGTACTATCAAGTTCGCTGTTAACCATCCTGAGAAGTTCGCTGCTGCCGCTGTTCTTTCTGCTGTTCCAGTGGAATTTAAGGGTTTTTGCAAAGGTCATGAAAACTTTTCTTTGGATCTTGCAAGTCCACGTGTTCAATTAACCATCGCAAACGCTGGCGGACTTGATGCATATATTAACTCTGAAGAGAATGTTTGGGCTATCATTGATAAACTTGCTGGAACTGGAACTCTCCCACGTCTTATGTTTGGTTGTGGTGAAGAAGATACCATGCTTTATAAATATTACCTTGCCTTCCAAAAGCACTGTAAAGAAATTAATCTGGATGTTACATGGTTTTCTCTCCCTCATTATAAGCACGAATGGAGATTTTGGGACAAAGCTATTCAGGAAGCTCTTACCTTCTTTGGTTTAGATGATACAGATGGTGGAAATCCATTTTAGATTGCATGCAAAAAGGGACTTTTGAAAGTCCCTTTTTTATTATTTAAATTTCTTTGTACTCTCTCGTTTTATCAACTTTACAGGTAAAACGGAACGCTCTGGTGCTACTTTTCCTTCAATTTTTCTAACTAATAATTCCACCGCACATTCTCCAACCTCTCGTATAGGTTGCACCACAGTACTTAGTTGCATCCACTCTGATATTTCAAATCCATCAAAGCTGACTATGGGTATTTTGTTTTTTATATCCATTTTATATGCTCTTTCGGAAGATAAAATCTGGGCCGCCATCATATCACCCATAATAAATAACCCATCTATATCTGTATTGTTCTTTATATACTCATAAAATATATCTTCCAGTCCTTTATGACCAATTGCCTCCTTATTTGCAAGACATTCTTTGATTTCTAATCCTATTTTCGCATATTCATCTCGAAATCCCTGAATTCGTTTGGTCCCCGGAAAATAGTCCGGTACTTCTGCTCCAAAAACAGCTGGAACTCTACATCCAGCTGCAATCAGTTCCTGTGCTGCAATAGAACCACCCTGATAATTGTCAGAAGTCACTGATGGCACTTTTTCAATTTCACGTTCTATACTTACCACTGGAAAATCAAAATTAGTAAACAATGAGGCATCTCCTAAACGACTACAGACAAGAATTCCATCTACTTTATTAGCTTGAAGTATGGAAAACATCTCTTTTTCCCGCTCCTCATGCTCACCGGATTTGCAAAGCATCAGTTTATATCCGTAAGAATGACATTCTTCCTCAATTGCATCTGTCAGTCTACTAAAAAAGGCATAATCAATCATAGGTAATACCAATCCAATAATATTACTTTTCTTCTGTTGCAAGGCTCTTGCCATGGCATTAGGCTGATAATTCAGTTCTTCCATGACCTTATATACCTTTTTTTGGGTCTTTTCACTTACTACATCAGGCTTATTCATAATTCTTGATACGGTGGCAATGGAAACACCCGCGCGTTCTGCAACATCTTTTATTGTGAACATAATCATCTCCAATAACCTTTTATTTTTATATTATAAAGAACAAAAGGATGGTTTTCATCTTATGTTCTTCCGTTCTACCTTTATTTATAGCTCCATGGCTTCATAGGAAAGATCCCTGATCATTGGATGAATATCTGAATATACTTTTGGATATCCAACAATATGTTGGGTATAAAAGATGCTAATGTGATTGAATGGATCAATTACTACATATGCTCCTGCAGCCCCATCCCATCCAAATTCACCAATCGGAGTTTTTGATGCCGTCCCATCCCTAAGCACACGAACTCCCAGTCCATATCCATATCCTATTTTTCCTGTAAATTCAAAATCAGTTTGCATCTGCCCCTGGGTATATTCTATTGTAAAAAGAGCAATCATCTCTGAACCTAGAATTCTTTTACCGTTTGCCCCTACACCATCATTGCAAAGAGCATCCGCAAACATGCTATAGGCATCTACAGAACCTGCAAGTCCAGCACCACCACTTTCATAGTTATTTGTGATTTTAAATCCATTGCTCATAAAGCCATCATCTGGTTTTATGTCATCCGTTCCCCAAACACCCATGTAAATAGCACAGATTCTTTTTTCCAGTTCGCTATCCCAGTGAAAATAAAAATCTTTGATTTCAAGTGGTTCAAAGATATTCTTCTTAAGATAATCCGAAAATTTCATACCTGAAATAACTTCTACTACTGCTGCTAGTATATCATGCGCCAAACTATAAGACCATCTTGTTGCAGGTTCATAAATTAATGGCATTTTTGCCATTTCTCTTACAACATCCCTTGTAGTTGCCTGGTTGTCGCTTTTTTCCTTGATGTACATTAACTCTTTTGCTCCAGTATCATAGGATAAACCTGCTGTCATTGTCATTAAATCAATGATTCTTATGGTTTTATGTGCTAGATGGCATTTGTCGTCTTGCGTTGGCCAATGTGTTGGAAATTCCATAACGAATTCATCCGCTACAAGCAAACGATCAAATTCTGGCAGATATTGACGAAGTTCGTCGTATAACCTTATCTTTCCAGCCTCTACTAATTGCAGTACCGCAGTCATGGTAATCAGTTTTGTAGCTGAAAAAAGACGAAATAGATTCTTATCTGTAAGAGGTTTCCTTTTTTCATAATCTGAATTCCCTGCCATATGACGGTAAATCACCTTATGATCCTTTGTAATTTTACAATCAACTGCTGGTATTCCATATTTCGATTCCAGCGAGTCAATATATTTTGTCAATTTATCAAAATTCATATGTTTTTCCTCAAATTCCTATTTTTTTACATGGGAGATCATCCAATCTAACATTCCATGTTCATTGTGTAATACCAAAATCCAACTGTAGTGATTTTCTTCATAAAGTTCTTTCGTCGTGAGCCCTTCTGTCGTCCCTATGCCATAGGCTTTTAACTCTTCTGGTTTAAACAAAGTGAATTTGACATCGTTTCTCCCTTCTTTCCACAGCTTATTACAAGCTTCCAAAATATAAGCATGTCTCCCTATCTGATGATCAATATATGCTGTAGCAATCCAGACTGGAACTTCGGGAAGATTTAACAGTTCAGCAAAACTCTCACCATTCATACTAGGGCAAATCGGAACTGCTGCTGCAAAGAGGGATGGCGCAACAGAAACAGCATTTAACACTCCTCCACCACCCATGCTCATTCCTATAACATATACCCTTTTTGCATCAACTTTTCCATCCGTTATCATATTTTGAATGATACTACAAACTTTTCCAAGGTAATCTCGGTTCCAGCCTCTTTCTCCTTTTAAGGAAAATGGTGTAATACCCATATCAACACAAAATGGATTTCCACGTTTCTTCATGAGTTCAAACATCTCATTTATATCCATGTTTCCCGAAGGTGCCTGTGGTGCCATAATGTACATATCTGACCACCGTTCTGCAAGACGCATTGCTCCAAGAGTACCTGTAAGTGACTGTATATTATCTTCCCCACATTCTCCACCTCCATGAAGAAATAATACGAGGGGTCTTGAACCCGTTACCTCTGGCTCATGCATTCTATAATTAACGCCATTTTCTGAATATGGTTTAAACTTATCCAAATCCTTAATTTTCACATCTTTAATATCGTTTTTATTAAATGAAATATCTTCAACTCCGCATTTATATTTTACCACAAAATCATATCGAAACACAAATGGATCTAAACGAAGTACTATTTGTGTCTCCTTTTCATTTTTATTAACATCCACAGAAATGACACCCTTTGATAACACTTTTCCAGTCAAGTCCTTAAAATTATTTTCTATGGTAAACGATTTTGCACATACTGATTCTAGTTCCACTTCTGAAAATCCTTCTAATGAAAGCTGAAATGCTTCTACCATTTGACCATAATCAAAAATGTAGGTGCTAGCTATAACTTTTTTAATTCTTCCCACTTCCTAACCTCCTATAAAAGTTCATTAAAATTATCAGGTACTTGTTGTCCCTTAAATAAATCTTCAATCAGGTCTACTGTATTGGCAGATAATTTTGTAAAATGATCTGTAACATAAATCATTCCATTACATTTTGAGAGCTGTAAATTGCAGACATACTGTACAAACCACTCAATGGATACAAGTAGCTCGTTACCCCGATGAAGGGCTTCACAGTACATACTACGAATGGTTGCATCCATGACACAGCCAATGCTTCCTTTTGCAAATTGAAGTACTCTTCCATCCTTCAGGGTAAGTACCACACTTGCTCCATCATTCTTAGTCTGATAATTTGCTTCCATTGCTTCTGCTAAAAACGAAAGCGGTGCACACAGGTACGTTCCCCTTATTATTTGGTCTCCATTTAAACCATGATATTTGAGTTTCTCCCATATGACGGCTTTTTCTTTCATTTGAACAACTTTATTATCAAACCATGCTTTGTCATATCCCTCTGCTATTGCAAACGCAAATTTATCCCCTTTTCTAGGAATTATAGTTTCTGTATGGGTGATTCTACCATCCGCTTCTCTTCTAGTTCCAGAGAAAAGATAATCCCAATAAAGGAAAGCTTCATCCAAGGTCTGTCCATGATCTCTATTCTTAATATCCAGATATACCATATCCGCTTTTTTGCCCTTATAGAAAGAAAAGTTGTTTTCACCTACAATACTAATCTCTGGAATGGGATCGCATTCATTGATTCTCATCCAATAGAACCGGTTTACTTTGTTAACGGTAAATTCATCATAGGACTTTCCTGGTGGAAGGCCATTCTTTTCTGGTCTTGACTGCCAAATAGCCATATGTCCTGCTTTGTTCTTGATTTTCCCATTCTCATCATAAATAACAAAAGGTTCACAAGGTCCTCCAGATCCTGCCGCTCCTGCTAATATTTGACCATAATTACGGGCAAACTGTCCTGTCATTATATTTCCCATAGACATTCCATGCATAAAAATACGGCCTTCATCGATGTTATATTTTTCCTTCATACGTTCTATTAATGCCTGAATCATTTTAATATCATGATTGTCATCCATATTATCTGGTGGAATAACAATAGGAAGGTCAGGCGCGTCTTCCTGTTTGAAATTTTCAAAGACACCTTCTACTGCCCATATTCTTTTTTCATGGGCATTTGGAAACAAACAGATGAATCCTTCCCTTTCTGCTACAAATGTCCATGAAGTATAAATAGCATGTCCCCAACCTGTCATTAAACCACCATGTAAACCAATTACTAATGGAACCTTATTAGATGGATTATAGCTTTTTGGAACATATTCATACCATTCATCTTCTACTTCATCGACTACTATTTCATGAAATTCCTGTAATAGCTTTGGATATACAATGGAGTTGTTCCCATTTTCGTTGACCACTATATCGGACGACTTTATCTTTTCTGGGAGATAATCCCTATTATCATCGTCCGGAGTTCCTGGAATTAGTTCAATAAATGTACTCATTTACGGCCTCCTTCTATTCCTGCAAATTATTTTTTTTATTTATCCAGTGGAACAATTTCTAAATTATCACTTAAAAGATCCTTGATCAAGTCTGCCATAAAACGACCTAACTCAGCAAAATGATCTGTAACATAAGTAACACCTTCACACGTGGATACAGTAAGATTCATAAGATATTTTGCAAACCATTCTATGGATACACAAAGCTCTCCTTCACGATAAAGCGCTTCACAGAACATAGAACGTAAATCATTATTAATAACACAGCCGATGCTTCCGCAAGCAAACTGCGCAGTTCTTCCATCCTTCCAAATAAGCAGGACTGTCTTTCCTTCCTCTTCACTCGTATATTCTGCGTCAAATACTTCTGCTAGAAAGGAAAGCGGTACACAAGTATATTCTCCACGGACAATTTGTCCACCATTTTGACCATGATATTTCAATTTCTGCCATTTTATTGCTGAAGTTTTCATCTGTATCTTTTGATTTTTAAACCAGGCTTTGTCACATCCATCTGATACTGCAATGGCAAATTCATCGCCTTTTCTTGGAAGTCTTGAACCTGTATCTTCCACAGTTCCATTACTTTTTCTACGAAGTCCTGAGAACAGGTAATCCCATACAACAACGGCTTCATCTAATGCTTGACCATGGTCTCTATTTTTAATATCCGTAAAGACCATATCCGCTTTTTCACCTTTATAAAAAGCCATATTGTATTCTCCAACAATACTAATTTCAGGTTTATCCATACAACCATTCACTGTCTGCCAGTACATGCGACCGTATTTATAAATTGTTGGCTCATCAAATTCACACCATGGTGGTATTCCATTAAGTTCAGGCTTCGTTTCCCATACTGGCACTGCTCCTGCTATATTGATAACCTTCCAATCTTTGTCATAAAATAACCTTAAATTAAGAATAGAACCACCTGCTCCAGCACCGCCTGCTAGAATATTTCCATAATACTTTTCAAATTGTGTTGTAAACATACTCCCATTTGACATACCCTGCATGAAAATTCTTTCTTCATCAATATTATATTTTTCTTTCATTTTTTCAATTAATGAAAAAATAAAATCAATATCCTTATTATCTTTTCTTGTAGGTTCTGCATAGTTCATGGGTAATTCTGTTGGCCCTTCCAAGTTCGCTTTTTTTTCATCTTCTGTGCACTCTATTGTCCACATTCTTTTTTGGTGTGCATTTGGAAAAACAACAATTACATTATCCCTGTCTGCTACCTTTGTCCATGAAGAATAAATAGCTTGTCCCCAACCTGTCATTAATCCTCCATGCATAGAGATAATCAAGGGAACCTTAACTGTGGAATCATAACTTTCTGGTATATATTCATACCAGATATCCTCTTCTTCACCAACCAGCACTTCCTTAAACTCCTTTAAACGTTCTGGATATGGCTGTGAATTATTACCATTTTCATTCACTACAATGTCTGATTCTTTGATTGCTTCTGGAAGATATTCTCGGTTATTATCATCGGGCGTTCCAGCTCTCAGTTTCATCTTTCTTTCCATTTTTTCTCCTATCTATAGCATCTTTTTAAAATTTGTAGGTACCGGTGTTCCACTTAACAAATCCTTAATTAGATCTGCCATATTAATCGAAAGTTCACTAAAATGATCTGTTATATAGATGACTCCATCACATTCAGATACATGCAGATTAAACACATATTTGCAGAACCATTCAGCGGATACATAAAGTTCTTTTTTTCTATGTAACGCTTCACAGTACATCCCAACAAGTTCCCTGTCTACTACGCAGCCAATACTACCTCTTGCAAACTGTAGTGTTCGACCTCCCTTTAATGTAAGGACCGCTGTGAGCGTATCCTCTGCATATTCACAGTTCATTTCAAATGCATTTGCTAAAAAAGACAAAGGCACACAGATATAAGTTCCTCTTATCTTTTGTCCTCCATCTAATCCATGATATTTTAGTTTCTCCCATTTAATAGCTTCTCCAGACATTTCCACGATGCTATTATTTAGCCAGGCAAACTTTTTCCCAGATGTTAAAGCAATGGCAAATTCGTCTCCCTTTCTATTTTTCACAGAACCAGTGTTTACAATGTTACCATTTACTTCTCGCCTAACTCCTGAGAACAAATAATCCCAGACAAGTGCCGCATCATTTAACGTTTGTCCATGATCCCTATTCTTAATATCCAGATATACTAAATCCGCTTTTTTCCCTTTGTAAAAAGCAAGATTATCTTCTCCCTTAATACTGATTTCTGGGATAGGATTACTTTCGTTAATCTTCATCCAATAAAGCCTATTATATTTGTTTACCTTTTGAGATTCTTCTTTTTCAGGTGGAATATCATTTAGTTCCGGTCTGGATTGCCAGATTGCCAGATGTCCAGATTTATTCTTTATTTTCTCGTCTTTGTCATAAAGAAGAGAAAGAAAGGATGCGCAGCCTGACCCTGCTGCTCCTGCTAATATTTCACCAAAGTTTCTTGCAAATAAGGATGTCATCATATCACCCATGGACATTCCCTGCATGAAGATTCTACCTTCATCTATATTGTATTTTTTCTTCATTCGTTCAATAAGTCCAAGGGCAAATCTAGCATCGTGATTTTCATTTACATCCTCTGGAGATATCTTAATTCCATCTGGCACCTCCGTATTTGTATCAGGTCCCGGTTGATCTGGATCTGCTTCCCATTTTCCCCATTGTACCTGCCATATTCTATTAGAACTTGCGTTTGGAAATACAAGAATAAACCCATCTCTTTCAGCCACCATTGTCCATGATGTATAAATAGCCTGTCCCCATCCTGTCATAAGCCCACCATGCATAGATACTACAAGGGATGTCTTTTTAGATGGATCATAGCTTTCTGGTACATATTCATACCATTCATCCTCTATTTCATCTGCAATGATTCCATGATACTCTTTCAGTCTCTCTGGATACGGCTGAGAGTTATTTCCATTTTCATTCACTACAATATCCGTATCTTTAATTTTTTCTGGTAGATACTCTCTGTTATCATCATCTGGTGTTCCAGGCCTTAAAAACATTTTTCCCACCACAATCCCCCTATTCTACTTCTCTTTGGAATGTTCCTTGAATATTCAACCAATCCAGAAACTTCTTAACATGTTTATTACAATATTCCCAGTTATGGCCACCATGGTCGATGATTCGATCAAACTCTACTCCCATGGATTCATAAATATCCATAAATTTCACATTGTCTTCATAATGGGTATCTTCCTGACCTGTTGCCATGTACCCTCTTGGAAACCTTTTCCCGGCTGCTTTCTGTTTCTTTATCATGTAGCACACATCATCTTCTGTATTCACAACATTGGCTCTGTCACCATAACCTGCAGCAAACATATAAAAGCTATCCGTATTATCTTCAAATTCTGGGATCATATCCGGTACATTCTTTATTCCAGAAAATAAGCCAAATGCTGCAAACTTCTCAGGATCACGAAGCATCCATTTTAATGTTCCATATCCACCCATTGAAAAGCCTGCAATATAGTTTTGGGCCGGATCCTGGGATAATGGGAACAAGTGTCGTACCACCTGGGGTGTTTCAATGGATAACTGTGTAAAATATTTGAAATTACCATGCTTTGTATCCATATAGCCAGATGCATATGTTCCACTACAAACCACTGCAACACCAGCTTGCGCAGCATAAAGTTCTAGTGCTGTATATCTCTGCCAGTCAGTATAATCAAATCCTCCTCCGGACTGTAACCACAGAACTGGATATTCATACCCCTTGGGCCGATCTGCGAGAGAATGTCCCCATGTATTCTCTGGAATGATGACATTGACACCCACTTTCATCCGAAGCGCTTCGGAAAAATAATATAATCTAAAATTTGCCATTGCGTTTCCCTCCTATTTTTCGCATAACCATGCTACCGCTTTTTTCATTGTTGATATACAAGTAAAATCCATTGAATCTTCTTCCGTTTCTATATAAATCGCCTTTTCCTTTAGTATGATAGAAAGGTCAATGGCCTCTTTTCTATATTCAGAGTTTTTGGAACCTGTCATATAAAACCTACCATCCTTGCATTTATTTGCCAGTTCATAAACATCATTATCACTTCCACTTATATTCCAAATATCTCCAAAGACTGCTTTTAATGATTCTATATCATGATAAATTCCTGTATTTTCATCTTTTATGGCTTTTTTACATATTTTATCCATATCAAAGATTCCATCCATGGCAACGCATGCAGAAAATACATGAGGATATTTTATAGCTGCTTTTACAGCCCCATAAGCTCCTGTTCCAACCCCTCCAATCCAATTTTTCTCTGGTTTTTCTGATATTGGAAGGTTGTTCCTGCAAATCTCCGGAAATTCTTTCGATAAAAATTCCTCATATTTTGGGCCATACTCCATATTACTACCCATGGAATGTTGGGCATCAGGTGCAATAATAAATATTCCATTCTCCACCGCACATTTTTCTGCAGGTGTTGTCAGCCAATCTAGGGCCGTTCCACCTTCATTATGCAAAAGCCATAACACTGGGTATTTCTTATTATGTCCTTCCTCATCCAACTGTAACTTATCCATTTCTGGTAAAAAAACCTTTGCACTAAAGGAACCACACAATACTGTGGATAGCGCATTCATTTCTATAAAAGCCATACTTTTACCACCCTTTCTCTTTTTTTTAAATATATCATTGTTTTTATGAAATGTCAAACGTTTACATTTGTGTATTCATAATATTTAATTGACTTATATCGTCAATACATATAGAATTGGAAGTATATTAATATTTATTTTAGTTATATTTACCAATATAATATTTACAAATATTAAACGTTTACAGAGGTGTCCTATGAAAGAAAAGAATTATTCTATTCAAAAGGTTTTTAACAAGAATTTACTTATATTATTAATTACTTCTCTTTTTAGTCTCATCCTTTTTGGGATTTTTTCTTATTGGACAGGTTTGAGGCAGATTGAAAATAGCAATCGACTTTCTAGTAATATTTATATCCATACTCTTCAATCTGAAATGTCTGAAATCTCTAATTTTAATCTAAATTTATGTTATAATGATAAGACTTTCCAGCTTTTAAGCACTGGCTTTTATGATGATTCCCAAAAGATAATTTATGAATATAACTTACGCAATGTAATTAAAAGTGAAGTATCACCCTATAGTGCAATCCTTATTTTTGATTCGAAAGATAATATTTCCATGTACCAATATGGTTCCCTTTTTCCTTCTCAATATGCCAAACGATGTTATGATTTCAAAGAAGAACTAAAAACTTATTTACTAGCTTCGGATATGAGTTCTATTGGAGTATGGCAAACTTACTCCAATGAATATTTTTCTGTATTACTAAACACATGCCAGTACAATGGCTTATACATTTGCTATTTCATAGATTTGAACTTTTTCTCCCTTCAGAACTATGATTCTGATGAAGATATTCAAATGCAAATCTGCTTTTTTGATCAACAAAGGATTTTATCTAACCTAGAAGAAATGCAGAAATATAAAGTGACTTACAACTCATTAATCAACAATAATTCTATTTTTAAACCAAACTTTTTATATACAGCTCCTATTAAGAACACCGATATTTCCATTGCTTGCGTTATGCCAATCACATATCTATGGTTTTATATTCGGGTATCCGTTTTTGCTATCCTTCTAATGATTTGTGTATTCTGCATTTTATACATCGTAATGTTTCTTTCTTTTAAAGACGTTTTGAGTTATCCGATTAATCAGATTAGCTCCGCCGCAGTATCACTAGAACAAAATGATATGGACCTTTTTATAACAAGTAATAAAAGCAACATTATAGAATTCCAGAAAATAAACGATGCACTAAGCAATCTTGTTCATCAAAAGGTCTTGTTAGAAGAAGAAAACCATCTGGAAAAAAACGCAAAATCCCATGCTATGCTGCAATATTTCCAGTTGCAAACTAAATCTCATTTTTTTATTAATTGCTTGAAAAGTCTTTATAGCATGCTAGAAATAAAAGAATATGAAAAGATGCAACGTATGATCATGGCTTTCTCTAATCACTTACGCTATATTTTTCATGATAATCTTAAGCTTGTTTCTTTAGATTCTGAATTAGCTGAGGTCAATGATTATTATAATATTATATTGATGGATCGTTCAAAACCAATTCTGTTGATGCAAAACATTTCAGAAGATTTGATGAATGTTCAAGTTCCACCACTGCTCATCCAGACCTTTTTGGAAAACTCTATCAAGTATAATGCTCAGACAAACAAATTATTATGCTTTAATATTCACATAGAAAAGACTATCTTAGACGAACATGACGTTTTACAAATTCGACTCAGTGATAATGGCGTTGGATATGAACAGCATATGCTTGACAAACTAAATTGTGAAGAAAGTGATTTATTCGAAGACTATCATGTAGGAATAACAAATCTAAAGAAAAGGATCCAGTTAATATACAAAACGGGATTTCATTTTGTGTTTTATAATGAACCTACAGGCGGCGCTTGCACACTAATATATTTGCCAATGGAGGATGTATGACTATATTAATTGTTGATGATCAATTAACTGTATTAAAAGGATTGTTAAGTGGAATTCATTTTACCGAACTTGAGGTTGACAATGTAATCACTGCGACTAGTACCAAGGAAGCGAAAGATATCATTACAAGCAATTCTGTAGATATCTTATTATCAGACATAGAAATGCCTGGAGAAAATGGTCTGCAACTTATTAAATGGGTTGCAGAAAATTATCCAGATACCATATGTATCCTCTTAACTTCCCACGCAGATTTTGCCTATGCCAAAGAAAGTATCAAAAGTGGGTGCTTTGATTATATTGTCCAACCAGCTCCATACTCCGAAATAGAACTGACTCTTTCCAAAGCTATCGCCAAGCTTCAGCTGGAAAAGGAACGGGAACAGTATTATCAAGATGGGGTATTTTTCACTACTCATAAGCCTGAATTAAGTGATCGTACTGTTTTAAATCTCTACTCGCAAAATCCAGTAAATAAACAGCAATCCATGAATTTATTAAATCAGATGGGTTATCCTTTGACAGAAGAAACTTCCATTTTGTTAATGACTTTAGATATTTACCCTATGGCTACCTCTACGGATCCTGCTTTTTTTGATTTATCAATCCGAAGACAGATTATAACAAGTTTGAAAAATTGTCATATTAGCCCACCTATGTACAGCTTAATGACCCTCAATTCATACAAACAGTTTGTTATCCTACTTTTTTGTAATGATGATTCTCTTACTAATTCCAGTAATATGATATTTGATTCCTTTTATCAAGATATCATTAGTCATATTTGCCCTGAAATCTCATGTTATATTGGTATTCAAGGTGTATTTTCTAACCTCCGAAATGAAATTTATAAGCTAGATAAATATATAAAAAATAACGTCAATAAGAAAACTGGTCTATATTTTCTCCTTCAAAGTAAACCTTCTGAAGAATATTTAAGTATTGCAGACAACTTTTCCCATTGGGAAAGACTGCTAAATTCAGATCAGTTTGTACCATTGCAAGATAGTATTCTTTCTTATATCGATTTTATTTCAGCTGTCAATAAAACAAATTTAAAAACTCTTTGCGATTTACATCAACAGCTGACACAGCTCTTCTTTATGTATGCATATAAGCATGATATTGATGTTATGGAACTATTTACGGAAGAATATTCCTATAATGATTATATGGATGGATTTAAAAACACCAAGGCACTCAGGGATGCAATCACTTTCATTGTTCCCATTATCACTTCCTTTACAGGGGAAGCTTACCAACAAAATGATGTTCAGCGTGCAAAAAGATATATATCAAATAATATTGCCCAAAACATTACCGTAAAAGATGTTGCAGACTATGTTCATTTAAGTCCTGAATATTTTACAAAACTTTTCAAGAAGGAAGTCGGTAATAATATAAAGAATTATATTCTGCAAGTTAAAGTTGATGTTGCAAAAGATCTCCTGGGTAATCACAATATTCCAATCAGCATTGTTGCTCTTGACCTTGGATATAGTAATTTTTCACACTTCACCCAGATGTTTAAAAAGTTTGAAAATGTCACTCCTACTGAATATCGAAACAATCTATTAGAAAAAAAGAAACTCCACTAAAAACAAATGCCAGAAACTCTCCTTTTCATTTCTGGCATTTGTTTTTTTGTTATTCTTATATTATTATTGAGCTGAAATCTTTTTGATCCATTTTCCACTTTTAAGACGCCATATACACCAAACACATTTAATCACTTCATCAATCTTCAAAAAGAAGTAAACCCAGAATGCTGGTAAATGTAAGACCACTCCTGCAATATACCCCAATGGTATGCTTGCCACCCATAAAAATAGAATATCTGCCACCATTAAGAATTTGGTATCTCCACCACCACGTAAAACACCCTTCGTCATAATACTGTTCATTCCACGGAAAAGCATAATGATTCCTATTGAATACATCAATTGTCTTGCTATCATAGCAGTTTCTGGAGTTATATTATAGAAACCTATAATGGTTCCTGAAATTAATATAATAATTACACTAGATAGTACTCCCATCCATAATCCCATTTTAAGAAATATATTTGCCTCTTTCTTTGCCCTTTCAATATTACCTTCTCCAAGTGTATGTCCAACAACAACACTGCTAGATTGTGCTGCCCCTTGTATGAATACCGTACTAAGCTGTTGCGTTACCAATGTAATGGAATTTGCAGATACAAACTGACTGCCTAATCTTCCCACTACCATTGAAACTGCACTATTTCCGAATCCATATAAGGTGTCACTAATAATGACTGGTAAACTTATTTTAGTAAATTCCTTAGTCAGATTACCACAACTCATAAACAAGTTTTGAATACGATACTTGATTTTATGATCAAAGAAAACCAGATATCCACATATAAAGAAAAATTCAAAAATTCTAGCAATCAATGTTCCCAGTGCTGCTCCCTCAACGCCCATAGCCGGTGCACCAAACTTACCAAATATAAATATATAATTACACCCTAAATTTAACACAAATGCAAAGGAAGAACTGATTAAAGGCCATTTGGCATTTCCAATACTTCTATATATATTCGAATATGTAATGGATAGTCCCATAATCAGACAACTCACTGAAAGGATGCGCAAATACCTAATTCCTTCCATAACAACAGCCGGATCCTTAATATATATTTTCATAATGGCCTCTGGGAAAAAATATGTTAAAACGGAAAATATGATTCCAATGACAAGACAAATCCTAGTAATAATAGTAATAATCTGTTTTATGGATTTGGTATTCTTCATCCCCCAAAATCTGGATGTCATAATCGACGCTCCCTGTCCAATTCCCATACAGCTACATTGATATATACTCACAAACTGATTAGCTAAAGCAACTCCTGAAAGGGCGTTTTCTCCAAGGGAACCTACCATGATATTATCAGCCATATTAACCCCAATTGTAATCATGTTCTGAAGCATAATTGGCACAGCCAGCTTTGCTGTTTTAAAATAAAATTCTTTATTTTTCATATTGTTTTCACCTCAATTGTCTACTCCATATTAATTATAGTTGATAAATCATATAACCTCTATCATTTATCTGATAAAAACAATTGCTTTTTAGTTAAAAAACAGTCGAATTTAATCGACTGTTTCTATTGGAAGCATTATACTTTTTTGATTTTTTTACTATTTATATAAATTATTTCATGAATTTCCGGATTCATTTATTTTGTTTTAATTTAATGTCCTCAAGTAATAAAATACCGATAAAGAGTAACGTACCTGATAGCACAAACATCCCTATGAATTCTACTGGGAGAAGTTTATCTTTAACTAAAATAGGAATGATATTACTTACTTCCTTTGGGTATAGTGTTATTATAATAGCGGCTACATTGTTTAATAAGTGCATTAACATAGAGCACAGGATACTTCCAGATTGATATACCGCATATGCCAAGGCACATCCTAAAATTCCAATGACAAAAAACTTCAGAATACTTCCATGGTAGAGACCAAAAATCAATCCTGTTGCAATAATTGCAATCCCTTTTTTCCATTTTCTGCGAATGCTACCTAATAAAAATCCGCGAAACATAATTTCTTCACCTATGGCGGGCATGATTGCAATCATAAAAATAATCATAAAAATATTCTTGCCCTTCATGAATGAAATCAACTGATTGGATTGTATCACACTATTAGGAAAAAGTGGAACTAAGATGGCCGATACCATTATCATAAAAATATAAATTCCAAACCATAGTAAAATGCTTCCTAAAACATGCTTTCCTTTTGGTAACTGAAAGGAAAAGACTTTTTTTACATCACATTTCATATACCATGAGTAAAGGGATAGAATCAATAACATGCCGATCTGCTGCATAAACACCCCATTTAATCCCCACCTTATGGTAGCATAGGAACCAAAGTATAACATAAATAGTAATATGACGGAAAATAAAATAATAACATCCCCAAGAGACGGCATTTGATTTGGTTTCATGTTAATTCTTTTTTCCATTAATTTTAAATTGCCAGTGCTTTCACCAAATAAGATTCCTTCACTATTAAAACATTTACTCATAATCCAAATAGCGATAAAACCATATGCTATATTCGTAAATAAAGCAATCAAAATCAAAGTGATATCAAAATTAAAACTAAATACGGATTCAATCATAAGTGAAATATTAACAACTGGAATTGCTGCTGTTGTACTTGTTAATTCCACACCAGGAATGATTCCTATGTAACTTGCTAGCATGAAAATCAAAAGAATAGGTGTACTATAATTTTGAGCCTCTTTAAAACTTTTTGCAAAAATACATATACATACACAAACCGCTGAAACAAACATCGTAAATGCAATCACGCAAAGTACCATACATAAAATTGCTGGAAGAAATTTTAGCATATTAAAGTTCGCTACCGTTGTTTGATTAAATGACATTAGTTTAAAAAAATAAACACACACGCCACTCATAGATGCCATATTCAGAACTGCTGAAACAATGGCAATTGTTGATACCGCTAAAAACTTACTTAAAATAATTTCAACATTACTAACAGGTAATGTCAAAAGCGTTTCTAATGTACCCCGTTCCTTTTCCCCTGCGGTAACATCAATGGCTGGATAAATCGCTCCTAAAAGAATGGTTGTAATTAATAAAAACGGGATTAAACTTCCCATAATACTTCCTACTGCTTCTTCTTTTGTAGCACCATCTTCTTCCTCCACCGTAATGGGATATAACATGGATTTAACTTCCAGATTGTTTTCAAGAACCTTACTTACGCGAAGTTGCTCCCTATATTTATAAAGAATATCCTCCATCATGGATGCTGCCATTTTGGAATCACTTATGGAAGAAATATAACACAACGTAAAATTAATCTGATCTTTTGATTTTTCACTTTTAATGTAAACATCAATATTTTTGTTTTTCAAGGCTTCAGAAACATCAGACACCTGGATAATTTGAAAATTATATTCATACTCATCTGATTCATCAAGCATACAATTTATAATTTCATCTTTTTCATCTACTTGATAAAATCCTACACGATAGGTCTTTTCTATATTATTTTCTTGAATATTATTTAGTAATACTACCATTCCCACCAATAATAATGGATATAAGATAATAGGAATCATAATCATCATCAGAAGTGTTTTTTTATCTCTAAATATATCTTTCATTTCTTTCTTATAGAGTGCATAAATTAATTTAAAATTCATATGACAGCACCCCTTTTCATAATCTCATGAAAGGTTTCTCTTATATTGTTCGTACGTGTTTGTTCCATTAATGACTTAGGTGTACCTTCTGCAATAATTTTTCCATTATTAAGAAGGATAATACGATCACATAGAAACTGTGCTTCTTCCATGTAGTGTGTAGAATAAATAACAGATTTTCCTTGTTCTTTCTCAGCCTTCATAAATTCTATGATCCCATCACTACTAATAATATCTAGTCCTAATGTTGGTTCATCAAAAATATAAATAGATGGTTTATGTATGAGACATCTTGCGATACTAATTCTTTGGGTTTGTCCTGTTGAAAGTTTTTCAATACGATTGTCTCCAAATGATGACATATCTAATATTTGAAAAATCTCACTAATTCGCTTTTCACATTCTACTTTTGATAATCCATAAATTTCACCTAGCATCAAGAGCAATTCCCTACTACTAAGCCTATGATACAATTTCGTATTTCCAGATAAATATCCGATTTTCTTTTTCATTTCGATGGTATTCGTTATTTCATGTTCCTTTGAATCTGTAATAATAACTCTTCCCTCTGAAGGCTGCATGAGTTTTCCAAGCATTCGAAGTAAGGTAGTCTTACCAGCACCATTTGGTCCTAATACCCCTAATATCTCATGTTCTTTTACTTCAAGTGAAATATGATCCACTGCATAAAACTCTGTTTTATCTTTTTGTGGTTTTAAGAAACTTCTCTTTTTCTTTTCTTCATTTCTTATAAAAGTTTTGCAAAGTTGCTCTGCTCTTATCATCCCTATCACCCCATACTCATTTTGAATTATCTTTTTCTGATTTTTCCTTATTATTCTTTCTTCTTTTGTTCTTCTTTTCTACAATTGGATTGTCTGCTCTGTACTTTTCATATAAATCTGGCCTTCGCATTTTTGTTCGTTCTATGGATTGTTCTAAACGCCATTTTTCTATATTTCCATGATGTCCACTTGTTAAAACTTCAGGAACTTTTTTTCCCATCCATTCATTCGGTCTGGAATACTGGGGGTATTCTAATAAATTATCATAAAAAGACTCATTTTTAGCTGATTCATTATTGTTTAGTACAAAAGGAACTAACCTTGAAATACTATCAATCATAACCATCGCCGGCAGTTCGCCTCCAGTAAGAACATAGTCTCCAATGGAAACGTAATCAGTCACAATTTCTTCTAATACTCGTTCATCAATTCCTTCATAATGGCCACATAAGAATACTAAATCCTCTTCTTTTGCCAATTCTTCCGCCATTTTTTGATTAAATACCTTGCCTTGTGGAGTCACATATATAACACGAAGTTTTTCTTTTTCTTTGCATCTTTCTAAAACAGATTGATAAGCATCATAAACTGGTTGTGCCTGCATCAACATTCCTGCACCACCCCCATATGTATAATCATCCACTTTATTATGTTTATTTGTTGTGAAATCCCGTATATTAATTGCTTGTACAACAATTTGTTTCTTTTCCATTGCTCTCGCTATAATACTAGTATTTAATCCTTGTAATACCATATCTGGAAACAGTGTCAAAACATGAAAATTCATTCATAAACCCTCCCGTTTTAATCTAAAAGGCCTTCCATCATATGAATGGTCATTATTTTATTCTCCATATCAACCTTTAAAATGCACTGTTTAATGGCAGGCAACAATACTTCTCTTCCATCTAACATTTCAACCACATAAACATCATTGGCTCCTGTTTCCATCACTTCTTTTAAAACACCAATATCATTACCATTATCATCGATTACTTTAATATTTATTAAATCTATAATAAAATACTCACCCTCTTGGCATTTTACAGCATTTTTTCTTGTTACGAAAAGGCTTTTTCCTTTGTACTTTTCAATATCATTTATGTTATCATAGCCCTTGAACTTTAAAATCGCAAAGTTTTTAAAAAACTTTACCCCTTCTACTTCAAGATTTAGCTTTTCTTTTTCTGTTTCTAAAATAACCTTTTTTAATGTTTTAAAACGATTTAAATCGTCTGTCGTGGGAAAGACTTTAACTTCTCCACGTATTCCATGGGTTGATGATATAATCCCAACTTGCAATAATTCTTCCATACTATAACTCCTGTTCTACTTGTATCTTTTAAACTTTTTCCATAATTTTAAAATAGGGACAACTCAAATGAGTAGTCCCTATCATGAATTAGACGATTTCCACGTCAACTTTCTTATTATCTTTGGATGATGCTGCCTTGACTACGGATCGGATTGCTTTCGCAATTCTTCCTTGCTTACCAATCACTTTTCCCATATCCGATGGTGCAACATGAAGTTCAACTGTAATATTTCTACCGCTTTCCTTTTCTGTTACAACAACTTCTTCCGGATTATCAACAAGTGCTTTTGCAATTACTTCTACTAAATCTTTCATAATCCACCTCCAAGAGAGTTCCCAACAAGTTCCTATTTTTCAATCCCTGCTGCTTTAAAGATCTTGGCTACTACTTCAGTAGGTTGTGCACCATTTCCCAACCATTTTTTTGCTAATTCTTCATTCACTTTAAATGTGCTTGGTTCTGTTTTAGGATCGTATGTTCCAATTTCTTCGATGCATTTTCCATCTCTTGGGGATCTGGAATCTGCAACTACGATTCTATAAAAAGGAGCTTTCTTTTGTCCCATTCTTCTTAATCTGATTTTAACTGCCATTGTTTTTCACCTCCGTTTATTTTTGGTATAACTTTTATATGTGGAATGAGTTATCTCATTCGCGAAACCAAAGATTAACTATGTAATCTAAGGAATCTATCAAAAAGGAAATTTCATTTTGCCAAGTCCTCCTCGGCTGTTTTTACCACCGAGCATTCCTGGCATTTGTTTCATCATCTTCTGTCCCTGTTCAAACTGTTTGATAAAACGGTTTACAACTGCTATATCTACCCCAGCACCCTTTGCAATTCGATGCTTTCTACTTGGGTTTAAAAGTTTTGGTTCTTTTCTTTCAGCAGGCGTCATTGACAAAACCACTGCTTCCATTCTTGAAAGTTGTTTATCATCAATCATGGATTCCATATCGCCCATTTTTCCGCCACCCATTCCTGGAAGCATACTCAAGATACTAGAAAGCCCACCCATGTTTTTCATTTGCTTCATACTTTCTAAGTAATCTTCAAAGTCAAACTTTCCTTTTTTCATTCTGGAAGCCATTTCTTTTTCTTTATCTTCATCAATGTCAATTTGGACTTTTTCAATGAAAGATAAAATATCCCCCATGCCTAAAATACGGCTAGCCATTCTATCCGGATAAAACTGTTCCAAATCAGAAAGTTTTTCTCCCATACCTACATATAAAATCGGTTTTCCAGTGACTGCCTTTACAGAAAGAGCAGCTCCACCACGGGTATCACCATCCATTTTCGAAAGAACAACACCATCAATACCAACTTTATCATCAAAATCTTTTGCTACATTGACAGCGTCTTGACCTGTCATTGCATCCACAACTAATAAAGTCTGGTGTATCTCTATATTTTTCTTTAAGTCTTGTAGTTCTGCCATCATATCTTCATCAATATGAAGACGACCAGCTGTATCTAAAATAACTACATTATGTCCATTTTTTTCAGCATGTTCCATAGCTGCCTTTGCAATGGTAACAACCTTTTCATGATCTCCCATGGAAAAAACATCCACTTCTTGTTTTTCACCATTTATTTGCAGTTGTTTAATTGCTGCTGGTCGATAAATATCACAAGCAACTAATAGTGTTTTTTTACCTTTTAATTTTAACTTTCCTGCAATCTTTGCTGTGGTTGTCGTTTTACCAGCACCTTGCAAACCACACATCATAATGACAGTAATTGATTTTCCTGGTTGCATCTTTATTTCAGTAGTCTCAGATCCCATTAAAGAAACTAATTCTTCATTAACGATTTTTATAACCATCTGTCCTGGATTGAGTCCATTTAAAACATCTGTACCAACCGCCCGTTCTTCTACTGCATTCACAAATTGTTTTACGACCTTAAAACTAACATCTGCTTCTAATAGCGCCATCTTAACTTGTTTTAACGCAGCTTTAACATCTTCCTGTGTTAATCGGCCTTTACTTCTTAAACTTTTAAAAACATTCTGTAGTTTATCTGTTAAACTTTCAAATGCCATCTATAACTCCTCTAGGATCTGCTTGGCAAGTTCTTTTACCTCTTCTTGGCAAGCGATACGATTAATTTCTATAATTTTTTCTTTTGTTTTGCTAAACTTTTCAACCAAATGTAACTTCTGTTCATAATCACTTAAAATTTTATCACATCTTTTCAGTAAATCATGTACACCCTGTCTACTAATTCCCTTTTCATTTGCAATTTCGCTAAGAGACATATCATGATAAACAACATCTTCAAATATTCTTTTTTGATGTTCCGTCAAAAGTTCGCCGTAAAAATCATATAACAAACCTTGTACCACGATCTTTTCCATCATCTATTAACTCCCATTGATGCTACTTTTCAATGTAACAATATATCACTTTTAAGCACTTAGTCAGTTTACTATATTAAAAAATAGGTGTCAAGTGTTTTTTCTTGACACCTATTTTAAATTGAGTTGTGTTGGTTGGTAAATTGGGTGTATTTGAATTATAAATTATCTGCAAAATAGTTTTTATATCCTTCTCCATATATTTCACTGGCACTTGTAATAATCATAAATGCCTCTGCATCTTCCTCTTTGATAATTGCTTGCGCCCTAGGTGTCTTTTGTTTTTTTACCACACACATAATAATTCTTTTTTCCTTTTTACTAAAGGCTCCAATTCCCTCCAAATAAGTAACACCAATATCCATTTCCGACAAAATTCTAGAAGCTATTTTCTCGGATTTATCACTAATAATGTAGATGAGTTTGGCCTCATCTCTTCCATATAAGATGACATCCACTAGTGTAGAGCATATTAATACAGAGATAATTGCATACGCTGCTATATTTAAATCTCGAAATATGATTGCTGAAAGTAATACCACTATAAAATCTATTGCTAAAAATAAGAATCCTGTCTTTAAGTGTTTGAATTTTAATCTAAGTACCTTCACAACAATATCCGTTCCACCCGTTGTAGCATTACATTTAAAAGTAACCCCTACCCCAAAGGCTACCATACTTCCACCTGCAATAGCAGAAACTAGTAAATCATGGGATAATGGTTCAAATTGAGAAAAAATATTTGTAAAAAATGAAATCCAGGCAAGTGTATAGATCGTTGATAAAATGAAACGCCAGCCAAACTTCCACATACCTAACATCATAATGGGTATATTTAATAGAAAAATAAGGGTACCTGTTCCTACCCCTGTAAAACGATTTACTAAAATGGATACTCCTGTAATACCGCCTGGTGCAATGTTGTTAGGATCAAGAAACAAACTAACCCCTACCGAATATACTGCGGTAGAAAAAGTTAAAATCAAATAACGCAAAAATACTTTCATTCATAGTCACCTCCTACAAATGAAAGTATTCCCATATTTTTCTTTTAAAATCAAATAATCGTTCTAACTTGTTTTGGCTTATAGTCGTACTTTTCAAGTGCTTCCATAATTTGATGTTTATGTTCTGTTCCAAAAGCCTCAATTGTAATTCGAAGCTCCACTGCAACATTTCTATTTGTAGAAACAAATTGATTATGTTCTAACTTAATGACATTCCCATTTTGTTTTGCAATGACATCAGCCACACGACTTAATTCCCCCGGTTTATCAGGAAGTAATACAGAAACCGTAAAAATTCTATCTCTAAAAATAAGACCTTGTTGAACTACAGAGGACATAGTAATAACATCCATGTTGCCACCACTTAAAATACAAACCACATTTTTATCTTTTATATTTAATTTATTAAGTGCTGCAACAGTGAGTAATCCAGAATTTTCAACAATCATTTTATGATTTTCCACCATATCCAAAAAAGATACTACTAATTCTTCATCTTCCACCGTTATGATTTCGTCAATATTTTCTTTGATATAAGGAAATATTTTAGTCCCTGGAGTTTTCACAGCAGTACCATCTGCAATGGTATTTAATGTTTTTAATGTAACAATCTTTCCCTGCTTTATGGATTCTTCCATACAATTGGCTCCAGCAGGCTCTACTCCAATTATTTTTATATTGGGATTTAAAATTTTTGCCAAAGTTGAAACGCCTGTAGCAAGTCCTCCCCCCCCAATAGGAACCAATATGTAGTCTACTAATGGGAGTTCTTTGAAAATTTCCATAGCAACAGTTCCCTGCCCTGTGGCCACCGCTAAATCATCAAAGGGATGAATAAATGTATAGCCCTTTTGGTCAGCTAATTCATAAGCATGCGCACATGATTCATCATAAACATCTCCCCATAATACCACTTCAGCACCATAGCTTTTTGTCCTGTTTACTTTCATAAGTGGTGTTGTTGTTGGCATTACAATAATTGCTTTAGCACCAAAACACTTCGCTGCGTAGGCAACTCCTTGGGCATGGTTACCGGCCGATGCTGTTATTAATCCTTTCCCACGTTCTTCCTCGGTTAAGGTACTGACCATATAATAAGCCCCACGAACTTTATAAGCACCTGTAAATTGCATGTTTTCAGGTTTTAAATAGATTTGATTCCCTGTTTTTTTTGATAGATATTCACTTGCAACAAGTTTTGTCTCCAGTGTGACATTTTTAACAATTTCAGAAGCTTCTTGAAATCTTTCTAAGGTAAGCATTTTATCTTCCATCTTTTTCTCCATATTTTCTTCTGCTTTTTACTACACGTTTAAAATTCAGTTCCTTCATTTACGTTTTTCACATCCACATCATCCACTCTATCAAAAAGAGCATTCACAAATTGATTGGTATCAAATTTTTGTAAATCTTCCATCGTTTCACCAACACCAATATATTTGACGGGAATTTTTAATTCCGATTGAATGGCAATGGCAATACCGCCTTTTGCAGTCCCATCCATCTTTGTTAATATAATTCCAGTTAAATCTGTTATTTCACCAAATTCCTTTGCCTGAATCAAAGCATTCTGGCCTGTTGTACCATCTAACACTACAAGGTTTTCTCTATGTGCATGAGGAAATTCTTTATCTATAATACGATTTATCTTTTTAAGTTCTTCCATTAGATTTTTTTTATTATGGAGTCTACCTGCGGTATCACAAAGAAGAACATCAACATTTCTCGCCTTTGCTGCATTTACTGCGTCGTAGATTACCGATGCTGGATCAGCTCCTTCTACTCCGCCAATCATGTCACATCCTGCACGATGAGCCCATTCCGATAATTGTTCCCCCGCAGCCGCTCGAAAAGTATCTGCTGCTGCAATTAATATGGTTCTTCCTTTGTCTTTTAATATACCTGCAAGTTTTCCAACAGACGTTGTCTTACCTACCCCATTTACTCCAATAACAAGGATAACTGCTTGTTTTGTTTCAAACTCATATGCTGTTTGTTCTACGCTCATCTGCTCTTTAATACTATCGATGAGAAGATTCTTACATTGGGATGGGTCTTTTATCTTTTTTTCTTTTACTTGTAATTTTAATCCTTCTAGAATAGCGTTGGTTGTATAGATACCAATATCACCCATAATTAAGATTTCTTCCAATTCTTCGTAGAATTCATCATCAATGCTAGACGCGCCACTAAAAACCGAATCAATTCCATGGACTATATTATTTCTTGTTTTACTAAGTCCCGCTTTTAATTTACTAAAAAAGCCTTTCTTTTCTTCGCTCATAGTGCTCCTCCTAATTATCTAAATCATTCTCAATTAAATTCACACTTACCAAAGCCGAAATTCCTTTTTCCTGCATGGTAATGCCATAAAGCCGATCCGCTTTTTCCATGGTACCACGTCGATGGGTAATCACTATAAACTGAGTATGTTTTGTAAGTTTATGTAAGTATTTTGCAAAACGACCAACATTACTTTCATCAAGTGCCGCTTCAATTTCATCTAGCAAACAAAATGGCGACGGCTTTAAGTTTTGTATTGCAAACAATAAGGAAATGGCCGTTAATGCTTTTTCTCCTCCTGATAATTGCATCATGTTTTGAAGCTTCTTTCCAGGAGGTTGTGCAATAATACGTACACCAGCTTCTAGAATATCCTCATCTTCCATAAGTTCTATCGTACCCTTACCACCGCCAAACAATTCTTTAAATACCTTATCAAATTCACTACATATATTATCAAACTTTTCCCTAAATTGTTTTCTCATGGCAATATCTAATTCTTCTATAATAGCAAGCAAAGTCTCTTCCGCTTCCACTAAATCATCATGCTGGGTTTTCAAAAACTCATATCGTTCCATAAGGTTTTTAAAGTCTTCAATGGCATTTACATTCACATCTCCAAGCTTTTTAATTTGCTCTTTTAATCCAGCAATTTCTCTTTTCATAGAAGGGAGATCAGTCATTGCTTCATCACGTAAGGAAGCTACATCACTTAACGTTATTTCATATTCATCCCACATATAATTAATATGGAATTCCATGGATTCTTCTAATTTCTCTTTTTGCGCACTAAGTCTGTATACTTCCTTGTCAAGGGATGTCATACGCTGTGCTAAATCTTCTCTCGATGAGAAAAAATTCTTTTGCTTTGTTGTAAGTAATTCTTTTCGTTTAAAATCATCCTTTAACTTTTTCTCTGTATCTGTTTGAGAGGTGTTAGAAGCTAATAATGTTTTTTCTATTTCTATAATACTTTGTTTCTTCAGTTCAACATCTCTAAAGTTATTTGCTAATCCTTCTTTAATTTCGTTTAGCTCATTTGTAAAACGGGCAATCTCTCCATCAATTCTACTCCTGTTTTGTTGCTCAAACTCTTGTTTTTGATGCATTTTTTCTACTTCAAGATCCCATAATGATACTTTTCCTGTCTGATCTGATTCAAAACTTCTTTGTTCCTCTAATTCTTTTTGGAATATTACAATTTGAATATCTGCATCTTTCTCAATCTTTTCAGAATCTGTTAATTCCCTCTGAATAGACTCTTTATTTTGTTTGATTTCTATAATTTGATGTTCAAGTTCCTGCTGTTCTTCTTTTAAATCTCCAAAATCCTTTTCTGTTTCATTTTTACGTTCTTCTGCTTTTATCACATTTAATCTTGCGGTATTCTGCTTAATAAATTGTTCTTGAAGACTATTTTTCACATCCTCTATTTCAATTCTAAGCTTATTTCTCTCTTTTTTTATTTTTTCAATTTCATCTAGAAGTACATCAATTTCCAATACATACTTTTTAACTTTTGCCTCTAATTCTTCTATTTCCCGTCGTCGGCCTAATAAATTACTGCTATTCTTAAAGGCTCCTCCACTAATTGCGCCGCCTGGTACTAATAGTTCCCCTTCCATAGTAACAATACGAATTCCATAATTAAACTTCTTCGCAATTTTAACTGCATGTTCCATATTATCTACAACAACAATTCTTCCTAGCATAGCTTTAGCAACATTTTTATATTTTATATCAACATTTACTAATTCATCTGCCATTCCCATCACGCCATTTTCTTTTAAAGCGTCTAGGTTTTTAAATTCTTGTGGAGTCCTAATACTAGTTAATGGTAAAAAAGTAGCTCGTCCAAATTTATTTTGTTTTAAGTAAGTAATCATTTTTTTAGCGGTTTCTTCATCATTGGTAACAATGTTTTGAATATTACCCCCCAGCGCCGTTTCTATAGCTATTTCAAACTTTTTATCCACTTTGATAATATCAGCAACTACACCAACAAGCCCTTTCTCCACTTCTTTTTGTTCCATCACTTTTCGAATACTATTTCCATATCCATCATATCGTTCCGTCATATTGGAAATAGAATCAAGCTTTGACTTTTCTTGATGATACAGAACTTGTGTATCTCTTAGTCTTTGATCTTTATTGCTTAGTTCATCACGTATTTGACCAATGCGTTCATCCATATTTTGTTGCTTATTATTTAATTCAATAATTGTTTTATTTATAACAAGAAATTCTTCTTCTAACTCCTTCAATACCGTGTCCTGTTGAGATTCATTTGTTTTAGCACGAAGTAGTCTAGAATTAAGTTCCGCTTTTCTAATATTGATTTGCTCCATCATTGTATCATAACGACCAATTTTAGATTTTATGGTAGCTCTGTTATTTAAAGAATCAATGATTTGATTTTTACTAATTTCAATATTATTATTTAATTCTTCTATTTTATTTTGAACATCCACTAATAGACATTTTGCTTGATCTCGAACTGTTTCGATATCTGCAACTTGCCTATCAATTTCTATTTTTTCGTTCATGATAATCGCTTTTTCAGCGTCTTTTCCTTCTATTTCTTTATTTACAGTTTCTAGACGGTTTTGTAAATGACCTTCCGTACCCTTTGCAGAATTAATCTGCTCTTTTAAAATATTAATTTGTCCATCGAGTTTTCCTCGTAAAACACTAGAATCTGATAATGTATCTCGAGCACTTTCAATTACTTCTTCTAGCATTTCGATTTCATATTGAATTTGCTTATACTCTTCTTTAATATTTTCATATTTTGCTGTAGTATCTGCTAAATCATCACTTGCAATATTGTATTTGTCTTCTACCGATTTAAACTGTTCCCGCACTCGTTGATTTTCAAGTAAAAAAACATTAATATCATATGCTTTCAGTTCTTCTTTTTTCTTTAAATATACTTTTGCTACTTCTGATTGTTTTTCTAATGGATTGATTTGTTTTTCAAGTTCCGATAAAATATCCTTTACTCGAATTAAATTCTGCTTTTCCGCCTCTAATTTACTAACAGCGGTATTTTTACGTTTTTTAAATTTCACAATACCTGCCGCTTCATCAAAAAGTTCTCGTCTTTCTTCAGGCTTACCGCTTAATATTTTATCAATTTGCCCTTGCCCAATAATAGAATAACCCTCTTTGCCAATACCTGTATCATAAAAAAGTTCATTTACGTCTTTCAACCTACATGGAGTACCGTTTATTAAATATTCACTTTCACCAGAACGATAGATTCGTCTTGCTATTGTCACTTCATCATAGTCTATGGCAAGATCATGATCGCTATTATCTAACGTAATGGCTACATAGGCATATCCTAATGCTTTTCTAGTTTCTGTACCAGAAAAAATAACATCTTGCATGGATGCTCCTCGTAATTGTTTAATACGTTGCTCTCCAAATACCCAGCGAACCGCATCTGCCACATTACTTTTACCACTACCATTTGGTCCCACAATACCCGTAATGCCTTTATGAAATTGAAAATTAATTTTATTTGCAAAAGATTTAAATCCATGGACTTCAATATTTTTTAAGTACATAAAGGCTCCCATATTCTTATATCAGCTGTTTTTATTTTTTTTCTTATTCATTTGAAGAATTGCTTCATAAGCGGCTTTTTGTTCAGCGGCTTTTTTAGTCCGGCCCACACCTTCGCCTATTATAATATCATCAATGTATGCTTTTACTAAAAATTCTTTATTATGATCAGGTCCTGTTTCGGAAATCAATTCATAGTGAGGATTCCCTGGATTCTTTTTTTGTATCATTTCCTGCAAAATTGTTTTACTATCATAAAATAACTTTTTATTTTCAATATCTGATAATACAAATTCATGTATAAATCTTTTTGCATCATCAAACCCTCCATCTAAAAAAATTGCTCCTATAATTGCTTCCACAACATCTGCTATAATAGAATCTCTATTTCTTCCACCAGTTGCATTTTCACCTTTTCCAAGATATAAAAACTTACCAATCTCTATATCTTTTGCGCAATAAGAAAGTGCCTGCTCACATACAAGGGAAGCTCTAAGTTTCGTCATATTTCCTTCTGACATCGTTGGGTTTTCCATGAAAATAAATTCACTTGATACAAGTTCTAGAACCGCATCTCCTAAAAACTCTACTCGTTCATAGTCATCTAGTTTTTGAATCGTTCGTTCATTGGCATAGGAACTATGTGTAAGTGCTTGTTTGATTAAATCTTTATTATTAAAAATATAATGAATTCTTTGTTCTAAAAATTCTAATGTATATTGATCTTCCATTTTTCACCTATCTACCTTAACATACCTAAATGTCCTATTATTAAAACATCGAAAAAGCCCTTGTCAGGGCTTACGTTTTCCTTTACTAATCATGTTCTGCCTTTTTAATTAAAAGAACCGCTTCTCTTACTGTGCTAATTCTTTCCGCTTCCTCTGGTTGAATTTCAATATCAAATTCTCCCTCAATACCCATTACTATTTGAAAAACATCTAAAGAATCCGCTCCTAAATCTTCCATAAATGTTGTATCCATGGTGATTTCCTTAGGGTCAACATTTAATACTGATGCAATTACCTGCTGTAATTTTTCAAATTCCATTGTAATCGATCCTTCCCTACTCATCTTTTAGGATAATCTTTTCTTTTATTTTTTCATTTATATTCTGTTCTTTAAATGTTAAACATTGCAAAACAGAGTTTTTAATTTCAGTTGATTTTGAACTGCCATGTGTCTTAATTACTAATCCATTTAGTCCAAGCAAAGGTGCTCCACCATATTGCTCTAAATCAAACGTCTTCAGTGTTTCTTTTAAAGCAGGTTTTACTAGTAAAGCTCCTATCTTACTCCTAAAGGAAGACATCATACCCACTTTTATCTTTTTAATTAACGTATTACCTACGCCCTCATACAACTTTAATATTACATTTCCCACAAATGCTTCACAAACGATAACATCTGCTTTGCCTGCTGGAATATCTCTTGCCTCAATACTTCCAATAAAGTTGATTTCCGGACAATTCTTCAAGATAGGAAAGGCTTCCTTCACTAAGGCATTGCCTTTTTCTTCTTCCGCACCAATATTTACGATTGCAACGGTTGGGTTTTTTATTCCCATAACACTTTCCATATATATAGAACCTATTTTAGCAAATTGAACAAGATGTGATGCTCTTGCATCCACATTTGCACCGCAATCAATTAAAAGAGAAGCTCCCTTTTCGGTTGGAATCATTGGTGCAAGGGGTGGTCTTTCAATTCCTTTAATTCTTCCAACGATAACTTGTCCTCCTACTAAAACAGCTCCAGTACTTCCTGCCGAAACAAACCCATCGCAAGTTCCATCTTTGATCATAGTGAGGGCTTTTACAATGGAGGAATCTTTTTTCTTGCGAATCGCCATAACTGGTGGTTCACAAGTATCTATAATCTCTTCTGCATTCACAATTTCAACTTGTGTTGCGTCATATGTATGTTTTTTTAATTCTTCCTTAATATCGAACTGTTTTCCTACTAAGAATACTTTTATTTTTTTATTTTGGTTTATAGCCTCAATAGCGCCTTTTACAATTTCTCCCGGAGCATTATCCCCTCCCATTGCATCTACTGCAACACGTACCATTTCTGACATAAAAAACCTCCCAAAGATATCATTCTTTACACTTTCACATGCCTTATATAAATATACTAGACCACCCTATAAAAATCAAGTTAATCATGAAAAAAAAGTGTCTAAATTAGACACTTTCTTTCATGTTACTACGTAGCAACGTTTCATTAGTCAACTGCAATAATTTCTTTCTTGTTATAAGATCCGCAAGCTTTACATACTCTATGAGGCATCATTAAAGCTCCACATTTGCTACATTTTACTAATGTAGCTGCGCTCATTTTCCAGTTCGCTCTTCTTTTATCTCTTCTACCTTTAGAAGATTTATTTTTAGGACAAATAGACATCGTTACACCTCCTTATTCCCTTTGAAAATATCTTTTATTACTGCCATACGGGGATCAGGTACAAATGTATCGCATCCACAATCTCCATCATTCAGGTCATTACCGCATTTCTTACAAATTCCTTTACAGGATTCTGCACATAAAACTTTCATAGGCCAGTTCATCATAATCTCACTGTAAACTAGTTCATCTACATCTAAGTGATATTTGTCCATGAAGCTTTGTTCCTCTTCATCTTCATCCGCTTTCTCTTCACCTGGTGCTACCACCATTCTTGATAAAGCCAAATCAAATACTATATTTACATCCTTTAGGCATCTGTCACAATTCATACGAAGTACTAATCGTATCTTACCTTCAATAAGAACCTTTTTGGATCCCATATTTGTTAGTGTTAAATTAAGAGGTTCTTTCTCTATTAAGACAAATTTCTCTGTTAAATAATCAATAGAATCAAGTTCTATTTCAATCATTTTATGAATCACTAAATTCTCGGACGACAATATATCTGTTAAATTCACCAACATCGCAGACTCCTATCCACACTCAAACAATTATACATATACCCAATATCTTTGTCAACTTATATTTCATTGAAATTTAGAGGTTTTCTGTTCTTTTTATACTAATTGTGCTTGTACCGCTGTAAGTGCAACAACACCAACAATATCTTCCCATTTGCATCCCCTTGATAAATCATTAATTGGTTTTGCAATTCCTTGTAGCATTGGACCGTATGCTTGCGCTTTTCCAAGTCTTTCCACAAGTTTATAACCTATGTTTCCACAATCTAAGTTAGGAAATATAAGTACATTTGCTTTTCCACCAACATCACTATCCGGTGCTTTCGTTTTAGCAATATGAGGTACCAAAGCTGCATCTGGCTGTAATTCACCATCGATACAAAGATATGGATATTGTTCTTTTGCAATTCTTGTAGCTTCAACAACTTTATCTACCAGTGGATGCTTTGCACTTCCCATTGTAGAATGTGAAAGCATAGCGATAATTGCTTTTGAACCTACCAAATTTTTAAAGCTTTTAGAACTTGTATCTGCAATCGCAGCTAATTCTTCTGCCGTTGGATCTTGATTCAAACCACAATCCGCAAACAGGAATGTACCATTATCACCATACTCACAATTAGGTACATCTAAAATAAAAAATCCAGATACTAATTTTACACCTGGTGCTGTTTTTAATATTTGAAGTGATGGTCTTAGCACATCCGCTGTTGCATGACATGCACCCGCAACCATTCCATGAGCATCATTTGCTTTTACCATCATAACTCCAAATGTTAAGTAGTCGTTTAGTAAAACTTCTTTTGCTTTTTCTGGTGTCATACCCTTTGATTTACGAGTGGTATAAAGTAGTTCAACATATTCTTCTAATTTGTCACTAGTCTCTGGATCGATAATTTGAACTTTTGACAGATCAATTTCCAACCAGCCTGCTCCATCTAATATCTTATCCTTTTTTCCAATCATGATGATATTTGCAATTTCTTCTTCTATTACATGTGCTGCTGCAATCAATACCCTTTTATCATTGGTCTCTGGTAACACAATTGTTTTTCTATCCATTTTTGCTTTTTCTTTTATTACATTAATGAATGCCATATTTTTCCTCCCTAGTAATTAATTATTTAATACCTTTTGTTGCCCCCTTAAAACTCTCACTACTATATTATATACAATTTTATTTTTGTATACAATACTTGAAAGGGGTTTTTCTTGTGCTAAATCAAATACAATGAATACTTGTATTGCAAATTAAAACATGCTACGATTATTATATGAATCTTTAAGATATTTTACCAACGAGAAAAAAGTTAGTTAAGGAGGCATCTATGAAAGTAACCGGAATTATTGCTGAATATAATCCATTTCATAACGGTCATAAATATCAATTGGATCAAGCACGTTCTTTAACAAATGCTGATTATTTAATTGTTGTCATGAGTGGTGATTTCACCCAACGAGGAGCACCCGCTCTGATTGACAAATATAGCCGAACAAAAATGGCCTTAGAAGGTGGTGCTGATCTTGTAATTGAGTTACCCGTGTACTACGCCGCCGCAAGTGCTGAGTATTTTTCCAATGGTGCCATTTCTATTCTTCATCAATTAGGAATCGTAGACTCTGTTTGTTTTGGAAGTGAATGTGGAGATATTGATGTTTTGTATAAGATTGCCAACATACTTGCCAATGAACCCGCTGCGTTTAAAGCATTGTTACAAGATAATATAAAAGGTAAAATGACTTTTCCCCAAGCTAGAAATATAACACTAGAATCTTTGTATCCTGAAATCCCAAATATCTCGGACATACTTTCCAGTCCTAATAATATTTTAGGAATTGAATACATCAAAGCAATTATTAGGATGAACAGTTCTATTGTTCCTTATACAAATCTTCGTGTAGGAAGTGATTATCACGATAAGCGTCTTGCACAAAACAATAGTTCTGCAATTGCAATACGCCATTCCTTAATGGATCATAACGAACTATCTCATATTGAAGATCAGGTTCCCGTAAAAACTTTTGAAATATTAAAAGAAGAATATAAAAAAACCTATCCTATTTTCCATGATGATATTTCTGGATTGCTAAAATATAAATTGCTTTTAGAAAAAGAATTGGGATATACTAGTTATGTTGATGTCTCAAGGGAATTATCTGATCGCATTTGCAATTCCCTTAATTCTTTTCATGGTTTTGATGACTTTTCTATGATGCTAAAAACAAAAGATATCACCTATACTAGGGTTTGTAGGAGTCTCCTTCACATATTACTTAACCTGAAACAAGATATTCTAGATTCCTTTGTTTCCAATGATTACTGTTATTATGCCAGAGTCCTTGGTTTTAAAGAAACTTCCCTCCCTTTACTCAATAAAATAAAAAATAGTACCTCCATTCCATTGATTTCAAAACTAGCTGATGCCAATTCCTTACTAGGTACATTGGGAAATCTTCAATTGGAAAGTGATCTATTAGCAGCTCATGTTTACCAGTCTATTCTTTCAGAAAAATTTAATCGCCCCATGATGAATGAATATGAAAGACGCATCCTAAAGATATAGGATGCGTTATTTTTTATTATTCTTCTTCTTAGGTTTTTAATTTTTAAAGCTATGAACAGGTGCTGGTATTCTACCTTTTCTATTCACAAATGCAGAGCAGTCAAATTTATTAACCGGCATAATCGGTGCGTAACCCAGAAGACCACCAAACTCAACTATTTCCCCAACACCTTTACCAATAACAGGTATGAGACGTACTGCCGTTGTCTTTTGGTTAATCATCCCAATTGCTAATTCATCTGCAATAATTCCTGCAATTGTGGTTTCTTTTGTATCTCCGGGAATAGCTATCATATCAAGACCAACTGAGCATACACAAGTCATTGCTTCTAATTTTTCAATCGTAAGTGCTCCAGCTATTACAGCGTCAATCATTCCTTGATCTTCACTTACCGGAATAAAAGCACCACTAAGTCCACCTACATAAGAAGATGCCATGATTCCACCTTTTTTAACCTGGTCATTTAAAAGTGCCAGTGCTGCAGTTGTTCCGGGAGCTCCTGCGTATTCAAGTCCCATCTCACATAGTATATCCGCTACACTATCGCCTACTGCTGGTGTTGGAGCTAGGGACAAATCAATGATTCCAAAGGGAAATCCAAGTCTCTTAGATGCTTCCTTTGCTACAAGCTGGCCTACTCGTGTAACTTTAAAAGCCGTCTTCTTAATTGTCTCACATAAGACCTCGAAGTTTTCACCTCTTACCTTTTCAAGGGCTGTCTTAATTACTCCTGGTCCACTAACACCCACATTAATTACAGTATCTGTTTCTGTTACGCCATGAAAAGCACCTGCCATAAAAGGATTATCGTCTGGCGCATTACAAAATACAACAAGCTTTGCACAACCTAATGAACTATTATCTTTTGTGGCTTCCGCCGTGTCTTTAATAATCGTCCCCATTAATCGAACTGCATCCATATTGATTCCTGTTTTTGTAGAACCAAGATTAATGGAGCTACAAACAATCTCAGTTGTAGAAAGTGCCAATGGAATAGATTGAATTAATAATTCATCTGCCTTTGTCATTCCCTTACTTACAAGGGCCGAATATCCACCAATAAAGTTTACACCAACTACTTTTGCTGCCCTATCAAGTGTTTGCGCAATCTTAGCAAAATCTTCTTTCGTTTTACAAGCCGATGCTCCAATTAATGCTATTGGAGTTATGGAAATTCTTTTATTTACAATAGGAATACCATATTCCCTTTCTATATCATTTCCCGTTGATACCAAATCTTTAGCTAAGGTTGTTATTTTTTCATATATATTTGCATTCAATTTTTCCAAGTTAGAATCAATACAGTCTAATAAGCTAATACCCAGTGTAATTGTTCTTACATCCAAATTTTCCTGCTCTATCATTTTATTAGTTTCTGCAACTTCAAAACTATTTATCATTGTTTTATCCCCAATCTACTATATTCTGTGCATTTTATTAAAAATGTCTTCACTTTGACATTTGATTTTAACGCCAATTTCTTCACCTATTTTGTTAAAATCATCTACTAAGTTTCCAAATGAAACAGTAGCATCTGTCATATCCACAATCATCATCATATTAAAATAATCTTGTACAATTGTTTGGGAGATATCTAAAATGTTAATTTTGTTTTGCGCCAAATAAGTGCAAACCTTTGCTATAATACCAACTGTATCTTTTCCCACTACTGTTATAATTGTTTTTTTCATATTATTACCCATCTGCACGTTGCCTACGTGCACCTCATTCCTCGTTATATATGCCTTTTTATGTAACGATATTGTTTAATCCTATTAAATATTGCTATTAAATTGCTATTAAATTGCTATGACACTTGAGATGTCACTTCTTCTTGCTACTTGAATAGGAAAATCATCCGCTTTATATGGATTATCTGAATTCACAATTTCCAAACGTACCGTTTCGTATGCAAGCTCTGCCATATTGTTTTCCTTACTAAGATGTCCAAGCACAACTTGTTTCATATTATCATGAAGAAGACATCCTAGCAAGCGTCCTGATGCTTCATTGCTTAAATGACCTCTTTCCCCTAATATTCTTTGCTTTAAATAATAAGGATACGGACCCACCTGAAGCATTCTAACATCATGATTTGCCTCGATTAATAATGCATCCATCCCTTTTAAGTTTTCCACTGTATAATCATTGTAAGTTCCAAGATCTGTTATAATTCCAATTCTTTTCTTATCATGTGAAAGCCTATATGCAACAGGTGCTGCTGCATCATGAGATATATGCATTGGATTAATCGTGATGTCCTTAATACAAAATTGATCTTCTGGATCAATGATCTGAAATAATGAGCTATCCATCTTTCCAACACAACTCATCATGCCTATTGCTTCTAGAGTTTCCTTCGTTCCATAAATGGGAATTCCATAACGTCTTGCAAGAACACCTAATCCGTTCACATGATCACTATGTTCATGGGTAATTAAAATTCCATCTAATTCTTTTGCACTAATACCCAATTCATTTAGTCCCGCTTCTGTTCGTTTACCACTAATTCCTGCATCTACTAGTAAATGTGTTGTATCAGTTCCCACATAAATACAGTTGCCGCTACTACCACTGGCAATACTGCAAAGTCTCATACTATTTCTCCTATGTTTATTACGACCAATAAATATCAATAATATCTCCATTTTTTAAAGCATCCATATACTGAGTTTTATTTCCATTTACGTTGGTAATAATTCCTTTTCCTTGAGGTTTCGATAAATCAAAGTCAATATAATCAAATACATCCACAAATATATAACTGTCTTTTCCGGTCATGGTAACTGGATTCCCATTCACCGAAACAGTGATACTACCATCCACCTCTTGATTTTGTTTTACTTCACTATTTATCACTTGATTTTCTTCACATTCCATTGTCCATATGACGGAAAAGTTTTCATATACCTTTGTCTCGAAATCAGCAAGTTTATTATTTACATAAATATTCATATTCTGATTAAGAGAAACATCCATAAAATCAACAATCTGTTTTACAGTATATTCGTTAAGCATCATAATGTCATCATTTTCTTGAATATTATAATATCCAGACTTTAAACTCCCATTGACTAAGGCAAATTTTGGTAACGATATCTTTTGATCATTTACAATTACTTCTAATGATGCTTTATATTCTGGTAGATCTTTGATTTCTAACATTGCCGGCTCTCCAGCACTTGATCTAGTCACTACAACTCTATCATTAGATTGTATCGGCATATATAGGTCAGCAGTTTCACCATTCACAGTTATCACAGCCGCTTCGCCAAGTTTTCCCCTAACAATTCTACTTTTATGATTAATCGTAAAGTTTAATTCCCTACCTCTTCTAGGAAATAACCCATCATTTGGAAAGTTCGCCTGCATTGCAGCATCCACTACTGCCAGCTTTTTATTATCATACAATTTGATTCTTTGATTATTGAAATTTACATATATAAAATTATTGCTTTCTTCATAAAAACATAAGCAGATACCAATGGGAGTAACCATAAGAGAATCTTTTATTGTATCTTCTTCCATAAAAATAATCTTTTGCATTACTTCTTCTCCTCGAAGAGCCACTCTTTCTGGAGCAATATCCAATTCTTTTGCAAGTAGCTTTGTATATCCTTCTATCTTGCCACCACCGCCTACCACAAAAACAGCACTGACAGATTTTTCTCCGTTTAACTCTTTCAACTTATCTGCAACTTGCTTCGTCATTCCACGCACGGTAGATTCTAATACATTCCGAACTTCTTCCACAGATATTTTCTGGGTCAAGCCCATAATATCTTTATATTCAATGAGTTCTTTATTTTCACTGTCTTTTTTGATTTGGTCCGCCGTCACAAAATCTACAAGACAATGCTTTGCTAAAACTTCCGTTAAACAATCCCCTGCCGTAGATATCATTCCATAGGCAATAATACTTCCATCCTTTGTTATGGAAATGTCTGAAGTTCCTGCACCAACATCAATCAATGCAATATTAAGCATGCGATACATCTCTGGAATGGCTACCTGAATCGCTGCTATTGGCTCTAGTGTAAGGTTTGCAACTTTAAGACCTGCAATTTCAACTGCTTTATAAAGACCATCTACAACATCATCTGGCAAAAAAGTGGCAATCATATCTGCTGAAATAGTTTTTCCTTTATGATTTTCTAAATTTCCCATAGGATAATCATTTAAATAATATTTAATAATAGAATAGCCTACACAATAGAATTTAATCTCCGAATTGTTTTTCACATTAAATTCATCATATGCCTTTTCAATACCAAGAGAATTAAGAGCATAAATATCTTCTGTTGTTACAATTTTATCTTCTTCAAAATGATAATCAACATGAATATTAATGGTTCTAAGCACACGTCCAGCTGCAGCAATGCAAACATCGGTTAATGTGATATTGAGTGCTTCTTCCAAAGCTTCTTTCACCTTTTGAATTGTCGCTCCAACTCTTCCTATATCATGAATCTGTCCATCAATCATAGCCCTTGTATCATGTTCTTTTACTCTTTGAGCAAGTACAATAAATTGGTCATCCTTTTGATATCCTACGGTTCCAACAATACTTCTTGTACCAATATCAAGGCCAAACACATAATTTCCCGCGTAATTTTTTATCTCTGCCACAGGTATTCCCCCAATTTCTTATCAATTTGATTGTAGCTTTCCTGTAAGGAGTTACTATTATCAATAATAACATCACAATGTTTTCTAAATTCTTCTTCGGATAATTGTTCCTTCATAATGGAATCTATTTTTTCTTTCGAATATTGCCTTGATGTCTGGAGCCGCTCTTGCCTAATTTCTATAGTAGCATAAATATACCACAATTCGTCTATTATTTCAGCATAGTTATCTTCAATTAATAAAGCCGCCTCGATAAAAAAGAAATCAATCATCCCTTTTATTTGCTCTTCTTTAATACAATTTTTAATATAGGTTTTAACTGCTGGATGAATAATCTTATTCACTTCATACAAAAGATTTTTATTAAAAAAAATCTTTTCACCCATCTTACCTCGATCTATCGTTTGATCATTTTTTATTATTTCTTTACCTAGAAGAGATACTAATTGATCATAACATGAATGACCTGGTTCCAAAAACATTTGTGCAACCACATCTGCCATCAAAACTTTACAATGATATTTATTTGCTATGTAGGAAAGAATCTGGGATTTTCCAGACCCTACTCCTCCTGTAATTCCAATTATCTTCATAATCGGTTCCTCGTCTTATCCTATACTTGTTGAAAATTTGTAGTTATCACTTAGTTTCATACCAATTTTCTCCCGTATGAAGATCTATTTCCAGGGAAACATCCAGCTTTGCTGCATTCATCATTTCCTCTGTTAAAATTGCTTTCACTTGTTCCACTTCATCCACGGCTGTTTCAATTAACAGTTCATCATGCACCTGCAAAATCATTTTCGACTTAAGATTTTCCCTATTAAGTCTCTGCCACACCTTAATCATGGCTATTTTAATAACATCCGCTGCTGTTCCTTGAATAGGGGAGTTCATAGCAATTCGTTCCCCAAAGGAGCGTTGCATAAAATTAGTGGACTTCAATTCAGGGATTGGTCTACGTCTACCAAATAAGGTGGTAACATATCCCGTTTCCTTAGCATCTTCTACCAATTTCTCTAGGAAAACCTTTACACCAGGATAGGTTTTGAAATATTGTTCTATATATTCATTTGCTTCTTTTACTCCAATATTCAAATCTTGACTAAGGCCATATGCACTAATACCATAAACAATACCAAAATTAACTGCTTTGGCATTTCTTCTTTGAAAATCACTCACCTCTGTAAATGGTGTATGAAATACTTTAGATGCTGTTATTCTGTGTATATCTTCATTCATTCGATATGCCTCAATTAATTGTGTATCGGCAGACATATGTGCTAACAAACGAAGTTCTATTTGGGAATAATCTGCATCCATAAATAGAAAACCCTCTTTTGGAACAAACACTTTGCGAATCTTTCTTCCTAATTCCATTTTCATGGGAATGTTTTGCAAATTAGGTTCTGTAGAGCTAATTCTTCCTGTTGCGGCTATTGTTTGATTAAACGTTGAATGAATTCGATTGTTTTTATCAAGGCAATTTGCTAAGCCATCAGCATAAGTAGATTTTAATTTTGCCAGGCCTCTATATTCTAGAACATCTGCTACCAATGGAAATTCTACAGATAACTTTTCTAATACTTCCGCTGCTGTTGAATAACCTGTTTTGGTTTTTTTCCCTCCTGGCATTTGTAGCTTTCCAAATAATATTTCGCCTAATTGTTTGGGGGAATTTATATTAAATGTTTCTCCTGCACCTTTGTAGATCAGTTCTTCTAATTCATGAATTCGTTCTAGTAAAGCTTCTCCATACGCCTTTAGTTCCTTAGGTCTAAGTTCAATTCCTTCTTTTTCCATATCGTATAAAACATAGGAAAGAGGCATTTCTATTTCTTCGAATAAAGAAATCATTCCTGTTTCCTTAAGGTTTTTACGTAGAACTGGTATCACCTTCCATGCTGCATAGGCACAGTTACAAGCATATTCTATAAATTCATTTTGTTTTTCCTCGTATGCCTTTAAAAAATCAGTTTTACCAAAGAGTTCACTTCTACCTGAAAAATGAAATCCCAAATATTCATTTGCAACTTCTTCCATTTCATAATCATTTTTAAGTGGATTTAGCAAATATGCAGCAATACTAATATCAAATAACTTTTGTGTGTTTTCTATATCCAAAAAATCATAAGTTTTTTTAATATCAAAGGTACCTATCTCATTCTTTTTTAAACTTGCTATATAAGGTAGTAATTGTTCTTTTTTAATATCATCATTTATTCCTATCCAATAAATATCATGCTCTGAAAAAGCAATGGAAATACCGAAAACTTCATTATTATGTTGAAAAATTTGAATCCCTAATTGTTCAGAATTTTGACATTCTTTAAAAATAAGGTTCATTTCACTATTTGTTATGATTGATTTGAATTCTTTACTTACCTGACTTTTTTCTTGTTTTTCTTCAAAGCGACTAAGCATATTTTTGAATTCAAGATCTTTAAAAAACACATACGCCTCTTTTGTATACAACATACCTAATTTTGCATCTTGAAGTTCAAAATGAATATCACTGTCTATGTTAATGGTAGCAAGTATCTTGCTTAAATCAGCAAGATCTTTATTCACAATTAAGCTTTCCTTAATACTTTTTTTGGTTATCTTTTCAATATTATCGTAAATAGATTCTAGGGATCCAAATTGTACCATTAATTCAGTAGCGGTTTTAGCACCAATCTTTGGAACTCCAGGGATATTATCCGATGCATCACCCATCAAGGCTTTTAACTCAATAAACTGAATGGGATCCACTTGATATTCTGCCTCTACATCTTTTGCAAAATAATCAATCACTTCCGTTTTACCACCCTTTGTCTTGGGAATTCGAATCTTAATATGTTCTGAGGCGATTTGAAGTAAATCCCTGTCTCCTGAGACTAAGGATACTTCTAACCCTTCCTTTTCCGAACGTTTCGCTATGGTCCCAAGAATATCGTCTGCCTCCAAGCCGGGTTTTTCTATGGTAAATACACCCATCGCTTTTAACACTTCTTTTATTACAGGTACTTGTTCTCTTAGTTCTTGTGGCATTGGCTTTCTGGTACCCTTATATTCCTTATAAATATCATGACGAAAGGTTGGTGCATTTACATCAAATGCAATGGTTAAATAATCCGCCTTTTCTTCCTCTATGATTTTAAACATAATATTTAAAAATCCATAAATTGCATTGGTATGAAATCCTTTTGCATTGCTCAAATCAGGAACGCCATAAAATGCCCTGTTTAAAATACTATGTCCATCTATTAATACTATCTTTTCACTCATTTTTATTCCTATCTGCATGTTTTCATGCACTAAAATAATATCGTAAAAGCTACTATCGCAATCGCAATAATAGCAAAAACTTCCGCTATAAAATAGAATCTTTGCATTCGTCTACGAAAACGGGCTTTTGTTAACGATTGCATTAATTTCATCTCCAACTCACCTTGTAAATCAAATGCCCCGCCTTCTTCTAACCGATTCATACCCTCTTCCACCAAATATTGAATGGATAATTCCTCCATACAGGATTTGCAAGACTTAGTATGCAACACAAAAAGCTCTAATTCTTTATCTTCTAGTTCATTTCGAATAAATTGTCCAATCAGCTTTTCTGATTCTTTACAATTCATACTTGCCTCCAAATCACATCACCGTTATCCTTTGTTCCTAAACTTTTATTTTCCCTCAATATATACTCCCAAATTATACACTAATTCTTCCAATTTTTAAAGGTTTTGTTTG